>DATKOY010000165.1:0-5292 GCA_035524415.1 Solirubrobacteraceae bacterium | reverse complement strand
GCGTCGTAGTGTGGTTGACAAGGTCGCGCACGTAGACCTGCTCGTGCGCGCCGGTGTCCGCCGGGACGAGCGAGCCGGAGCAGGCGAAGGCGACGTGCGTGCCGTCGTCGCTGATCGCCGGGTCCTGACAGTCGGCGTGCGACGGCGTGCCGTCGGCGGCGACGCTGACGAGCGTCATCGCGCCCGACGCGACGTTCTTCACGTACACGTTTTCGACGTTGTCGTCGTCGCCCGCAAGCAGACCGTCCGACGACGAGGTGAACGCGATCAGTCCGCCGTCGCGGTCAGCGGCCTGCGCGCCGATGCGCGACGCGTTGACCGGCGACTGGAGCAGCGTCGTGAAGTCGGGCAGGCCAGAGACCAGCGCGGTTGTGTCGGCGGGCAGCGCTGCGGCGCGGACGGCGGCTGGGGAGGCGGCGAGCGCGAGCCCGGTGATCAGCGCGAAGCAGGCGATCAGCGCGGCGGTCGTCGAGAGCGTGGCGCGTCTGGAGAGCATGCAGACCTCTCAGTTCCCCGGGCGGGCGCAGGTCACGGCGACCGGAATCGTGATCGGGAACGTGGGGAAGCCGCCGTCCGGATGGTTCACGGTCGTGTGGTTGTTGGCGGTCACGATCGTGAAGTCCCACTCACCAGGATCGCCGGCGTCGGGGACGCTGATGCTTGCGTCGAAGGCCGAGACGGCGTCGTTGACGGTGACCGTTTCGCCCGTCGTCTGGAAGCCGCCCTGGATCGCGATCAGGCCGGGCGGGCAGTGGACGCTGAAGTCGCCGAGCGATGCGTGCTCGGCGAACGTTTGCGTCCTGTCGACGACGATCGTGTAGCCGATCGCGGCCGCGCCGGACGCGCCATTGTGTCCCGGCGCTCCGTCGGGGCCCTGTGCGCCCGCCGGGCCGACGGAACCGCCTGCGCCAACGGGGCCGCGCGGGCCCTGAGGGCCGGTCGGGCCGGGCTTGCCGTCGGCGCCGGCGGCACCGCGTGGGCCGGCAGGCCCCGCGGTGCCGGGTGGGCCAACGGGCCCGGCGGCGCCGGTCGGGCCGACGAGCGCTGTGCGGTCGCGGAACGCCCGCGCGGTGAGCGTGTGGTCGCGAACCTTGCCCGATGTGACCGCGCCGGTCCGGATCTGGGCTGCGCCGACACTACCGGCTGGCAGCGAGGTGGCCGCCCAGGCCGTGCCGGCGAGGGCAATGAACACCGTGAGCGTCGAGGTGATGTTGGCGTAGCTGAGGCGGTTCATGTCGGTTGTGGCTCGTGTCGTGGTCGCGGGGGGTCACTCACGAGGCCGGGATGCAGACAAGGCTGCCCGGCATCGTGTGGGCGGCGTCCGAGGGCTCGCCGTCGAGGGTGTTGCCCTCGAAATCCCAGCGGCCCACGTCGTCGGTGCGCGGGGTGCTGATCGTGATTGCGAAGATCGGGTTCACCCCCGCGGTCCCGGTCAGCACGCGGTCGCCCGGCGGGCAATGCTCGGCGAAGAAGAAGTTGGCCCTGCCGGCCGGGATCGAGTCGTTGAAGGGCACGACGATCGCGCCGAGGTGGCCGTCGCTCCCGGGCGTACCAGTGGGGCCCCGAGGCCCCGTAGGGCCAGTCGCTCCGGTCGGGCCGCGCGCGCCGGCCGGGCCGGCCGGACCGGGCCTTCCGGGAGCGCCGGGCGCTCCGGCGCTTCCCGCGGGCCCCTGCGGGGCCACGCCGTCGCCGGCCGGTCCACGATGCCCGGGCGGGCCCTGCGGGCCGCGAACAAGGTGGCCCCACGCGATATCGGCCGCGCGGAGCGAGTGATCGGCGACCTTCGAGCTGTTGACGGCGCCGCTGCGGAGCTGCGCCGTTCCAACACTGTTGTCGGGGACCTTCGTCGCGGCGAACGACACGCCGCCGACCGCGAGAAACAGCGCGATCGACGACATCACGTTGCCGTAGCTGAGCTGGGAAGGGATTCTCTTCACGATGCGCTCCCGCAAATCAGGACGAAGTGGATCGGCTGAATAGCAGTGGCGTTGCCGCCGTTGTTGGTCGACACGCGGGCTTCGACAGTTGCCGGGTTGTTGAACACCTCAGCCACGATCCAACCGCTCAAGTGCAGATTGCTCGGCAGCTCGGCGCCGCCGCCGACCACGATCTGGCCCGCGGTCGGGCAGGCGAGGTTGTAGATCTGCAGCGCGTTGTCCTTCGGGAACGTCTTGTCGATGTCCACGCGGCTGTAGTGCAGCGCGGCGTCGGTCCCCTCTGGCCCCTTCGGTCCGGTCGGGCCCAGTGGGCCCGGAAAGCCTGGGAACCCGGTTGGGCCCTTCGGGCCCACGGGGCCGGCCTGCCCAGATGGGCCAGTCGGGCCGGGCGCACCCGGCGGCCCGGCGCTGCCCGACGCACCGGTTCCGATCGGCCCCTCCGGGCCGGCTGGGCCGCGGAGGCCGGCCAGGAGCTGGCCAGGCGCGAGGTCAACGGCCCGCAGGCTGCGGACCTTGATCTTGCCGGCGGTGACGGCTCCACCTTTGAACTGTGCGGTCCCGACGCTGTTGCGGGGAAGCGTGGCCGCGGCCCACGAGACGCCGCCGAGCGTGACGAACAGCGCAAGCGAGCTGATGATGTTGGCGTAGGTCACGCGGGGCTTGAGGTGCATGGCGTCAGGATGTGGCCACCCGCCAAAACGGTCAATCGGGACGTAACCCTGAACTTATGCGGGCATGTCCCCGAGCAGCGGCCGCCCGACCGCGTTGTGCCTTCCGTTTGTCTCGCCGTGAGGACGCCTGCGCACCGCCGTCTGAACAAGCGACGAGGCGCGACCGCTCACGAGGAAAGCGGCGTGGCAAACGAGTCGCGCGCGCATCGGCCGCCGGCCGGCTGCCTCGGCGACCCGCCGAGCATGTCCCCCGGCGTGACGCGCCTCGGCCCATCGTGCGTAGCGCGAACGGGCGATCAGGGTGGTGTCGGCGGAGCGGTTGTGGCGACGGAAGAACTTGAGTAGATCAGCGGTAAGTGCTTCGCGACGGTCCTCGTCGAGCGCGCCGAAGGCCGTGTTGGTCGGGCCGTACCAGGTGCGGAAGTATTGGAGCATGTGCGCGGGCGAGCGGTAGCGGAAGATCACTTCCCGCGAGGTTAGGTGCAGCGAGGTGATGCGCTCACCGAACAGCTCGCGCAGCCGGGTCTCATCGCTCCATTGGACGGCGGGCCGCAGTCCGAGGCCGCCTATCTTCAACCGCGCGCACTCGCCGTCCAGCCGCCAGTGCCGCTGACCAACGCAATTGAGGTCGCGCGATGGAAGGAGCGTAGGCCTCGAAGTGTCTTCTCAAGCAAGAGAACCCCGATGACCACAGCGTCGTCGCCGGGCCCCGCGATCGCGACCTCTCCATCGTTGATGGTGGGCCCCGCATCGGGAGCTGCGGGGGGTCAACGGCCGCGGGCACAGCTCACCCCACTGACGACACACGTGATGCGACCCACCTCCCCTTTCAGCTTCCGCGTCGTCCGGCGGCCCCTCGGAAATGCCAGCGCGGCGCCACTGGTCGTGCTGAGCGCTGCTGGATATGCCAACGACGCCGTCATCGCAAGACGTGCACGATGGCGCGAGCGCATCACAGCGGCGCTGCGCTCCCGAAGCCTCGACGAACAACTCGCCGCGGGCATCCCGCCGGCCGCGAGCGCGCCACTTTCGCTGCGGGGCCAGGCGCTCGGTGAGAATCGCCACCGGAGGTTGCTCGCGGAGCGAATCCAGTATGTGCTCGGCGGAGCGCGGGGCGCTCACCGGACCACGCGGCCACAGGTTGCGCGGCGAACGTCAGAGATTCTCGCCGCCGCGCCAGAGCTTGAGGAGCTTGTAGCGCGATTGTTAGATCCCGGCCCACTTGCAGCGCGCGGGCTCGCCCAGCTCCGGGTGCTGTTGACGGATGGTCGCAGCCCTTTGTATTTCGCCGACGCGTCCGAAGGACTGCGTGCCGCCGTCGGGCGCGCCCTCGAGGCCCTGCACCCCGCATTCGGATGGTGACGTCGTCCCGGCCGCCGGCTGTCAACCCTGCCGGCCGCCATATCGATCTCACGCCGAGCGGCCAATGCCTATCGTAGGCTGACCTCGGCGCCCGCGAGCTGCTTAACCACAAAGTCCCCAAGAGCTCCGCGTAGCAACGTCCGTGGGCTCCAACCTCGCTCGAACGTGTCAGCCAACGACGCGAAAGGGCGAGACTCGACACTTGCCCTCGATATCACGTTGTTGCCAGGCAGATCGCATCTGAGTGCGGCCAGATCGTGCACGGCGAGACCAACGATGAGATCGTCGAGCTCACGCTCGACCCTCGGCGCCGCGACCATTCGCACTCGTCGACCGAATCACGCGCGAGGAGATCGTCGCGCTGATCGCGCTCCTGGAGTAGTGGCACTTCGCCCGCCCAGACGCGGGTGCGAGCGCGAGGACCTCCTATGGATAACGAGCCCGACAGCGACGACCGCCGCGTCGCTTTATGTAGCAGCGCGATGATGTGCCACCGGTGGGGCCGGCGCCAATGGCTTAGGATCGCTTGTTATGTCTGTGCTGGACGACGCCGCCGCTGAGTTCCGGCACGTCGGTCACCGTCTCGTCGACCGTCTCGCCGACTATCTCGAGGGGATCGAGAAGCTCGACGTGTTCCCCGACGCCGATCCCGTGGAGCTCGAGCAGCTGTTCGCGGAACCGCTTCCGGGTGAGGGCGCTCCGCTCGCCGATGTCGTCGCCGAGCTCGAGGAGAAGCTGTTACCGAACTGCACGGATGTCGGGCACCCTGGCTACTTCGGCTTTATCACGCCCTCGCCGCTTCCAGCCGGTGCGCTCGCGGACCTGCTCGCCTCGGTGCTCAACCAGAACCCGGGCGCGTGGGCGATCGGGCCGGGCTCGGTGGCGATGGAGCGTCGGGTGGTTCGCTGGCTCTGCGACCTCGTCGGCTACGACGCTGCTGCCGGCGGGAACCTGACCAGCGGAGGAATGATGGCGAACTTCATCGGACTAAAGCTCGCCCGCGACGCGGTCTCGGGCGACCGGGCCCAGCACGAGGGCGTTTCGGGCGGCTGGGCGGTGTACACCTCGGACGAGCGCCACGTCGCGATCGACAAGGCGGTGGACGCGGTTGGGCTCGGCCGCGAGAGCCTGCGCGCTCGGCGTGCCCGGACCGTGGCGCTGCCCGGCCTAGGGCGTACCGGTCACGCCGGCGCGACCGCTGCTTCAGCCCTGCATCCGTCGCGGCAGGGCATCTGCCACCCGGTCGGCGGCCGCCCCGCTGCGAGAATCGCCTCGGTCGCGCCAGTCTCAGGCGCGTGGCTCGGCAAGCTGAGCAGATACCA
>DATKOY010000164.1:0-11735 GCA_035524415.1 Solirubrobacteraceae bacterium | reverse complement strand
TGGAGAAGGTTCGCCGAGGCCGGCTCGCCCTCAATCAACTAGCAACACAACACTGAGACAGGACACTAGCGGCGTGAAAACGGGAGCCTGCGCCGGCGTGCGCAGGCTCGCGCCTGTTTGCCACATCCTTAGAGCTCAACGGTTGCGGGACAACATTCGTCTCGGCGCGATCGGTGTCAGCCCGGCCGAGACCACGCGCTGATCCACGCGTGACGCACGGAACGCGCGGGGCGAGACTCCGTCCAAACGTTGATCCTCCTGGTCCAGATCTAGGGGCTGCTGAAGCCGTCGCCGATCCGGAACCACCGGCGCGCACAATCGCGTCCCGCCGCCGGACAGCGCCGCGGTGCGCGAGATCAGCGCGGACCTGTTCTTGATCCGCTGCGGGACCCACCGCGAACCTCGTCGCCCAGTCCCAGTTCAATCCGACCGGCAGCAAAGATCTTGCCAGCACCCGAGCTGGCGCGTGACCGAGCTCCGCGCGGAGCCGGGCTGCGCTTGATTTGGTCGTGACGCCGGCGGCGCGATCAAGGGAGGTCGACCACGCGGACCGTCGACGGACCACCGGGCCACGCGACTGTTCTGCATCCTCACGAAGATCCAGAAGTCAGCAGGCAACGTCGTCGAGCTGTCGGAGCTCGTCCGACGCGACAGCGCCGCCCAGCGACGGCCACCCGCTCGCAATGCCTCGCAAACATCAGCGCCACCTCGGCCGATGCTCGCGGCTGCTCCTGGGCGGGAGCGATCGTCCGCTCGCCGTGCGGCAGACGCTCCCTTTCGCGGTGGAGCACTCGTCCGAGGTCAGCCGGCCCGTGATCGAGAAGTCGCCAAGGCGATCATGCAACCGCGTTGGGGCGAGACGGCCGAAGCGATCGTCCGATGGCCCCGGGTTACCTCATGAGCCGGGCCGCGTTCAAGTCGCGCTCGCGCACCTTTGTCGATCCGGTCGAGGGGTGCGTCGATGTCGTCGTGCTCGGCGTGGCGGTAGCGGCCGGCGAGCGCCTTGTAGCGGCCGGTCGTGAGCCTGCGCACCTGGTCCGCCGCGAGCTTGGGCGGCGTCCGGGGGCGCGTCCTCGCTGGCGCGGTCAGGCCGTCCCTGGGGGCAGCTCAGTGCTGGTCACGACGGCCGGGCCGTGGTAGGCTCGCGCCCAATGGGGCTCCGGGGTCGCTGCATTAGATGTCTTGGGTTGGTCGTGATCGTCGCGCTGGTTATGGTCGCGCCCGCGAGCGCGTCCGGGAAGCCGCCGAAGAATGGACCGGATCTCGCGATCAGCGACTGGAAGGTCGACCAGGGCAAGCCGTACTTCATCCGGGTGGTCCCGGGCGGCGGAGAGCTGTTCATCAAGGTAACGACTGAGAACCTCGGAAACCGGAAGGCCAAGCCGTCGGTCACCCTGGTCGGGCTCACCCACAACGGTGACACGGTCGCGCTGAAGGAGGTCAAGGTCCCCGGCTTGAAGCCGCACGAAGCCTCCACGGAGTCCGCCACGCTGCACGTCGACCAGCTCGGCTGGATGGTGCCGCGGGGGCTGGCCAACGCGACGAAGGTCGTCCCGGAGACCAATACGCACAACAACGGCCTCCACCTTAAGTCGTTCCGCATCCCCGCCATCGCGGACACGTGGACCATCGACCAGTTCGAGACCAAGAACGAGGTGCCGGGAGTCTCGTCGGACGACACGACCCTCACCGACGGCGCGTTCCACCTGTCGCACTACGACTCCACCAAAGAGGAGTGGGTGTACCAGGGGTACGGGACGGTCGATGGCAGCTCCACCTATAACCCCTCGCCGCTCTGCTCGGGCACCGGCACGTCCAGCACCACGGTCAGTCCGAGCAAGCTGACCCACGACACCTTGGCGATCACGCGGGACCTGACCGGCTACACGGCGTTCATCGCTACCTCGAAGCTGCCCGGCTACACGATCACCATCAACTGCGGAACCCCGATCACGATCCCCGCCGGGTTCGCGGACCTCGACACCGCCGCCCACATCGGTACCGCGTTCGAGCCGATGAAGGAGGACGACCAGACGCTGTCGGGCTCCTTCCCGGTCCCGGTCACCACCCCCTCCGGGACCTCCACCATCTCCTGGAAGTTCTTCGCCGACCTCTGACACAGG
The DNA here is from genome assembly GCA_035524415.1 of Solirubrobacteraceae bacterium. Classification (GTDB taxonomy): domain Bacteria; phylum Actinomycetota; class Thermoleophilia; order Solirubrobacterales; family Solirubrobacteraceae; genus Palsa-465. The sequence goes on along the minus strand of DATKOY010000164.1, from coordinate 9,612 downwards.
AGTCGTCAGCGACGGCGAAGCGTTCCCGATTCGCCGGAACCAAGCTGGAATCAGGGAAATGTCGGCGTGAACGTCCCGTCGTACTTGACCGCTACGCCGACCACGCCGTGGGCTGCGCACACGGAGATGTGGTCGAGGCGGTCGTGGTAGACGTATCGCCACTAAACGCCGGGCTTGGTCTGGCCTGTGATATCGAGCGTCCCCGGGCTGGCGCGACGAAGGTCTCGCTGGTAGTAGCTGCCGAAGTGACTGACTTCTATGGCCGCGCGAGGCAGAACCGTCGCTTCGCCGCCGCCGGCGATCGCATTCATGGCGACCGCCGTCTGGCACTCACGATCGGGTTGGCGACGTCTCTCATTTGGCGGCCGGCCGGGCCAATGATTCGCGTGCTCCGATCAGGTTTCGGACCCGCCGGAGTCGACGCAGCTGGCGGATGGACGATGGTCGTGTCAACGATCGTCCAGAGGAGGACGCCATGGAGTCCATAGGATTGCTGGATCGCGCCGGTCGCCGCAGGTCACCAGCGACGACGTCGACCTTCCACCAGGGCGTGTCGCCGGGCAACAGAGGTGTTCGCTATCCGCCTGATCCGCCGACAGTCGAAGAGATCGTCGCGGTGATGCGCGCCGCCGGACACGGTCCGGAGGGCGTGCGTCTGCGCGGCGTGATCGTCGTGCTGTGGCGCGCGGGACCGCGGATCAGCGAAGCGCTCGCGCTCAACGAAACCGACCTCGACGCTGATCGAGGTGCCTTGCTCGTTCGCCACGGGAAGGGTGACCTATGTCGAATTCGACATAGCTGGTTTTAAGTCGCCCCGGTCGTGTAAACGACCGTGACAATGCTGGCGATGGCTGTCGTTGACATGTAAAGGACAGCTATCGGTTCCTGGGATTGAGGCGATGGGTGAGCGCGGTGTGGCGGCGGCCGGCTCCGGGGGTGTGGACAGCTTGGGCGAGCGCGCGGCGGGATCCGACGAGGACGATGAGTTGCTTGGCGCGGGTGACGCCGGTGTAGAGCAGGTTGCGTTGCAGCATCATCCATGAGGAGGTCGTGAGCGGGATCACGACCGCGGGGTATTCGCTGCCTTGGGAGCGGTGGACGGTGATCGCGTAGGCGTGGGCGAGCTCGTCGAGCTCGGCGAAGTCGTAGTCGATGTGCTCGTCTTCGTCGGTGAGCACGGTGAGGGTCTGCTCTTGAAGGGATAAGCCGGTGACGGTGGCGACGGTGCCGTTGAAGATCCCCGCCTTGCCTTTGTTGTAGTTGTTTCGGAGCTGGATGACCTTGTCTCCGGCGCGGAACACCCGGTCGCCGTAGCGCTTCTCCAGCGTGCCGTCACCGTGCGGGGTGAGGGCGTCTTGCAGCATGGCGTTAAGGCTGCCGGCTCCGGCGGGTCCGCGGTGCATCGGCGTCAGCACTTGGACATCGCGTACCGGGTGCAGACCGAATTTCGCGGGGATGCGGCGGGCGACGATGTCGACGACGAGTTTCGCGGTCTCCTCGGCCGGGTGCAGGCCGGAGTCCTCGGCGGAGTCGCAGCCGAACCAGTAGAAGTCGCCAAAGCCGGTGAGCTGCGGGGTGTGGCCGTGGTTGATGCGGTGGGCGTTGATGACGATGCCCGACTGCCGGGCTTGGCGGAAGATCTCGGTCAGGCGCACCCGCGGGATGGTGTTGGCAGCGAGCAGGTCGCGCAGGACCTCGCCGGCGCCGACCGACGGGAGCTGGTCGACGTCGCCGACCAGCAGCAGGTGCGCTCCGTCGGGGATCGCCTTGATCAGCTTGTTGGCCAGGATCACGTCCATCATCGAGCACTCATCGACCACGACCAGATCGGCGCGCAGCGGATGGTCGCGGTCGTATTTCGGCTCGCCGCCGGGCTGCAGCTCCAGCAGCCGGTGCACGGTCGAGGCGTCGTGGCCGGTCAGCTCGGCCAGCCGCTTGGCGGCCCGGCCGGTCGGCGCGACCAGCACCACGCTCGCCCTCTTGGCCGTGGCGAGCTCGACGACCGAGCGGACGGTGAAGCTCTTGCCGCACCCCGGCCCGCCGGTCAGCACCGCGACCTTGCTGGTCAGCGCGAGCTTGACCGCCTCCTGCTGGCCGGGCGCGAGCTCCTGACCGGTCCGGGTCCGAAGCCAGCCGAGCGCCTTCTGCCAGTCGACCTGGGTGAACACGGGCAGCCGCTCTTCGCTTGAGTTCAACAAGCCCGTGAGTCCGCTGGCGAGGGAGCGCTCGGCGCGGTGAAACGGCACCAGATAGACCGCCGGAACGGTGCTGGCAGTGGGATCGTCGCCGGCCGATAGCTGTTCACGAACGACGCCCTCCTCGCCCGCGAGCGCATCCAGGCAAGGGCCGATCAGCCCCTGGTCGACCTGCAGGATTTTCCTCGCCTCGCCGATCAGGTCGGGCTCGGGGAGGTAGCAGTGCCCGTTCTCGGCGGCTTGGGAGAGGGTGTACTGCAGGCCGGCCTTGATCCGCTCCGGGCTGTCGTGCGGGATCCCGACCGCCTGGGCGATCGTGTCGGCGGTCTTGAAGCCGATGCCCCACACCTCCGAGGCCAGCCGGTAGGGCTCGCTGCGCACCACCGCGATCGAATCGTCGGCGTATGCCTTGTAGATCCGGACCGCCAGCGATGTGGACACGCCGATGCCGGCCAGGAACACCATCACTTCCTTGATCGCCTTCTGCTCCTCCCACGCGTCGGCGATCCGTCGTGTGCGTTTGGGTCCCAGCCCGTGCACCTCGGTCAGCCGGTCGGGCTGTTGTTCGATGATCGTCAGGATGTCGGTGCCGAAATGCGCGACCATCCGTTCGGCCATCGTCGGGCCGATCCCCTTGATCAGCCCTGAACCGAGGTAGCGGCGGATGCCCTGGATCGTGGCCGGCAGCACCGTGGTGAAGGAGTCAACCTGGAACTGCCTGCCGTACTTCGGGTGGCTGCTCCACCGCCCGGTCAACCGCAGACTCTCGCCGACCTGGGCGCCCAACAGCGGTCCCACCACGGTCAGCAGATCCGGTCCGGTGCGCTCGGTCGCCACCCGGGCGATCGTGTAGCCGGTGTCCTCGTTGGCGTAGGTGATCCGCTCCAGGACCGCCTCGAGCACCGATTGGCTCTGGGGCGCACGCGCTGAGGAAGGCGCCGACGCGCTCACGTGCGGCGGACGCGGCGGTCGAGCTCCAGCTCCCGTACGCGCCCGTGCGCGAGCGCCAGCTCCTCGCGTAGCCGAGCGATCTCCTCACGCTGGCGTTGGCCCTCATCCAGCGCCGCGCGCAGCCGGGCGCGCAGCGAGTTGTCGCTGGCGCGCTGGCGCGCTGGCAGTTGCGCCGGGGCGGATGACTGGGCGGTGCGCAGCGCCTCGATCTCCATGCGCAGTTCGGCGTGCTGGTAGAGAAACGCACGGCTGACCTGCGCACGCTGGGCAACGCCAGCGAACGTGATCGCCGCTCCTTGGCGATCGAGATCGCGCAGCGCACCGCGGACGCGCTGCTGCGCGTCGAGCGTGCGTCTGGCGGCGGCATCGAGCAGCGGGCGGGCCGGTTCGGCGCCCATCAGACGTCCCCCGCCTCACCGGGAGCGGCGATGTCGCGCAGGTCGAACTCCTCGCCGACCTCGTGGTCGGCCTCGATCTGATCGATCCCTTCGAGGATCCGCGTGAGGCTCTGCTCGTCGCGCTCGAGCACCTCGATCAACCGCACGCTGCCCTGCTTGCGCGCCTTCTCCAATAGCCGGCGCGTCTCCGCCTGCTGCTGCTCGTGCACGGCGCGGAATGAGTCATCGGTGAGGAAGCTCTCGCACCCCAGACACGCGTTCGGGTGCGGGCATGACTGCACCAGCGGCAAGCCGCAGTAGCCGTTGGGCAGCGCTTGCTTGGCGCGCGCGATCCGCTCCTTCATCCACGCCGCCTGCTCAAGCGGCCCGTCTGTCGGCAGCTCGATCCGCTCGCCGCGGATGTTCACGCGCTCGTGCCATCGCCTGACCGCTTGCCTGATCGTCTCATCGCGCATCCGCGCGTATCGCGCGGTCATCTCGACCGAGCCGTGATCGAGCACGTCCTGGATCACGGTCAGCGGGATGTTCTCGTTGACCATCGTGGTGCCGACGTTGTGGCGGAACAGGTGCGGGTGCACATCGAGCGCGAGCTTGCCCTCAGCGGCGCGGATCTCCGCTCCGCGCACGTAGCGCTCGATCGTGTTGGCCACCGAACTGGGATGGATATGAAACGCGCCGCGCTTGGCGCCACGCCTCAGCCGCGAGGGCAGCAGCCACTCCGTGTCCGGGTAGCGCTCCGCGAGAAACGCCTCCTGGCGGTTGAGTTGCTCGGCGAGCAGCGGCGGGATCGGCAGCATCGCCTCGCGCTTGGCCTTGACGTTGAAGTAGCGCAGATACGGGTGGCCGTCGGACCCGAGCTCCAAGCACTTGCGCATCAGCGTGACGACACTGGAGACACTGAAGCCGGTGAACGCGAGCACCAGCACGATCGTCCGGTCCTGCTCACCAAGCAGCGCCAGCTTCGCCGGGTCGATCCATTGCGCGAACACCTCACCCGGCAGCGTCCTGGGCAGCCCCGGATCAACCCGTGGCAGCTCCGCGGCGTGAATCAGCGCGCCGGCCGGCAAGCCCGCCAGGCCGTCCTCGCGCTGCGCCTCCAACAGCAGCCGCACCGCCAGCAGCCGCGCCCAGCGCTTGGCGGCCTTCTTCAGCCACGGCTGGCCGATCCGCCCGAAGTGGATGAACTCCTCACCGCGATACATCGAGGCAAGATCGCCGTGCGGGAGGTCCAACTGACCCCCAGGCGTCCTTTCGCCACAGCGCCTCCCAGCCGCGCGGCTCGGCGCCACCCTCGATCGCTCGCAGCGGCTCGGCGCCCATCAGATCAGATCCGCCACCTTCTCCAGCACGCCGCGCTCGGCCAGCACGCCGCGCAGATCCTCGGCCGTCGGGTGCGTGCAGACCAGCGTCGAGGAAGGCGAGCGGTGCGTGAGCAGCGCGCCGACCACCTCAAGCTGAACGCCATCGCGATACGCCAGCGTCGCGTACGTGTGACGCAGCAGATGCGCCGTGAAGTGAAAGCCGACCCTCCGCCGCGTGCGCTCCACGAGCTTGTCGACCATCTTGTAAGTGAGCGGCCGCCCGACCTGGCCGCCCCACAAGTTCACAAACACGAAATCACAGTCGAGATCGCCGTACTCCTCATGCATGTAGTCGTTCCACAGCCGCATCAACTCCGCCGGCACCGGCACCCTGCCCTCGCCGCCGCCCTTGCTGCGCGCGCGGCGCGACGCGTCCTCGCGCGCACGGATCACGATCCGCCGCTCCCACACCACCACGTCCTCATGGCGCAAACCCAGCGCCTGGCCGATCCGCATCCCGGTCGACGCCAGCAGCGCGAACAGGAACCGGTCGCGCAACCGGCCCTGGCAGTCGATCACCGCCGCTACCTGCTCAAGCGAGAGCGTCTTGGGCAGCGAACGGCGCTCGGGCAAGCGGACCGCCCGACCGCGCGGGCGGGCGCGCGCGATCCCATACAGGAACGGCTTGTAGCCGCCGCGGCCCGAGCGCGTCCTCACCACCAGGTCCCTCGCCAGCGTCGAGCCGCGCCTGGCCTGAAACTCATAGAAGCTAACCACGCCGCTCAGCATCCGGTTGACCGTCCGCGCCGACAGGCGCGCCGCCTCCTCCGCCAACACCACCACGTTCTCAGCAGGCCGCCTGGCCCACGCGGCGAACTCGCCCAGCTCCATCACGCCAACCCGATCCCACGCCAGCCCACGCTCGGTCAAGAACATCCAGAACGCACGCAGGTCATAGGCGTACGCCTCGACCGTGTTCGGGGAGCGCTCGCAGTCAGTCAGCCAGGCTAAGTACTCGTCGACCAGCTCGACCGGTCGCAGGTCCGGGCCGATGACCGCGAACGACTCGATGCCGCGCGTCGGCAGGAACACCCGACGGACGGAGAACATCGGCTCGCGTTCGTTGACGTCGTGAGCGCCCAAGACGCGGGGAACATAACGGCCCTCCCGGACGTCAAAACCGCCCCGTCGTTGACGTCATCGACACCAATGAGCCTAGGGGACTTAATGCGACTTATGCCGAGCTCGGCATAAGTCACACCTCACGCCATGGCTCGAGGTACGGGCCGGTCTCCCCGTCGGGCGGCTGTTCTGCGTCGTACGAGGACCGACGAAGGGCCGGCCATGCGCGCCGGCGGGGATCCGCAAGCAGCTGCACGACACCGCAGCCGCGGCCGGAGTTCGTCGACGATTCGCGCCGCACCAGCTGCGCCACGCGCATGCGGTCGAGATGTCACGCGAGGGGATCTCGCTGATCGTGATCCAGCGCCAACTCGGGCATTATGCGCACCTGGCGATCACCTCGCGTTACCTGCGCGGGATCGACAACACCGAGATCATCCAAGCCGTGCATCAGCGGCCAGAACCGATGATCCCCGCCGGTCGAGAACTCATTGCCGGGCGCTGATCGCCGGCGGCATGTCGAGAATGTTCTTGGGCCGCGGGCCAGCGCGGCCCACCACCTCGAGCCCGCGGAAGGAACGAGACGACCCTGCCATGCAGCAGGGCTGTCTGAAGTCGCCGTTGCGATCGCGTGGCGCCGGGTGGCTGGATCACGAAAGAGCGATCGCGCGGTTCCCGACGTCCGGATGGCACCCTGACCGAATACGAGCAGTCCGATGGAACGACGCGATGCTCGTGCTTCGAGCTGGGCGAGGACCTGTTGACTGTGGCAGACCGATTGCAGTCTCGTCCGGCTCGATGTAGGGTCGCTGCTCGGGGCGCCGCTACCGGCAGAATCGAATCTTCGACTGAAGGAGACCACGCATGGCCTACGGCATCGTTCATCAGTTCGCCGGCGGTACCGAGGACCAATATCGCGCGTCGATAGCTGCCGTGCATCCGAGCGACGGCAGCCTGCCGGAAGGGCAGGTGTTCCATGTCGCGGGCGCTTCCAGCGACGGCTGGGTGATCGTGGCGATCCACGAATCCAAGGAGAGCTGGGAGAGCTTCCGCGACGGGATTCTGATGCCTCGGATGCAGGCCGGAATCGAGGGCGGTTTTCAAGCGCCCCCACAGGAGACTGCATTCGAGGTCAGGAACCAGAAATCGGCCTGACGCCTTCTCGACGAGCACCTGCCGTGGACCGCGAACTGGAAGTCGCGTACGGTCACGCCGAGTAGCGACGAAACGCATGGGAGGAGCGAGCATGTACGTACGGACCGCGCGGTTTGAGGGCGGCGAGCGCAACTGGGACGAATTCGCCGCGACCATCGGCGAGACGATCCGGAGCGGCGGACACGGCAGTCCGTTTGAGAAGGTGGCTGACGCAGCGCAGCGAGTGATGCTCTTCGTCGATCGGGAGAACAACCGAGGCGCGAACTTGTTCCTCTGCGAGACGGAGGACGACCTGCGGCGGATCGACGCCGCCCTGAACGAGACGACGCCTGCGGCCGGCCGCGGTGCCCGGACCTCGGTGGAGATGTATGAGGTACTCCTGGACGAGGAGCCGAACAAGTAGTCGGGTCCTCAAGCTCCAGATGGCGACCGAGGACTCCTTCGAGGTAGCCGACGCCGACGACCGCACCGCCGCGACCGACAATCGCCGGCTCCGCTTGGCAGGCGCTCGGAACGTCGCCGAAGGGATCGCGCAGTCCGACGACGCTCAGATGACGAAAACACTTGCCGCCAGCCTGCTCGCTTTCCGCGCGCTAACGAGGGCTGCCGCCCGCTCGCGCAGGATGCTCGAGATGCACGGGCCAGATGGGCAGGACGCCGCGCCCCAGGCCGTCCTGTTCCTTGTGGAACGGCGACTGCCCTGGCGACGCAGCTCGGTCAGTCCCAACGCATCTTCGGCGGGTCATCGACCATGCCATGACCGAGCAGCTTGTCGATCTCAGCTTGTATCTCCGCCGACGGCGGTACGGTGCGTCTCACGGCGCAGGCCTTCTTCATCGTATTGCTAGGACTTGAGGGAACCCGCGCCGTCGCTCTGACAGCACCCCGCGGCTACTTACAGCCGTCTTTGGACGCGGCCTTCGCCGGCGAACGCCTGCGCCCTCCGGTTCGCCAGAAGCACGTCTCGCCGCATCCGCCTCGTTGCCGTCGCGCCCCGGCTCGGACTCCCGCCCAGCGCCGCTGACTTTGGGCGGGAGCGAGCGTCAGGCCGCCGCCGCGGCGGACGCTTGCGGCAAAGGCATAGCCAGGCGCCATCGGCCGGCGTGATCGAGACGTCGCCATTGCGCTCGCGAGCACCGCGGACGGCGAGCGATGAAAGCAGTCGCCCGCGCCGCCGCGCACGCACGGCCCGTCTTTCCGAGAGCGGCAGTCTCGGAGGCGGGCTCGCGCTGCGGTATCGCTGCTGCTCCCTACCCCAAAGCGACCATACTGCCGCGGGGCCACTGTCGGAGGCCGCAACGTCGCGGCGCGAACACGTACGCGGCCCCGGTCTTTGAAGTCTGGAAGCCTGCGCCGACCACCACGTCGACCCAGCGATCGGTAGGCCGCTACGGGATGTCGGCGTCGAACTGCCACACGTAGGTGAGCGTGGTACTCGCACCCAGCGAGGGGGCGCTCTTCGAGACCGGACCCCCCGATAACCGCGTGCTGCCCAGGGTCGTGCCGGCCACGACGGGCCAGGTTCCGAAGCTGGTGAAGAAATTGTCGAACTTGACCGTCTGAGCGGGCTGGCCGGGGTTGGTGCACGTTTCCGTCGTCGTGAACTTGTCGCCGGCCGCGCCCGGGTCCACCACTGCGGAGTAGCGAGTCTCGCCATAACTGATCCCCAGGTAGGTACTGGATGGCCACTGAGGGTGGCTGGCGTGTCCCGTTCCTGTGCCCGAGCAGCTCGCGAAGCCGGGAGCCGGTCCCGGTCCAACGTCGCGGTCCTGCGTGATCGCACCCTGGGCGTTGTAGAAGAAGATCCCAGCTTGCTGGTCGTAACGGGAGTACTGGAAGGAGAAGCCAGGATCCGCTCGGTCGGTGAAGTCCTCATTGAGGGATGTCGCTGACGCGGCTGTCACCCCGTGCACCGAGGAGCGGGTGACCTTCCAGTACCGTGCGATCAGCGGAGGCTCTGGCTTGAGGTCATTTGAGTTGTTGTGATGGCTCAGCTCGGGAACATAGCCGTTACGGTTCACGAACACGCGAAGTGCCATCGGGTCGAGGCTGAAGAGCTTGATGTGGTTGAACGCTACGACGATCGGGACCTGCTTCTTTGGCGCTAGGGCCGGGACAGTGAGGTGCAGGCGCCAATACATCGGCCTTGCGTTCCGCAGCACGACATCGAGTTGGCTCTTGCAGGCGGTCGCGCCGCCGATATTTCTAACATCCACATGGACGCTGAAGTTCTGCGTCGACCCGTCACGGTTCACGACTAGGTAGGGCGAGCCGGCCGGAACCCCGGGGATGTGGATCGTGACCTTCGACACGTCCAGGTCAGCCCACTTGCCCGGCGGGTGCGTGCAGGGCGGCGGCGTGTGCTTAGCCAGCGCCCGCGGCACCACCACGAGCGCCGCCGTCAACGCGATGGCTGCGACGGCCAGGATCGAGCGTTTCATCGCGAGTCGCTCTTTTGTGGGGTGGACGTCCGGCGGCGGCGCGACAGGC
>DATKOY010000163.1:0-40903 GCA_035524415.1 Solirubrobacteraceae bacterium | reverse complement strand
GGTGAGCGGGAGGGCGGCACTGCTGGCGCCGGCGAGATGCAACTCAGGATCCGCCAGCGCGCGCGGAAGCTCGATCAGCGCGAGCGGATTGCCGGCCGCCTCGGAGATCAATCGACGGCGCAGCGCCGGTGGCAGCTCGCGGCTGCGCTCATCGATCAGCGCCTGCGCCGCGGCGGTGTCCACGCCACGCAGCGACAACTCGACAGGCCACCGGCGGGGAACTGGTGCGTGCCGTCTCGGACCGCGAACAGCAGCGCTACCTCGTCCGCCTGGAGGCGGCGAGCGGCGAACACGAGCATGTACGAGTCGACGATCCATTGAAGCTGGCTGTCGGTCGCGTGCAGGTCGCGCGCCAGCCTGGGCAGCGCCGTGTTGAGGATCGTGTTGTCGAGACTGATCACCAGCAGACTCAGACACAGGACCGTGAGGGTCCACTTCCGACGCGGATACGGCTGTGCAGTACTCATGGCGGCTCCTCTTGGGATGAGATTCATGACCGCCGCCACGGTCTCAGCGCAGCCGTGTGACCGCGCGCAGCCGTGTGACCGCGTCTAGAAGCTCCCTAGTCCGCCTCCCTAGGACGAGTGGACGCTCAGGGTGTGACGCTCGCTTCGGCCTGCCCCAACCGGCGCACCCGCGATTCGGGGGGCTGGTCGTCGTCGCGCCGCTCGATCGCGCGCACACCGGGCACGAACAGCGCTGCCAGGGTCACGACCCCGCCGATGACGCCGGCGTAAATGAGCGTGTTCGCGGCTCCGATCGCTGCGCTGATCGGCGCCGTCAGCGCGAACGAGAGCGGCATCAGGCCGATTGAGATCAGCCAGTCGAGACTCGAGACCCTGCCGAGCAGAGCCGCGGGCACGTGTCTCTGCTTCGCAGTGCTCCAGATGATCGTCCCGATCGTCTCGAACGAGTTGAAAGCGAAGCTCGCCAGCATCAACCCCCACACTGCGCGGGCCACGCCATAACCGGCGATCGCGAACGTCGCCAGTGTCCAAAAGACGTACATCCACGTGATCTCCCGCTTCGGCAGCCCTCGCTGGCCGACCGTGACCGCACACGCGAGCGATCCAACCCCACCGGCAGCGAACACGAGACCGAGGTCGGCAGCGCTGCCGTGCAGGCCATTCTTGACCAGGAACGGCACGAGCACTTCGGTAGGACCCATGAACAACAAGTATGCGATCGCGGCGCTGCCGAGCGTCGCCCAGAGCCAGGCGTGGTGGCGCACGTACGAAAAGCCGGCCCGGACCTCGCGACCGACCGAGCTCGAGGCGGCGCCCGTTCGTCGCGGGCGCCGTGTCATCGCCAGGAGCGCGGTGGCCGACACCGCGAACGAGCCGGCATCGAGCGCGAATGGGAGGCCCGCCCCAAACGTCGCGATCAGCAGCCCGCCGAGCGCGGGTCCGGCGAGACGCAGGGCGATCGGCCGCATGAACTGATCGAGCGCGTTCGCCTGCGCGAGCATCTCCTCGGGAAGGATCTCCGGCACGATCGCGTCGGACGCCGGGGCGAAGAACGCGGTCCCGACGCTGTAGATCGCCGCGAGCACGACGATGTGCCAGAGTCGCAGCACGCCGGCAAGTGAGAGAGCGGCAATTGTGCCGACGGCGACCGCCCGGGTCGTGTCCGCCGCGAGCATCACTCGTCGCCGCTCGAACCGGTCGCTGATCACGCCGCCGAGCAGCAGGAACAGGATTGTCGGCACGGTCATCGCGATGCCGACGATCGACAGCGCGGACGGAAGGTTCGAGAGCGCGTAGACCTGCCACGCGAGCGCCACGATGAAGATGCCGTCGCCGAGGAGCGAGACCGACATGCCGGTCCAGAGCAGCCGGAAGTCGCGATCCCTGAGCGGGGCTAGCAGGCGTACGCGGCTGAGGCCGCCGGTCCTGTCCAGCGCCTCGTAGCTATGTTGCATCGACCCGGTCCGGGCCGTTGGGATGCGGGTTCCCCGCGAGCTCCGACAGGTCCGGGTGGGTCTGGAGGTACTCGATCGTCCCGGTGGCGTTCATCGGTCGGGCGAAGTAGAAGCCCTGTCCGAGCTCGCAGCCGAGCTCGCGCAGCGTGGACCATTGCTCGGGGAACTCGATCCCCTCGGCCACGACATGGAGATCGAACGTCTTGCCCAGGCCGATCACGGCGGTGGCCAGGCCCGAGGTGACGGGCGACGCACCGGCGACGAGGAACGACCGGTCCATCTTGATGACGTCGACCGGGAAGCGAGCGAGATAGCCGAGGGAGGAGTATCCCGTGCCGAAGTCATCGAGCGCGATGCTCACGCCGAGCTCCTTGAGTTCTGACAGGCGCTCCTCGGCGAGATCCGCGTTCGTCATCATCGCGGTCTCGGTGATCTCGAGGGTCAGGTTGTCCGGCGGGAGCCCGGATTCCGAGAGGGCGTCGCGCACATCTCCGACGATGTCGCTGTGGTGAAGCTGGACCGCCGAGATGTTGACGTTCATCGACAGCGGCGGATTCGTCGGGACGACGTCTTGAATCAGCTTCGCTTGCCGGCATCCCTCGCGCAGCACCCAGCGGCCGATCGGAATGATCAATCCGGTCTCCTCGGCAAACGGGATGAACTCCGTCGGTCCAATGACGCCTCGTTCGGGGTGGTGCCAGCGGACCAGCGCCTCGACGCCGCTGATCGTGGAGTCGCCGAGGCGGATCACCGGCTGGTAGTACAGCTCGAATTCGTCGTTGACGAGCGCGCGCTGGAGGTCGGCGCGCAGCTCCAGGCGCGCGAGCACCTCCGCGTGCATTTCCGGCTCGAACAGCCTGTAGGTGCCCTTGCCGTCCCGCTTGGCGATGTACATGGCAGCATCCGCGTTGCGGATCAGCTCGTCGGCATCGACGGTCGAGTGGAAGTCGACGACCGAGATGCCGAGGCTGGCCTGGACGACGATCTCCTTCTCTTCGAGGCGCAGCGGCGTCTTCAGCAGCTCCACGATTCGCTCGGCGATCTCGGCGGCCTCCTGCGGCCCGTTGGTGTCCTCGAGCAGGATCGCGAACTCGTCGCCACCGAAGCGAGCGACGGTGTCGCTGACGCGGACGCTCGTCGCGAGGCGCTTCGACACCTCCAGGAGGACGCGGTCGCCGGCCGCGTGACCGAGGCTGTCGTTAATCGTCTTGAAGTCGTCGAGGTCGAGGAAGATGACCGCGATCTCGAAGTGTTCGCGCCGCGCGCGGGCGAGGGCATGGCGCACGCGCTCGTTGAACAGCGCGCGGTTCGCAAGCTTGGTGACCGGATCATGAAACGCCTGATGCTCGAGCTGCGCCTCGAACGCCTTGCGCTCGCTGATGTCGCGGCCGTTCAGGACGATGCCGCCGACGGCTTCGTCGTCGAGGAGGTTCGTGTGCAGGATCTCGAAATGACGCGTGCTCCCATCGCGGTGGCGCAGCGAGCACTCGATCACCTCGGCGTCGCCGCCCGCGTACGTCGGGCCGTCAGCGAGCAGGTGGACGAGGCGGCTGTTCTCGCCGGGCGGGAGGAGCCGGTCGAATCTGGTCCCGATGATCTCGTCGGCCGAGTAGCCGAGAGCGTGTTCGATCGATGGGCTCTGGTAGATCACGTGCGCGTTCGAATCGAGCACCGTGATCAGGTCGTGCGTGTGCTGAACAAGCGAGCGGAAGCGCGCCTCGCTTGCTCGGCGGTGGAGCTCCTCGGTCAGGGCGTTGCTCTCCAATGCGAGTGACACCTGGGTCGCGAGAGCGACCAGCGCACTCAGGGCCGACCGCGACCTCGCGGCATCGCCGGCGACGAGCAGGAGACCCCGCGTCCGGCGGTCGCTGCGCTGCGGGAGCTCGACGACCAGAGCGGTGGCGGTCTCGGCCGGGAATCTGAGGCCGCTTCGCTGGTCGTCCGTGAGTGCCCGCTCGTGACCGCGGTACGAGCCGGACGGCGCAAGCGACCCGAAGACGTGCGGATCGAGCGACCAGTGGGCGCTCTCATTCGCCGGCCCGGAACCCGGGCCGACGGCCTCGACGCGGTCCTCCTCGATGAAGCAGAGCCGGGCGATCGCAGCTTCCTCGACGAGCGACGGCACGGCGGCGAGCGCGGCGTTGCAGATCTGCGAGCGCGACGTCGTCGCCATGATCTCGCCGGCGGCGGCCGCCAGAATGCGCTCCTGCGCGATCGAGCGCTCACGCTGGCGGACGAGCCCTGCCATCCGCACCACCACGAGGGCGAAGAGGATGCCGGACACGGCGATCGTGATGATCAGGTCGAGGTCGTTGCGCCGCAGCTCTTTGATGATCTCGATCGCCGGTGCGACCAACACGGCAGCGGTGAGGAGCATCAGCCGCAGATGCGTCAATCTGGGTTGCCGCTCTGGAGCCGGCTGCTCGAGCTCCCGCATCGACGGATGAAGTGCGGCTGCGCCCCAGAACAGGTAGAAGAAGATCCAGCCAACATCGAGGATGACCTGGTGCGTGTACGCGTTGTCGAGCGTCAGCAATCCGTACACGAAGTCGGTGACGAGCAGGGTGACGATGCTCAGCGCCAGGAGGTAGAACGACGGCTGCCGCCTGCCGGTGTCGACGGCAAGGCGGACCGCCGCCGCAAGGAGCAAGATGTCCCCGATCGGATATGCGATCGAGACGAGCTTCGGGACCAGCGACATCGTGTTGTCGTGCACGTACGGGGCGATCAGCGCGATCCACGAGACCAGTGACAGCCCAAGCGTCATGATCAACGAATCGATCAAGCCGGCCCGATCGCCCTCCGGGTTCCGCCGCCGCACGAGCAGCAGCAGGCCCGCCATCAGCACGGGATACACGCACAGGTAGATCGCGTCGCCCGCCGACGGGAACGGCACGTCGGCGTGGAACAGTCGTGGATAGCTGTACGTGTACACGTCGCCGAGCCAGAAGAGGAACAGGCCGAGGGCGAACAGCCACCATGGGAGGCGGGATTTGGGGCGGTGCATGCGGACACCGACCATCACCGCGACGACCCCGGACATGCCCAGGGTGTTGATCACCGGTCCGCTGCCGGCGAACGGCGGCACGAGCGCGTACAGCGCCGTACCGATCCCGCCGAAGACTAGGTACAGCTGCCACGCTCGGGTCCGCAGCCAGGATGCGTGCTCGATGCGTGTGAAGAGGCCCACGTTACGCCGCCCACGTTTGCGGGTGCTCGACTGACCTCAGTTCCCCGAGGCTCGCCAGCTCTTCAATCGCGGCACACAACGAGTCGACCTCGGCATCGGTGTTCGCCGCGGTCAGTTGGATGCGGAACCCAACGTCCGCTTTCGGAACGAGCGGATACGCCGCCAGCGTCACGTACACACCACGATCGAACAGCAGCTGTCCAACCTCACCGATCCGGCGGTAGTCCTGGAGCGGGATCTCAACGATCGGGAACCCGGAGTGGTTCGGAGTGTGGACTCCGAGACCGGAAAGGCAATCCAGCACCCGCCGCGTGTGCCGATGCAGAACCGCGCGCAAGGCGTCGCCGCGTGCGTCGTTGACGTCGAAGCCGGCCAGGGTCGTCGCGAGCGACGCGACGGGCGACGGGCCCGAATACAGATACGGCGACGCCGCGACCTTCAGGTGCTTCTTGACATGCGTCGGGCACGCGATGAACGCAAGCAATGACGAGTATGCCTTCGAGAATCCGCCGACCAGCACGAGATCGTCGTACGTCTCGTCGAAGTAGCGAACGACGCTGTTGCCGCGGGTTCCGTAGGAGCACAGCTCGCGCGGGCTGCGCTCACCGATCACGCCAAAACCGTGCGCGTCGTCGACGTACAGCAGCGCTCCGTGTTCACGCGCAACCTTGGCGAACTGTGGGAGATCCGGGGCATTGCCGGTCATGCTGTTCACGCCGTCCATACACACGAGGCGCACTGGATCCCGCTCGGCGCGCAGCAGCTCCTCGAGGTGGTCAGGATCCTCGAATCGAAAGCGCTTCAGCGCCGCGCCGCGCGACCGGGCGATCTGACAGCCGTCGTAGATCGTCTTGTGCGCCCGGGCATCCATGAAGATCGTTCCCGACGCGGCCAGCACGGGAATCACCGACATGTGGATGTGAGTGATCGTCGGCAGCACGAGCGTGTCCTCGCATCCCAGCAGCCGTGCGAGCCGTTCCTCGATGTGCTCGTACAGAACCGGGCTGCCCAGCAGCCGCGACCAGCTTGGGTGCGTTCCCCACGCCTCGAGGTACCCCGGAACTGCCGCGATGATTTCGCGATCCAGGTCGAAGCCGAGGTAGTTACACGATGCGAAATCAGCGAGCCAGTGATGCCCGACCCGGATCATGCGCCCATCGATCTCCTCGATGACGGCATCCATCATCGGATGTGATCCGGTCAGCGCCGAGACGTCCCTGCCGTTCTCCGCCCAACCTTCGTGCGCGGGACGTCCGGGCGCCCAGACGTCTTGCGCCGTCCGCTGCCCGAGCCACCCGCCGTCATGCAGGACGTCGTTACCCATTGCCCCGAGTATCGGGCGCCATTACTGGTTTCTTGAGCGACGGCCATGCACTGCTCGAACGCGCGTGGCCGTGGGAATCGCTCCCAAGGTCGTCAACGACGTCAGTGGATCAAGCGGTCAGCCCAGCGTCCACCTGCAGGACTGAGCCGGTCAGGGCGCTGCTCTCCGGACCGCACAGCCACGCGACGGCCGCAGCGACTTCCGCAGGATGGAGCAGGCGGGCCTGAAGGTGGTGCCGGGCGAACTCGTTGACATCATCGAGGTCGTAGATCTCGGCGCTCGCGTCGAGCATTGCCGTCACAGTCGAACCGGGCGAGACGGCATGCGCCGTCACGCCGGAGGCGGCAAGGTCGGCGGCGAGGCCGCGAACGAGGCCGATCACGCCTGCCTTGGCGGCGGCATAGGCGCCGAGGCGCGGCATTGCGCGGTGCGCCGCGGCTGATGCGACCGCGACGAATCTGCCGTGGCGCGGCTCGGGCCGCGCCAGCATCACCGGGATCGCCGCGCGCGCCAGCCGCCAGACGCCGTCGAGATTGACGTCCATCGCGGCGCGATAGTGGCGCTCGTCGATCTCCCATAGCGGCGGACCTCCGACCATCACTCCGGCGGCCGCGACGGCCGCGTCCAATCCGCCGAACTCGCGCACGGCCGTGGCCGTTGCGTCGTGCAGCGCCCGCTCGTCCCGAACGTCTGCGACGAGCGGGACCACCCGGTCCTGCGCGGCGCAGCCCGCGACCGTCGCGTGCAGCTGATCGACGGTGGCGAGCGGATAGCTGACAGCCGGATCGTCGGCACAGCGATCGACAGCCACGACCGACCACCCGTCCGCGTTCAGACGCGTCACGACTGCGGCTCCGACGCCGCGGGCGGCCCCGGTGACGATCGCTGCCCTGCGAGATCGATCGATGCCGTTCATGGGACTGAGAGCTCACGAGGATACGGTCGGCACGTGCGCGACACGGCTCGCCCGGTGTCGGCGCAGGCGCGGCAGCAACGCGCCGGCGCGCCGCTCGCGCACGCAGCCGCGCCAGACACCAATACACCGCGCGACGTCCTCGGCCGCCTTCGGCAGCAGGTAGTGCAGCGGAGTTGCCTCGCGTGGCTGCTCGGCCCATTCCCACAGCGCGCTGACCAGCACGCCGATCCAGATCCGGCGCGCGAGGCGTGGATACAGCGCGGTCGCGGCGAGGACCGCCGGCAGCCACGGACCGCTCAGCGTCCGCGCGAGATGACGCCCCTCGCGCAACTCACCGCGCACCACGAGGCGGGTCGCGACGTGGTACGGCGCCGGCAGGTGCGCTCGAAGGGTGCGCCCAAGGAGCACGACGCTCAGCACGTCCACCGCGGCTGCCGCCACTGGGGAGCCGATCCCGACCGCCGCCCAGAACGCCGCGCCGGTTCGTGAGATCGACAGCGCAGGCACACGCCCCGGATGACGTCGCAGCAGCGGCGCGTTCGAGGCGTTGTACGCGACGCGTCGTGCCAACCACGGTGCCCACCGCACGCGATGATCATGCCCGACACTGACGGTAGGGTCGTAGCGGACCTGCCAGCCAGCGTCGTTCAGGCGCCAGAGCAGGTCGACATCCTCGCCCATCCCAAGCTGTTCGCAGAAGCCGCCGTTGAGCACTGCAACCCGCGCGACAAGCGCCGCGCTCGGCGCGTACGGGATTGCGGAGCCCGGCTTCACGAGGCCTTCACGCTCGCCCATGTCGAGCGCCGAATGGTGCTCCTCGTAACGCCCGAGCATGCCGCCGCGGCCGCTCTGGAGCGCGACGATCCGCGGTGCCACCACCGCGACCGCGGGATCGCGCAGGTGGCCCAGCAGGCGGGCCGGAAAGCCGTCTCCGACAACGCAGTCGGAGTCGACGAACGCGACAAACGGAGTGCGCACGGCGCACAATCCGGCATTGCGCGCAGCCGCTGCGCCGCGGCTGCGGTCGAGCCGCACCACGTTCGCTCCGGCCGTCCGAGCGGCGGTTGCAACCGCCTCCCCGTTCGCGCTTCCATCGTCGACGACGATCACCGGGCAGCGATCGTCGATCGCGGCAAGGCAGCGGCTCAGCTCGCTTTGCCGGTCGCGTACCGGGATGATGACCGTCAGCTGCGCGGGGTCGGCAGGCGGCGGATCGGGGTGCGCGAGCCCGGCATCGAGCAGGCGGCGCGCGAGTCGACGCTCCGTCAAGGCATCGCCGACCGGTTCGCCGACCGACCATCGCCTTACCGTCGCGGCGCCTGCCGCCGTGAGTCGCAGCACACACAGCGGCGAGCCGCCGAACACGACGCTGCCGCCGTGCGCCGTCCGCGCGGAGCGATCGAGGTGCAGCCGCCAGCCCGCCGGCACCGCCGGCGGCTGATGCGGGTGAACGGTCATTCCTCGCGTCTCCAGCGATCGACCGCTTCGGTGAGACGATCGATTTGGGTGGCGAGCAGAGCTCGCCCTTCCGCCGCCGACGCGCCACCTGGATGTCCGAGCACGCCGTTGGCACTGACTGCGCGAACGCCCTCGGCAACGAGGCTTTCCATCAGCTCGTCGATCGGCGCGGTTGCGCCGGGCGCAGCACGATCGAGTCTGACCCGCTCCGGCGCGATCGCCAGCATCAGCGAGGTCTCTGCGCGCCCGGCGTGCGCGTCGCCTGACCATCGGGGCATCCACGCACGGACGTTGCGGCGCTCATCGCGCAGCCGCCGCTCCGCGCGGCGCAACGGACGCGCGTTGCCGCCGTGGGCGCACACGAGCAGCACACGCGGGAAGCTCGCCAACGCCGAGCGAGCGAGCTCGACGAGCAGCAGCTCGATCGCCTGCTGTCCGATCGAGACGGTCCCCTCGAACCCAGCGTGCTCGCCGCTCGATCCGTACGCGATCGCCGGAGCTACGACGACGTGGGGCCGCGCCCGCGCGAGGCCGTCCGTCAGCGCGACGGCGATGTCCGTGTCGGTCGAAAGCGGGAGATGCGGTCCATGCTGCTCGGTCGCGCCAACGGGAACCGCGAGCACCGCGCTCGCCGCGCCTCGGGCGGCGTCGGGCCACGTGAGGTCGGAGAGCGCAGCGGCCATCGAGCCTCCGCGCTAGCCGGCGCTGTGGGCCGCCGTGGTCGCTGCACCGGATCGGGTGAAGCCCGGCGGGACGATCACGTCGGCAGGCGTGAGCTCGTGAATCGAATCGCGGCCGAGCCCGGCGAGCGTCTCCGTGATCCCGGCGCGGAGGATCTCGAGCACGTTCCGCACGCCGGCCTCGCCGTTCGCCGCCATCCCCCACAGGTAGGCGCGGCCGATCAGGACCGCGCGAGCACCGAGTGCAAGCGCCTTGACGACGTCACTGCCCCGCCGGATTCCGCCGTCGAACACGATCTCGATATCGCCGCCGACGGCTTCGACGACCGCCGGGAGCGCGCGGATCGAGGCGGGCGTCCCGTCGAGGTTGTTGCCACCGTGATTCGATACCGAGATCGCGTCGGCCCCGATCTCGACAGCGCGCCGCGCATCGTCCGGGTGCATCACACCCTTGACGAGGAACGGGCCGCCCCACTCCTCCCGCATCCACCGGATGTCGTCCCAGGTCGGTAGCGGGGTACCGATCCACTCGCCGTACGCGCCGAAGAACGTCGGCGGCTCGCCGCCCGGAGTGGCCAGGTTGGGCACCGTCAGGTTGGGCGCACCTCCCGCTCGGATGAACGACAGCAACCACGCGGGGCGCGTGAGCGCCTGCGGCGCGAACTGCAGCATCGTCTTGACGTCAAGCCGCTCCGGGATCGCGGGGCTCCCCCAATCACGCCGGTGGGCGAATGTCCAATCGAGCGTGACGATCAGACCTTTTGCTCCACCCGCCCGCGCACGGTCCATGATCTGCGTCATGCGCTCGCGAGTGCCCAGCCAGTACATCTGGAAGAACGCCTTCGGGTTCGCCTCGGCGACCTCGTCGATCGGCTTGCTCGCGAACGAACCGACGCCGATCGCGGTCCCGACCGTCGCGGCCGCGCGTGCGACCGCGACCTCTGCCTCTGGCCGTACCGCCTGAACGCCCGTCGGCGAGATGATCACCGGCAGGGACAGCTCCTGGCCGAGGACCGTGGTCGCGAGCTCGCGCTCGCCGCCCCCGGTGGCGATCCGAGGGATGAGGAGCAACTCGCCGAGTGCCCGCAGGTTGTCGTCGAGCGTCGCTCCTTGCTCAGAGCCCGCGATCAGCGCGGAGTACACCGACTTCGGGAGGTAGCGCTGCGCGCGCCGCTGTGCCTCCGCGATCGATTCGAACCATTCACGCGTGCTGGCCATGGTGCACCTCGAGACTCGCGAGCGGGCTCTCATCGCAGGGGCGGGCCGGGGGCCGGCGCCGTGAGTGATCGACCGACGGTCGCGGTGGTCGCGTGCCGTGACGCGCGCGGGCGACGAGGGCCCGCTCTCCGTGACCGAGCACGCATTCAGGGTCAGGGCCCGCGAGCGGCAGGCCGGTGAAGAACTTCGCCGCCATGCACCCACCGCGGCACGAGTCGAACAACGTGCAACTGCCGCAGGCACCCTCGGACTGCGGCCGCCGCAAGTCTTGAAATAGCTCTGACTCGCGCCACACACGTGTAAAGCCGCCCGGATCACGAACGTTGCCCGCGAGAAACGTTTCATGGATCGCGAACGGGCACGCGTAGACGTCGCCGATGGGGTCGATCAGGCACACGACGCGGCCGGCACCGCACAGGTTCAGCCCCGGGAGCGGTTCGCCGAAGGCGGAAAGGTGGAAGAAGGAATCGCCGGTGAGCACCGTCTCACCGTGGTCCACCAACCACTCGTAGACATGTCGCTGCTGGGCCGCGGTCGGGTGCAACTCGTCCCAGACATCAGCGCCGCGGCCTGACGGCCGCAGCCGCGTCAGCCGCAGCTGCGCGCCGTAGCGGTCCGCGAGCGACGTGAGCGCGTCAAGCTGGCCGGCGTTCTCCCGCGTCAGCACCACCGACAGCTTGAACCCCATGAATCCGGCTTCCGCAAGGTGCCGCATCGCGCGCGTCGCGATTGCGTACGACCCGGGACCGCGCACGCGGTCGTTGACTTCGGCGCTCGCACCGTCGAGCGACACCTGGACATCCACGTAATCACTGGCCGCCAGGCGAGCCGCGACCGCGGGGGTGATACGGCTGCCGTTCGTGGAGAACTTGACCCCGACCCGATGGGCGGTCGCATAGTCGACCAGTTCCCAGAAGTCGCGGCGCACAGTCGGCTCGCCCCCGCCGATGTTCACGTAGAACACCTGCATCCGCTCGAGCTCATCGATCACGGCCGTGCATTCGTCGGTGCTGAGCTCCCGCGGATCCCGCCGGCCCGAACTCGACAGGCAATGCACGCACGCGAGATTGCATGCGTACGTCAGCTCCCACGTCAGGCAGATTGGAGCGTCGAGACCCCGCTCGAACTGATCGGTCAGGCGCGTGCCGGCGCTCGACGCGTGCCTGATGAAGCTCAGCCGGCGCGTGCGGAAGTCGTAGGCGAGCGCTCCGAAGGGCTCGCGACGCAGCTCGGTGTCCGGAGCCAGATTGGCTGCGCGCCTCAGCTCCCCGGGCTCGATCTCCTCGATCCGTCGCACCAGCCTGCCGTGCGGTGGCATCAGTAGACGCCGCACATTCCGTCGATCGAGATGTCTTCGACGAGCAGCTCCGATTCGACGAGTTCGTCCGCCGTGGACACGCTCGGCGGCACATGTGGCTCATCCGTCGGCGCAACGGGGTCCGGAAGGGCATTGGTGTTCGGATCAGCCGTCGCCATCTCTCCTCCGATCGGGCTTGACCATCGTTGTCGGGTCAATGCACAAGTCGAACTGAACTAAGCTCATGTAGACTTATATCAGCTATTCCCTGAAGTGGCCAGGAGATCTAATGCCCGAATCAGATTCAATAGTTGACCTCCTCGTGTTCGGGGGCGGGATGGCCGGACTCAGCGCGGCGGCCCGGGCGTGCAGCGACGGCGCGAGCGTCGTCCTCGTCGAGAAGGGGCCCGCGATCGGCGGCTCGGCCATGTACGCAGGGTTCATCTGGACCACGCCGACCGTCGAGGTGATGCGCGAGGTCAACCCCAAGGCGGATGACGCGCTGTCCGCCAGGGTTGTCGAGCAGTATCGCGAAGCACTGGACTGGGTCCGCTCGCTCGACGTCGCCGTCGCCGATCCTGTGACGGTGCTGGGGTACGGCCGTGGGTGCGCCACCGACATGGCGAACTACCTGCTCGCCTGCGAGCGGCTCGTGAAGGAACGAGGCGAGCTCCTGGTCGGGTCCTCGGCCCAGCGCCTGCTGGTCGAGGACGGAGCCGTGGTGGGTGCCGAGATCCAGGACGCAGCCGGCGGCGAGCGCGTGATCCGGGCGCACTGCACCCTACTGGCGACCGGTGGCTTCGGCGGCGACCCCGGGCTGCGTGCACAGCACATCCACCCACTGGCGGAACATCTCCCGCTCCGGGCCAACCCGTACAGCGTCGGCGACGGGCTGCGGCTCGGCCTGTCCGCCGGAGCCGCGTTCGGGCCGCCCAACGCCGGCTTCTACGGCCACCTGATCCCCTCGAAGGTCGCCTTCACCAACCCCTACGAGTTCACCGACCTCACCTTCTACCACAGCGAGCACGGGGTCCTGCTCAACCTGGATGGCCGGCGGTTCTGTGATGAGACGATCGGAGACCACCTCAACACCCTGTATGTGCTCGACCAGCCGGAAGCGCGCGCGCTGCTCGTCTACGACCAGCGGGTCCACGACGAGTGGATGATGGCGCCGTACGTCGAGGGGGTGGAGCCGATCGACAAGTTCCAGCTCGCATACCGGCGCGGCGCCAGATCCGCGGTGGCGGACGACATCGAGGAGTTCGAGGCCCTGCCCGACGAGTGGGGGTATCCGGGGCCCGCGTCCCGCGACACGCTGCTCGAGTTCAACCGGCAGTGCGAGGCCGGCGCGCCGTCGCCGGGGCGAACGCTCGATGCCGCGCCGCTCATCAATCCTCCGTTCTACGTGATCGAGGTCATCCCGGCGATTACGTTCACCTTCAGCGGGTTGAGGATCGATGCTCAGGCTCACGTGCTCGACGGATCGGGACAGTTGATTCCCGGCCTGCTCGCCGCCGGAGCGGACGCCGGCGGGGTGTTCAACCGCGCGTATGCCGGTGGTCTCGCCTGCGCTCTGGTGTTCGGCTTGCAGGCCGCGGCGACGGCCGTGGCGGAGCGCACGGCCTCCGCGTGAACGCACCGTCGATGGGCGACGCGCCCGCCGGCGACCCCGTCCGGATCGGAATCGTCCTGCGTGAGCACGACCTCGGCGTGTGGTCGGGCAGGTTGCATGAGCTGGTGGCCCTGGCCGTGGACGCGGGCATCGACCACCTGACCGTCGGCGATCACGTCAGCTTCGCCGACGGTCACGGCGCCGACGGCCTGATCCAAGCCGCGGCGCTGCTCTCGGCCCACCCGCGCGTGTGCGTGCAGACGGGCGTTTACCTGCTCGCCCTGCGCCATCCGGCGGTCGTCGCGCGCCAGCTTGCGACGATCGCCCTCCTCGCTCCGGGGCGCTTCACGTTCGGTGTCGGCGTGGGTGGGGACGATCCCAAGGAGCTCGAGCTGTGCGGCATCGACGCTCGGCGCCGGGGGGCTCGGACGACCGAGGCTCTGCACTGCGTTCGTCGGTTCATGGCGTGCGAGGACGTCGACTTCAGCGGTCGGTTCTTCGAGCTCCACGGCGCGATCCGTCCCGCGCCCGCGATCCCGATTCCGATCCTCGTCGGCGGTCGGTCGGATGCGGCGCTGCGGCGCACGGGGCAGCTCGGCGACGGCTGGCTGGCGCTGTGGGTCTCGCCAGGTCGGTTCGCCGAGGCGATCGGCCTGATCGAAACGGCCGCCGCGGACGCTCGACGAGGAGGCGTGGTCTGGCAACACGCGCTTCAGCTCTGGGCGGGGTTCAGCGCCTCGCGCCCGGCGGCGCGGCAGCGGCTGAGCGCGACCATGGAGGAGGCGTATGCGTTGCCGTTCGAGCGGTTTGAGCGCTATGCGCCATGCGGCCCGCCAGATGCGATCGCCGAGGCACTCGTGCCGTACATCGAGGTGGGGTGCCGGCGCTTCAACCTCGTCCCGGAGGCGGACAGCCTCGCGGCCGCGATCGACGCCGTTGCTGAGGTGAAGGCACTTCTGTCCCGAGGTCCGGTATAGCCAGTCCGGGCTCGTTGGTGAGATCGCGTCATCAGCCCGCTCACCGCGCCGGAAAAGGCGATCGCACTCCCTAACAGAGCACCAACCTTGACTTCCCCGTTCGCGGTGTTACGATTCGACTTGAGTTCAGTTCACCTAGAGGAGAGGGTGCTTCATGCGAGACGGTTGCGTCGCCGCATCGGTGCGTGCATCAGAATGGTTTGACTTCTGCGAGGCGGCCATGACCCGGCAGACGAGGGGGCGCACGCGATCATGAGCGTCACCGAGCAGACCCCTCGGCGCGAGCAGACGCCGGAGCGTGCGAAGGGCCGGAAGTTCAGCACCGGGTTCGACCGCTTCAGCGGCGTCTACCTCTGGATCCTGTTCATCGTCGTGTTCGGCATCTGGGTGCCGTCGGAGTTCCTGACGACATCGACGCTGCACAGCGTGGCGGCTCAGCAGGCGGTGACCGGGATGATCGCCCTCGCGGTCCTGATCCCGCTGGCGGCCGGGCTCTACGACCTCTCGGTGGGAGCAACGGCGAACGTCTCAGGGATTCTCACCATCGTCATGATGAACAACAACCACTGGGCCGTGGTTCCCGCGATCCTCGCCGGAATCCTCGTCGCGGTCGCGATCGGTCTCATCAACTCGTTCATCGTCGTCAGGCTCGGCGTCAACTCGTTCATCGCCACCCTCGGCATGAGCTCGATCCTCGCGGCCGTGGAGGTCATCATCTCCTCCAACAGCCAGCCCATCCCGCCGAGCTCGACGGCATGGAACAACTTCACCCAGACGACGGTCTTCGGCTTCCAGATCGTCGTGCTGTACCTCATCGTCCTGGCTTTGGTCCTGTGGTGGCTGATGGCGCACACACCGGTCGGGCGCTACCTCTACGCGATCGGCGGCAACACCGAGGCGGCACGTCTCTCCGGCGTGCGCATCAACCGCTACACGACATTCGCGCTCGTGACCTCGGCGACCATCGCCGGTCTGGCCGGCGTCATGTTCTCCTCGCTGAACGGGCCATCGCTCGACTTCGGAGGCACGCTGCTGCTGCCGGCGTTCGCGGCCGCCTTCCTCGGCTCGACGCAGCTGATCCCCGGCCGGTTCAACGTCTGGGGCACGCTGCTGGCGATCTACGTCCTGGCCACCGGAGTGCAGGGCCTTCAGCTCGTGTCCGGAGCCAGCTGGCTCAGCGACATGTTCAACGGCGTTGCTCTGATCATTGCCGTCGCGCTTTCGATCCAGCGCTCACCCTCGCAGCACTGGCACCGGATGAAGAGCTGGTTCCGTCGCGGGTCCGGGAAAGGCGGCGACCCAGAGGCCGAGGTTCCACTCGAGGAGCTCTCCGCCGCCGGTGCCGCCGCGGGCTCCCATCACTCGGGCACGGGCCCGCACTGACGGGCCCAAATCCGGGACAGAACGGCAAGTGCGCTCTTCGCGCGCGCGAATCGTGACCCACAACACACACACACACAAGGAGAAGCAGATGACGCAACACGCGGGACCCCGACGCCGGAAGAGAGGCCGGCTGAGCGTGCGCGCGCTTGCGGCCGCCATCGGCACGCTCGTGCTCGCGCTGACGGTTGCCGCCTGCGGCAGCAGCTCGTCCAGCAGCACCTCGAGCGCGAGCGCCTCTTCGGCCGCGGGCTCGAGCACCAGCGCCAGCAGCCCGTCGAGCTCCGGTGGTGTCGCGGCGGCGCAGGCGCAGCTGCAGCCCTACAAGGCCAATCCGACCACGATCACGATCACGACGCCGCTCAAGTCGGCACCGCCGAAGGGCAAGAAGCTCGTGATGCTGGCCACGACCGATCCGAACAATGTGAAGCTCCAGAATTCGCTGAAGTCGCTGGCCGCGTCTGTCGGCTGGAGCTACGACCAGGTCAGCTACGACCCCGCTAACCCGGCGACCTTCAGCGCCGCGGTGGACACCGCGATCACGAAGAAGGCCAACTACATCGCCGAGGCGGGCATCCCGCTGACCCCAGCGCTGGTCAACAAGGTCAAGCAGGCCGGCGCGAAATGGGTGCTGACGGCGGTGTACCCCGTCAACGTCACGGACCCGGTGATCGTCGACGCCAACGGCTACCAGAGTGACGATCTGATGGGCAAGGTCCTCGCGGACTTTTTCATCTCCGACTCCAACGCGAAGGGCAACGCGATCATCGAGCACGTCCCGGCATACCCGATCCTTGGCGGGTTCACGGATGGCTTCCAGGCCGAGGTCAAGAAGAACTGCCCGGGCTGCACGGTGAAGATCATCAACATCACGATCCCGGACCTGGCCGCCGGCAAGGTTCCCAGCATCATGGTGTCGGCGCTTCGCTCGAACCCCAACGCCAATTACATGGGGTTCGACGTCGGCCCGTTCGCGACCGGCATCAACTCCGCGCTCGCCGCGGCCGGGCTCGGGAACAAGGTCAAGATCATCGGCGAGGCCGCTGACGAGGGCGCAATCGCCGCTTTGAAATCCGGGCAGCAGACCGCGTGGACCGGGTTCTCACCCATCTACTCGACCTACGTGATGATGGACGCGATGCTCCGGGACGCCGAGGGCATGCCGATCAACGTGCAGCAGTCCGCGGTCCAGCCGACGCAGATCCTGACGCACGACAACGTCAACAGCGCCGTCGGCAGCAGCACGTCCTGGAACCAGCCCACGAACGGGCTCGACCAGTTCAAGAAGCTCTGGCAGGTCCAGTAGCTGGCGCACCCCAGCCCCACACGTCCCGGAGGAGAGCATGACCCCAGTTCTCGAAGTCGAACGAGTGTCGAAGACATTCACTCGTACCAAGGCGCTGTCACGCGTCAGCATGAACATCGAGGCCGGCGAGGTTCACGCCCTCCTGGGGCAGAACGGATCAGGGAAGTCCACCCTGATCAAAATCCTCTCCGGATACCACCAGCCCGACCCGGGCGGTGGTATCCGGATCCAGGGTCAGGACCTGCCCTTCCAGTCACCCGTGCAGTCCTACCGCCTCGGGTGCCGGTTCGTGCAGCAGGATCTCGGGCTCGTGCCGACGCTGTCCGTGATCGACAACATGTCGCTCGGCTCGGGGTTCCCGACGTCGTTCGGGACGATCCGGGAGAAGGCGACCCACAGGCAGGCCAGGGACGATCTCGCGAAGCTGAGCCTCGACATCGATCCGAAGGCGCTCGTCTCCACCCTCAGCGCGTCCGAGCGCACCGGTGTGGCGATCGCGCGGGCACTCCGTGATGATCCCGACTACCCAGCCTGCCTGCTCGTGCTCGACGAGCCGACCGCCGCGCTCCCCGTTGACGAGGTGGACAACCTGCTCGACCGCGTCGCCGCCATGGCGGCCACCGGCGTCGGGGTGCTCTACGTGACCCACCACCTCGGGGAGGTGTTCCGCGTCGCCAATCAGGTGTCCGTGTTCCGTGACGGCGTCGTCGTCGGTGCCGGCCCGGTCACCAACTTCGACCATGCTGGGATCGTCACGCTGCTGGCCGGCGAGGAGCTCATCGCGGAGGAGACCGAGGCGCGCCGGCAGAAGGCGGCGCGGGCAGCGAGTCGCCGGCACGAGACCGTCTTCGAGGTCAGGGGACTGCGCACTGGAGCGCTCGCGGGTGTGTCCTTCAGTGTCGAGCAGGGTGAGATCGTCGGTATCGCTGGCCTGGCCGGTTCCGGCCGCGACAGCGTGCTGGGCGCCAGCTATGGCGCGCTGCCGCGCGCCGCGGGCGAGGTCAGGATCGGCGGAAAGCCGCTGCCGCCCAACCGCCCTGATCTGGCGATCGGCCAAGGCGTCGCGTATGTGGCGCCGGACCGGAAGATCGGCGGCGGCGTGATGACGATGACCGCCCGCGAGAACCTGACCCTGCCGAACCTGAAGCCCTTCTGGAAGGGAGGGATCCTGCGCCGCGGGTCGGAGATCTCGACGACCAGGGGCTGGTTCGAGCGGCTCTCCGTCAGGCCCGCGAGCGCGATCGATGAGCCGCTCGGCATCTTCAGCGGCGGTAACCAGCAGAAGATCCTGTTCGGCAAGTGGCTCTCCCAGCAGCCCACCGTGTTCCTCCTCGACGAGCCCACACAGGGCGTCGATGTCGGCGCCAAGGCAGACCTTCACCGTGAGCTCGTCACAGCCGCTACCGAGGGCGCGGCCGTGATCGTCAGCTCGAGCGATCTCGAGGAGCTGGCCGACCTGTGCGACCGCGTGCTCGTGATCGTGGACGGCAAGATCTCAAGCGTCCTCGAGGGCGCCGAGCTCACGGAGGGCGCGATCACGCGCCGGTTCATGCCGCTGGCGGCCGAGCCGGTCGGCTGATCGATGCGCTTCGACGGGAAGGTCATCGTCGCCACCGGCGCGGGCGCGGGACTCGGGCGGGCCGCCGTGCACCGACTCGCCGCCGAGGGGGCACGCCTGGCCTTGGTCGACGTCGATGCCAAGGGGCTCGAGCAGACCAAGCAATCGGTCCTAAGCGCGACGCCGGGCGCAGAGGTGCTCACGATCACCGCGGACGTGTCGCAGGAGGCCGAGGTGGCGAGATACGTCGAGCAGACTCGTGATCACTTCGGCCGCCTGGACGGCCTCTACAACAACGCCGGCATCGAAGGTCGCCAGGCGCGGGCGGAGGACTATGACACGGCGGTATTCGATCGGGTGATCGACATCAACCTCAAAGGCGTCTTCTACGGGATGCGCTACACGCTGCCCCACCTGAGGTCGCAGGGGTCGGGCGCAATCGTCAACGTCGCCTCGGTGGGCGGGATCCGCGGCGTCCCCAACCAGATCGCCTACGTCGCCAGCAAGCACGCCGTCGCGGGGATGACGAAGGTGGCGGCGATCGAGTACGGCGTCCATGGCGTGCGCGTCAATGCGATCGCCCCCGGGGTGATCATGACCGAGATGGTCAAGGGAGCGTTCATCCAGATCGGCGGCGAGGACGGCTGGGAGCAGGCCGGCCGTGAGTACGTCAGCATCAACCCGATGCAGCGCTTCGGTCAGCCGCCCGAGGTGGCCGGTGTCGTCGCCTTCCTCCTGTCCGACGAGGCCTCGTTCGTCAACGGCGTCGTCGTCGCGGTCGACGGCGGCCAGTCACAGGCCTACTGACCCGCACGACCGTGGCGCCGCACGATGGGTAAGAGCATCAGCCGCTTCATGCCGACACCCTCGCGGACTCCCGACGAGTGCGAGCGGCACTACACCACGGTCCATGTGCGCATGGCCCAGGACCTGTTGCGTCCGATGCCCGCGCTGATCAGCTACCACGTCAACCGCGCCGTCGCGCAGGCGGACGTCACCGGCGGCTGGGCACAGCGGCCGCGCGCCTGGCGCTTTGTCGCGCTGCGGTTCGCGCCGGGCGAGGCCCTCGCCTTCTCCACCGAGGAGAACGAAATGGTGGCCCAGGATCACGTCAACTGCCTCTTCCGCCTGCGCCACACCGACCTGGAGGAGACCGTGCTGCTCGACCGGCGCAACG
The DNA here is from genome assembly GCA_035524415.1 of Solirubrobacteraceae bacterium. GTDB lineage: Bacteria > Actinomycetota > Thermoleophilia > Solirubrobacterales > Solirubrobacteraceae > Palsa-465. Next base: position 20,889 of record DATKOY010000163.1, on the reverse strand, counting down.
GTCAGCTGGCGCTGGCCAAGTTCCTGCTCGAGGCGGACCGGGCGCCGGGCGTCGGCGCCGACGGCGGGTGGGCCGCCTTCACTGCCATCGCCGAGCGAGTCCGCGAGCGGATGGAGTCCGCCTTCGGTGCCCGCCTGCTGATCCTCAACCGGGTGCTGAACGAGGTGGAGTGCGAGCCCGTCGATGTCGAGGGCCAGCGCCCGATCGGTCTGGTCGACGAGACGACCCGCGTGGGCTACCTCGAGATCTATTTCGATCATGCGCGTTGGGGCCGGGAAGCGCTCGGTCCGCTCGTGGCCCAGGGTCTGCTCCGCCGGCCAGAGCTGGTGGACGTCAACCTGCTGCAGGTCGAAGAGCACACGCCGATCGACGCGCGCTAGGCCCGTGGGGTCAGGCGGCGACGTATCCGCCGTCGATCGGAAGCGCGACGCCGGTGATGTACGAGGACTCATCGGAGGCGAGGAACACGACCGCGGCTGAGACCTCGTCCGGACGGCCGTCGCGGCGCAGGGGAATCTGCATCTTCATCGTCTCGACGGCTTGCGAATCGGCGGACTGGGTCATCCCGGTGACGACGAGGCCGGGGCAGACGGCGTTGACGCGGACGTTGTCGGGGCCGTAAGCAACGGCCGCCCCACGTGTGAGTCCCAGCACGGCGGCCTTGCTGCCCTGATAGGGGAGCGATCCGCGAAGCCCGACGAGTGCGGCGACCGAGGCGATGTTGACGATCGAGCCGCCTCCGCGCTGCACCATCCCCGGGATCACCGCCTGCATCCCCAGGAAGACGCCGCGCTGGTTGACGGATGTGACCAGGCTCCATTCGCGCTCGTCCACATCGACGCCCACGGACCTGACCTGGACGCCGGCGTTGTTGACGAGGACATCGATCCGTCCGTGGGCCTGTTCGACATCGGCGACGACCCCTCGCCAACCGTCGGGGTCGGCAACGTCGAGGCGGTACCAGGACACATCGCTGCCGCCGGTCCTGACCTCGTCCGCCAGCCGAGCACTCGCGTCGGCGGCGACGTCGGTGATCGCCACCGTTGCGCCCTCGCGCGCCAGCGCCCGGACATGCGCGGCCCCCATCCCGCTGGCGCCACCCGTGACGAGCACGACCTTGCCGGCGACCCGCGAACCCACAGCTCAGATTCCTCTCGCGGTTGGCATCGTTGTATCATCTTACCTGAATTCGATTCAGGAGTGGAGTGAGATCATGACCCGGAGCACGATGCGCGCACTGCGCCTGATGGACTGGGAGTCGACGCCTCATATCGAAGAGGTGCCGGTCCCGGAGCCGGAGGGCTCGGAGATCCTGATCGAGGTCACTGCGGCAGGTCTCTGCCGCTCAGACCTCCACATCATGAGCAGCCCGCCCGGCGTCTATCCGTACGAGCTCCCCTTCACACTCGGGCACGAGACCGCGGGGCGCGTGGCGGCGCTCGGGCCTGCGGCGTCGGGGCTGACCGTCGGCGACTCGGTCGTCGTCTACAGCCGGTGGGGGTGCGGGGCGTGCTGGCAGTGCGCCAACGGGCGCGACAACGCCTGCGCGCGGACGCAGCACACCGCCCACGGCGCCGGGCTCGGACGCGACGGGGGCCTCGCCGACTACGTGCTCGTGCCCACGTCGCGATACCTGGTGCCCGCGCCAGGTCTCGATCCCGTGCACGCCGCCCCGCTCACCGATGCCGCGCTCACGTCGTACCACGCGGTGAAGCTTTCGCTGGACAAGCTCCGGCCCGGCAGTACCGCACTCGTGCTGGGCGTTGGTGGCCTCGGGCACATGGCGATCCAGATCCTCAAGGCGCTCACCGCCGCACGCGTCCTCGCCGTTGACGTCCGCGAGTCCGCCCTCGACCTGGCCCGCGAGGCGGGAGCCGATGCAGCGCTGACCGCGGAGGGGCTGACGCCGGAGGGCGTGCGGTCGGAGCTCGGGCCCGACGGCGCCACGGTGGCGCTCGACTTCGTCGGTGCCGACGCGACGCTCGAGCTGGCGGCCGGATCGGTCGCTCAGGGCGGCGATGTCGCCTACATCGGGCGTGCCGGCGGGGAGCTGCGCGTGAAGCCCGGGCTGATCCCCTACGAGGTGACCGTTCGCATGCCGACGTGGGGCACAATCCCCGAGCTCGCCGAGGTGGTCGCATTGGCCAGCTCCGGCGCGATCCACTCCGAGGCCGAGGTCTACCGCCTCGACGACGCCGTGTCGGCGTACGGGCGGCTGAAGCACGGTGAGGTGCTCGGCCGAGCCGTGGTCAGCGCCGGCGCGTGAAATGCGAGGCCGTGCCGTATAATGAACTGATCTCAGTTCATAGAACGACGGCTGGATCGCCGCCGCGCGGCATCCGGCGGTAGAGAGGAGAAGAGATGGGACTCGTTGATGGCAAGGTCGCGCTCGTCAGCGGCGCCGGACGCGGACAGGGGCGCTCGCACGCGGTGCGGCTCGCCTCCGAGGGCGCGGACGTGATCTGCGTCGACATCTGCGCGAACCCGCTCAAGACCCTCTCCTACTCGCTGTCCAGCGAGGCCGATCTCGACGAGACCATCCGGCAGGTGCGGGCCACGGGCCGTCGGGCGGTCAAGGCGATTGCAGATGTCCGCTCGCTGTCTGAGATGCAGCGCGCGGTTGACGCCGGCGTGGCCGAGCTGGGGAGGATCGACATCGTCTGCGCGAACGCCGGGATCGGGACCTGGGCGGTGGTCTGGGAGATGACCGCTGAGCAGTGGAGCGAGATGATCGACATCAACCTCACCGGCGTGTTCAACACCGTGCGCGCGGCACTGCCCTCGATGGTGCAGCGCGGCGAGGGCGGAAGTGTCGTGTTGACCAGCTCCACGGCGGGGCTGCGCGCCTACCAGAACACCGCCCACTACACAGCGGCCAAGCACGGCGTGATCGGGCTGATGAAGGTGCTCGCGCAGGAGTGCGGACCGCACGGCATCCGAGTCAACGCCGTGTGTCCCACCACGGTCCGCACGCCACTCGTGATCAACGACGCCACCTTCGAGCTGTTCGCCCCCGACGTGGAGAATCCGGGCGAGGACGACGTGCGCGAGGCGTTCGAGGGCCTGAACATCCTCCCCGGGGTCGCGTGGATCGAACCCAGCGATGTCTCGGACGCGGTGCTGTTCCTGTGCTCGGACGCCGCTCGGTTCATCACCGGCGTCGCCTTGCCGGTCGATGCCGGCAACACCGTGAAGACCTGAGCGCTCTGGTCCGGGCGGCGGCCGACCGGGCCGTCGCCCGGACAGACCACGTCTCACACCGTGAGGACGGTGCAGGCGCTGACGCCCGGAGCTCCGTAGACCTGCGTGAATCCGACGCGGCAGCGCTTGGGGACCTGTCGGTGGCCGGCCTCACCGCGAAGCTGGAGCACGATCTCGTGCACCTGGCGCAGGCCGGAGGCACCGATCGGCTCGCCACAGGCCAGGCACCCGCCGTCGGTGTTGATCGGGAGGCGCCCGGCGAGCTCGGTGTCACCTTTCTGGATGAGGGCCTCCTGCTCCCCGTGCCGGCACAGACCGGTTTCGGCGAGGTGCATGACCTCTGCCCCGGACTCCGTGTCCTGGACTTGCGCGATGTCGACGTCCCTCGGCTCGATCCCGGCTCCGGCAAAGGCGGCGGCGGCCGCCTCGGTCGTCGCCGAGGGCGCCGACTCGATCGGGATCGAGGGGCTGAAGACCTCGAAGGATCCGAAGCGGCGCGTCCGGAAGGCGACGGAGCGCAGATACACGGGCGTGCGCGTGAGCTCCCTGATCCGCGCGCCACGGGCGAGGACGAGGGCGACGGCCCCCTCCCCGGGTGAGCAGAACATGTACTGGGTCAGGGGGTTGTTGACCATCTTCGAGCCGAGGATCTCGTGCTCGCCGAGCGGCGTTCGCCGCCAGGCGTTCGGGTTGCGCGATCCGTTCGCGAAGGCCTTCGCCGCGACCTTGGCCAGCGTCGACTCGCTGATGCTGTGATCGGCCATGTACCGCTGGATCTTCATGGCGAAGAACTGCGTTGTCAGCATCAGCCCGGTCTCGCCGTACCACGAGCCGATCCCCCACTCCTCGGGCAGCGGATTGAACGCGCCGCGCGGATGCTTGTCGAATCCCACGACGAGTGCGACCTCGGCCGCGCCGGCAACGAGCATCGCGTGGGCTGTCGTGAGCGCCGAGCCGCCGGTGGCGCACCCGTTCCTGACGTTGATGAACGGTACGCCGGTCAGACCGAGTATCGACACCGACGTGTCCGCGTTGCCGGCCGCGTCCGAGCCACCGGCGGCGAAGTCGACGTCCTGCCACGCGATCCCGGCGCTCGCCAGCGCTCGCCGCGCCGCGATCGCTCCCATCTGGAGGCCGGTGACACCGTCATGCCGGCCGAAGGCGTGAATGCCGAGCCCGACGACCGCGACGTCCTCACCACTCATGAATCCTCCTTCACCGGCCTGAACGCGTAGGTCAGCCTCGCGCTTGCCCCGGGGACGGGGATCAGCGTCAACTCCATCGGCATGCCGATCTGCAACCGCTCCGGGTCGCTCTCGGTCAGCCGAGCCTCGACGCGGACCTCGCCGGGTAGCTCGATGTAGCCCACGCCGTAGGGCTCGAACTCCCGTACGCCACCCTCGGGGTACGGCGGCGCCTTGGGCGCGAAGCACTGGATCGTCCATGTCCACAGCCGTCCGCGGGTCGCGAGCTCACGCGGCCGCACGTCCTCGGAGGTGCAGCGCGGGCACGACGCCTGGCGCGGGAACGTCACCGTCCCGCAGCGCTCGCAGGCGGAGCCGATCAGCCTCGGCTCCTCCATGGTGCCGCCGATCACGGCGTCGTCGATCAGCTCGACGTCGCGGATCTCGGTCATTGTGTCGGTGCCGGAAAGCTGAGGGCGGGTGAGCGGGCCACCATGTACCGGCGCATCCGACCGTCGCCGTCGAGCTGGGCCACGCACAGAAACGTCCCGATCCGCTCTCCCGTCTCGTCCCATCGGGTCTCACCGAGAGCGAACTCGACATCGCCGCTGACGCCGCTGCGAACGACGTGGTGAGCCCATCCCGCCATGTCGCCGGCGTCGATGAAGCCGCGCAGCTCGTCGCGACCGCCGAGGAACTGGCTGCTCTTGCGAGAGTCGTCGGCGGCCCACTGGATCGAAAACTCCACGTCCTCGGCCACGAGCTCCAGGGAGGTGTGGGGATCAGGACCGTCGAGGAGCTCGAAGTACCGCTCGAAGAACGTCATCGAACTCGTCCCCTTCGCCGCCGGGAGGTATTGATGTGAACTCATTTCGGTCATGACGATGCCTCACGCACCCGGCTTCAGGCCGTGACCGTCGAGCGTTCGAGGATCTGCTTGACGACATCGCGTTTGACGACCTTGAGCGACGGCGTCCGCGGGAACTCCTGGAAGATCTCGACCGACTCGGGCCAGGTGTACTTGGCGACGCCCTGCTCATCCAGAAAGCGTTGGATCTCCTCGAGCGTCGGCGCGGGGTTGCCCTCCGAGGGGATGATTGCGGCGCACGCCCGCTCCCCGAGCCGCTCGTCGGGGATCGGCACGATCGCCACCTCGTGCACGTGCGGGTGCCGGAGGATGACAGGCTCCACCTCTGACGGGACGATCGTCACGCCGCCGCGCCGGATGATGTCCTTGCTGCGGCCGACGTAGACGAACTGCCCGTCCTCGTCGAGGTAGCCGAGATCGCCGGTCCGGTACCCGCCCCATTCGGTCAGCGACTCACGGGTCAAGTCGTCGTTGCCCAGAAAGCCGAGGAAGCGGCTCGGGCCATTGACGATCACCGAGCCGATCGTCGTGGGTGCAACGGGGTTCTCGTCCTCGTCGACGATCCGGATCTCGGTGCCGTCATAGGGACGGCCCTCGGTCAGGAAGATCTTCTCGTCGTGCTCGTGCAGTCCGTGGGCGGCGTGCCCGGGCACCTCGGACAGGCCGTAGTCCCCAAGCGGAGGGACGCCGAACGCCTCGCGCATGGCGATCCGCCGCTCACGCGTCAGCCCCGGCGCCGCCAGGACGCGCATCGACGGAAGCTCGCGCTTGCTCTCCGACTTGGCGAGGATCAGATCTGCGGAGTGCGTCGGCATCGACAGCACATACGTGCACCGATGCTCATCGATCAGCCGCAGTGCGTCCTCGGCACGCCAGCGATTGACGAGGACGCCCGTTGCGCCGTTGAAGAGGGGCGGGAAGTAACCGAACACGAGTCCGCCGACGAAGCCGAACTCGCAGACGACGAGGTAGATGTCATCCCCGGTCAGCTCCCACCGCTTGCAGATGCCTTCGGTCGCGTAGCGCAAGGTGTTGCTCGAGTGGGCGATGCCCTTGGGCATCGAGGTCGTGCCCGAGGAATGGAGCACCATCGCCAGGTCGTCGGCGTGGCGCGCGACGTGCTCGGCCTGGAGGTCCTCCTCGGCGAAGCCGTCGACGAGGTCGGGCTCCACCGCGAAGAAGAATGGCACCTGGTCGGCGACCCGCCGACACTTCGCGAGCTCTTTCTCGCCGCCGAAGGCGAGCAGCGCGGTCGCGCTCGTTTGCCCGATCAGCGCGGAGAGCTGCGTCTCGTTGAACATCGGCGGCAACGGCGCGATGACCACGCCACGGTGCATGCAGCCGAGCATCGCGACCGCCGCCTCGATCGAGTGGCGGCCGAGAAGGACGACGACGTCCCCGGGCTGGACCCCGCCGTCGGCGAGCCTCCGCGAGACGCCGACGGCAGCCCGTCGGAGCTGCTCGAACGTGAACACGCGATCGTCGAGGATCAGCGCCGGCTTGGTCGCGTTCTGCTCGGCGTGACGAGCGAAGTCGCCCCATAGGTCTCCCTCACGCCAGTATCCCTCGGCGTAGTAGCGATTGGCCTCAGGCTGGAACGTCAGGGTCGACATCGCCCTCCTCTTTTCCATAGTGTCGAGTCGTGGTCGCGGCGGTCCCGCGGGCGGAGCTCAGGCAACGGCCATCCCCCCGTCGACGCTGAGCACGGCTCCGGTGACGAAGCTGCTGCCGGGGCCAAGCAGGAACAGCACGGCGTCGTTGAGCTCGCCGGCGCGACCGCCGCGACGCAATGGCGTTCGAGACAGCAGAAACTCGGGGAACTGCTCAGGATCATCGCCGAGCTCCGCCGTCATCTCCGAGACGAAGAACCCCGGAGCGACCGCGTTGACACGGATTCCGTAGCGGCCCCACTGCGACGCCAGCTCCCGCGTCAGGCCGATCACGCCTGCCTTGGACGCGGCGTACGCAGCATCTGGGATCTGACCGATCGAGCGCAGCCCCATGACCGAGGCGATGTTCACGATCGAACGCCCACCTCCGTCCCGCATCTGCTCCGCCGCCAAGCACGAGAGCGCGAACGGAGAGACGACGTTGAGATCGAGGACCCGGGCGAATGTCTCGGTCGGCGTGCGCAGGGCGGGAGCGGTGGCCCCGGCGCCCGCATTGTTGACGAGCCCATCGAGCCTACCGTGCCGCTCGATGACGCCGTCGATGAGGCGCCGGCGGTCAGCCTCGTCGGTCACGTCGCACGCGACGGCGTCGGCGCCAGGAATCTCCTGGGTGAGCGCCTCGAGGCGGTCGGCGCGGCGCGCCGCCAGGACCGGGATCCCCCCCGCCTCGCCGACAGCACGCGCGAGCTGCGCCCCGAGGCCGGAGCTTGCGCCCGTGATGACCACGACGCGACCATCCAGTTGCTTCATCTCACTGTCTCTCACCTGAAGTCAGTTCAATTCTATCAGCTGTGGCGACGAACACAACTGCGCATTCGCCCGGACGACGCCTTGATGACCTGGGCGCCGGCGGCGCAGGATCGCGGTCGGACGGGCCGCGCCGGACGCGCTGATAAAGTTGGTGTCACTTCAATAGAAAGAGGCTCGGATGGCCAGAAAGAGCCAGACGCCGGCGCGCGAGAGGAGGGACGGGTCAGGAAGCTCCCTCAGCAGGCGCCAGGAGATCGTGACGACCGCGATCGAGCATTTCGGCCGCCAAGGGTACGAGTACACGAAATGGGCTGATGTCGCCGCCGACGTCGGCCTTGGATCGACGGCGCTGTATCACTACTTCGAGTCAAAGCTTCACTGCCTCTATGAGATTCACGCCGAGGCGCTGATGGCCGAGCTGGAGAGATTCGAGCAGCTCACTGCGGACCGAGACGACTTCGGCGCCGCGCTCGTCCGTGTCCTGGGCGGGCTGTTCGATCTCGATGAGCACGAGGTCCTGCGCAACCGCGTCCTCGTCGCCGAGGGGGGCCTCCTCGCGGTGCATCGCACGTCCCCGCGCGAGGAGGAGGCACGACGGCTCGCCCGGTCTCGCATGCACGAGATCGAGTTCGCCTGGGCCGCCTTCCTCACGCGAGGCATGGAGCAGGGCGTGATTCCCGAGACGGATCCCCGTCTGCTGACGCAGGCACTGCTCGGCTTGTACAACAGCATTTGGCACTGGTATCGCCCCGGCGGAGCGCTGTCGCTCGACGACATACGAGACTTCTTTGTCGGGCGCTGCCTGGCGGTCGCGGGGTACGGCGAGCCCATCGTCGTTCCCGCAAAGCGAACTCGCAGGTCGCGCAGTGCGCCCAAGGCGGCCTGACCCTCGGGCTACGAGACGCGCACCAGCGTCTTGCCGGTGGTGTCGCCGGAGAGCACCCGGTGCAGCGCCTCGGGCGCGCGCTCGAGGCCATCGATGATCGTCTCGCGGTAGACCAGGCGGCCGTCGGCAAGCCACCCGCCGAGCTCTCGCACGACGTCGGGCAAACGATGCTGATACGCGCTGCCGCGGAATCCGCGCAGCGTGAGGTTGTTGGCCGTGGCCTGGAACAGGTTGCTCGGGCCCAGCGTCGGACCCACCGACTCGTACTGGGAGATCGCTCCGCAGAGTGCGACCCGTCCCCAGTTGCGAAGGGACGCGAGAGCCGCTTCCAGATGATCGCCGCCGACGTTATCGAAGTAGACATCGATCCCGTCGGGCGCCGCCTCCCGTAGGCGGTCGATCATCGGTCGATCACGGTAGTTGAAAGCGGCGTCGAGACTGAGCTCGTCCAGCAGGTAGCGGACCTTCTCGGCGGAGCCCGCGCTGCCGACGACGCGATGACCGCGGAGCTTGGCGATCTGTGCGGCAAGGCTGCCCACCGCGCCGGCGGCGGCCGAGACCCAGACGATGTCGCCCTCTCGGAGCTCGGCCGCGTCGACCAGTCCGGCATACGCCGTGATGCCCATGGCGCCGAGAGGTCCAAGGTAGGTCTCGGGGGGGGCGACAGTGGTATCGATGCGAGCAAGCGTGGCGATGCCCGCCAGCGCCGGCTCACCCGCGGTGACAATCGCGTAATCGCGCCATCCCTTTGCGTGCCAGACGGAATCACCGAGCTCGAAGCCCTCGGCGCGTGACTCGATCACCTCGCCCACCGCCCAAATGTCGTCCATTGGAGCGTTGAGGGGGAACGAGTTGAAATAGCCCGCGGGACCGCTCTTCCGCAGCCGCAGGCGCATGCCGGGGTCGACCGAGGTGAAGGTGTTGCGGACGAGTACCTGGCCCGGCTGCGGATCGGGAAGGTCGACCTCGACCGTGACGAAGTCGTCAGGCGTGACCTCCCCCACCGGGTATCTGACGAGCTGAACCTGGCGAGCGCGATGACTCATCGTGCTACCGCTGGACCTGGTAGCCGATCGTCTCCCGATCCCACACGCCCTCGGCCTCGATCCCCTCGGCCTTCAGCTCCTGCTTGAGGATCCGCTGGGCGTGCGACTTGGGCAGCGAGTCCACGAAGCGCAGGTACCGCGGGACCGCGAAATGCGGCATCTTGTCCTGGCAGAAGTCGAGGACCTCCGTGGGATCCACGATGGAGCCGGGCTTGCGGACGATCGCCGCCATCACCTCCTGCCCTCCGATCGGCGACGGCACTCCATACACAGCAGACTCGAGCAGCTGCGGATGGAGCGCGAGGACCCGCTCGACCTCCCAGGCGGAGATGTTTTCACCGCGGCGGCGAATCGAGTCGGTCTCCCGGACCCTGAAGAAATAGAACTCGTCCTCGTCGCGATGACCGTGGTCGCCGGTGTGAAACCACAGGTTGCGGATCGACTTGAGCGTCGCCGAGTCGTTGCTCCAATAGCCGCCCATCATCACGCTCGGTCGCCGGGGACGAATGCAAATCTCCCCCGGTTCGCCGACGGGAACCTCCATGTCGTTCTCATCGAGGATGCGGACCTCGTACCACGGAACGGGAACTCCCATCGAGCCCGCGCGGCGCTGATCGAACCGGTTGAACGTGATCGGGCCGGTCTCCGTCAGGCCGTACACGTCAAGGATCACGAGTCCGAACCTGTTCTCGAAGTCCTCGACGAGCTCGCGGGGCGCGGCCGCGCCGATCACCACGCGGACGGGATTCTCCGCGTCGTCGGGCGCTTCGGGCTGCTTCATGAGGATCCGCAGCATCTCGCCCATGCCATTGAACGCGGTGACGCGCTCGCGGCGGCACTGCTCCCAGAAGCGGCTCGCCGAGAAGCGCCGGTTGATGATCGCCTTCGCCCCGACGACCATCGCGGCGATCGTCGTCATGTACTTGGCGTTGGCGTGAAAGAGAGGAAAGACGGAGAGCAGGACGTCGTCCTCGTTGTAGCCGGCCACCTCCGCGGTGCTCGTGCCCAGGTTGATGTTGTGGTTGTGGGGCAGGACCACGCCCTTGGGGGGTCCGGTTGTGCCCCCCGTGAACAGGATCGAGGCCGGCTGGTGGGGTGCCACGTCGATCGTCTCCACCGAAGCAGGGTTGGCGAGGAGACCGGCGAAGTCGTGCAAGGGAACGCCGCCGTTGGCCGCGGGCGGCTGCTCCCCGACGACCACCACATGCTCGACGCTCGGTGAGTCCCCGAGGTACGGTTGGACGTGGCTCGTGAACGTGTCCTCGACGATCAGCACCTTGGCGTCGGTGGTGTTGAGGATGTGGGAGATGCCCGGACCGCGGGCGGCGTCGTGAATCGGCACCTCGATCGCTGCGAGCTTGAGGATGCCGAACCACGCGTACAAGAACTCGGACCGGTTGGTCATCATGACCGCTACGCGATCTCCCTCGCTGACTCCCAGTTCCCGCAAACCTGCAGCGACGTGACCGGCCCGCGCGGCGGCCTGCTCGTAGGTCACGGTGTCGTCATCAAAGACGGCGAGCACCCGATTGCCATAGCGTGCCGCGTGCTCATCGACAAGAGCGGCTAGGTTCATCTCTCCCTCTCTCCATTGTCTTCGCTGTTCACCCTTCGGTCCGGAGCAGCAGACACGAGGCCAATGGCCCCGCGCCCGCCGACACCGCCGCCACTTTCGCTCCGGGAACCTGACGCTTGCCCGCTTGACCGCGCAACTGCAGACACGCCTCATGGAGATGGCCGAAGCCGTGCAGCCGGCCGGCCGACAGCTGGCCCCCGCTCGTGGCCAGCGGCAACTCGCCCGTCAGGCTGATGCGCTCCCCGCCCTCGACAAACGCGCCGCCCTCCCCACGGCCACAGAACTGCAAGCCCTCGAGCCAATACAGCGAGAGGACCGTAAAGCCGTCATAGAGTTGGGCGACGTCGACGTCTTTTGGCTTGAGGTCGGTCCGCGACCACAAATGCGCCCCCGCGCCCATCGCCGCCGTGGTGGTCATGTCCTCCCATTGGTCCCATGAGGCCCGGCCGTGCAACGCGCTCCCGACGGCTTCGAAGCGGATGGGAGTGTTCGGGGTGTCAGCCGCGTGTTCGGCGGTTGACACGACCACCGCAGTTGCTCCGTCGATCGCGATATCGCAGTCATACAGGCACAACGGGTCGCTGATCATCGGCGATGACATGTAGTCGTCGAGCGTCAGATCCTGGGTCAGCACCGCCTTGGGATTGAGCTTGGCATTGCGCCGGGCGTTGAGGCTGATCTGGGCGATCTGCTCGCGCGTCGTGCCGAACTCGTGCATGTGACGCCGCACGTAGAGCCCCATCCAGTTGGGCCCGGAGAAGGCGCCGAAGGGCAGGATCCACTGCATGTTGCCGGTGACTGCGCCCGGGTCGGCGGCCACCCGCTCGGTGCTCAGCCGCCAGGCCGTGTCTTCGTTGAGCGCGCGATAGACGATGACGTGGCGGCACATCCCGCTGGCGACCGCCATGCAACCGTGGATGACCGAGGCGAACATGCCCGGTGTCTCCGGGCCGCCATAGTGCCAGTTCGTCTTGAGGCGCAACGCGTCCATCACGGCGTGCGGACCGGGTCCCGACGAACCCGGGCCGGGCGGCGCTAGGCCCTCCGCCCGAGTCACCGCACCCGGCCAGGAGATGACACCGTCGATGTCAGCCGGAGTGAGTCCCGCATCCCCAATCGCCTCGAGGCATGCGTCGAGCGTCAGCGCCATCACCCCGCGCGTCATCCGTCGCCCGACCTGCGACTGCCCGATCCCCGAGATGATGCAGCGTTGCTCGAGCGTCTCGGTCATGACGGCTGGGGTCCGAACACGGGGATGAAGACCTCCCCTCCCCGCTCCTCGAACCGCACCTGCACCGGCATGCCGATCGCCACCTCGTCGGGCCGGCAATCGACGATGTTGGTCATCAGGCGCAGGTCGGCTTGTTCGTCGAGCTGGACGATGGCGATGACGTAGGGGACTTCCAGCCCCGGCACCCAATGGCGCTGGTTGATCGTGTAGGTGTATACGTGACCCCGACCGCTGACCGGTGTGGGCTCGACGTCTTCCCCGAGGCAGCGCGGGCACCGCGGCGAGGGGGGATGAATCCAGTAACCGCAGCCATTGCAGCGCACGACAAACAGCACGCCGTCGCCCCCTCCGGTCCAGAAGGCTCGGTTGTCATCGTTGACCTGCGGTGTCGGGAGCACGGCGCGTCATCTCACTTACTGAGTTGAATTCGGCTCAAGATTACCAGAGCCGCCCGTAAACGCAACCCCGTTGGCGGACCGCACACGATCGGTGACAGTTGGCCAGGATCGACTGGATGCCCCTTGACTCACGCGCCCGGCACACTACCATTATCGAATCGACTTCAGGTCATCATTCTGAGACACGACCCGAATCCAGACGAGGAGAGAGTTCTTTTCATGCTGCCCCGTGAGTTTCCCAACCTCTACATCGACGGCCGCTGGCAGGAGCCAGACTCGAAGGAGCGCTTCGACGTCGTCTCGCCGGCCACCGGCGAGCAGATCGGCTATGTCCCTGCCGCCAACAGCACGGACATCGATCGAGCCGTCGAGGCTGCGCGCAAGGCGTTCTACGAGACCGACTGGCCGACGCGGCCCGTTGAGGAGCGCGCGGAGCTGATGGAGCGGCTCGCGGCGCTGATCGCCGAGCATCAGCCGGAGTTCCGCGACCTCATCGTCGACGAGCTCGGCCACACGAAGCTGACCGCCGAGGTCTACCACTCGGTGGCGCCGACGCTTCACTGGAACTACTACGCGAAGGTCGGTCGCGAGCACACGTTCGCCGAAGTGCGCGAGGCCGATCTGTCGCCGATGGCAGGCAATGCCGGCGGCCTGATCATGAAGTACGAGAGCAAGAGCCTCCTCGTACGCGAGCCGGTCGGCGTCGTGGCGGCGATGACCGCCTTCAACTTCCCGCTGTCCGGCATCGCCCAGAAGACGGCACCCGCCCTCGTTGCCGGCTGCACCGTCGTGATCAAGTCGCCCGACCCGGATCCGCTCTCGACCTTCGCGATGGCCGATCTCGTCACCGAGGCGGGCTTTCCGCCCGGCGTGATCAACATCGTCGCCGCCACGCGAGAGGCGTCCGAGCATCTGGTCACGCACCCCGACGTCGACATGGTCAGCTTCACCGGCTCGGTTGAGGTCGGCAAGCAGATCGGCAAGATGTGCGGCGAGTTGATCAGGCCGTGCGTGCTCGAGCTCGGCGGCAAGTCAGCTGCGATCGTCCTCGAAGACGCCGACGTCGATGCTGTCCTGCCGATCCTCGTCGGCTCGAGCGCCGGCACGAGCCAGGGCGAGAGCTGCGTCTGCATGAGCCGGATCCTCGTCCCGAAGTCCCAGTACGACGAGATCGCCACCAAGCTCACCGAGGCGTTCAAGGGCCTGAAGGTCGGGGACCCGCACGCGGACGACACCGTCATCGGTCCGCTGATCACCGAGGCGCACCAGCGGCGGGTGCTCGGCTACATCAAGAAGGCGGTCGACGAGGGCGCCACGGTCGCGACCGGCGGCGGCGTCCCTGAGGGCGTCGACCGGGGCTGGTACGTCGAGCCGACTCTGCTGACCAATGTCACCAACGACATGACCGTCGCCCAGGAGGAGATCTTCGGCCCGGTGATCACCCTCATCCCCTACGAGGACGAGGCCGAGGCGGTCCGGATCGCCAACGACAGCAGGTTCGGGCTGTCGGGCTCGGTGTTCACCGGCAATCCACAGCGCGGGTTCGAGATCGCCCGCCAGATCCGCGCCGGGACGTTCTCGGTCAACACGATGGCCGCGGACTTCAACTCGTCCTTCGGCGGGTACAAGGAGTCCGGGATCGGCCGGGAGCACGGCCCCTACGCGATCGACGAGTATCTGCTGAGCAAGACGATCTCGATCGACCCCTCAGAGGAGTTCCCCGAGGACGTCGTCCGGTCCGCGCAACCCGCGCCGGCGCACGCGTAGACACCAGCCGCTGATCGCACAAGGAACGGGGCGCGGCCGCCAGCATGCGCGCAGCGTGCGGCCGCGCCACCTCCGCGAGCGCCGCGGTCAGGGGCTGTACGGGGTCTTGGTGAGAAGCGAGAGAACCTCGCGGTCGGCGATCGCCGAGATCCGCGCGGCCGCCTGGACGAACTCCGGATCCTCGTAGGCCGCGGCGAAGGCGGCCGGCACGGCGTTCGCGTCCTGCACCTCCCAGATGTCATGCACCTCGTGGAGGTCGCCGATGAGCGTGCTCCATGCGCCCACGAGCCTCCAGCCGTGTTGCTCCATGACCCGTTTGATCGTGACCATCGCCTCATGGAAGGCCGGCAGCGTGCCGTATTTCAGCTTGACGTTGGCGTAGACGTATGGCATGACGCCACCCTCCGTGTCGTGAGATGTACAGACATCACCCGGCGTCCCGTCCGACGGCTGAGGTGCGAACACCGTACGCCTCCCGCAGACGGCGCTTGAGGACCTTGCCCCCGGCGTTGCGCGGGAGCGCCTCGACCATCACCACCGCGGAGGGCTTCTTGAACCCGGCCAGGTACCGGCGGCAATGAGCGATCAACTCGGCTTCACCGACCTCGCCGTCGCCCTTCAGGACGACGAAGGCCACTGGTGTCTCGACCCAGCGTGGGTGAGGCACACCGATGACGGCGGTCTCGGCAACCGCCGGATGTTCGAGCAACACTCGCTCAACCTCGGCCGGGTAGACGTTCTCGCCCCCGCTGACGATCATGTCCTTCTTGCGATCGACGAGCCACAGGTATCCATCGTCATCGAACGTGGCCAGATCGCCGCTGTGGAACCAATCGCCGGCAAACGCCTCCCGTGTGGCCTCGGGCTGCTGGTGGTATCCGGCCATCACGTTCGGTCCCCGGTACACGACCTCACCGACACTGCCGGGCGGCACGTCGCGCAACGCCTCGTCGACGACGCGCAATTCCACGCCCAGCATGGGCCTGCCGACCGAGCCCATCTTCCGCGTCGAGTCCGGGCCCTTGAGCAGTGTCGTGGCGCCGGACATCTCCGTCTGCCCGTAGGCACTCACGATCGCGGCGTCCGGAAACGTCTTCTGCATCGCCTCGAGCGTCTGCCGCGGTGCCGGAGAGGCTCCCCACATCGTGACGCGGAGCTGGTGGGGATCGATGCGCGCGGCCGAACGGCTGGCACAGATCGCCGTCCACTGGGTCGGCACGAAGATGCACATGGTCACGTGGTGAGCCTCAATGAGGCGGAGCATCGCCTCCGGGTCGAACGTCGTGCTCGGAGTGATGACCACCGTCGCGCCGAGCACGAGAAACGGGAAGAGGCCGTTGATCCCGCCGATGTGGAAGAGGGGCTGACCTGACAGCCACACGTCATCCTCGCCGGCTCGCATCTCGTGAATCCAGCTCAGCGTGCTCGCCACGAGATTCCGCTGTGTCAGGAGCGCCCCTTTCGGCCGCCCCGTGGTACCTGACGTGTAACACATGAGCGCGGGGTCGTCCCCGAGCACGTCGGCACTCTCAACCAGGGGCTCCGCAGCGGCCACGGCTGTGTCGTACCCGGGTCCCGTCTCGAGCGCCACCCGAACGCCTTGGCCCTCAGGCGCTGGTGCATCGCGGACCAACGCCAAGGCTCCCGAGTCCGCGAGGATGAACTCGATCTCGTCACGCGCGAGCCGGAAGTTGATCGGTACGGCGATGGCGCCGATCCGCTGACACGCCAGCAGCGACTCGACGAACTCGATCCGGTTGTGCAGCAGCAGCGCGACGCGATCGCCTTGACCGAGGCCCTCTCCCGCGAGAACGGCGGCCAGCCGTGCCGCTCGATCATGCAGTTCGGCGTGCGTCCGAGTGTCGTCGCCGAAGATCAGCGCGGGACGGTCAGGGTGAGTCCGGCATGCCCGTCCAGTGAGCTCCGGCAGCACCAGCCTGCGGGACCGCGCGAGTGCTGATCGCATCCCTTGCCTCCCCCTCAGCCCGTGGCGCTCCCGTCCCGCCCGTCCCGCCCGTCCGGCGGCACGCCGGCGACGGCGAGCATGCGCGCCACGAAGAACTCCGCAACGGTCGGCAGGAGGACGGTCTGGTCGGGCCGATACCAGTGCCAGATGCTGTTGTAGAGGCCGAGCATCGCCCTCGCGAGCATCCGCGGGTCACGTGCTGGAATCGCGCGGTTCTTCATCGCGTCCTCGAGAAACCGCGTCCACGCCAGCTCGAGCGCGCGAGTCTCCTGCCGCCCTTCCTGGCGTGCCTCTTCCTCGCGTCGTGAGCCGGCCTCGTGGCCAAGGAGAGCCTGCTCGGCTACGAGAACGCGGTTGCGCAGAACGTCACGCTCGGAGAGTCGGAAGCAGTCGATGCAGACGGCACGCAGAGCCTCCCGGGCATCGGTGTGATCTGCCGTGATGCCGTCGAACCTCCCGCGCAGGTCGGTGAGGGCCTGCTCGACGATGACATAGAGGCAGTGCTGTTTGGAGTCGAAGTAGTGATACAGGGCGGTCGGCCCGATCCCGACGTCTTCGGCGATGTCGGCCCACTTCGTGCTCTCATACCCGTTGCGTCCGAACCGGTCGATCGCCGCGTCGAGAATCTCGGCCCGCCTGGCGCCTTCGTTCCGGGACCGGCGAGCGGCTCGTGACCTTTCCCCGCTGACGCCCTGATTCGAACTCACGTCAGGCAACGGTATCACGGCCCGGTTCGGATGACAATGCTCATACGTGCCGGATTCCTCGCGTGTGGACCGTGATGACCGACGGTCAATACGAGCATTTCCTGATACGATCTCAGTTCGATGCAACTCGCGGAGACAGCGTCAGAACACGCGCTCGCCCAGGAGGTGCGCAGCTTCCTCGCCCGCGAGGGGTTCGACGCCACCGAACTGCCACGGGCGCTGGACGAACGGATGGGCGTGCTCCGGCGGTGGCAGGCAGCGTGTTACGAGGCGGGTTTCGTGGGGCGGGCATGGCCCGCCGAGTTCGGTGGCGGCGGCCGCCCGCCCGTCGAACAGATCGTCGTCGACCAGGAGCTCGCGGCAGCCGGCGCTCCGGAGTTCGTGAACGTCGTCGGCCTCGACGTGCTCGGTCCCTCGCTCCTGCGCTTCGGCACTGACGAGCAGCGCACGCGGTACGTCCCCCCGATCCTGTCGGCGGAGGAGATCTGGTGCCAGGGCTTCTCCGAGCCGGAAGCCGGCTCCGATCTCGCAAGCCTCCGCACCCGCGCGGTTCAGGACGGCGACACCTTCGTCATCAACGGCCAGAAGACCTGGGTGTCATGGGGCCAATATGCGACATGGTGCGGCGTCCTGGCGCGCACCGATGAGTCCGTGCCTCGCCACCGTGGCATCTCCATGCTGATCGTCGACATGTCCTCTGCCGGCGTCGAGGTTCGGCCGATGACGCAGATCACAGGTCACGCCGAGTTCTGCGAGCTCTTCCTTGACGACGTCGTCGTCCCACGCGGCAACCTGCTCGGCCAGCTCGGCGACGGATGGAAGATCGCGATGCACACACTCGGACATGAGCGTGGGACCGCCGCATTGCCCCGGCAGGTCAAGCTCCGGACGTGGCTGGATCGGGCGGTCTCGGTCGCCGCGCGGCGGGTCCTCGATGGGCAGTCGGTGCTCGAGAGCACGGAGGCGCAGACGGCGCTCGCGCGCGCGCTGATCGGCATCGAGGTGCTGCGCCACCACGCATACCGGACGGTCGGCGAGTTCCTCAACGGTGGGGCGGTCGGACCGGAGAGCTCGAGCGTCAAGCTGCTGATGGCCGAGGCCGAGCAACGGCTCGCCTCGACCGTTCTCCAGGTTCTCGGGCCGACGCTGCTCCATGGCGATCCGGACGAAGCAGCGGAAAACGACTTCTGGTACGAGACCTACCTGTATTCCCGCGCGGCCAGCGTCTACGGCGGCACGCAGCAGATCCAGCGGGACATCATCGCTGACCGCATCCTCTCGCTCCCGAAGGAGTAGACACGTGGACCTCGAACTGAGCGACGAGCAGGTCTGGCTCGAGGAGTCGATCAACACGCTTCTGGATCGCCAGTGGCCCCCCGCCGACGCCGCGTGGCAGGCGGGTCACGCGGAGCGCGAGCGGCTGTGGGAGAGCCTTGTCGAATTCGGCGTGCTCGGCGGACCCGACGGCCACCTCGGAGCGATCGAGCTCTGTCTGGCGGCCCGCGCGGTGGGCAGCCACCTTGCCTCGGTGGCGTTTCTCGGCAGCGTCGGGACGCGCTACGCCCTGTCGCGCTTCGCCGCTGCGCTCCCTGATGGCTTTCGGGAGCTGCTGGACGGGGATTCACGCGTCTCGATCGCGTTGCTCGAACCAGGGGGAGGCTGGTCGCTGTCAGAGATGCGCAGTCAGGTGCATTCCAATCGGATCAGCGGCACGAAGGCCGCTGTCGAGCACGCGGCCGACGTCGACCGACTCGCCGTCATCGCCCGCGCCGCCGGCGCGCCGGCGCTCGCGCTCGTGCCGAGTGGACGGCCGGGGACCGAGCTCGTCCCGCAATCGAGCCTCGACGAGACGGTGCCGCTCAGCCGCGTTACGTTCGATGATGTCGAGGTCACGGCCGTGCTCGAGGGTGAGCTCGCCGAGACGACCATCGCTCGCCTCGCGAGTGTCGGCGGGTTGCTCGCCGCCGCAGAGGCCGTCGGCGCGGCCGGCGCGCTCTTCGGCGAGGCCCGGCGCTACGCGTCCGAGCGCCGTCAGTTCGGGCGGGCGATCGGGAGCAATCAGGCGCTGCGGCACCTCATGTCCGACCTCCACGTGCGACAGGCGAGCAGCTGGTCAACGACGCTGTACGCCGCCGCGGCGCTCGACGACGGGATCCCGGGCGCGCAGCAGACGGCATCCGTGGCGAAGGCCTACGTCTCGCGTGCGACGCGCGAGGTCGCGCACGGGTCAATGCAGGTCTTCGGCGGTATCGCGTTCACCCAGGAGCACCCCGCCCACCGCTTCCTGCGGCGGATCGTCGTGCGTGAGCAGCAGTTTGGCGACGCCGCCCACCACGAGCGGGAGCTCGGCCGGCAACTGGCGGCGGCGGCATCGGAGCGCGAGCCCGCTCCGGCCATGGAAGTGAGATGAGAGACGACGGTGCCATGACCGAGGATGTCGGCGCGCCGAGCGGCGAGGAGCTGAACTTCGACGACCCCACCGCACAGCGGCTCGAGCGGATCACCACCGGGGCGGGCCCCGAGATCGTCGGCCCGATGCTGGCCGACATCCTCCATGACCCGCGCTGGATGACCTGCGATGTCGCGCTGATCTCGGGCGGCAAGTCCAACCTGACCTACCGCATCGCCTGCGACGCGGGCGAGGTCATCCTGCGGCGTCCGCCGCTTGGTCACATCCTTGCCACCGCCCACGATATGGGCCGGGAATACCGGGTCATGAGCGCGCTCGCCGACACGGCTGTCCCGGTTCCCCGGACCCTGCATCTCGGCACCGCAGATAGTCCGCTCGGCGCACCGTTCTATGTGATGGAGCGTGTCGTCGGTCACATTTGTCGCAATGCGCTCCCCCCCGGATACGCGGAGAGTCCTCGGGATCGGCGCCGGATCGGTGATGCGCTTGTGGACACGCTGGCTGACCTCCACACGATCGACGCCGCCGCCGCGGGCCTTGCAGAGTTCGGTCGCCCTGCCGGATTCATGGAGCGGCAGCTGCGAAGGTGGTCGCAGCAATGGGAGGCGTCGAAGACCGGCGAGTTGCCCGCGCTCGACCTGCTGCGCGACGACCTCGCCGGATCGCTGCCCGCCCAGCGGGCCAACTCCATCGTCCACGGAGACTTCCGCCTCGACAACACGATTCTGCATCCCACGGAGCCCGGCGCGATCGTCGCCGTGCTCGACTGGGAGATGAGCACATTGGGCGATCCGCTGGCCGACCTCGGGGCGATGCTGGCGTACTGGAGTGACGCCGAGGACCCTCCGATCCTCCGCCGCGCACGGATGATGGCCCCGCTCACCGCGAGCGAAGGCTTCCCTACGCGCGCGGACGTCATCGAGCGCTATGCCCGCCGGACCGGTATCGACCCTTCCGACATCGACTGGTATCAGTCGTTCGCGTACTTCAAGCTCGCGGTCATCTGCCAGGGCATCGCCGCGCGCGCGTCGGGAGGCGCGATGATCGGATCCGGCTTCGACCAGGCGCACCGCCTCGTGGAGCCGCTCGTCGAGGCCGGCCGGCATGTGCTCGCAGCACGGCCGGCCGGCTGAACGACGGTTCGGTCAGGATGCTCCGACCGGCTGGGGCCGGTAGCGCCGTGTCTCGCGTCGCGCGATCGCCATATGGTGGACCTCGTCCGGCCCGTC
>DATKOY010000162.1:0-8601 GCA_035524415.1 Solirubrobacteraceae bacterium | reverse complement strand
CCTTGTCCTCATCGGACAGTGCGCTCTGCCATTGCTCGCGGTCGAGCGCGAGGTCGATCGACCAGGGGTTCCATTGCTCGTGATCCCAGTCGCGGTAGAGCGCTTGTGGGTTCTTGAGGTGTGCGGTGGCTGTCATCCCCGGTGAGCCGGCGTCAGCGCGTGGAAGAGTGAGTCGAGTCGCGGATCCTGGTCGACGCTCTCGACTGCGAGCGTGAGGCGGCGGGTTGCGTGCTTGTAGCTCGTGTCGACGAATGGGCAGCATCGCCGCTCGACCTCGAGCGTGCGCTCGAGTAGTCCGGGCGGAAGGTCGGGTCCGAAGTGGGCGATGACCTGTCCCGTGGTGCGCTGCAGGGTCGTCACGTGCTCCGACAGTCGCCGGTAGCGTCGTAGCTGCGAGCCGAATCCGCGTTCGTCGAGCGCGCAGCCCTGCGGTGGTCGGGACGGGGCTCGAGCGCTGGTGTCTAGCTCAGCCACGCGGAGAGCTCTGTCAGCGCGTCGGGGATCACGTAGTAATAGGCCCACAGCCCCTCGCGCTCGGAGCCGACGATGCCGGCTTGGCGAAGGACCTTGAGGTGGTGCGACACCGTCGGCTGCGAAAGATCGAACAACGGCACGAGCTCGCAGACGCACACCTTCCCGGCGTGCTTGCGCAACACGTCGACGAGTTGCAGGCGGACGGGGTCTCCGAGTGCCTTGGCGATCGTCGCCATCCGCAGTGCGTGATCGCGCTCGACATCGGGGTAGACGACCGGCTCGCAGCACGGTTCGCCGGCGGGGCGCTTGGTCTTCGGCGTGAGCTCCAGATTGACAGCCATCTATATAGGTGTATCGATTGAACTGATTCTTGTCAATGGATAGACTCTCGACGCGCGTTGCCTCAGAGGTCCGTCATGTCTGTTCACATGAGTCTGTTGATGCGTCAGGCGCTCGACGCCACGACGCGCGACCTCGCGGATGAGTTCCGCGGAGTGTTCTCGCGCGAGACGGTCGCCAAATATGTTGAGGACTCATATGAGGCGATCGGCGAGAGGCCGACGATCGGTCCGAACTTCCTGCCGGTGATCATCCGTCGCTTCTCGCGCGAGCGGCTGTGGGCGGTCGCGCAGGCGGACGGGCTGATTGAGAAGGCGCTGCCGGAGGTGCTGTTTGTGTGCGAGCACAACGCTGGCCGAAGCCAGATCGCGGCCGCGCTCGCCCATCACCTTTCCAATGGGTGGGTCGGCGCGCGCTGCGCTGGCTCGCACCCGGAGGAGCAGATCGACCGGGTGGTCGTGCGGGCGCTCGCCGAGCTGGGCATCGACCTCGCCGAGGAGTTCCCCAAGCCGCTCACCGAGGAGGTGGTCCGCGCCGCGGACGCGATCGTCACGATGGGCTGCGGAGACGCGTGCCCCGTGTACCCGGGCCGCCGCTACCTGGATTGGCCCGTCGCCGATCCCGCCGGTCAGTCGCTCGCGGCGGTGCGCCGGATCCGTTACGAGATCTATCACCGCGTCTGGGAGCTGCTCGAGACGCTCGTTCCGGCGTTCGACCTGATTGACATCCATCGACCCGCAAGGGGGCAGCGTTGAATCGCGTCGCGGTCATCACCGATATCCATGGCAATCTCCCGGCGCTCGAGGCGAGCCTTGCTGCGATCGACGCGATCGGCGTCGACGCGCTGTATTGCGGCGGGGACCTCGTCGGCTACGGCCCGCATCCGAACGAGGTGTGTCGGCTAATCGAGGAGCGGGAGATCCCGACGATCTACGGCAACTACGACCACGCGATCGCGCGCGAGCTCGACGACTGCGGCTGCGCGTACGTAACCCCGCACGATCGTGAGCTCGGCCAGCAGTCGGTGGTGTGGACGCTCGCGCATACCGATCAGCGATCACGAGACTTCATGTTCGCGCTGCCGTTCGATCTGCGCTTCGAGCTCGGCGAGCGGAAGGTCCATCTCGTGCACGGATCGCCTCGGAAGGTCAACGAGTATCTGTTCGAGGACAAGCCGGCGAGCCTGTACGAGCGGCTCGCGAAGGCCGAGGAAGCCGACGTGCTGATCTTCGGGCACACCCACAAGCCATGGATCCACAAGTACGGCGGGGTGCTGTTCGTCAACTGCGGGTCTGTCGGCAAGCCGAAGGACGGAGATCCTCGCTGCGCGTTCGCGATCCTCGAGCTCGATGAGACAGGGCAGGTGCGCGCGTCGATCGAGCGCGTTCCCTACGACGCGGAGGCGGTTGCCCGGGAGGTCGAGGCTGCGGGCCTGCCGGGCGAGTACGCCAAGAAGCTGGTCGCAGCCGCGTAACACCAGAGAGAGAAGAGGCGCAGAAGATGAAGTACGTGCTGTTCGTGTGCACCCATAACGCGGGACGCTCGCAGATGGCTCAGGCGCTGTTCGAGCGCGCCTGCCCGGAGGATTGTCGCGGTGAGTCCGCCGGCTCTGAACCGGCGAAGAATGTGTGGCCCGAGGTGGTCGAGGTGATGCGAGAGATCGGGATTGATCTTTCGCGCAACAAACCCAAGCGGCTCACGGTCGAGATGCAGCTGCACGCCGACTGGGCGGTGACGATGGGTTGCGGCGACGTCTGCCCGTACGTCCCGACCCGGGTCGACGATTGGAACATCCCTGACCCCGCCGGCCGCCCGATCGACGAGGTGCGCGAGATCCGCGACATGATCGACGAACGCGTCACGGACCTGGCGCGCAACAAGATCCACGCGATCCGTCTCGACGCAACCTCGCATCAGTGGCGGCTGGCAAGACTTCTGCCGTCGCTGATCGAGGAGTTCGAGGACAGCCGATCGCCTGAGGTGATCCGCGGCTGCGCGGATCGCATCCTCGACGAGTATGACGATGTCCCGATCCGCAGCCACATCCTCACGCTCGCGCACAGGCGCACCCGCGAATGCCTACGACAAGAACACTGCGAGGTGCTCTGAGGATGAACGGAGGGTTTCCACGGCGACTGCTCGCCGAGCTGCTCGGCTCGGCGTTTCTCGCCGCGATCGTGATCGGGTCGGGGATCGCGGCGCAGAACCTCTCCCCGGGGAACACCGGACTCCAGCTGCTTGAGAACTCCGCGGCGACGGCCACCGGGCTGTTCGCGATCATCCTGATGTTCGGCCCGGTGTCGGGCGGGCACTTCAACCCGGTCGTGTCGCTCGTCGACGCGAGCTTCGGCGGACTCTCTCGGCGAGACGCGGTCGCCTACGCGCCCGCCCAGATCATCGGCTGCATCCTCGGCGCGATCACCGCCAACGCGATGTTCGCGCTGTCGGCGATCAGCATCTCGACCAAGCACCGCGCCACTCCCGCTCACCTGTTCGCCGAGGTCATCGCCACGCTCGGGCTGCTGTTCGTGATCTTCTCGCTCGCACGCACCAAGCGCGGCAACATGGCCCCGGCAGCCGTCGGCGCATACATCGGCGCCGCCTACTGGTTCACCAGCTCGACGAGCTTCACGAACCCCGCGATCAGCATCGGTCGGATGTTCTCGAACACCTTCGCCGGCATCGCTCCTGCCTCCGTTCCGGGATTCGTGGTTGCGCAACTGATCGGTGGCGCGTTCGCGATCGTCGTGCTCAGGGTGCTCTATCCCGACATCACGCCCGACGAGGCCGCGGACGCGGTCATGCCACACACCGAGGATCACCCGCAGACCGCCAGCACGGCCCTGCCAGCAAAGGCATAAGACGCGAGATGCGCCTCGTCGCGATCGGTGGAAGCGACGCCGGCATCAGCGCCGCGCTGCGCGCGCGAGAGATCGATCCTGCCGCTCACGTGACGGTCGTGCTCGCAGACGCGTACCCGAACTTTTCGATCTGCGGCATCCCCTACTACGTGTCCGGCGAGGTCACACATTGGCGCAACCTCGCACACCGCACCGTCGACGAGCTCGAAGCGACCGGGATGACACTCCAGCTCGATAGGCGCGCGAAGCACATCGACACCGACGCACATCAGGTCGTCGCCTGCGGGCAAGACGGCGAGGAACGGCTCGACTATGACGCGCTGATCATCGGTACCGGGGCGCTGCCGATCCGCCCCCCGATCGCTGGGCTCGACCGCCTCGGTCCCGAGCACGGCGTGCACCTGCTGCACTCGATGGGCGACACGTTCGCACTGATGCGAAGCCTCGAGGAACCCGACATCAAGCGAGCGGTGATCGTCGGCGCCGGCTACATCGGCCTGGAGATGGCCGAAGCGTTGACGATGCGCGGTCTGTCCGTCACGCAGCTAGAGCAACTGCCCGAGGTGCTGCCGACCATCGACCCCGAACTCGGGGCGCTCGTGCGCGGCGAGCTCGAACGCCACGACGTCCAGGTCTCGTGCGACACGCGTGTCGAGGAAATCGCGACGACATCCGACGGCGCCGCCGCTCGACTCGACGTCCTCGCCACAGGCCCCGAAGGCGAGCCCGTGCGGTATCCGGCCGATGTCGTGCTCGTCGTCGTCGGCGTGTGTCCCGACAGCGAGCTCGCCGCCTCCGCCGGAGCGGAGCTTGGGATCAAGGGCGCGGTGCTGGTCGACCGTCAGATGCGCACGAGCCTGCCAGACGTGCTCGCGGCTGGCGACTGCGTCGTCACCCACCACCGCCAGCTCGGCACCAGCTACCTACCGCTCGGCACAAGCAGGGGCGGATCGCGGGCGAGAACGCGCTTGGCGGCAGCCGCGAGTTCGCCGGCAGCCAAGGCACCCAAGTCGTGAAGGCGTTCGACCTCGTCGCCGCACGGACCGGCCTGCGCGACCACGAGGCCCGCGGTGCAGGCTTCGAGCCGGTCACTGTCACCTCGGTCGCCAACGATCACAAGGCGTACTACCCCGGCAGCCATCCGATCACGATGCGCTACACCGGCGATCGGCGCACCGGCAGGCTGCTTGGCGTGCAACTCGTCGGCCATCGCACGGCGGAGATCGCGAAACGCATCGACATCCCCGCCACTGCGATTTTCAAGGAGCTGACGGTTGATCACGTGTCGGACCTCGATCTCTCCTACACACCGCCGCTCGGCTCCCCATGGGACGCGCTTCAGATCGGCGCCCAAGTATGGGTCCAGAGCGTGCGCGCCTCGGGAACGCGATAGCCGGGACTGCTGCAGCACGGATCGCCGGGGGACTCGAGCGAGCCGCCGACGATCGCGTCGCCGGCTATGCGAAAGCGCCGGTGAGCAATAGCGCCGCCGAAAGGACGAAGATCGGCGCGCACAGGCGGTACATGATGAAGTCGACCCGTCCTCCAGTCCCTGACGACACGCCGGCGAGAACGAGAAGCATTGCGGCTGACACCGCGGCTGCGGTCTGCGTCGCTGTCCCGCGGGCGCCGAACCGTGCGGTCATCACGACGATCAGCACGCCCGTGAAGATCAGGAGGATGGCTTCAGCGACCCACTCCATCGTCAGGATCAAGCGGTTGTCTCGGGTGATTTGCCCGAACCCCTGCACGACCTTGCTTGTCGGGAACACATGGGCGACACCCCAACAGATCGTCAGTGCGCCACCGAGATACAGGAGCAAGCCATTCATGGCGTCCTCAGCGTCCAGCGAGCGCTCTGCACTGACATGTTCACTGTTCGTTTCACCGTCAGAAGCGGGGCAGGGGGCTTCCTGCAGTGTCGCGGCGCAACGGGCAGGCGTCATCCGTGATTTCGAGCAGAACCGAGACGTGCCAACCACTCACCTCGGATTGAGCACGAACTCCTCGGCCAACATTCCGAACTGCACACCGTCGAGCCAGCGCTCGCGTCGCCAGTAGGCGCGACGGCGGGTACCTTCACGCACGAACCCGACGTGTGCGAAAAGCGCTTGCGCGCCGAGGTTGTCACCGTAGACCTCGAGCTGGATCCGGTGGAAGGAGTGATCGACGAGCACTGTGCGGCACGCCAGTCTGGCGGCAGCCGATGCGATTCCCGTGCGGCGCTTCTCAGGCCGGATCATCAGTCGTGAGAGCTCGCAGATGCGACTTCGATGGTTCACGACGCTCAAAGCAAGGCCCCCCACGAGCTCGCCCTCGGGCGAGCGGATCACGAATAGGCCACGCGGTCCGCGGTCTGTGCCCCCGTCGCTCACTAGGCCGCGTAGGACATCCTCGTCGCCGGATCCGACCGCCAAGAATGGTTCGACTTCCGGGTGGTCGGCCAGCGCTGAGAGGAACGAGATGTCGTCGTCTGTGGCCCGGATCAACGAGATGTTGGAAAGCGCGGGCGGCATCGGACGCGGCCAAATGATGCTGAACAGACGCTCGGTGACGCGCGCACGTCCATGAGCATCGCGTGGCCGGGTCCTCGGCATGGCCAGGGACCGTGTTCGGACTGCCGCGTCGAACGTGCGTCAGCCGTTCTGCAGCCGGTCGTCGATGAAGGCGATTAGCCAGTCGCGTTCTTCGGGGACGTTCGCGGTTAGGCGCGAGAGCGACGGGCAGTATCCAGCGATTCGGGAGCGCCGTCTCGATTGGGCGCGCTGTGGCGTCCGCGCGCAGGAGAGGTGGCTGAGCGCCTGTCTGCCGAGCGCGTCGATTTGTCTGATCACGAACCCGGCGTCGCTTGGGCGTTCTCCGATCGCGTCGATGAGCCGGCCAGCACGAGCAGGACCCGCACGAGACCTGCTCATTGGACAGTACGGGCGCAACCATGCCCGTTCCAGGCCCCTACTCAGCGCGGGTAGGAGGTCCCGCAGCTTGTCCTCGATCGTCGTGCCGACCTCGACGAAAACGCCTACTGAGCGAGGTACCTTGCCCGGTGTGTCGGGCAATGGGTCGAGTGCGGGACCGGACCGAGTCGTCGAGCGCCGCCGTGCCGTCGCGCTGGCGCGTCACTACCGCGAGTTCGAGGGCATGTCGATCGCGCAGATCGCCGACCGCCTCGGCCGGGCCCCGGCCACGATCAAGGCGTACTTCTAAGAAACGGCAGCCATCACGATCCTCCGATCACCAACGACCGGACACCACGCCCGAGCCGCGTGACCAGAGCCTCGCCCGCGTTATGCGCAGCGTTCAGCCTGCCAGCCCGCTCCTACCAAGGCCTACGAGCAGACGCTGCGCATAACCCGGCGCTGCTCATATGGTTCGCCAATTTCGCCGTTGCTCGCAAACATCGCCCTGCACATGCTCGATGAGGCGTGGGCGGGCGGCGGGCAACGGCACGGGACGCTGGTCAGGTACTGCGACGACTTCGTCGTCCTTTGCGCCACTCGCGACCGGGCCGAGGAGGCCCGCGAGCTGGCGGCGGCGGTCCTGGACGGGCTCGGGTTGCGACTGCACCCGGAGAAGACCAGGATCGCGCACCTCGCCAAAGGCGCCGGAGGGTTCGACTTCCTCGGCTTCCACCATCGTGTGCGCAGGTCGTGGAAGTACCGGGGTCGCTGGTACCTGAACAAGTGGCCGTCCAAGCGGGCGATGGCCTCAATCCGAGCCAAGATCCGCGACCGGACGGACCGCAGATACGCAAGGCTGCCGCTGGAGTGGGCGGTCGAGGACCTCAACCCCGTGATCCGGCGGGTGGGGCAACTACTTCCGCTACGGTAACTCCGGGCAGAAGTTCGACCAGATCGACGCCTACGTCAACGAACGCCTCGCGATCCTCGCCAGCGTCAAGCACGGACTCACCGGCCGCAACTGGGTCACCCGCTTCAATCATCAGTGGGTGAACGAGCTCGGCGTATACCGCCTCAGCGGCAAGGTGACCCGATGGCCTGCGCATGCCAGTCGGTGAACGATGTCGGGGAGCCGTGTGCGGGAGGGAGCAGCCGACAAGGCTGCGACCCAGCTGGTGAAAGTCCAGCCATGCTAATCGTCCGTGTCGAGCATGTAGCGACGCCACATCCCGGTCCGGGTAACCGGCCGGGCGATGCGTGGTGTGAAAGGCCTGGCGGCCCGGCGCGCAAGCGCCGCGGTCGGAGCAGCCTGGAGGCCGAGCGAGTGCAGGAGCCCGAAGGTAATCGAATGACTGCAGCCACGAAATACGGCTCCCCACGGAAGCTGCCATGTGGGGGTAGATCCGCGCGCCGAACCCGTTTCCCGTGGGGTGAGGCCGGTGTCCTCGGTCAAGAAGCGGACATGCGCAGCCGAGGAGCGCGGCGGGGTATGGGTCCGAGCACCTGCACAAGGGTCGCAGAGATAATGTCGGGAAGGGCCATCGCCCAGCAGGGACTGGCGACAACCTGCAAAGACCGCGCGCACAAGGCGATAGCCGAGGCGCGGGGAGGGCGGTGGTCTGGCGCATGAGCCCGTATGAGCGACGACGAGGGGGTAACGCCCCTCCAGGCGGCCTTGGAGGCCGTCCCGGCGCGGGTAACGCCCGTTCCGGGCAAAGGGGCTCTGGGCACTCGGTGGCCACGACAGACGGGTATGCACCAGACACAGAGCTGGATTACGCGGGGCCTGCATCGTGGCGAAGGGGCGAGGCAAACTCCATCGCGTCGGGGCGAAGGGTGCGCCAGCACCGCAGTTTCGCGCGCTGGGGGAAGGCCTGCCCTGAGAAATGGCGTGCAGAACCGAGGCCAGAACCGGACTCGGGAAATCCGACCGTCCGGGATCGTAGAGGGGCTTCAGGAAACGCGGCCAGTTGGAGTCGACTCCATGCGGCGCGCGCGCCTGATTTCTATCTCGACAACCGCACGCACGG
>DATKOY010000161.1:0-11123 GCA_035524415.1 Solirubrobacteraceae bacterium | reverse complement strand
CGCTCGGACCGCGTCGACGAGCTGCTGCATCCCCGCCGCCCGGTAGGCCGGCTGACCCGAGCCCGCTGGAATCTCGCACCCGGCCAGCCAGCAGCTCCACCCGATGTCGTGCGGCTCGTTGTAGAGATCGAACAGCAGCGCATGGTCGTGCGTGAACGCGCGCGCGAATGAGCGCCAGAACGCGGGCGCGTGGTCGCTGTCGGGCATCGGATCGATGCTCTGGGATTTGACGCTGCCGGGCGCGGCGACGTGCAGGTCGAGGATCACGTACAGGCCCGCGGCGTGCAGCGCCGCCACATAGCGCTCGACGATCCGCCTGTACGGGGCGCCGCCGCGCCCCGGCGGCGCATTGATCCCGAGCCAGCAGTCCTCGTTGAGCGGGACGCGGACGGCGTTGATGTCCCAGCTCTTCATCGCGGCGATCATCGCCGGATCGTCGATCCGGTCGGGGTGCGGGCTGTCGAAGAACCCCCACCCCTGGATGCACGCATACTCCAGCCCGGAGCGGTTGACACCGCGCAGTTGGACGACGTGCCCGCGGCCGGGCCCGTCGACGAGATCGCCGCCGCGCACGCGCAGGTTCGGCGCGCCGATCGCGGCGGCGGGGTCTGCGCAGCAGACCACAATGGCAACTCCGACAAGTAGCGCTGCGAGGTTCGACCGCGCCCGCAGGCGCCGATCGGGCCGGCTCACGCGGCCGGCGATATGTCCCCCGATAACGTCCCCGCCGCGACGGTCGCATCCTGCGCCTCCGGCGCGACCGGCGCCGCCGCCGCGCGCGATTCCCGGCGCTTGCGTCGCTTGTCGCGGTGACGCTTGACCTGCACGGCGAGCTCCTCGGCGCACATGTTGATCGAACGGACGATGTCCGGAGACGCGTCCCGTGCCCTCAATGTGACCCCCTTCAGGTGCAGTGTCGCCTCGGCCACTTGCGAGTCCGCAATTGCCGGGTTGCGCTCCTCGAACACCTCGACTTCGAGCTCGGCCAGCTCTGAAACCTGACGCGAGACCTTGCGGAAGCGCTTGACGACGTGCTCCCTCAGGTCCTCGGAAACGGGCAGGTTGCGACCCTTGACCTCGATCCGCATCGGCCGACCTCCTAGATGGGAAGGATGGATGTGCGTGAACGACGGAGGTTAAACCCGGCGCGGGCGTTTGTCGATCGGCGACAATCCCCGGAATGACCCCGGATCTCTCCTGGTCGCCGGCGCCGACCGTGCTGCTCGGCGTGATCGCTCTGGCGGTCCTGTACGGGTACGGATTCAGGCGCGCCCGGAGCACCGGAGAGCGCCACAAGCCGGGATTCGGGCGTGCCGCCCTGTTCGCCCTCGGCCTCGTCGCGATGCTCGCCGCGCTCGTCTCCCCGATCGACAGCATGGCCGATCAGCTGATGCTGATGCACATGATCCAGCACATCCTGCTGCTCGACATCGCGCCGATCCTGATGATCCTCGGCCTGACGAAGGTGCTCCTGCGCCCGGTCACCCGGCGCGTCCACACGATCGAGCGGCGGGCGGGCTACCTCGCCCATCCGGCGTTCGCCGTGATCGCCTACGCCGGGCTGATGTGGCTGTGGCACATCCCGGCGATGTACGACCTCGCGCTGCGCCACAGCCCGATCCACGCGCTCGAGCATCTCTGCTTCGCGCTCGCGGGCACGCTCTACTGGTGGCACATCCTCTCGCCGATCCGCTCGCGGATGCGCCTCGGCGGCATGGGTCCGATCGGCTACATGGTCTCGACCAAGCTGCTCGTCGGACTGCTCGGCGTGATGCTCGCGTTCGCGCCCGCCTCGTTCTACCCCTTCTACGAGCATCATCCGCACTACTGGGGGCTCAGCCCCACCGAGGATCAGTCGCTCGCCGGCCTCGCGATGGCGCTCGAGCAGTCGATCGTGATGGGGATCGCGCTCGTCTGGCTGTTCGTCCAGATGCTCGCCGAGTCCGAGCGCGAGGCGCAACGGGCCGAGCGGTTCGAGGTGGCCGGTCTTGAACGGGCGGGCCTGGAACCGGTGGCCGGTCCGGCGCCGCGCCAATAGCTGACGCGGCGCCTGGACCGAAGCGAATCAGCGGCTCAGCACGGGGCGGAGCCGGTGATCGTCTGCGTCTCGTGGGTGAGGCCGCCGTCGGGCGTCGCGGTGTACGTGATCGACCACGGGCGCTTGCCCTTCAGGCAACCGATCGAGGCGTTGTTGTAGACGGTCTTGCCCTTGACCTTCGTGGACACCTTGAACCAGTTCAGCTGCTCCTTGATGAGCGAGCCGTAGAAGTCGGCGTGATTTGCGACCTTCGTCGAGATGTCCGCGGGAAGCGGCACGTTGATGATCTCGTAGCCCTTCTGCTGCGAGACGGTGGCCTTGTACGGGGCGGTGTCACCCGTCTTCAGGCTGGCGCAATCCAGCGGGGAGCTCGTGGTGAAGAAGAACCACACCTTGCCCTGGCCGCCGTTGAACACGTCGAGGCCGGGGTTGCACTTCGTGCGGCTGGTCAGCAGGAGCGTCGGATCGCCAAGCAGGGAGTTGACGGACCCATGTGCGAACTTCGACTTCGGCTTGCAGAACGAGTCCGACTTGAGCGTGACCATCTTGTTCGGGTCACACGTCGGGAAGTCCTTGCCGTCCGCGACCAGACCGTAGATCTTGGTCGTGATGTTCGTGAGCACCGCCGCGGCCTTCGTCAGGTCGGTGTTCTGAGCCACGAGGGTCTGGGTGAAGCCGATCCCGACGGGCTTGGCCTTCGTCCCGACGCCCTTGGTGAACGTCTGGGTCGTGCCCTTGTAGTTGTTGTTCAGGGCCGCGTAGGCAGCCGAGGCTCCAAACAGCGTGCACAACGCCGTCAGGATGATGATTTTCCGCCTCAAATGACTCTCCTTTGATTGGGACGGTTGGGGTGGATTGGTCTGCGAGCAGCGCCGGCCGTGCTCACGGCAGAGGTTTGAGTTCTGGGAATGATTGAGGCTGACCCGTTGTCGTCTGCCCGAGCGGAGCCTGGGCCTTGCAGGGCGGCCCGCCCGGCGTCTGCGTGTAGTACACGTTCTCGAGGTCCGCGACGAGGTTAGCGGGTACAGTCGGCCCAATACTCGGCTGCGGCGTCGCCGTGCACAGATACTGACCGTAAACCGATAGGCCCTGCAAAAGTTGCGCGTATCCGCCGGGATCCATGTACGGGTTGCCGCGGTTGCTCTCGAGCCGGTGCGCGTAGGCCGTGAGCGTCTCCGGATTGACGGGGTTGGAGATCCGCAGGTAGTGCAGCAGCTTGGTCTGGGTGAGGTTCTGCGTCTCGGCCTGCGTCGTCGCGGTGCTGTTGGCGAAGAACGCCGCGAGCTCCCGTCGGTACGTGTTGACGTAGTTGAAGATCGGGACGAAGTTGCCCAGATACGGGGTGAGGCGGGTGAGCCACGGGACGCTCGCGTTGAGGAAGCGGACGAGTGCGGGAACGCCTGCCTTCGATGCGCTCGTCAATGGTCCGAGGTTGACCATCAGGTCGCGCAGCTCGGGCGCGAGGATCACCGAGGCCTCGAGCGCCGGGCTCAACTGGACGGCCGCCGGACGCAGCTCGTTGATCAGCGGCGTGGCCTGCGCGGCGAACCGCCGGACCCGGTCGACGGTCAGTCGGGTGGCAACCGTGAACGCCGGGAACGCGCGGATCGCAGCGCCGAGCTCGGCGTTGCGCGCCGCCGTGGCGGCGAACAGCGCGTTGGAGTTGCGCACGAAGGTCTGGAGTTCAGCCGGTGATTGCGCCAGTGCCCCGAAGACCTGACCACCGTTGCTCAGCAGGGCGCTCGTCGCCGCGCTGTCGCGGCCCAGCACGCTGAGCACGGAGTCAACGTTGGTGGCAAACGGGAACAGCGCCGCGAACGCGGCGTTGAAGTCCTCGCCGCGGTTGGTCAACGCGACTCCGCCCTGCTGCATCCACACCTGAAACGCCTTGCGGGTTGCCGGATCGAAGGTCGACAGGATCTGGTCGAGCTGGACGGTCGGGGCGATCTGCGCGGGGGGCAAGGTTCCCCCGTCGGGCAGCGTCGGAGCGTTCGCCGACCCCGGCGAGAGCTCGATGTACGTTTCGCCGAGCAGTGACTTCTGGCGGAGGATCGCGCGCGTGTCCGCCGGCCGCGGCGCGTACTGATGGTCGATCTGCAGCACGGCCTTCGTCAGGCCGGTGCGGCGGTCGAGCGAGACTGCGATCACCTTGCCGACGCTCACGCCGGAGATTCGGACGTCCGACTCCTGCGCGAGCTGTACGGCTTCCTTGAACTCCGCGTTGAGCCGGTACCCCTGCGGGGCGAGCGGGATCGACCCTCCGAACGAGATCCACAGGAACAGCAGCAGCCCGATGCACGAGGCCGCGAACAGAACCATCGTCAGGATCCGTGAGGTGCTTGGCGCCTGCTTGTTCATGGGATCGGGGTCGGGCAGAACGGCCCGCCGATTTTGCTCCAGTCGGGTGCGTTGAGCAGCCCCAGGAGCGGCTTGAGCGCCGGATCGGACGTTGCAAGGCCGACTTCGAACAGGTTGAGCTGGCTACACGTGCCCATGAACAGGCCGCGAACGACCGGCCCGTGGGCGTCCTGCAGGTTTGTGAGCGACAGCGCGTTGTGGCTGAGCCACGAGCCCCAGAACAAGTAGCCCTGCTCGGAGCCCTTGGGCTGATACGCAAGCTCGTCAAACAGCGTGTTGAGCACGCTGACCGACCGCGTCAAGGCGGGCGTGGCGGCGGCCAGCTTCGCCGACGCCGGCGCGAGGATCTTCGCCAGCGGCTGGATCGCGACCGCGAACGGGCGCAGCTGGTTCTTGATCACCGGCGTCGTGTCCCTAAACAGCGGCGTGGCGGCCGCGAGCGCCGGGCCGAACGCGTGCGCGAACGGGACGAGTCCGCGCAGCGCCGGCGTGCTCGCGTTCGCGAACGCCTGAACCTTCCCGAGCGTCTGGGTCGTGGCCTGCAGCGTCCCCGGCAGCAGCGTCAGCGCCTGCTCGAGGTTCGCGTCCTGCGAGGAGATCGCCTGGAAGTTCGTGTTGGATGAGTTGATCAGGGACGTGAGCCGGCCGTCGACCGCGCCGAGCGCCTGGGTGACCTCTTGCAGGTTGTGGATCGAGCGGCGGATGTTGACGGTGCGTTCCTTGAGCAGCGTCGTGAACGTGACCGTGTCCCGGTTGAGCGGCGCGAACCGCTTGAACGTCCCGGTCAGGTCAGCGACGGCGGCCGGGCTCGGCGCGGGACCGCTGGCGTGACCGTCATGGAACGTCTGGGCGCCGCCTGCGAGCAGCAGCAACAGGTAATTGCGCGTATCGACGTCAAGCGTCGAGAGGATCTCCTCGACGTTGATGTCCGGCTGCGTGTTCGCGACCGGGAGGGTGCCGTTGTTCGGAACGGCACCCGCGTCCTTGGTCCCGGGATCGAGCGAGAGGTACATGTCCTTCAGCGGCGTGCGCGGGCGCAGCAGCACGGTCGCGTCGTTGTAGATCGGCTCGTACTTCTTGTAGATGTTCATCGTCACGATCGCGCGGCCGCCCTGCAGCGTGACGTTGCCGACCTGCCCGACCTGGACCCCCGCGACGTCAACCGACTGGCCCTGTCCGGCCGTCACCGCCGCGCCGGTCGCGAACTGCGCCTTCACCGTGTAGTAGCTCTTGCCGAAGCCGAACGCGGGCTGGTGCTCGAGGATGTAGATGACAACCGCCAGCGCGAGCACGACGAGCGCGATGATCGCGAGGAAGTCCGTGCGGTGGACGCGAATCGCGCGCTTCACGAGCCGGATCCCGTCTTGACGTTGTTGAGGTTCGGCGCGGCGTTGCGGTAACAGGCGATGCCGCGCTTGACCGGCGGCGGGTTGCCGGCGAACGCCGGCCGCGTGCCAAGCGTCGGGACGACCGCATTGCCGTACGCCGGCCCCGCGCCCGGAAGCGGCGGCGTCTGGATGCGGATGTCGCCGCCGCCCGCGTTGGCGCGGATGTAGCGGCCGTTGCCGTCGAAGTTCTGAGCCGCCCCGGCGAGCCCGACGGCGCTCTGGAACAGCTCGCGGTAGACCGGCTGTCCCGTCCCGATCGGCGGGTCGGCGATCACCTCGTTGCCGGTCGGGACGATGTTGTGGTCAAAGCAACGCGTGAGCAGGTCGGCCTGGTTGATCAGCTGCGTCGTTTCGCCGATCGTCGCGCCGGTGTTCTGGACCGCGGGCGTGAGATAGCGCAGCAGCCCGCCGAGTTCCGCCGGCGACATCAGCGCACTCGCCTGGGCGATCCAGGGGATTCCGGCGTCGATCGCCGGGCCGAGCTGCGAGATCCCGGGCGTCAGCGCGCGCGCGAAGTCTTTGGTCGGCCCGAACGACGCGTCGAGCGCGGCGTCGGAGGTCTCCGTGCGCGCCAGGAACGGGGGCAGCAGCGAGATCGTCTGGCTGAGCTCCGCCTGGCGTGCGGCGAGCGCGGCCATCGTCGCGTTGAAGGTCGTGATGAAGCTCGCGAGCTGGTTGCCGCTCGCCGCGAGGGCGCGGAACACCTCGGCGTTGCCGTTGACGGCGCCGGAGAGATCGTGCGGCTGGATGCCGAGCAGCGCCTGGTTGACCATCGCCGAGGCCTGGAACGCGTCGGCGGAGTAGTCGAGCGAGACGTTGAGCGCCTGGCCGCCGGTGAGCCCGCGCACGAGCGGATCCTGGTTGGCCACGAGCTTGGCGGTCGCGGGGCTGGCGAGCGCGGCGCCGAACCCGCGCAGCAGCGTCTCGAGGTTCGCGCGCGAGTCGGAGTTGAGCGAGGAGAGGACGCGGTCGAGCTGCACCGGCCCGGAGGTCTGGCCGGCCCTGAGCGTCGCTCCGGAGTCGAGGTCGGGCGCGGACGGCGTGCCCGGATGCAGGTCAACGTAGAAGTTGCCCTCGAGGAAGATGCGCGGCCGGATCTTCGCAGTCGCGTCGGCACGGATCGGCAGGCCGTTCTGGTCGATGCTCATCGTGACGATCGAGGCCGGCGAGGAGCCCGAGATCCGCGTGACGGAGGTCACCTGGCCGACGTCGACGCCCGCAATCCGGACCGGAGAGGGGATGTGCAGCTCGGTCTCGTTCGTGAACACCGCCTTGAGCTGGAACGGCGTGCCGGAGAACGGCAGCGACCCGCCGAACACGAGGTAGCACACCGCCCCGATGACGACCGCAGCGATGACGCCGGCGGCGAGGTTCGAGACGCGCGGCTTGTGTCGTCTCATGACTTCGGCCTCGTCGTCTTCTCGGTCGTGTCGCTGAGCTTGCCGGGCGGGTTGCCGATCACCGCGACGTCCTTGTAGGGCTCGTTGCCGGCGGCGCACTCCTGTGGCTCGCCGGGCGACGACGTGTTCGGGTACGGGTTGACGTGCAGCGGCCCGTTCTCGCCGTTGTTCCCGGGAGCGTTCGGGGCAGCGGCCGTGACGTACGGCTTCTGCGATGGGACGGCCTCGCCGCCGAGAACGTCATCGATCACGACGACGTTGAAGCGCAGCGCGGTCCCGTTGCCGAAGCGCTCCTGCAGCAGGCTGCCGGTGTTGCGCAGGAACACCGAGACGTAGTTGCACGTCGACTGCGCCGGCGTGAGGAACGACAGCGGCGGGTGGAGGCTGCTGGCGGTCAGCGTGATCCGATCGAGGCCCGAGTTGACCGCCGGCGTCTGCCCGTACGTCGACAGTCGCTGGGCGAGGGCGAGCAGCTGAGCGTCGAGCTCCTTCGTACCCGGGAGGGTCTTGGTGCCCGCCGCGAACGCGTCGGCGAGCACAGGCGCGCTCTGGTTGAGCGTCGCGAAGCCGGGGCGCAGCTTCGAGAACAGATCGGCGGTGTCGAGCAGGAACGGCTGGATCGCCGGGCTGTCGGTGATGACGGTGGAGAACGTGGGCGGGGTCTCCGAGATCCAGTTCTGCAGGAACGGGACGGCGACCGGCGCGATCGCGCGGAACGTCGTGTCGAGATCGACGTACAGATCGGCCTGCGCCTGAGCGACCGGCGCGAGCGCACCCGAGAACGCCTCGAGCCCGCGGAAGAAGCCGCCGAGATCCGTGCGGTTCGAGGCCAGGTTGGTCGCGACCGGCCCGAGGTCGCGCACGAGCGGGACGAACGCCCCGATCGCGTCGTTGATGTCGTTGCCGCGCCCCGCGAGCGCGTCGCTGAAGCCGACCGTCGACTGCCGCACGCCGACGCGGGTGGCCGGATCGAACATCGAGAGCACCTGGTCGAGGTCGACCTCGGCGCCCGACTGGCTCATCGGCACGGTGGCGTTGTCGGGGTATGTGCGCTTCGAGGTGCCGAGCGTCACATCGAGGTACTTGAGCCCGATCGCGCCCTTGAGACGGACGTCGAAGCGCGAGTCGACGGGCAGCGGCTCCACGTTCTTGTTGAGCTTCAGGTCAAGCAGCGCGATCGGCTGTCCCGCCGCGTCGCGCGAGGGCTCGACTTTGACGACCGTGCCGACGAGCGCGCCGCCCATGTGGACTTCGGCGTTGTGCGTCAGCTCGCTCGCGTCGCGGATCTGGACGTGGAGGGTGTACTTCGGGACGAACGGGAGGCCGTTGTTCGCCTGGTAGGCGAGTGTCACGGCCGCGATCGTTGCGAGTACCGTCAGCGCACCGATCAGGATCGGGTTGGCGAGCATGCTCTGCTCACGCCGGCCGCGACGCTTCATCGTCCGCTCCCGATCAGGTAGTCGAGCAGCCCGGTCAGCGAGTCCGACTTCTTCGCGGCGGGCCGGCTCGTCACTTGCCAGACGACCCGCGCGACCTTCGTCACCGATACCTTCGGCTTGGGCGGGCGCGGCGCCGCAGCGGCGTCAGCGGCGTCAGCGGCGGCCAACACGCTCGCGCCGAAGTTCGCCGAGCAGCCCGGTATCGGCTGCGTGACGTACGAGGTACAGGAGCCGACCATCGGCTCGTTGCGCGCGAAGTGACCGATGCTGTCGAACGTGTTGGTCGTGCTGACGCCGTAGAACAGCAGCGACATCAGGTACTCGATCGCGCCGGTCTGGTCGAGGCTCGAGGTGAGCTTGTCGAGCAGGGCGGCGGTCGGCTGCGCCTGTGTGCCGAGGTTGTTGAGCTTGTTCGCCAGCGGGATCGTCGAGAGCAGCAGCGGCTGTGACTGCTGCGATTCGTTGCCGAGCTCGATCAGCGCCGGGCGCGCCGCCTTTGCGAACGGAGCGAGGTTCTCGAACTGGCGCGATACCGCGGACGCGCTCTGCGCGAGCGAGTTCATCAGCGGCGTGCCCTGGTCGGCGAGCGTGCCGAGGTCGGCCACCAGCGGGCGCAGCTGGCGCAGGAACGAGGGGAACAGCTGGAACGAGCGCGAGATGTCTGCGGCGCGGGCCGCACTTGCCACCGCCGTCGTGTTGGCCTGCACGACGAAGTCGCCGAGCTGCTGCTTGGCGCGCGCGAGCGGCGCCAGCACGGCATCGGACTCGGTCGCGAGGCGCGCCAGGGTCCGATTCTGCTGGGCGAGGATCTTCAGCACCTTGTCGGTCTGCAAGAGCGCGGGGTTGGCCCGGTGGATGACGTCGTTGAGGTCGGCGCCGCGCGCGGCGAGGCCCGTGCCGAGCTCGTTGAGGATCAGCGCGAACCGTTCACGGACGGGCTGCTGGGAGATGTCCTGAACGATGTCGGAGTCGACCGGCGAGCTCGTGTTCGTGAGCGGCAGGTAGTACGTCCCAGCGCCCGGTCCCGAGGTGATCTTCTGCAGCTCGGGCGTGGACGAGGTGCCGGGCTCGCAGTCGACGTATTTCTCGCCGATCAGCGACTGCGGCCGGATCGCGCAATGGGCGTTCTGGTAGAAGGGGGTGAAGTCGGCGTTGTCGATCTCGATCGTCACCGCGGCTTTGTTCTGGGGCGAGTACGGCGAGCACGGCTCCTTGTTGCCGGTGCACACCTCGAGCGACTTGATCGACCCGACCGGGGCGCCCGCCACGCGGACGTCCTCGCCCGGCACCGCGAACGCCGCGTCGTCGAAGATCGCCCGCACCTGATACGGCGAGCCGCTGCCGCGCGACGCGCTCGTCGCGACCGCCGTGGCGATCGTCACGGCGACGAACGCGGCGAGGATCGACGCGAGGCGTCTCATGGGCCGGGAGGGGTCGTCGACTTCGAGCAGCCGGTCACCAGGCGCGGCGAGGAGCCGTCTGGCGCCGGTTGCACGGCGCCGCCGGGACAGCGCGTGCGCACGGTCTGCATGCCGTCGTATCGCTGCGACGGCGGTTGATCGGTGAGCTCGTTGGCGCCGCCCAGCCCGAACGCGCCGAAGAACGGCTGGGTGCGCGCGTAGTGGCCGTTGGCGTCGTAGTAGGCGCCGATCTGACCGAGGTCGGTGAGGGCGGCGACGACGTCGGGCGTGAACTCGCGGAAGTAGTCGACCTGTGCCTGCGAGTCGTTCATCTCCTTGATCTGCCGCGGGAACGACGCCTCGGCGACGTGTGCGAGCGCCGGCGCGGCCTGGAGCAGCGAGATCAGGTCGCCGCCGCCGGAGGGGTTCTTGATCAGCGCGCTGAGGTTGCCGACGGTCGGGATCGAGAGGTTTGTCAGCTGCCTCAGTCCTGTCGCGAACTCGGTGAGCCGTCGCGAGGCGGGAATCGACTTCAGCACGAGCGGCGTGAGCACGTCGAGCGTCGAGCGCAGCCCGGCGAACGTCGCGGTCGAGTGCGCGAGGGTTGGCGCGAGCTGCGTGAGGGCCTGTTCGAGAGCCTGGCTCTGGCTCGCGATCGCGCCCGTCGCCGCGCTGGTGTTGGAGACGAGCGCTGACAGCTGTGCGGTGCGCGTGGCGAGCGTCTGCAGCGCCTGCGCTCCCTGGACGAGCAGGCTGTCGAACGCGGGTTCGTCGACGGCCAGTTCGTGGGTGACGTCGCTCGTGCTTGTGAGCGCGGGCGCGAGGTACTGGAGCGTCCGGTTGGCGGCCGGCCCCTTGCCCGCGATCGATGCCGCCTCACCCCGGATGAAGCGGCTGAGGCCGAGCCGGGTCTTGGGGCTCAGCGTGTCGAACAGCTGGTCGAGGTTGACCGACGAGTGGGTGTCGACGCTCGGGATCACGCCGCCGTCGGGGATCTTCTCGGGGCTCGTCCCCGGTTCGAGCACGACGTACTTGTTGGCGATGCCCGACAGCGAGTTCTGGAAGATCCGCGCCACGGTGCCCTGACGCATCGGCCCCAC
>DATKOY010000160.1:0-6387 GCA_035524415.1 Solirubrobacteraceae bacterium | reverse complement strand
GTGCCAGTGCCAGAGGCGCAGCTCGCCGTGGTGGCGCCGTTCCATCACGCGGTGCGGCACGAGGCGGATGCGCTCGAGGCGATCGCCGGCCAGCGAGAGCAGTGCGGGCAGCAGCGTCAGCGCGCAGACCACGCTCACCGCGGGAACGAGAAGGCCGCCGAGGCCGAATCCTCTGAGGAACGGGACCGGGAGCAGCAGCATCAGGGCAAGCCCGAGCGACACCGCGAGTCCGCTAAAGAGAATCGTGCGCCCGGCGTGCGTCATCGTCTCCAGGATCGCCTCGTCGTGGCCGCGGCCGCGCCGCCGCTCGTCGCGGTACCGGTGCACCACGAGCAGCGAGTAGTCGATCGCCACCGCGAGCCCGATCATCGACGCCATGTTCAGCAGGTAGTTCGAAAGCTGCAGGTAGTGCGCGACGATCCAGGCGAGCCCGAGCGAGGTCGGGATCGTCGCGACCGCAACCACGAAGGGGAGCAGCGCCGACCCGGTCGCGAAGACGAGCAGCAGGATCAGGAGCGCGATCGGGACGGCGAGATACAGCTCGCCGACTTTCAGAGCGTGCGCGAGAACCGGGCTGATGTCGGCTCCGAGCGCCGCGTCGCCGGTGACGAGGATCCGCGGCCCGACCAGCCTGCGCAGCGGCCCGATCGCGCTCGTCTGCCGGCTGTCGGACAGAGCGGTCTGCACGAAAGCGGCGGCATCACCGGAGGGGAGCCGCTCGACGTCCGTGACGCGCCCGGCGGGCAGCGCACGCTGCGCGTTGCGGGCCGCCGCGGCGACACGCGCGCGGGCATGAGCACCCTCCGCGATGAGGACGATCTGGGAGTTCGCACTGTCGCCGTAGCGCGTCGTGAGGATCTGCTGGACGCGCGTCGAGTCGGTGCCGGGGAGCGTGAATCCACTCGCGAGGAGCGGCATCAGCCGCAGCGTCCCGATCACGCCGAGCGCCGCGACGAAGAGCCACGCCGCGACGACGAGACGGCGGTGGCGGATACAGAAGGTGGTTAGGCGAGCGATGAGGAGTCCCGGTTGCTCTGACCTCATCGGCCGCGCGGCCGCAGAGGATGAGCACTCACCATCGTCGCACGCCGTCGGTAAGGCTCGGGTTAAGGAGAACGAACCCGACTCCGTCGGCTCGAGACCTCTGGAGCACTCAACGGCAGCGGCAGAACGTGCGCACGCGGCCGCAGCGTGGGCAGCGACCGCGGTCGCCGAGGCGCAACGTGCGCTTCGTGAGACCGGCGAACAACATCGTGTACCCGATCGCGCAGGTGAGGACGATCGCGATCAACGTCCCGTGCGGCATGCCTCCACCTTGCGGGTCGGCGCACGCGGAGCCATC
The DNA here is from genome assembly GCA_035524415.1 of Solirubrobacteraceae bacterium. GTDB lineage: Bacteria > Actinomycetota > Thermoleophilia > Solirubrobacterales > Solirubrobacteraceae > Palsa-465. The sequence goes on along the minus strand of DATKOY010000160.1, from coordinate 5,045 downwards.
GGTGAACCTGCTGGGCTGCCGGCGGAGAACTACCGATCCGCGTCGGCCAGCACGCGGACGACGTCGCGCGCGAAGGCGGCGCCGAAGCGAGTGTCGCCCGCGAGCAGCGCGTCGATCGCAGCCGTGTAGGCGGCGGCCACATCCACCCCGTCGGGCATGCGCGCGATCCCGTCCTCGCCCCAGAACAGGACCTCCGTCGCCTCGGTCCGCGCGGTCAGGCTGAGCGTCACGCTGCCGGCGGAGCCCGTCGCATGCCGCAGAGCGAGGTGCACCTCGTCGCCGCGCCCGCGAACCGCGGCGACCTGCTCGACCGGGCCGAGCGTCGGGAGCAGCAGCGCCAGCGCGTGGGGGCCGATGTCCCAGAGAGCACCCCGCTCCCGTCGCCACTCCGACCGGCCGAACGGATTCCCCGGCTCGAAGATCGATGCCAGCATGAGGACGCTTCCCCCGTCCCAGCGGCGACTGTCGACGTCGGCCCGGAACCAGGCGACGGTGCCCGGGTCGAACCGGCGCGTGAAGAAGACGACACTAGGAGCGCGGACGGCCTGGACGACCCGGTCGGCGGCCTCGAGGGTCAGCGCGAGCGGCTTCTCGAGCAGCAGCGCCCGCCCCGCCGCGGCCGCTCGCACGGCCAGCTCTGCCTGGATGTCGGGCGGGACGGCGAACGCGACCCCGTCGACGGCCCCGATCAGCTCGTCGACGCTGGCGAACGCCTGCGCGCCGAACCGAGCCGCCAGCGTCGCTGCCGTGGCCCGATCCCGGCCCCAGACGCCGACCAGCTCCACCTGCGGATGCGCCGCGAGCCCCGGCGCATGCACCGTCGCCGCCCAGTAGCCGGTGCCGATCAGCCCGAACCGCATCGCAACCTTCCTCGACAACGCACGGGATACTGCGGCAGCGGCCGAGGAGGGTGCCTCAGCCGCTGCGCAGTCCTACCCGTGACGGTGCGGCGGACGCCAGTGATGTCGCTGGCCCTCGAAGGCGAGCCAGGCAACGACGAATACCGCGCCGACGATGCTCCAGAAACCACGACTCATGGCTTCACCTCCACCGGCAAGTGTCGCGGCCGGCACCGTTGGCCGCCTCCGCGGATCCGCGGATTCTGCTGTCGGCGCCCGCGCCGCCTCGGGCCGCTCAGCGCGCGACCACTCGGCGGTACCGCAGGATCGCGAGCACCGCGAACACGACGGCGATCGCGACCGACCACAGCGCCGCGAGCCAGACGTCGTTGCCCGCCGGTGCGCCGATGAAGAGGTGGCGGATGGCGTTGACCATCGTCGTGAACGGGTTGTGCTCCGCGATGGGTTGGAGCCAGCCGGGCATTGATTCCACCGGCACGAACGCGGAGGAGACGAACGTCACCGGGAAGAGGACGGTGAAGCCGATCGCGTTGGCGGCCTCCGGCGAGGAGGCGGTGAGCCCGATGAACGCGAACATCCACGACGACGCGTAGCCGATCACGAGGAGCAGGGCGATCCCGCCCAGGATCGCGGGCGTCTCGGTCGTGAAGCGGAAGCCGACTGCGAACCCCACCGCCAGCATGGCTATGAGCTGAACCGTGTTGGTGCTGATGTCCGCGAGGGTGCGACCGGTCAGGACTGCGGAGCGAGACATCGGCAGCGACCGGAACCGGTCCATCAGGCCCTTCTTCAGATCGTCGGAGAGCCCGAGCGCAGTGACGAACCCGCCGAAGACGATCGACTGCACGAGGATTCCGGGGATCAGGTACTCGACGTAGCTGTAGCCGGGCGTCGAGATCGCGCCGCCGAAGACGTACACGAACAGGAGCACGAACATGATCGGCTGGATGGTGAAGCCGACGGCGAGGTCGGGCTGGCGGGCGATCCGCTTCACGCTCCGGCTCGCGAGCACCCACGTGTCCGAGAGCTCGTAGCGGACAGCGCTCATTCGGTCTCCTCCTGCTGGTCGACGGCAGCGTGACCCGTCAGCTCGAGGAAGACGTCGTCGAGTGTCGGCCGGCGGGTGGCGATGTCGCCGATCGCGATCCCCGCAGCATCCAGTGCGCGTACGGCTTCGGCGATACCGCCGCCTCCCGCCACCGGCATCGACACCACTCCGTCGACCGCGGACGGCGCGCCGTCGCCCAGTCCCGCGAGGGCCGTGACGGCGGCGCGAACGGACGAGCCGTTGGCGAGGCGGATCTCCAGCCGGTCGCCGCCGACCTGCCGCTTCAACTCGTCGGGAGTCCCCTCGGCGATCACGACGCCGTGGTCGACGACTGCGATCTTGTGCGCCAGCCGGTCGGCTTCATCCAGATACTGGGTCGTGAGCAGCACCGTCGTTCCCTCTCCGACGAGCGACTCGACTGAATTCCAGAGGCCGATCCGGCTGCGCAGATCGAGCCCCGTGGTCGGCTCGTCGAGGAACAGGATCGGCGGGCGGGCCACGAGCGCCGCGGCGAGGTCGAGCCGCCGTCGCATCCCGCCCGAGTAGGTGCGGACGAGCCGCTTCCCCGCCTCCGAGAGATCGAACTCGTCGAGCAGCTCCGCGGCGCGCTGCCGTGCGGCCCGCCGCCCGAGGTGGTAGAGCCGGGCCACCATCTCCAGGTTCTCCGAGCCGGTCAGGTTCTCGTCGACCGCCGCGTACTGGCCGGCGAGCCCGATCCGGGCCCGCACCCGATCTGGTTCCCGGATCACGTCGAACCCCGCAACACGTGCAGTCCCCGCGTCCGCATCGAGCAGCGTGGTCAGGATCCGTACGGCGGTCGTCTTCCCCGCCCCGTTGGGGCCGAGCAGCCCGAGCACGCTGCCCGCAGGCACGCGCAGATCGACTCCGGACAGAGCCTTGACGTCGCCGTAGTGCTTCTGCAGCCCCTCGGCCTCGATTGCCCAACTGTCGGTCAGCGGTTCCAGCCCTACCGACGAACGCGATCGTGAAACCGCGGCGACTATGGCTCGCTGCCTTCCAAGGCTGCCACCAAGCCTTCGACGTCGAGCACCGTGACCGTGAGCTCGGGATGTCGGATGCGGCCGCGCCGGTCGATGCCGGTAACCGGCGAATGGAACGAGAGGCAAACGCCTCGGTCGCCGTTCGACGCAAACGTCAGGCCGCGATCGGTGATCGCCAGCCGCGCTGGGCCGGCCGTCTTGACGAAGGAGTACGGGCCGGTCACCTCTACGCCGGCGATATTGCTCAAGCGGGTTCGGACCCGCCACGGCCCGTAACGAGCCTCGAGCTCGTCCTCCCCCAGCTCGACCCACGCGCGTTCGGGGGTCACGCCGAAGAGGCGAGCAACCCGCCGGTACACCGGGTCGAACCGGAACGGGAAGCGAGTGGACATCAGGGGCGGTCGACGAGCGGGAAGGCGGTTCCGACGGTGGCCGTTCCGGACTCGTTCATCGTCAGGCGGGCTGCAGAGTGCCGGCGAAGACCTGCCACGCGAGCAGGGACTTGGCGAAGAGGCTCAGCAGCATGTAGACGCGCTCACCGTAGAGGTAGTCGCTCCACCGGCCGACTCGCCGGTACTGCAGGAGCATGTTGACGGCGAAGACATTGAAGAAGACGAACAGCGAGCCGAAGATCGCATAGACGAACGCGGGCGGACTGTCGGCGCCGGCGAGGTAGATCGCGATCGCGATCCACGGAACGATGCCCGCGAAGCAGCCGAACCAGTAGGCCGTCCAGTTCGTCCGCTCGGTCGTCTGGTTGTGGAGCTCCATCAACCAGCCGAACAGGATCATCGTCGCGTTCAGGGCGAAGATCAGGATCAGGCTTGCGATGTCGTAGATGCCGACGAGCATCGCGATGACGACCATCATCAACGAGGACGAGAGCGAGTACTCGATCCAGCGGGCCGGGTTGATGCCGCGCGACACGCTCCGCTCGTACCAGCGGTGGAGCCAGGGCGAGGCGAGCAGCGCGTGCGCGAAGGCGGAAACCAAGAGGAAGCCGGCGACCATGGGTGCAATGGGTAGCCGGACGAGTTCCTCCGGTACGGCGACGAGCTTGTTGGTGACCGGGCTCAGACGAAGGAACGAGCTCGTCACGGGCAGCGAGAACGAGCTCGCGAGCGCGAGGATCGCGGCGCCCTGTGCCAGGTGGAGTCCGGCCAGCGAGGTGTTCCAGCGGCGCAGCCGGTCGAACGTCGTCCGGGCGGGGTCGCTGACTGCCGAGCTGCTGGGGAGCGCTGCCTGGGTCATCTGATGAACCTCCTCGAGGTGGCCGTCCGGCGTGCCCCCTTTGCGCGCCGGACGGCCGGCTGTCCCCGTCAGGGGATCAGCACCTTGTTGATGGCGTGAATGACGCCGTTCGAGGCGAGCACGTCGGCCTTCGTGACGGTGGCGCCGCCGACGATCAGCTTTGCCCCCCTGGCGCGGATCTTCAACGACTTGCCTTCGAGCGTCTTCGCCGAACGCAGCTTCGCTGCCTGGGCGGCCGTGACCTGGCCCTTGACGACGTGGTAGAGCAGCACCGCGCGCAGCTTGGCCTTGTTCTTGGCCAGAGCGGCGAGGGTCGCCTTCGGCACCTTTGCGAACGCCGCGTCGGTCGGGGCGAAGACCGTGAACGGCCCCTTCTTCGCCAGCGTTCCCGCGAGACCGGACTTCTTCAGCAGCGCCGTGAGGGTCGTGAACTTCCCGGCCGCCTTTGCCGTCGCGACGATGTTCTTCGGCGGGATCAGCACCTTGTTTATGACATGGATCACGCCGTTCGAGGCCATCACGTCGGGCGTCGTGACCTTTGCCTGGTTCACGAAGACGCCGCCCTTGTTGACCTTGATCAGCACCGAGCTGCCCTCGAGGGTCTTCGCCGAGCTGAGCTTGACGACGTCCCCGGCGGTCACGCTGCCCGAGACGACGTGGTAGAGCAGCACCGACTTCAACTGTGCGGGGTGCTTCGCGAGCGCGGCGAGCGTCGCCTTCGGCACCTTCGCGAACGCCGCGTCGGTCGGCGCGAAGACCGTGAACGGGCCGCCGTTCGAAAGGGTGTCGACGAGCCCCGCCTTCGTCAGCAAAGAGGCGAGCGTGTTGAACTGCCCCGCGGCGAGCGCGGTCTGGACGATGTTCTGGTCGCCCGCCGAACGTGAA
>DATKOY010000159.1:0-3466 GCA_035524415.1 Solirubrobacteraceae bacterium | reverse complement strand
AGCTTCCCTCGCCGGCGCAGCAGCCACTTGATCAGGTGTTTGGGGTCCTCGGCGTCGAACAGCCCCTGGCGTTTGCCCGCCAGCTCGTAGTTGGTGTAGGCGATCGGGTGCTCCATCAGGTGATTGCCGACGGCGGGCAGGTCGACCAGCGGCTCGATGCCGATCGCGCGCAGGTGCTCGGCGGGCCCGATGCCCGAATGCTGCAGCAGAGCCGGCGTGTTGAACGCCCCGGCGCAGAGGATGACATCGCCCGAGCAGCTGATGCGCTCCAGCTTCTGGCCGGCTTTCAGCTCGATGCCGCTGGCGCGACCTCCTTCCAGCACGATCCGTGTCACCTGGGCGCCGGTCCTCACGGTCACGGTCGCGCGCCGGCGCACCGGCCGGAGGAATCCCTCCGCGGTGCTCCAGCGCATGCCGTTGCGGTGAGTGACCTGGAACTGCCCGGTGCCCTCCTGACGCTCGCCGTTGAAGTCGTCGTTGCGCGGGATCCCGATCGATGCCGCCGCATCGACCAGGGCATGGCTGACCGGGTCCACGTCACGGACCTGGGTGACGTTCAGCGGTCCGCCGCGGCCGTGGAACGCGTTGCTGAACTGCTCGTTGTTCTCCGAGCGCGTGAACAACGGCAGCACGTCCTCGTAGGCCCAGCCGTCGGCTCCCTCGGCGGCCCAATCGTTGTAGTCCACGCGGTTGCCGCGGATGTAGATCATCGCGTTCATCGAGCCGCAGCCGCCGAGCATCTTCGCCCGCGGGGAGAACAGCCTGCGATAGCCCGTCTCGGGTTGCGGCTCGGTCCAGTAGTCCCAGTCGACCTTCGAGTTGGAACTGGGCCGCGAACGTGGCCGGGGCGCGCACGTCGATGCGCCGGTTGGACCCGCCCGCCTCGACGACCAGCACCGTGCGCTCTGGCTCCTCGCTGAGCCGGTTGGCAACAACGCAGCCGGCCGTGCCACCCCCGATCACGATCGTGTCATACGACTTCATCATCTCGCGCCTGTTCGGGTGGTGGCGACTTCGTCGGTTCCGCGGCGCAGAGCGGTGGTCACCGCTCCGTGTTCGGGCACGAACGTTACGTGGTGGCGGCGGATCCGCTCCGGGCCGGTGGGCGACCGGCCGAGTTGGAGCTGCTCGATCAGTGTCCGGATGACGATCCGTGCCTCGAGCATCGCCGTCGAGGCGCCGATGCACCGGTAGATCCCACCGCCGAACGGGATCCACGAATAGGTGCCCGGCCGCGATCCACAGAAACGCTCGGGGCGAAACTCCTCAGGGTCCGGATAGATCTCCGGGCGCCGGTGCACCAGCGCGATGTAGGGGACGACGATCGTCTGCGCCGGCACGACCAGGCCGTCGAGCTCGAGCGGCTGCTTGGTGATGCGGACCGAGAACGGGAAGATCGGCCGCATCCGCAGCGTTTCCTGGATGACCGCGTCGACGTAGCCATCGTCGCCCGCCTGGACCGCATCTTCGAGCCGATCGAGGACGGCGGGGTTGTGGGTGATCCGCTCCAGGGTCCAGGCGATCGTCGCGGCAGTCGTGTCGTGGCCGCCGATCAGCAGCAGGCGCATGTTGTCGCACAGCTCTTCGTCGCGCATCGGGCGGCCGTCCTCGTCGGCCATGGCCAGGAGCCGCCCGAGCACGTCGCCGTCGCCAGTGCGATTCGCCCGGCGACGCTCGGTCACCTCTTCGATCACCACCGCGTCGACGGCGGCCTTCAGCGCCTCGATCTTCGGGAACGGTCGCTGGAAGCGGTCGCCGCGGGCGTTCGAGATCGCCATCTGCATCACGAAGCGACGCGTCGCGACGTACCCGGTCAAGTCGAGCGTCGCCTTGCGAAGCCGGTCAAGCCGGCCACGGTCGGTGACCCCGAAAACGACCGCCATGATGATCTCCAGCGCCACATCCTGTGCAAGCGGCAGCGCCGGAGCCGGGCGCTCAACGGGCCACCTCATGGCCGCCTCACGCGCCTTCTCCTCGATCGTCCCCGCATAGTGCTTGAGCGCATCGCCATGGAACGCAGGGAGCAGCATCCGTCGCTTTGCCAGGTGCTCAGCCCCGTCGAGCGCCGTCAGCTGGTTCGGGCCGAGCACCAGCTCGTGGGGGGAGAGCATGCGAACGACCTCGGCCATGTACACGTCCTCCGCCGGGGCACGAAAGGCGACCTCGATGTCGCGCGGATCGGTCAGGCAAAGCCAGGCCTCGGTCCCGGGCATTGTCAGGATGAAGCGATCACCGAGCCGCGAGAGTCGCTCGATCAACGAGTCGTTACGAAGCCAGTACTCGCCGGCATTCACGAGCGCCGGCCGACGCAGCCTCGGCAGATGCGACAGCGCTCCGGGGATCCTCGTCATGTGGGCTGGAGCATCGGAAGCAGGACCTCACGGACGAGCGCGACGATGCTCGCCCGGTGATCGAGCGTGATGACGCCGTCGCGCGTCAGCAGCAGCGATATCGCTAGGCGCGCGATCACCTCAGCCGCTCGGTCGACGTTGCCCGGCGCGGCGCGTCCCGCCGCCACCTCGGCGCGCAGTCGCTGCGCGATCAGCGACCGATACAGCTCCAGAACCGGGCCGCCATCGACCGTCAACAGCGGCAGCAGCGCCTCCGGCTCGCTGCGCAATAGCCGATCGAACAGCGGATGATCGCGAACATAGGGCAGGATGAACGCAAGCCCGTTGACTAGGCGGTCCTCCAGCGACTGCGCCGGCTCTGAGATCCGGTCGAGCTCGTCCATCGCCAAGCGGATCTCGCGCGCGAGCACGACATCCACCAGCCCCTGCTTGCTGTCGAAGCGCCGGAAGATCGTCATGTGAGATACCCCCGCACGGCGAGCGATGTCGTTAATCGTCGAGCGGCGAATCCCGTACTCGGCGAACTGCTCAAGCGCAGCCGCGGCCACCCGATCCACGAGCGGGTCATCCCCCGGAGTCGGACCTGCGTCAAGCGCGAGCGCAATCGACATACGACGTTAAGATGTTAGCGGAGTAGTCAACTACTAACTCAAAGTCGGGGCGCACTCTCGCACTCAGGCCATGGGGGCGCAAGTCACAGATCTGCTCCTACCTTGCGCGCCGAACTTGAGCGCGCCCAGAGACATCGGATGGTCCGTTTGGCGGCGCAAACCCACAAAAGCGGAAGGCTCACCGAAATCGCGATCGCCTTCCGCGCCAGGCTGCAGGCGACTGCGAAACCTCCGTCCCGGGGCGGGCCGGAAACAACCTGAACTCGCGTCGGTCCGCGGTAAGCCGCCGTGGCGGCGCGGCCGTTCATCTCGTGTTCGTCGGACCCGTGTTCTCGTTGCTACCGAACGTGCTGGACCGACCCTTGTGGACCGAAAAAATTGCAGGTCGCGCGCCGTCCCCTCGCTCGCCTCGCCGGGTCGCTGGCGAGGCAGATGATCTGGCCATGGCCGATCGCCGTTGTCGGCATCGAGATCATCGGGAAAGCGAGCGGATGTCTCCACCGC
>DATKOY010000158.1:0-6245 GCA_035524415.1 Solirubrobacteraceae bacterium | reverse complement strand
CGTTTGCAATACGCGTAGGCGTCGCCCTTGCCGTTCCGTGGCGCGGTGGGCGCCCCGCAGCCGCGACACACTCCCCTCTAGCGCGCCTTGACCGCGCGTGCGTTAACGCCGGTTGGATCGTAGAGTACGCCTTGATGGTGGCGTCTGCGCGTCCCAGCCGACGAGCGATCTCCGCGATCGCCAGACCCTCCTGGTCGCGGTAGTGGCGGGCGAGTTGCGCCGCGCGGCGCCGTTCCGTGACCCGGTCGAGCATGAGAACCCCAAGCTTACCGGCAGTGCTGGACAGCCAGCCGAGCGCAGAACAACGTCCGTCGGGGAAGGACGTCTCCTCGTGATGCCGCGGCGGGCGGATGACTCCGGAGCTCGCGACCTCCTGGCTCGGCCTCCCGTTCCCAGCTGGGCCCTTTGTTAGCATGCGACGGGTCGTAGAAGTACGCCTTGATCGTCGCCGGCGAGCGGCCGAGACGATCGCCGATCTGGGCGATCGATGGGCCCTCGAACTCGCGGTAGTGTCGGGCGAGGGCAACGGCACGGCGGCGTTCAACGCCTCGATCGGCGACCTCATTGGACGCGTTCGGCCTCATGCTCGCAACCGTACCTGCACCGTGTGGTGTTCTCGCCGACGTGCCGCGCGCACTTGATCGAACGGGCTGCGTGCATCGACAGGTCCGCTCGCTCAAGCCCGGCGTGGCGCGATGCTCGCCTTGCGCGCGTTTGAGTCGCGCGACGGTAGACCTCGACGGGCTGTTGCGCAAGGCAAAGCAGGCCTGCTGGCGCCGGCTCCCGCGACCGTAGATCAGCGGGGCTCGGCCCGCACTTCCACGGCTGGGCCGCTCAGAACGAGCGGCTGCCTCTTGGTTTTCTGCACCGCGATGAACGCGATCGTGCCCCAGAGGGCCGGCACCCACAGCGAAATCGCGTGGTAGGCGAGCGTGGCCGCGGTTGCCACAGTCCCGCCCAGGCCATAGAGAACGAGCATGCCGATCATGCTGCCGTCGAGCACGCCGATCCCGCCCGGCACCGGGATGAAGTTCGATAGGTAGCCGATCTGGTACGCCAACACCACCGGGGCCAGCGGCGGCAGCTGGCCCGCGGCCGGCGAAGCACGCGAACGGCACCGCGATGTCGAACCACAGGCAGCCGATCGCGCCGATGATCCGCCAGCCGGGATGGAACGTCAGTCGCTTGGTGTCCCGTACGCTCGCCGCCGCCTCGGTCAGAACCGTGTGGAGCCGGCCCGGCCGTACCCGCCGGATGATGCGATCAACGTACCGGGGCAAGAGTAGGAACAGGACCAGCACGACCCCGCCGACGGCCGCGGGCACGATGCTGAGCAGCGGGTTGCCAGGACCGGGCAGGCCGAGGAAGAGGGCCACGCCGGCCAAGATCAGCGTGATCACGTTGATCGCGCTCGTGTACAGGAACAGCACGGCCGAGCGCTCGGTATCCGCCGCGCAGGCGCGCCCCGCTCGACCATCAGCCACGCGCCGACCGCGACGCTGCCCGCGCGCCCGTCCAGCGACACCGCCGCCCCGAACGCCTCCTCGCTCAGCGCTACTCGGGCCCCGAGGCGCAGCGGCGCTCGGTCCAACACCTGCAGGAACGCCACCTGTCTTGCTACGCAGGAGTTTTCTTCAAGTGGACCTGCACCCATGTACAGGGTGGCCGCGGCCGGCAGGACATTGGCGTCCTGCCGGCCAGCCGGATGTGCTCAGGCCATGGACGTTGCGGGGCGCAGAGACCGTGCCGATTGGGCGATCAGGCTCGCGACGGCAGAGGGCTGTGAGACGTAGATGGCGTGGCTGCCCGCCTCTTCGCCGACGGTCGATCCGGCTCGCTCTGCCATCGCCCGCTGCGCGGGCGGCGGGATCATCCGGTCGTCAGTCGCCACCAGATACCAGCTCGGCTTGCTGCGCCAGGCAGGCTCGCTGATGGCGCCGTTGAGCGCCTCGACGCCCCACGGGACCTGCGAGTCGGCCATGAACGCCGCCTCACGCGCCGGGACATCGGCAGCGAACGAAGCCGCGAACTTCTCGCGGTCGAGGAACAGGAACCCGTCCTGCGGCGCCAGGATCGGCGGCACCGGCGCACCCGGGGGCGGATCGGCGATCAGCGTGCTGACGGACTCACCCGCGTCTGGCGCGAATGCGGCGATGTAGACGAGGCCGGCGACGCGCTCGTGGCGGCCGGCTTCCGTGATCACCGCTCCGCCGTAGGAGTGGCCGACGAGGATCGTCGGACCGTCCTGAAGGTCGAGCACGTTGTTGGTGGTCTCGACGTCGCTCTCGAGCGACAGCGTCTGGTTCTGTACGACGCTCACGTTGAAGCCGTCCGCCGTCAGCACGTCGTAGACACCCCGCCAGCCGGATCCGTCGACGAAACCACCGTGGACGAGAACGACGTTGCGTACGTCAGTCATGAATGACCTCCTGTTCGTTCAGTCGGCCTCGGGATGAGGTCGACGTGGTCATCCGCCACGGTAGGTCCATGCCGGTACCGGCGCGTCCGTCAAATGACGACACTTCTGCTTGCGGCGCTACGTACTTACCTTGGCGCGTCGTACGTCCATCCCGGCCCTGACTGGTCGTTCCTGAGACTGCTAATCGCCATCAGCGAGCGCGTCTGCAACAACGGAACGAGGTGCGAGCGCAGCGCTCAACTCACCACGGGAAGTGATCGCGAGCTTCGGGAATGCCCGGTACAAGTGCGTGCTGATGGTGCGATGGGAGAGGTACAGTCGTTGGCCGATTTCGCGGTTCGACAGGCCCTCTGCCGCGAGCTGAGCGATTTGCAGCTCTTGCGCCGTCAGCTGATCGCGCGCCTCCGGGACGCGACGGCGGCTCCGCTCGCCCGACGCGCGCAATTCGCGCCGCGCGTGCTCGCTCCACCGTTGGCATCCAAGCGCGTCGAAAGTGTCGCGCGCGGCACGCAGGACACCTCGCGAGTCGGCGACACGCCGTTGACGTCTCAGCCACTGCCCGTATGCAAGCTGGATCCTCGCGCGCTGAAACGGCCATCGCGTCAGGTCGCTTGCCAGTGCCTCCTCAAAGCGCTCACCCGCCTCTACCGGCTCAGCAACCAGCGCACCGGCATATCGCAGGCCCAGCGCGATCCAGGCGCCGGGCTGCCCACCTGCCATCGCATCGACCTGCGCCACCCGTGTCCGCGCGGCATCCAGCCGTCCGATGTGCACAGCAGCCTCAACGAGATCCGCGATAAGCCAGGATGAGATCACGGGGTGGTATGCCGAGTCGGTCGGATCGAACAATCGCTCGGCGTATGCATACGCCTCTGTGTGGCGGCCGGTGGCGAGCGCGGCCAACACCTTGCCGAACTGTGCGAACGCCACGGTGATGTTCGCGCCGGCCCGCTCCGCGACCGCCTCAGCCCGTGCGGCCAGGCGCTCGGCCGTCTGCTCGTCGCCACGCATCGCAGCCACAAGTGAGATGACCGTGTCGGCCGCGGCTCCCCACTGCGGTTCAGCGAACTCCTCGGCAAGACGTCTCGCTTCATCGGCCGCCGTAGTCGCGACGTCCCAATCGCCGAGGCGGGCCGCCATGCTCGAGTACAGAGTCAGCAGCCGCGGCAGATGCCCGAGCCGCCCCTCCGTGCGCAGCCCATCCACCGCCGCCCCAAGGAAGTTGTTGCCCAAATCAAACGCGCCGACGACAAGCGCGGCCGGGCCGAAGAACCGCGCGGCGTCCGTGTCGAGCCGCTCCTGCGCTGCCGCCCTGCTCAGGCGCGCCAGAACGCCGGCCGCGTGACCCACGGGATCTGCATATGCGTGGATTGCGAATACCCGCGGATCTTCGGCATTGGCGCCTCCCAACCGACGCGAAGCCTCGATGAGCGCCTGCCTCGCTTCGGGGCCCGGATCAACCCACCACGCGCGTGAGGCGACCAGCCACAGCAGATCCACGTGCAAGTCATGGTCCCCAGCCGCTCCGGCTCGTTCCGCCGCGGCGATCAGAGACATGAACCGCCCGATGTCGCCGAGCGGACGTGTCAAGGCTGTCTCCTCAATCCACGTGACCCGTGCCCGCTCCAGCTCGCCAAGGTCCAGCTGACCGACCTCATGTAGAAGCGGCACCACAACATCGCGACGCCCCAACTCGACCGCGAGCCCGGCAGCCCTGAGCAGGCGCCGACTGCGCTGTGCCGGCTCACTGAGCCCCGCCGCGCGTCTCATCGCGGATACCGCCACCGCGGCCGCACCCCGTCGCTGCGCCCGGAGCGCTGCCTCTTCGAGCTCGAGCGCAATCTCCTCATGCTCCCCGGAGAGCAAAGCCGCGCGGTGCCACGCCCGGCGGTCGGGTTGATCCGCAAGCACACTCGCCAACGCCTCATGCACACGCCGGCGATCCCCCACTCCCGCGCTCTGCGCCACCGCCGAGCGAATCAGCGGATGGCGGAAGCCGAACGCCTGCAGATCGACGTCGATGATCCGCGCCTCAACCGCCGGCACAGCAACATCGAGATCCAGGGTTCTTCCGGCAATCGCACTGCCTGCGTTCAACACCTCGCCTACTGCGTCTCCGTCATCGAGTGCGGCAACCAGCAGGACCAGCCGAGTCTCATCAGGCAGCTCGGAGACACGAGCGGCGAAGGCACGCTCGAGACGCTCGGTCAACGGCAACGGCCCCGGCGTCCATCGCTCGTCCTCGTACTGGCGAACCACATGTGGCAGCTCGATGAGCGCAAGCGGATTCCCCGCCGCTTCACGCAGGACCCGGCTGCGCGCCGCAAGCGAAAGCTCAGGGGCCACCGCGTCGAGCAGCGCTTCGGCCATCACCTCGTCGAGGCCCGGCACCCCGTGCTCCGGCAGCCCCGCATCGCCGAGCACCGAGGGGTAGCCCTCACGAGTGGCAGCCAGGAGGATGATCGGGTCAGACTCGATACGCCGAGCAACAAACGCGAGCACGTCCAACGTCGGACGGTCGAGCCATTGAGTGTCTTCGGCGACCAACAGCAGCGGGGCATCGGCGGCGACCTCCGACACCAGATCGAGCGCGGCCATCGCAATTCGATAATGCTCGGGTGCGACATCAGGCGTCAGACCGAAAGCAGCATCGAGCGCCGCGCGCTGCACCGCCGGCAGTTCCGCGGCGCGCCCGCGCACGGGCCGCAGCAGCTGATGCAACCCAGCAAACGGCAGACGCGCTTCCGACTGCACGCCGGTAGTCGTGAGCACCGACATGCCCCGCTCCCGCGCAGTCCGCGCGGTATCAGACAGAAGCCGAGACTTGCCGACACCCGGCTCGCCACGAAGCACCAACGCCTGGCCATGAACCGCGACCTCATCCAACAACGACCTCAGCAGGCTCTGCTCCTGGTCGCGGCCCAGCACGGGCGCAGCTTCATCGCGAGCCGTGGCAAGCATCACATGCTCATCCTCTCACTCCGAAACGGCCGCCGGTGGAACACGCTGGCGCTTGCATCGCTGCTTTCCCAAGGCTGACGCCGTCAAGGACAACGTCCTGCTCGCCTGATTGACCCCGAAGCTCTCAGCGGGCCTTGCCGCGATGACGGCTTCGGCGCACAGACCCCAACCGTGTTCCTGTTCGTCCTCGGACTCCCGCGGGCGGGTGTGCCGTCTGAGAGCGGGAGCACCTCGGACTCTCCGGTCTACCGGCTTGATCCCGCCTCGCCCGAGCTCGGCCGATCCAGCCCGGCGAGGATGTGCAGCAGCATCGACTTGCCCGACCCGGACGGTCCCATCACCGCCACGACCTCGCAGGGAGCAACCGCGAGCGAGACACCGCGCAGTGCGTGCACCTCCGTCCCATCCTGGCCGGAGCGCCGGGTCACATCTGTGGCCGGCACGACAGCCTCGCGATCAACACCAACAGCGACCAGACCCTCGACTGGGTTCGGCTCAACGGCCATTGTCCACCTCGTTTGTCTGTCGCGACGCGCGACCGCCGCTGCGTCCGCGGCGCTCGTGCCGGCGGCGCTTATCGTCGGTCCGAAGCGCCTCCGCGGCCTCGCCGGCGGCGGCTGAGGCCACATCGAGAAACCGGGCGACCGCCTCACGCTCCGCGGCGGACAGCTTCCGGGCCGCGGCGCGCGCTGGACCGATTCGCCGACCAGCACGGGCTCCAGAGCGTGCGACGCTCACGCGCGCCGTTCCGGGCCATAAACCGTCTGTCTGACTTGGCAACTGTAGCCCGCGGGGATTTCGACGAGCGCGCTGTCCTCGGCAAAGTAATGCAAGATCCAGAAGTCGCTCTCATGCTTTGCCCCGG
>DATKOY010000157.1:0-3801 GCA_035524415.1 Solirubrobacteraceae bacterium | reverse complement strand
CTGACGTCGACGTCGAACACGACGGACTTCCAGGCGCGCCGGCTCGGCATCCGCTACCGCGCCGGCAAGGGCCTCGAGACGGCGCACACGCTCAACGGCACGGCCGCGACCGACCGCGCCGTCCTTGCGATCCTCGAGAACTTCCAGGGCAGCGTGCCCGACGTGCTGCGCGCGTACGGCGCGCCCGCCACCGTCCGGCGCTGACGCGTCCGCGTCGGACTCTTTCGCCGGGACGTGCGCAGCGGCAGACTGCGTGCGTGGACGAGCCGGTGATCTACCGTGAGGAAGTCATCGCCCTACGCCGAGAAGGCGCAGGCCGAGCTCGACGCGAAGCAGCAGCAGCAGCAGTCCTAGCGCGCCGATCGTCTACCGTGCCTGCAGCGGCGGGGTGCCGGAGCGGTCGAACGGGACGGTCTTGAAAACCGTTGAGGGCTCACGCCCCCGAGGGTTCGAATCCCTCCCCCGCCGCCTCATCTATCAGCGATTCGGCATGGTTGAGCCAAGAACGACTCAGCCTGGCGCGTCGTGCGTGTCCGGCCGAATCCGCCTGAGACCGCTAGCGATTGTCGCGCACTGTCACACGACTGTCGCGCGCTCGAGATAGGCGTCGACGAGCGCGACCGCCTCGTCTTCATTGCCCGGCATCAAGTGCCCGTAGCGGTCGAGCGTGATCTGGATCGAGGCGTGGCCCAGGTAGGTCGAGAGGGCCTTCGCGTTGACGCCCGCCGCGATCAGGATCGAGGCGAACGTGTGACGGGCCTCGTGCAGTCCGATCGGCTCGACGCCGGCCTTCTTCCATGCCTTCTCGGCTCTCGCAACAAGTCCGTCGCGATTGAACGGCGTCGTTCCCTCGCCGAAGAAGAGCGCGCTGCTTCGCCGGCGGCGGAGCTTGCGTGCGGCGAGATGCGAACGGAGGGCGGCGACGATCGGGACGACCCGCCGACTGGCTCGGCTCTTAGGCTCGATTACTCCGGCTTTCCGGTCCCAGGAGCGCTCAACACGGATCACGCCCGCCTCGAGGTCGACGTCCTCGTCCCGCAGGGCCCAAAGCTCGCCGAGCCTGAGACCCGCGTAGAACGCCATCGCCCACACAGCGCGATCATCCTCGGGGACCGCCTCGATCAGCGCGACGGCCTCGGCAGGCGATGCGATTCGATCGCGTGTGCCTCGGACCGACGGCAGCTCGACGCCCGCGACGGGATTGAGCGCGACCTCGCCGCGCGCCAGCGACCGGCGAAAGATCGCACGGAGAGGAACGAGCGTATTTCGGATCGTGCTCGGGTCGAGCTCGTCGGCGAGCATTCGGTCGGCGAACTCCTGCACGCTGACACGCGTGACGTCCGAAAGGCGTGCTCCGCCGAGCTCGGGCAGCACCCGAAGCCGCATGGACGTCTCATAGCCGCGCAGCGCGCTCGGCTTGTACGCATCGCCGGAGCGGTTGCGCACGGTTCCGTCCCGGGCTCCAAATATCCACGCGTTCCAGGCCTCCCGGAGAGTCGTGGTGGTGCGCGCTCGCATCGTTCCGCGCCGAAGACCGACGAGAGCCTCCGCGCGCCACGCCTTCGCCTCGGTCAGCGTGTGGAACGTCTTCCGGATCCGCTTCTGCTCGCGGGCACTCCACACGTGTGCCTGGTAGGCCGGCGCGCACCTGCAGCGCGCATCGGGGTCGTGCGCCGCAGGACAGCTCCGAGCGTGCCTCACGTCGATGCCCGGCGTCGCTTTACCCATTAGGTGCCCCCGACGACGTTACCCCGCGTCGCGCTGCGGTCGAGCCAACGTTCGAGTTCCGCGAGCGCGATCAGGATGCGGCGGCCGCGGCGGACGATGCGCAGCTCGCCGATGACGTGCTCGTCGAGGTAGTCGCGACTGACGCCGAGGACGCCCGCAGCTTCGTCGGGGCTCAACGCGAGGCGCGGACCAAGTTTCCCGTTCGATCCCGCGGCGTCGCGCCTCCTCTTCGGCTGCTCAGGATGCTCGACCGGCACAACCTCGAGCTCGAGCTGCTGCTGCGCGGCGACCCTGCGCGCCATCGAACAAGTGTAGCAAATCAGTCAACAAGGCTCTCTCAGCAACCTCGGTTAGGATGAGCACCATGACGACGGGGACACTGATCCGGCAGGCGCGCTTGCGGGCGGGGCTCTCGCAGGTGCAGTTGTCGGAGCGGAGCGGCAAGGACCGGGCCCAGATCGCCCGCTGGGAGAACGACGCCGTTCAGCCGAGCCTGGAGACGCTGCGGGAGCTGCTGCAGGCCTGCGGCTTCGACCTCGAGCTGACGCTGGTGCCCTTCCGGCCGCCGGACCCCGGCCACGATGCGCGGCTTCAGAAGGCGCTGGCGCGAACGCCGCAGGAGCGGCTGCAGGCGATGCTGCGGGCGCGAGGGCGCTGATGGCGAAGCGGTTCGATCCCTACGCAGTGCTGCAGGCGCTGGAGCGGCAGCGGGTGACCTACATCGTCGTGGGCGGGGTGGGGCGGGTGATCCACGGCTCGGACGAACTCACCGACGGGATCGACATCGTGCCTTCGATGCGGGAGGAGAACCTGGATCGGCTCGGCCGCGCCCTCGGGGAGCTGGGAGCCCGCCGCGCCGACGGCAAGCCGCTGACGCTGGAGCGCGACCTGGCACGCGCGCCGGTGCTCGAGCTTGAGACCGAGGCGGGCGAACTCAAGGTCGTGCCCGAGCCGGCCGGCACCCGCGGCTACGACGACCTGCGTCGCCGCGCTGAGCGTGAGCCGATCGGCCAGGGCCTCCGTCCCTCGGTCGCCTCGATCGACGACCACGCGCGCATGCTCGCCGCCCTCGACCGCGACCAGGACCGCGAACCACACCTGACCATCCGCCGCCTGATCGAACTCGAGCACGAGCTCGACCGCGGCCTCTCGCTCGACCGCTAACCGGACCCCAGCCCACCAGCGGCGTACATCAACTCCCCACCGATAACAGGCGAGACACAGATGCACCATAGGTGCTATCCGACGCCGGGATTACTGTAAGCCGCCCCATGAGCGCGAGGCGGAAGAAACGGCGCGACCAAAAGCTCCTCCGCCAGCGGCGCACCAACCCACAGCTGATCTGGGCACCACCAGGCGAGCTGCAAGAGGTCGTCGAGGCCGAACGTCTCGCCTACAGCCGCAAGCAAGCCGCCGAAGCGCTCGGCCTCAGCATCTCCACGATCGACCGTCACCTCGTCCCCTCCCTGCACACAGTCAAGACCCCCTGGGGGTAGCGGCTGATCCCCGTCGCCGAACTCGAACGCTTTCTCCGCGACCACCTCGAGCCGCCCCGCAACGCCGACAAACCCGGCACAGCGGGCCGGCCGCCGACACTGCCCCGGCGCATCGTCGAGCGCATCCACCTCGACTACGCCCGCGGCCGCAGCCTCACCGAGATCGCACGCACACTCAACAACGACGACGTCCCCACCGCCCACGGCGGAAGCCAATGGTGGGCCTCCACCGTACGCGCCGTCCTCGTCCGCCCACACCCGCCCCAGACCGCCGACACCACCGACCGTCCCGGCTCTGCGCAAGTCTGAGATCGATTGCCGATCTACCGTGTTGCCGGTGCCCTCCCTGGCGTCAGGCGCGAACCCCTGCCGCTACGGCGGATAGCGCCGAGGGCCTCGGCCTCTTGACTTGTCAGCCGCCCCGAGAATGCCCGTCTAGGACCGAATCGTGAAGGTGCCGCGCCCGACGGTCGCATGGCGGGAGGTGCACGCCCACTTCCAGCCACCCGGATGGAAGTAGGTGATGAGCGTCTCTTCTTGTCCAGGCTTGATCAGGTGTGTCCAGTACGGCCCTCCG
>DATKOY010000156.1:0-56539 GCA_035524415.1 Solirubrobacteraceae bacterium | reverse complement strand
GGCCCAGCCCGCGTCGGCGACGACCTACACCTTCCAGGTGCAGCAGACCTATTCGGACGGGTCGATCGTGAATTGGTCGGGGCCGGAGTCCTCGGACTCGCCGGCGCCGACGATCGAGGCGAAGAGCTCGCTGGCCGGCGGCGGGTCGTCGGTGCTCGCGATCATCGCGCTGATTGTCGGGCTGCTCGGTCTCGCCGCGGGCGGGTTCGCGCTCCTGAGCCGCGGGTCGCGGGAGCGGGAGCTGGCGTGAGCCGGCGGGGGCGGATCGTCGCGGCCGTCGTCTGTGCGATCGTCGTCGCGCCGAGCGTCGCGTCGGCACACGCGTATCTGATCAAGACCGTGCCGGCGGCGTCTGGAGTGCTCGACGCTCCGCCTCCGAATGTCCACTTGACCTATGACGAGGCGGTCGAGCCGCGGTTCGCGATCATCTCGGTCACGAACGCGGCCGGCCGGCAGGAGACGACCGGCCCTGTCCGCCGCTCGCCGGCGAATCCGGACACGCTGGTGGTGCCGCTGCGGTCGGGTCTGCCGCAGGGGTGGTATCTGATCTACTGGCGGGCGATCTCGGTCGACGGGCACCCGGTGCAGGGCGCGTTCACCTACGCGGTCGGACCGAACCCCGGTCCGGCGCCGCAGTTCCCGGTGCCGAGCATCGCCGGGTCGGCGACGTCGCTGCGGCTGCTGATCGCGCGCTGGGTGATGTTCCTCTCGGTGATGAGCGCGATCGGGCTGTTCGTATTCCGCATCCTGATCGCACGACCGGCGGCTCGGCGCGGGCCGGGAGTCAGCCTGCGCATCGTCTCGCGGGCGTTCGTGATCGCGTCGGTGATCGGCCTGGTGGCGATCCCGGTGTATCTCGACATCGCGACGGCGATCGACTCGCTGCGCTCCGAGTTCGACCTGACCGCGCTCGTGCCGCTGTTCCGCGCGACCGCGTTCGGGCGCGGGTATGTCGACATGCTCGCCTGCTTCGCGCTGTTCTGTGCTGCGTCGTGGACGGCGCTGTGGCTCGACCGACCGACCCGGCCGCGGCGGTCGATCGCGGAGGTGATGTCGCTCGTCGGCGCGCTCTTGGCGGCCGGAGCGGTGCTGCTGCTCCCCGGCAGCGCCGGGCACGCGGCGCAGACCTCCCCGCGCGGGATCTCGGTCGCGCTGGACTGGGTGCACCTGGTCACGGGATCGCTGTGGCTCGGCGGACTGATCGGCCTGATCGTCCTGTCGAGCAGCGTCACGGCATCCGAGCGGGTTGGGGCCCTGTCGCTCGTCGTGCCGCGGTTCTCGAACGTCGCGCTGGTCAGCGTCGTGTTGCTGCTCGCGAGCGGGACGTGGGCGACGATCAACCACATGCCCGCGCTCGACGCGCTGTGGCTCACGGGCTACGGCGTCGCGATCCTCGTCAAGATCGGGCTGCTGCTCGCCGCGATCGCGCTCGCCGCCGGCAACCTACTGCGCACCAAGCCGCGACTGCAGGCCGCCGCGCGCGATCCCGAACGCGGCGAACCCGCGGCGCGCCTGCTGCGCGGACTGATCAGCGGCGAGGCCGCACTGATCACCGCCGCCGTGTTCGCGGCGGCGGTCCTCTCGAGCCTCGCGCCGCCGCCGCCCGCGTTCTCGCTGCAGAACTCCGCGCTCGCCAACGTCGGCCCCGGCCGCGTGGCCGAAACCATCAAGCGCGCCGGGTACGAGCTGCAGGTGCTCGTCTCCCCGAACAAGGCAGCCGCGCCCGACTCCTTCGCCTTGCGGATCACGCGGGGCGGGCAACCCGTCCGCGGCGCGAACGTGACCCTGACCTTCAACCACACCGAGATGCAGATGCCCCAGCAGGAATACCAGCTGACCGAGACCCAACCCGGCGTCTACTCGCGGGCGGCTCCCGCGCTCGTGATGGTCGGCAAATGGGCGCTCGACTTCCAAATCACACCGAAGACCGGACCGGGATTCACCGCGCTGATCCTCGACCAAGCAAACGGATGACCCACACCCGCCACCACCAACACACCGCCCGCGTGAACCACCTCGACGCCAGCGCCCGCCCGCGCACCCGCCTGGTGTTCGCGGTCGCGCTGACAGTCGCGACGATGATCGCCGCGGCCGGCTGCGGCAGCTCCGGCAGCTCGATCACCGCGCCCCGGATCGCCCCCGCGAAGACCTACCAACTCGCCGGCTTTCAACCCGCCGGGCCGGTCGGCGCCGGACACCCGACGACCGTGTCGTTCACGATCCGCGAGCCGTCCGGCGAGCCGCTGACCACCTACCGGACGTGCTGTGAGCCGCACGACGGTGTCGATCTGATCATCGTCCGCAGCGACGACAGCCACATCCAATACGACGACAGCGACATCGCCGCCAACGGCACCGTCACGCAGCCCGTCACCTTCCCCGCGCCGGGCAGCTATCGCGTCGTGATCGACGCCTACCCCAAGCACACCGGCCCAGACGCGCCGATCAACTTCCAGCTGTTCACCCACATCACCGTCAAAGGCCACTATCACCCGCAGCCACTCCCGCCATACAACCCGATACAGACGGTCGGCGGCTACCGCTTCCAGATCCAGGGGCATCCCCGGCTCAAAGCGATCGAGGCCGACTTCCTGACGATCAACGTCCGCGACCCCGCCGGACACAAGCCCGCGTTCGGCAGTTGGCGCGGCGCGCTCGCGCACGCGATCTTCATCCACCAAGGATCGCTCGACTACTTCCACACCCACGTCTGCAGCCCTGGCTCGCGCTACTGCACCTCCGCCCTCGGAGCAACCAGGGTGACCGGCAGTTCGAGCGCACCCGGTCAGCTGAAAGTCGGCGTGCTGCTCCCCGAGCCGGGCACCTGGCGCCTGTTCCTACTCACCTACATCAACGGCAAGCACCTCACACCCACCTTCACCCTCCACGTCTCCTCATGAGCACCGAGAACACCCCAACCCACGCCGCCTCCCAGCGCGCGATCCGGCAGCGACTGCTCGCCGCCGCGCTCGCGCTCGTGGCCGGCACCGCCGCAGTGCTGATCGCCGTCCTCTACCTCAACGGCGTGCTCGGATGACCCGGGGCTCATACCAATGCGGCCCGCGGCGGCCCCGAGAGTGCGCCCGGCGAAGATCGAAGGCGATCGAGGGGCTCGCCGCGGTCGCGCTCTGCCTCTCATTCCTCTCAGGCTGCGGCGGCGGCTCGTCGGCGCAAGCATCAAGCTCCGCTGCCCAGTCCGAGTTCGCGGGCGCCGCGCTCAGGCCAGTGGCGAGCGCGCCGCCACTGGCCCTGCGCAACTACCTCGGCGATCACGTCAACCTCGACCACTACCGCGGCAAAGCCGTGCTCGTCACGTTCCTCTACACCCACTGCATCGATGTGTGCCCCGTGATCGCCGCCAACCTCGCGGTCGCCCTCGACCGCCTCGGACCACAAGCACACACCGTCCAGATCATCGCCGTCTCAGTCGACGCGCGAGGCGACAACCGCAGAACCGTCGCCGCGTTCCTGCGAGCCCACCACATGACCGGCCGCATGAAATACCTGATCGGCACCGCGTCCGAGCTGCGCCCTGTCTGGAAGGCCTGGCACGTTGCCGCAGTGCGCGACCCGACCAGCCGCACACTCGTCACTCACAGCTCCGTCACCTACGGCGTCTCCGCCACCGGCAAACTGATGACCCTCTACGGACCCACCTTCGAGCCCGCCCAGATCGTCCACGACATCCCCAAGCTGCTCAACAGCCAGTGACGGGCAGAGCAGATCATCACCCGCCACCTCCTCGACCTCGGGCAGATCGTCGCGCGGCACCTGCCCCGTGGGCGCCTGGTGGCCGCTGTGCGTCCTCTCCGTCGCGCTCGCGCTGTTCGTGGCCGGCCCCCTGATCGCCGCGCGCCGTTCCGTGGATCAGCGGACGGCGCTCGGGCGGCGATTGGACTGATCCGTGGGCTAAGTCTAAGGGCTGGCGTGATGGGCCGCTTGTTGCAGTAGCTGCAGGGCGGTTTGTGCCGCCGGGGTGGGGGTGCTGCCCGCCAAGCGGATTGCGAGCACGCTTCGGCTCGGCGCGTCGTTGAGCTTGCGAACGACGACGTTCGGGTTGAGCGGATAGAGCGCCAGGTGCGGGAGCACAGCGATCCCCATGTCGGCGGCGACGAAACCTTGCGCGGCCTGGCAGTCGTTGATCTCGAAGAGGATCTGTGGCTCGAACCCGGCCACGGCGCAGGCCCCACGCATCAGCCGATCGTAGGTGGAGGAGACTCCACCGGTGATCCGGGGAAACAGCCAGCGCTCCCCGGCAAGTGCAGCCAGGGTCACGCTTCGTTTGCGGGTCAGCGGATGATCGTTCGGCAGAACCAGTTCGAACCGGTCTTCGAGGAGGTGCGTCTGTTCGAGGTGCTCGTCGACGGGAGCCGAGAGCGCGGGGTAGTCGTGAACGACCGCGAGGTCGAGCTCCCCGGCGCGGATGAGCGAGATCGACTCTCGTGGATCTGCCTCGATCAGGGAGAGCTTTACGTCGGGGTGGCGGGCATGGAACGCGCTGATCGCGGGCACCACCAGCGTGGCTCCCGCGCTGGCGAACGTCCCCAGGCGCAGGCTGCCGGCGCGCAGCCCCGCAATCGCCGCCAGCTCCTGCTCGGCGGCTGACAGGTGGCTGAGGGCTGCCTGGGCGTGACTCAGGAGGACGCCGCCGGCGTCGGTCAGTCGTACGGGACGTACGGCCCGCTCGACCAGCACGGCTCCGGCTTCGCGCTCGAGCGCGGCGATCTGCTTCGAGACGGCGGATTGGGTGTAGTCCAGCGCGTCGGCGGCTGCCGAGAACGAGCCGCGCTTGGCCACCTCGTGAAGCACCCGCAGCTGCTTGAGGTCATACATTCCGTCAAGGAATTCTAACCGTGCCAAATGCGACTTGCAGGAATGATGAGACGGTGCGATGTTCCTGACCTCACGTCCACCAAAGATCGGAGAAGTCATGTCAGCCACGACCACAACCCACAAGCAGCGCGCCGGCGAGCGGCTCTGGTTCCTGCACAACCTCTCGCGCATCCTCGTCGACGGAGAAGAGGGCGAGGGCCGTTTCAGTCTCGTCGACATGACCGGAGCACCCGGCGACATGCCGCCCCTTCACGTGCACCACGAGGAGGACGAGACGTTCTACCTCATCGACGGCGAACTGGAGCTGCACATCGCCGGCCGCGAGCCGGTCAGGGTTCTCCCGGGACAGGCGGGCTTCGCCCCGCGCGGAGTACCGCACGCGTACAGGGTGACCTCGCCCGATGCGACGCACTGGCTCGTCGCGTGCACCGGGCGGAGCTTTGCCGGGCTCGTGCGCGACGTGTCCGTGCCAGCCCGCACACCCACCCTCCCGGTCGATCCTCAGATCAACCCGGAGGAGATCGCGCGGATCTCGGCACACCACGGCATCGAGATCCTCGGACCTCCCGGCACCCTCCCGTAAGCCACACAGAGAGTGGCCCGACATACGCCGGCGCGCCGGCCGGCGCCTCGGCCGGCGGTGCGCGCACAGGAGTCCGCCCGGCTGCCCCCCAGCCGCCGGGCGGACGTTTGTGATCTGTTCTTCACCAGCCATGAACGCGATCATCACCGCGGTGGCGGCGACATCGCGGGTTGTGTCCCGGGCCAATCGAAGGACGCCTCGTGTCAGCAGCCGGCGGACGAGTCTGACACCAACGCGGCGACGACCCCTGCCTCGCAGGCGTTCCCCTCGCGCGATACGGAACCCCCGACGAGGTCGCTGAAACGATCGCGCTCCTATTCTCGCCGGCAGCCGGCTACATCTCTGGGGCCACGATCACAATCGATGGCGGGCTGGGCATCTCGCCCATCTGAACTCGGCGACCTGCCCAACGAGAGGTCCTGCCGGAGGCCTGCTCCGCTTGTGGCAGAGGCATCTGGGACCTCGCGACCCCTGCAGCAGCACTCGACAGTTCGATCTCAGGGCCGCCGCGCCGCCACTGGGCACGGCCATTGCACGCTCGCGCACTCACGCGAGGAAGTAACTCAGAGCGACTATTAACGAGCGAGCCTCAGCCTCGTCCGGAGGTTGGTGAGCCTCATCGTCAGCCGCTCCGCGCGGCTACCTGTCGCCGGTAGCACCCCGAGCTGGCGCATGACATCAGCCATGTCGAACACGGACCGCTCCTTGACGAGCTTTCCGTCACGGAACTCGTAGAAGTCGGCGCCCACGAACTCGACCCGCTTACCCGTGGGGGCAAGGCCCGGCGGGTCAAACGGCCCGGTGTGGGTCGCGAAGCAGCGCCAGTACCCGGCCGACCTAGGCGCGTCCGGATCCACGTAAACGCCGAGCGGCTCGTAGCGCATGTCCGGGAAACCCCGCCACATGTATTCGAGATACTGCCGCAGGTCGGCGTGGCCGCGGATCGTTGTCGGCCATCCGCTGTCGTCCAGCGCGAAGTCGTCCGCCAAGCAGGCCAGAACCTTCTCAACGTCGTGCGACTGGTGCGCCTCAAGCCAGCGCTGAGTGAACTCCTCAACGAACGCCCGGTCGAGCGCTCCCGCGACGGCGTGGGTCTCATCGACTACAGAAGCCCGAGTGAGAGTGAAGCCATCACCTGGAGCCATCAGAAATTCCCCTTTCGGAAGGGTCTATCGCACACGATCTCCCACACGAGAGCCCAGTCATCGGTGGAAACATGGGGCTCCTGCGGGCTTACTACGGACCGCTGCGGAGCCGGCCGGCGCCGGGCAACCAAGCGTCGCCAGGCAGCTCCGACGTGACGCTACGCCACCGGCTCAAGGAGGAGAAGACCGCGCAGGGGGAGCGCCCGGGCGGACTGAGTCAGGAAGAGCGAAGCACGTGTCGTGCCCCCCACCACGCTAGTCCACTGATCGCAGGAACTCGAGCAGCGGTCCGTTGACCTGCTCGGGATGCGTCAGGTTGGACGCGTGGGGTGCGCCCTCCACGTGGACTACTCTCGTGCATCCCGAGAGGGCCCGGCACAGCGCCTGCGCCTTGTCGATCTCGATCGACACATCGGCGGTTCCGTGGAACACGATCGCCGGGCAGGTGATCTCGTCGAGGCGGTCCGTGATGTCGTCTCGATCCAGCAGGCAGTCGCCGGGCGCTCGCAGGGTCTCCCGCGGCAGTTTGCGCCATTTCGCAATCCAGTGTGCGTTGAGCACGGGATCCCCGACGATCAGGTTGGCGATGGTCTGTGCGAGCTCGTCAACCGGGCCGACCTCGAGCCATGTCTGCTGCATCTGGCGGGATGCGGGCAGGCGGTCGGGATCCTCGGTGCCTGACTGGGTGTCGATCAGGACCAGCGCCCGGACGCGCTCGGGCGCCAGCAGGGCGGCACGCAGCGACAGGAAGCCACCCTGCGACATCCCGCCAAGCACCGCCCGCTTGATATCCAGGTAGTCGAGCAGGCCCAGGCAGTCGCGAGCAGAGTCCCAGTAGGTGAATGGCCGGCCGTCGAACTGGGTCTCGCCGAATCCGCGCTCGTCCCAGGTGATCACGCGAAACTCGGGCGCGAGCGCGTCGACTTGCGGCGCGAACATCTCGTGATCCATCAGGAAGCCGTGCGAGAGGATCACCGGCGGTCCGCTGCCTCCGCTGTCTTCGAAGCGAATCCGCTGACCGTTGATATCCGCAAATGACATGTCAACCTCCGTGCTGTCGAAACCTGCCGCGACTCTATCCACGTGGCTCGCGACGATGGGGTCTCCCGCTGGGGTCTCGACGCCGCACCTGCGCCAGGAGACTTGCTGGCGGCTTGGTGAGCTGGATACGATCGCGTCCCCGACCGGAAGGACGACGATGGACATCTCCGCGACGACGCGACGGGCGTACGACCTGATCAATGCTGGAGACATCGACGGGTTCGGCGACCTCATGGCTGACGACTTCGTCGAGCACGAGGAGAGCCCCGGCCTCGCCCCGACGAAGGAGGGCGTTCTCGCGTTCTTTCGGATGTACCGGACGGCATTCCCTGATCTGCACATGCACGCCGAAGAGGTTCTCGTGAGCGGGGACAAGACCATCACCCGGGCCACGGCCACTGGGACTCACCAGGGCGAGATGATGGGCATGCCGCCGACCGGCAAGAGCATCGAAGTGAAGCTCATCGACATCATGCAGTTCAACGAGGCCGGCATGATCAGCGAGCACTGGGGGCTCGTCGACATGCTTTCGATGATGCAGCAGCTGGGCGTGATTCCAGAAGGCCCACCGGCATAAGAGCTCAGTCGGCGATGCCGGTGCTGCGACTCTCGCCGGCCGACTTGACAACCGCGCTCGGGTCGAAGACGATCGCTTCGATGGAGGCCAGGACCGCGGATCATCCGCCGGCAGCGGTCGGCCCGGACGAGAGTGCGGAATCTCTCTCGCGGCGCGTGTTCATCGCTCGATGCGGCTTGGGGGCCGGTGCGGTGATCGCCATCGCACTCGGTGCCGAGACTCGAGCGGACGCCATTCAGAAGCCGACTGGTAACTATTGCGATACTCACCCGAACGCAGACGGCTGCAACATCCGTCCCTCTGTGATCGGGCCTCATGTATCAGCGGCAAGCATCGCGCACGGACACCTCGACCTCCACCTGACATTCCATAAGGCGGGTTTGTTCGTCGCCTACCTCAAGCACAACCCGCCACCCATTCCCTTCGGGAAAGGCGCGGAGAAGCTCAAGGGCGTGTCCTCGCTCGGCCAACCGATTCCGATCGGACACCATGCTGCGGGGCCCGGTCAGGTGAGCATCCCGCTGGGTACGCTCGGCGCCGGTCACTACGGCGTCATCGTCGTCCCAACACACCTCGTTCGGACGACTGACCGCGCGAGCGCGGCCAGCTGGGTGTACTTCACCGAGCGGGCAGGACGCCCCACACAGCTCCGGATCCTCCAGCCGTAAGTCGATCGCGGCGTCACGTACGGGAGTCGACGTTCTGGAGCCGGACCTGGCCCCGCGCGATGAGCTCGTCGTCGCTCGGGCGGCGGATCTCGACCTGCCAGAGCTGTTGGGTGCGCCCCTGCTGGATCGGGACGGCCTCGACGTTGAGGCGGCCGGCCCGGTGGGGGCGCAGGAAGTCGGTCGCGTTGGCGACGCCGACCGCCTGCCGGCCGTTGTCCTTCGCAGCCTCGAACGCGCCGGTCGTGGCGAACGTCTCGATCACGGTCGTGTAGAGCCCACCGTGGACGATGCCCCACGGCTGGTGGTGGCGCTCGTCGGCGGCGACGGAGCCGGTCACTCGCCGCACGGTGATCTCGGACGGGTGCCAACGATAGGGCATTGAGTTCTGTTATGCAACTCACTATCCTGGCGGACACGGAACGCAAACGCTTCTCCGGGATGCACTGCTCGGTCGCGCAATGCCTCGAGGTGGTCGGCGAGTGGTGGTCGCTGTTGATCGTGCGCGACGCCTTTCTGGGAGTGACCCGGTTCGACGATTTCCAGGCACGGCTCGGGATCTCCCGAAACGTCCTGAACCAGCGACTCGGGCGCCTTGTCGAGCAGGGAGTCCTCGTCAAGATCCCCTACAGCGATCACCCGCCGCGGTTCGACTACAAGCTGACCGAGAAGGGCCGCGACCTGTGGCCGGTGCTGACCGCGATGCGCCAGTGGGGCGACACCTATGCGGCCCCCGCAGGACCGCCACTGCAGGTGGTCCACCGCGGCTGCGGAGAGATCGCCGAGGCCGTGATGACGTGCGCGGCGTGCGGCCAGTCGATCGGCCCCCACGACGTCAGAGCGATCGCAGGACCCGGTGCCGTCGAGCCGCTCATCCTCGAAGGATCGCGGGGCGGACCATGACCGCGACCACCCCGCGCCTGTTCGACGAGGTCAGCGCACTCGTCGGCACCCATGCCGGGCAGTTCACGGCAGCCGTCGATCCGGAGTGGACGATCGCGGGCAAGCCGAACGGTGGCTATCTGCTCGCGATGCTCGGCCGTGCGGCAGCGGCAACGACGACGCACGAGCACGTGATCGCCGCCAGCGCACACTACCTGCACGCCCCCGAGCCCGGGCCGGTCTCGATCGAGACCGATCTGCTCCGCGCCGGCCGGTCTGCCAGCCAGGTGCGGGCCACGATGAGCCAAGCCGGCGCGCGGTGCGTCGAAGCGCTCCTCACCACAAGCCGACTGGAACGGTCCGTCACGCCGTTCTGGGATGGTGGTCTGCCCCAGATCAGCTCGGTCTCGTATGAGGATGCCGTGCCGCTCGTCGCTCGCACACCCGACGGGGGCAGGGTCGCAATCATGGATCAGATCGACGTGCGCCTCGACCCCGACTCGGCCGGCTTCACCATCGGCGCGCCGCGCGGCCGCGGTGAGCTGCGCGGCTGGTTGCAGCTCCCCGGCGGTGAATCCTTCGATACCGCCTCATTGCTGTTCGCGGTCGACGCCTTCCCGCCTGCGACCTTCGACGTCCAGTTCTCGGGATGGGTCCCCACGCTCGAACTGACCGTGTATGTGCGGGCCTTGCCCGCACCCGGACCGGTGCGGATCCTGCAACGCGCCCGGCTGATCGACCATCAACGGGTCGACGAGGCCTGCTTTGTCTGGGACAGCACGGGACGGCTCGTCGCCCAAGGCACACAGCTCGCCGGAATCCGCCTCGGGTAACACAGTCGGGATCGGCCCGCGACAACGGGCGACAGTAAACGCTGCACTAGCTCGGCACCTCGCCGGTCATCGAGTGCGGCTTGACGACGACTTGCCGGAGATGGAGGTCTCGGTACGTGACCGGTCCGCGTGGGCCCGGCACGCGATCGATGTTGATGCCGGTCTCCGGGGCCCGGAACAGGCGGTAGCCGTCGAGCAGCCGGGTCGTGCGGTTCCAGAACACGCCGGTACCGGTGTACTGGTCGATGAACTCCTGCGCGGCAGCGGGGTCCTCGGCCACGATCGCGGCGGCAAGGCCGGAGGTCTCGTGATTGGCCACCGCCGCGGCGGCCGCCACGCCGGCAACCGGACTGAGCGTGACCGTGTCGGCCCGCTTGTCGTCCAGTGCCCACTCGTAGCCCAGCGGGTGCGCGTGCGGTGGTAACGAGCACCTGAGCTCCAGGGCTCTGATCCGGTCGACCGCGGGACGCGAGAACTCGTCCCAGATCTCGCTGTCGATCAGCAACAGATTCAGGCGGTTGCAGACACCGAGTCGGTCGAGGCTGTGCTCGATCAGATCGAGTGTGCGCGCGCGGTCCGCGCTTGGGTGCACGTACATCACGCCGCCGCCTTCTGCGTGCGCCAGCGTCCTCACCCCGTGGGTGGCGGCTTCGCGGCTCAGCCTGGCGGTCGTATCGCCGCTGCCGCGGAGGATCACCAGCGGCACCAGGCGCGGCAGCGATACCAACGCACTTGCTGCCGCGTGCTCGGCCGAGCGCACGAGGCCGATCGCGTCGGGCGACACGCCGGCCGCGTCGAGCGCCGGCCCGATCGCGAGGTCGACGACGGCGGCAGCGGTCAGGAGGGCGGCGCCACCGGTGCGGAGCACCCCCGCGTTGCGAGACTTGATCAGCTGCGAGGCGATGTCGGCAGTGACGTTCGCCCGTGCCTCGTAGTTCGCGCCGATCGTCCCGACGGGAATCCGCCTGATCTCGACGGTTGTGCCGTCCACATCGGAGCAGTCGATCAGCGGATCGACGCCAGGGAGCTCGGCGAGCGCCTCGATCTGGCCGGCCATCTGATCGATCCGTGGGCGGTCGAGCCTGAGCCGGTCGAGCACCGCTCCCGACAGAATCTCGCGTCCGGCCGCCACGTCGCGAGCGTTCGCATCCAGCAGCGCGTCGCCATGGCGCACGAGCCGCGCGGCGAGATCTCGCAGCAATGCGTCGAGCTCCGCATCGGAAAGCGACCGCAGCTGAGCGGCGGCCTCGGTCGCGCTCCGGGCGGTCTGCTCTACGTGCGCGGCGACGTCTTGCACCGACCGCACCCTAATACAGGCATCCGAATTTCAGGGCACCAGCGCCGCGCGACCAACGATGTTCGCGAGCTGGGCCTACACCGGGTCAGGATCCTCGCGGCGTCACGTGCTCCGGTCAGGGGCTGCCCGCCGGCGGCAGGGCGCCCGAGCAGCCGGTCGATCGCCGCTCGGAGGTGCACTGGTTCGAGCTCGGCCGGATCGAGCATGTCGAGGTAACCGGCGGACGCCCACCGACGCGCTCGGACGAGTTGCCCCTCGCGAGGAAACGTTGCGCGGCACGAGCAGCGCCGGCCTGCCGCTTCCGAGAACCTCGGCAACCGTCGAGTATCCGGCCATCGAGATGACAGCGCGCGGCGCCGGCAAGGACCGCGTCCATGTCCGACCGGACCCGTTCGACGCGCGCATCGAGATCAGCCGCCTGCTCGCGCAGCGCGTCGAGATCGCGGGGCGTCATCATCGGGCCGGTGACACGGCGGGCACGCGAGCGGCCGCAGCCGAAGGGCCCGGAGCACGGCGTCGAACATCCGAAAGCCGTCGATGCCACCGCCGGCGCTCACCAGCAGATGGCCCTCGCCGAGGTCGCGCCGGCTGCGTGCATGGACGTGAACCGAGGAGGCCCGTGTGGTGGACTGGCAGCCGGGCGGCACGAAGTCCCTCGACCCGCACGTCGGCGGGAGCGGACGGGCCGTACACGAGGACGAGGTCATACAGCACCGCACCTTCCGGCGTCGATCAGCGACCTCGGCCCCGCAGGCTCGCCGCTCGTCCTCGCGGTCTCCCGGCACGACCCGCGCAAGGCGTCGACGTTCTGCTCCTCGCGCTCGCACGGCTCGCGCAGGCGGGTGTCGCGTTTCGCGGCTGCGTCGTCGGCCCGGGGAGGCTGCTCGCGGCGCACCGAACGCTCGCCACAGAACTCGGGCTCGGAGGGAGGGTCGCGATCGCGGGCCGCGTCGAAGACCTGCGGCCGTACTACGCCGCCGCGGACGTGTTCGTGCTCCCGTCGCTCGCCGAGCTCGCGACGTCGCTCACATCGCTCGTGACGGACGCCGCCCGCCGGGCCCACTTCGCCGCTCGTGCCCGGTCGGTGTACGAGCGGAGATTGTCGCCCGAGCAGTTCGCGTCGGCCCTCGCAGAGGTCTACGCCGAGGTTGCCACTGCCCCGCGCCTCAGTGCAGCACGAGCCTGATCACGACCATGAGGCCCCCGAGCAAAGCTCCGACCGCGGTCTGCGTCACGAGCGCGCGACCGGTCTGACCGGCCCGCAGCCCGGCGATGAACTCGATCGCGACGATCGCGGCAGCAGCCGCCCAGATCGCGACCGTGACGGCGGAGTCGAGCGACGCGCCCAATGCCCACGCCGCGAGCAAGGCGATGAGGGGGATGCCCGCGCCGGCCAGGATCGGCAGCTGGCTGCGCAGCGTTCGCCGCAGGTCGTCGAGCGCGATCGGCTTGCTCTTCTCCAAGCGCCAGGAGGTGAAATCGGCGTACGAATGCGCGAGTCCGTAGACGATCAGCGTGATCACGACGGCGACGAGCGTCGCCGAATACGTCTCCTGCTGCGTGCTCTCGGCGGCGAGGAGCGCGCCGACCGTGATGAGGCCATAGATGGCAGCACCCAGGTTTGACGGCATTCCGGCATTCTCGGCACAGGCTCGGTTGGATTGTTCCGGGGCCGGCCCGGCGCGCCCGATCGCGACCCAGCTCGCCATCGTCACGACGGGCGTGCGGAAGTGACCCAGCTCGAGCCGAGCCCACCACGTGTGTGTCGAGAGCGACGTTGCCAGGACGGCCCCCGCGAGACAGGATCACGATCCCCGCCATCCCAGCCGCTACCACCGGAGTCACGACGAGTAAGCCACGGTCGGCGACGAGCAACTCGACGCCCACCAGTCGTGAGCCCGGGCGCCTTGTCGGAGTAGTAGTGACCGCCGTACACCGCTCGATCGCCGGTGCTGTGGTGGTCGCGATCGATGATCGTTACGAGCGCCTACGAGGACTCACACCTCGCGACGACGTCCTGCTCCTCGCTCGCCGGCAGCGGGATCACCACGTGCAGCGCGGTCGGGGTCGCGGCAAGGTGCCCGCCGACGAGATCCATCCGTGCCCGGAGCACTGCCAGGCGCTGCTGCGCGATCGGGCGGTCGACGTCCGTGACGTCGATCAGCAGCTCGCTGCCGCCCGCGCGCGTGCTCACCGACACCGACCGCGCCGGACCAACCGCGTCGAGCCCCTCCTCGACGACCCGATAGACCATCGTCTCGGTCTCCTCGCTGAGCTTATGCGCGCCGTGGAGGTCGACGACGACATTGCCGAAGCTGCGGCCGGCGAGTCGCTCCGCGAGTCGCTCGAGCGCCGTCTGCAGGCCGAGCATCAGTGCCGGCGGGCGGAGACTGACCGCAAGGGATCGCAGGGATTGCAGCGTGGAGTCGATGTCCGTTCGCAGCGCGCCGAGCCGTGGCGTTGCCGCGCCCGAGGCCGATCCGAGCTCGCGCTCGAGCGCCGCGAGGCCGAGCAGCACCGCCGCGAGCGACTGAGCGGCCTGCTCGTTCAGCTCGTAGGCAAGTTGGTAGCGCTCCGCCTCCTGGCGGACGATCAGCTCGCGCAACTGACGCCCGCGCTCGGCGAGATGGACGCGCGCATCCTGCAGTTCGCTGCGGATCAGCGCACGCTCGCGCTCGCTGGCGAGCAACCTGCGGTTCTCGGCGGCGACCGCCGCCTGCAGCGCGAGGATCGCGAGCATCGCGTGATCCTCGAGCGTGGTCGCGTGGTCCGAGCTCACGGCGACGGTGCCGTACTCCACGCCACGCACCTCGAGCGGTAATGCGTCCCGGACGCCGTGCGACCCGCTGTCGCCAACCTGCGCGACCGGACCGTCGACGAGCTCGACGCGCGCCGAGCGCGAGGAAAGAAGCGCCTTCGCCTGGGCCGCGAGCGTCGCGGGGAGATCGTCGGCGACATCGAGCTGGGCGAGCATCAGGCCGGACTTGAGCAACAGGGACTGGCGCCTGTGGGCGTCGCGCATTCGATCGGCGAACCGGCCGGCCACGACTCCGATCACGAGAAACGCGAATGCTCGGCCGACGGCAGCGGATGCGCTCACGTGGGCCTGGACATCGAGCATGCCGACCAGGACGAGGATCGCCGCGAGCGCCGCCGCGCCGATCCCCCCGACCAGGCCGAGTTCGAGCGCGGCAAGTGTGACGGGCACCGCGTACAGCACGTCGACGACCTCGGTCGTGTCGCTCATCACGTGACCGAGGACGAACACCACCGCGAACATCGCAACGGCCGCTGCAAGCACCATCCGCCGTGCTTCGAGCGTGCGGCGGACGGGGAACGTGGAAGCGGCAGCGGCGACCGCCGACTGCCGACCACGTGGCCCGGTGGGGTTCGATCGTCCTTGCGTCGTCCCAGGGCCGCTGAGACCGTCAGACATAAGGCCCTACATGGCAGCAGCGCCGATACCGACCCGCATCCGCGCGAATTGCGATGTGGATTCGGTAGTTCCCCGCGTCGCGGGCGCCGGCTGCACGCGTGAATGCGGGCGGCCGCCGGCCGCCCGCACGCACAACCTGTTTTACGCCGCCTGTCGCAGCGCCTCGAGCTCGGGCCTGCCGGCGAGCCGGGTCAGTCCTCGCTCTTCCAGTTCACGGGCCCGCTCGGTCGTGATGCCGAGCTCGCTCCCGGTCTGGCGCAACGTCAGGGGCTCGTCGCCGGCGAGGCCGAAGCGCAAGCTGATGACGTTGCGCTCGTCCTCCGGCAACTGCTCCACAACGCTGCTGATGCGCTGATCGCGATCCGCCGTCGCGACCTCCTCGGTCGGCTCGGGACGGTCGCTCGCGAGCAGCTCGCCGAGTGCGGTCTCGCCGTCGTCACCGATCGGCTGATCGAGGCTCGCGAGCCCGCGACCGAGCTCGCGCAGTTCCGCGACCTCTTCGACCGGCAGTTCCGCGACCGCGGCGATCTCTTCGTCCGTCGGCTCGCGCGACAACTTCGTGCTGAGCTCGCTCTCGATCTTGCGGACCTTGACCTGGCGCTGAGCGACGTGGACCGGCACACGGATCGTCCGGCCGTGGTTCTGCAATCCGCGCTGAATCGCCTGCCGGATCCAGAGGGTTCCGTAAGTCGAGAACTTGAAGCCGCGCCGCCAGTCGAATTTCTCGACGGCACGGATCAAGCCGAGCATGCCTTCCTGCACGAGGTCTTCCATCGCCAGGCCGTGCCCTTGATAGCGCCGCGCCTGGGAGACGACCAGCCGCAGGTTCGAGTTGATCATCCGCTCCTTGGCCGCGAGATCGCCGCGCTCGATCCGCTTCGCCAACTCGATCTCCTCGGCCGCGGTCAGCAGCGGATGGACGCGTGCCTGCCGCAGGAATAGGTCGAGCGACTCGGGCGTCCCGAGACCTTGCTCCGAGCGACTGAGGGTTGCCTCGACGCCGCGATCGGCTCCGCGAGACGCCGAGTGGGCCTCGCGCCGCCGTCGCGCCCGAGTGTTGCCCGCAACCGCCGCATCGCGTGCGTGACCTCGCCTCGTGTGCTCTTTCGTAATGGGTTCCTGATGGTCGCTGCGTGCGCGGGAAGCGCTGTCGCGACCATGCTTGTCAGTGGTTTTCAGTTGAATCTCCGTAGTTCGTACGTACTGCTCCTGACGGTATTGTAGCACTAGTTCGACGTTTGTCGAACTAATCATGTCGCCGCGCGCAAGCGGCGCGTGCGCGGCGTTTGTGCCTGCACAGGCCTCTCGGGGTACTGACGGACGATGGACGAGAGGAAGCTGGCACCGCTCAAACCGCAGGTGTACCTCGATGGGCGACCGGCGGCCTACTTCGATCGCTTCCACGCCCGAGCCCGTAGCCATGACCCCGATTGGGTCTACACGTTCGTTCGGGTTGTCTCTTATCCCTATTGCCGAATCGCGTTTCGGTTACACGCGCGCAACCCGGAGAACGTTCCGTCGAGCGGTCCCGTGATCCTCGCCCCGAACCATTTCTCGGCGATGGACCACTGGTTCGTCGGAATCCTGCTCCGGCGCAGGGTGCGCTTCATGGCGAAGTCGCAGCTGTTCAAGGGCCCACTCCTCGAGTTCGTCCTGCCCCACGCCGGCGCCTTTCCGGTCCGCCGCGGTCACCGCGACGAGGAGGCGATCACGACGGCCCTGGCGATCCTCGAGCGGGGCGGCATGCTCGTCATCTACCCGGAAGGTGGACGCTCCCGCAGCGGGCAGATCGGCACCTCCGCGCGATCCGGGATCGGGCGGCTCGCGCTCGAGTCGGGCGCGCCCGTCGTCCCGGTCGCGGTCAACGGCTCCGAGCGGGCGCGCAACTGGCGCCGGCTCCAGTTCCCCGCCGTGACGATCAGCTACGGCGAGCCGCTGCGCTTCGGCCCTGAGCCCGGCGCGCCGCGCGAGCGCCAGCAGGCGGTCGCAGACGAGGTCCTCGCGACGATCCGCGCGCTGCACGCGGAGCTTGGCTGAACGGCGCGACGGGCTGTAGCGTGACCGCATGCGCACGCAGCAGGCTGACGGCGGCTCGGAGGCGTCGCTTGTCTATGTCGTCGGCCGGGTCAACCAGGGGATCCGGCGCGAGATGCGCAGCCGCCTGGCCACGCTCGGCCTGAGCGTCCCCGAGTACACGGCGCTGTCCGTGCTGCGCGCGCGGCCCGGCCTCTCCAACGCGCAGCTTGCCCGCCGCTCGCTGCTCGCGCCGCAGTCGATGCTCGAGGTCCTCGCCAAGCTCGAGCAGCGCGGGCTCGTCAGGCGCGAGGCCGACCCCACGCACAGCCGGATCCTGCGGGCTGCGCTGACGGGCAAGGGCCGGAGGCTGCTGGCCCGGGCGGATCCGGCGATCGCGGCGATCCAGGAGTGGATCCTCGCCGACGTCCCCGAGGGCGACCGAGCGGTCGTGCTCGCCGGGATGCTGAGCGCGATGCGCACGCTCTCCGCCCGCGAGGAGAGCCCCGCGCCTACACCGGGCGCAGCCCGAGCAGCCGCGCGGCGTTCTCCTTGATGACGAGTGGGCGGACGTCGGCCTTGATCGGCAGCTGCTCGAAGTCGGCCAGCCAGCGGTCGGGCGTGATCAGCGGGAAGTCCGAGCCGAACAGCATCTTCGTCTTCAGGCGCGTGTTCGTGTACTGGATCAGGATCTCCGGAAAGTATTTCGGCGACCACCCGCTGAGATCGATGTAGACGTTCGGCTTGTGCACGGCGATCGCCAGTGCCTCCTCCTGCCACGGAAACGACGGGTGCGCGAGGATGATGTCGAGCTCGGGCAGGTCGGCCGCGACGTCGTCGATGCACATCGGGTTCGAGTACTTCAGATGGACGCCGCCGCCGCCGGGCATTCCGGCGCCGATCCCGGTCGTGCCGGAGTGAAACAGTGCGATCAGCCCGGCGGAGGCGATCACCTCGTACAGCGGATAGAACGCCCGGTCATTCGGCCAGAATGCCTGCGTGTTCGGGTGGAACTTGAAGCCCCGAACGCCGGCCTCGATCAACTCGCGGGCTTCGCGGACGCCGAGCTTGCCCTTGTGCGGGTCGACGCTCGCAAACGGGATCAGGACGTCGGGGTTCGCGCGTGCGACCGCGAGCACCTCGTCGTTGCCCAGCCGCTTGCGTCCCATCCCGGCCTCGTCGTCGACCGTGAACACGACGGCGACCATCTGCCGGGAGCGGTAGTAGTCGGCGACCTCCTGGGCCGTGGGCTGCGGCGGATGGCCGCCGAAGTACTTCGCCGCGGCCGCCAGCAGCTCGCCCGTGACCGGGTCCTGAGCCTCGCCCGACAGCCGCTCGGCGTGCGCATGTACGTCGATCGCGACGAGGCTGTCGACATCGATCGCCACGATCGGCCGCTCAGCCGTAAAGGCGGACGAGGCACTCGGCGACGACGGCGGGCTTCTCCGCGCCCTCGACCTCGATCGTCGCCAGCAGCTTGCCCTGGAGCCCGCCGGGAACCTCGCTCACGTCGACGATCTCGGCGCTCGCGCGCCACTTCGCGCCGACCGGCAGCGGCGCGGGAAAGCGGACGCGATCGAGCCCATAGTTGACGCCCATCTTCGCGTCGGTCACCTTCAGCAGCTGCTGCGTGACCGATCCCAGCATCGACAGGGTGAGGTAGCCATGGGCGATCGTCCCCCCGAACGGAGTCTGTTTCGCCCGCTCGACATCGACGTGGATGAACTGGTGGTCGCCGGTGACGTCGGCGAACTGGTCGACCTGGTCCTGCGTCATCTCGCGCCACTCGGTGTACCCGAGGTGCCGGCCGGCGCTCTCGCGCAGCCCGGCCATGTCGGTCACCAGGCCGTTGGTGCTTTCAGTTGTCACGTGCGTGCTCCCGGAGCGAGGAATATCAGGAATCCGGACGTTACCGGAGGGCCGCCGATCAAGACCGCGTTGTGGGCGCACACGCCCGCCGTCGCCCGGCCTACACGCTGGCCAGGCCGACGTAGTTCTCGGCGAGCGTGCGCGCGGCGGCCTCGGACCGGCAGACGTAGTCGAGCTGCGCGCGCTGCAGGCGCTCTTCGAAGGAGTCGGCATCGGGAGAGCGGTGGAGCATCGAGGTCATCCACCACGAGAAGTGCTGCACGCGCCAGATGCGCCGCAGGCAGGTCCCCGAATACGCGTCGAGCAGCGACTGGTCGCCGTGCGCGTACGAGGCGATGATCGCATCCGCGAGAACGCCCACGTCGTGGGCGGCGAGGTTGAGGCCCTTGGCCCCCGTCGGCGGGACGATATGGGCGGCGTCGCCGGCGAGGTAGAGCCGCCCGTGCTGCATCGGCTCGACGACGAAGCTCCGCATCGGCGTGATGCCCTTCTCGAGGATCGGACCTTCGCGCAGCTCCCAGCCGTCGTCGGTGGCGAAGCGCGTGTGCATCTCCTGCCAGATCCGCTCGTCGGACCACTGCTCGATCTGGTCGTGCGGATCACACTGGAGGTACAGTCGGCTGATCTCGGGCGAGCGCAGGCTGTGCAGCGCAAAGCCGCGCTCGTGATTGCAGTAGATGAGCTCCTCGGTCGAGGGCGGCACCGCCGCCAGAATCCCGAGCCATCCGTACGGGTACTCGCGCTCGTAGACGCGCAGCGCGCCGTCGGGGAACGACGGACGGCACACGCCGTGGAACCCGTCGCAGCCGGCGATGAAGTCGCACTCGAGCTCGTGCGCCTCCCCGCCCTGCTCGCGGAAGCGGATGCGCGGATCGGGGCTGTCGAAGCCGTCGACGCGCACCTCGTCGACCTCGAAGTACAGCGGCGCGCCGTCCGCGAGTCGCGCATCGATCAGGTCCTTGACGACCTCCTGCTGTCCGTACACCGTGATCGCGCGCCCGCCGGTGAGGTCGCTGAGCGCGATCCGGTGTCCGCGGTGCCCGAAGCGGAGCTCGAGGCCGTGATGGACGATCCCCTCTCGCCGCATGCGCTCGCCGACGCCGATCTCGGCGAGCAGGTCGACCGTGCCCTGCTCGAGCACGCCGGCGCGGACCCGATGCTGGACGTACTCGCGGCTGCGGTTCTCCAGCACGACCGACTCGATGCCCGCGCGCGTGAGCAGCTGACCGAGGATCAGCCCCGCGGGCCCGGCACCGACGATCCCGACTTGAGTGCGCATGTGAGGGCGCAACCATAACATTTGCCAACTCATTTGACTTTTTGTCGCGGCCGACGTACCCGATCCGTAGTCTGGGGCCGTGGCCCGCGGTCAGCGAACGCAACGTGAGCAGCTGTCGCGCCTGCGTGCGCTGATCGCGCAAGCGGCGGACCACAACGCGTTTCAGCGCGAGCGGCTCGCTGGCGTCGAGGTGCGCTCGGTGGCCGATCTGCGCCGGATCGCGCCCGTGCAGAAGAGCGATCTGGTCGAGGACCAGCAGGCGCACCCGCCGTTCGGCAGCAACCTCACCTACCCGCTCGAGCGCTACGTCCACCTGCACCAGACGAGTGGCACCTCCGGCGCGACCCTGCGCGTGCTTGACACCGAGGAGGACTGGGCCTGGTGGCGGGGCTGCATGCAGGCCGTCTTCACGGCCGCCGGGATCGGCAGCGGCGATCTCGTCGCGCTCGCCTACTCGTTCGGACCCTACGTCCAGTTCTGGGCCTCGTACGAGGGTGCCGGCGCCGTCGGCGCGAATCGGGTCGCGCTCGGCGGGATGGATTCGGTCCAGCGGCTCGAGACGATCCGCGAGTACGCCGCGACCGCGCTGATCTGCACGCCGAGCTACGCGATCCGGCTCGCGACGGTGGCGTCGCAGAACGACCTGTGCGACGCGCTCGAGCCGGTCCAGCGGATCCTCTGCACGGGCGAGCCGGGCGCGTCGCTCGCCGCCGTGCGCTCGCTGATCGAGAAGCTGTGGGAGGCCCAGGTCTTCGATCACGCCGGGCTGTCCGAGGTCGGCGCGTTCGGCTACCCGTGCGCGGAGGCCGGGGGCCTTCACGTCAACGAGGACGAGTTCATCGCGGAGGTTCTCGTCCCCGGTGGCGAGGATCCGGTCGCGGACGGCGAACTCGGTGAGCTCGTCCTGACCGCGCTCGGTCGCACGGGTTTTCCGGCGATCCGGTACCGGACGGGCGATGTTGTCGAGTCCCCGCGCGGACCGTGCCCTGCGGGCCACGCCGGGCGCTGGCTTCCGGGAGGGATCGTCGGTCGGACGGACGATATGGTCGTGATCCGCGGGATGAACGTGTTTCCATCAGCGATCGAGCAAGTACTTCGCGAGACCGGCGGCGTCGGCGAGTTCCGCATCACCTTCTACACCGAGCCGGCCGCGATGGACGAGGTGAAGGTCGAGGTCGAGCTTGCGCAGCCGGGCCGCGCCCGCGAGATCCAGGCGCGGCTGCGCCAGCGCCTCGGACTGCGGATCAGGATCGTGCCGCTGAAGCCGGGAATCCTGCCCGAGCAGGGGGCGAAGGCGCGCCGGGTCGTCGATGTGCGACCGTTGCGCCCGCGCTCGCTCGCCGGGGCGGGCTCGACGACCGAGCAGGACCTGACGTGAGCCTCTCTGGCGCCGCACAGGAGGCCCGCCGGCACAGCATCAGCGAGGTCGTCGCCGAGCGGATCCGCGTGTACATGCTGAGCGAACGGCTGCGCCCCGGCGACCGGTTGGGTCGCGAGGAGGACCTCGCCCGGTCCTTCGGCGTCAGCCGCCCGACGCTGCGCGAGGCGCTGCGGCTGCTCTCGAGCGAGCACCTGATTCGCGCCTCGAAGGGTCCGGGGGGCGGGATCTTCGTCGCGGCGACGCCCGAGCAGGGCATCGGGCTCAGCGTCAGCGCGACGGTCGCGAGCATGCTCGAGGCGGGCAGCATCGAGATCGACGAACTGCTCGAGACGCGCATGCTGCTCGAGATCCCGCTGGCGGGTCTCGCCGCACAGCGAGCCGGCGAGGCAGACCTCGCCGCGCTGGAGTCGCTCGTCAACGACGTCGAGGCAGCCGCGAACGATGCCGAGCAGATCGGCGTCGTCGACGCGCGCATCCACCGCCTCGTCGTCGAGCTCGCCGACAACCGCCTCGCCGCTGCGTTCACGGGCTGGATCGTCGACGTGCTCCAGCCGCGCCTGCGTGCTGTGATTGCGCCTGCGGTCGTCGAGAGCGTGATCGTCGATCAGCACCGTGAGCTCCTGCGCGCGATCGCCGCCGGCGACCCGGTGGCCGCCGAGCGCGCCATGCGCGAGCATCTCGTCTACCTGCGCGATCTCGTGACCGCAGTCACATAGGAACATATGATCTTCTCCGGAACCTACGCTCGAGGGGTCGCTCAGGAGCAGCTCAGTGATGAGGCGTTCGTGCGGGCGATGCTCGACGTGGAGGTGGCGCTCGCGCGGGCGCTTGCACGCCACGGTCTCGCGGAGACCGCCGCCGCCGAGGAGCTTGCGCAGGCGTGCGGGGACGCGGCCGTGTTCGATATCGACGCGATCGGCGCGTCGGTCGCGGAGAAGGGGACGCCGGTGCCGGGGTTGCTCGCGGCGATCCGCGCGCGGGTCAGTGCGCAGGCGGGCACCACCTTGCATCGCGGCGCGACCAGCCAGGACGTCGTCGACACCGCGATGATGCTCGTCGCGCGGCGGGCCCTCTCGCCGGTCGTTGCGGATCTGACTGGCGCCTGCGCCGTCAGCGCCGAGCTCGCGCGCGAGCATCGCGGCTCGGTGATGGCCGGACGTACGCTGCTCCAGCAAGCGGCGCCGATCACGTTCGGGCTGAAGGCCGCGCTGTGGCTCGACGCGCTCCAGCGTGCTCGCGACGACCTCGCGGCCGTTCGCGAGAACGCGCTGGCGGTCCAGTTCGGCGGCGCGGTCGGCACGCTGGCGGTACTCGGGGACCGCGGGTTGGAGGTCGCGGCGGAACTCGCTCGCCTGCTCGAGCTCACGAGCGCCCGGACGCCGTGGCACACCAACCGCTGGCGTCCGGCACAACTTGCGTCCGCGCTCGGCTGCGCGCTCGGCAGCATGGGCAAGGTCGCGCGCGACGTCACGCTGCTCGCGCAGACGGAGGTCGTCGAGGCGACCGAGAGCGGCCAGCCGGGCCGGGGCGGCTCCTCGACGATGCCGCAGAAGCATAATCCCGTCGGCGCGATCGCCGTGCTCGCGTGCGCCCACCGAGCGCCGGCGCTCGTCGCGTCGATCTTCGCCTCGATGGTTCAGGAGCACGAGCGCGCGGCCGGCGCGTGGCAGGCCGAGTGGGGCCCGGTGCTCGAGCTGCTCAGCCTCGCCGCATCGGCCGCGGCCTCGCTGCGCGAGGCGCTCGAGCTGCTCGAGGTCGACCCGGTCCGGATGCGCGAGAACATCGACGAGCTCGTGATGGCCGAGAGCGTCGTCACCGCACTCGGGGGCGGCGCAGCCGCCCAAAAATGGGTGCAGCAGGCCGCACGTGCCTCGTGGCACGAGCGCCGGCCGCTGCGCGACTTGCTGCTCGAGCAGCCCGACGTGGCGGAGCGGCTGGGGGCGGAGGGCCTCGACCACGCGCTCGACCCGGCCGCGTACCTCGGGGTCGCAGAGCAGCTCGTCGATCGCGTGCTCGATGCCTTCGCCGGCGCGGGCCAGGGCTGATGAGCTGCGACGTCCACTACGAGCTGAGCGGGGCGGCCGGCGCGCCGGTCGTGGTGCTGTCCTGCTCGCTGGGCACCGACATGTCGATGTGGGATCCGCAGCTGCCGGCGCTCGAGCGCAGCTTCCGGGTGCTGCGCTACGACCTGCGCGGCCATGGCTCCTCGCCGGCGCCACCCGGTCCCTACTCGATCGCGGACCTCGGCGGCGACGTGATCGCACTGCTCGACCGCGTCGGGGTCGAGCGCGCGCACCTGTGCGGGGTCTCGATCGGGGGCATGACCGGCATCTGGCTTGCCGCCCACGCACCCGCCCGGATCGACCGGGTCGTCCTGTGTTGTACCTCCGCGTTCCTCGACCCCGAGGGCACGTACCGCGACCGGGCCGCGCTCGTGCGCGAGTCCGGGCTCGAACAACTCGCCGACGCGGCGCTCGAGCGCTGGTTCACGCCGCCGTTTCGCGCCGCCAACCCCGCGCTGATGGACCACATGCGCGGCTGCCTCGTGAGCGCGCGAGCAGAGGGATACGCGGGCTGTTGCGAGGCGCTTGCTGCGATGGACCTACGCGGTGCGCTGAGCGTGATCGCCGCGCCCGCGCTCGTCATCTCCGGCGAGCACGATCCCGCGACCCCGGCCGCGCACGGCCGGCTGATCGCCGACGGGATCCGCGGGGCTCGGTTTGAGCTCGTCGGCGGCGCCCACCTCGCGAGCATCGAGCAGGCCGAGCGCGTCAACGAGCTGATCCTCAGCCATCTCATCTGACAGGAAAAGGAGACGCTGTGAGTGACTACGAGACCGGGATGAAGGTCCGGCGCGAGGTGCTGGGCGACGCGCACGTCGAGCGTGCCGCCGCCACCGCCGGCGAGTTCGGCGCCCCCTTTCAGGAGTTCATCACCCGGTACGCGTGGGGTGGCCCGTGGGCCCGTCCCGGCCTCGACCGGCGCATGCGCAGCGCGATCACGCTCACGGCGCTCGTCTCGCTGCGCGCCGAGAACGAGATCGGGATGCACATCCGCGCGGCGCTGGGCAACGGGCTGACGCCCGACGAGATCCGCGAGGTGCTGCTCCATTGCGCCGTCTACGCCGGCGTGCCCGCTGCAAACTCCGCCTTCGCGATCGCCAAGCGGGTGCTCGAGGAGGAAGGCGCGCTATAGCGCGAGGACCGCGTCGGCGCGCTCGATCACGCGCTCGTCGTGGCTCGCACAGATCACGGTCTGCCGGTCGCTTGCGGCGGCGTCGGCGAGCAGCTCGGCGACGGTGGCCGCGGTGGCCTCGTCGAGCCGCGATGTCGGCTCGTCGACGATCAACAGTCCACGCGCGCTCGCGAGCGCGCGTGCGAGCGCGACGCGTTGCGCCTCGCCGGCGGACAGGCGGGAC
The DNA here is from genome assembly GCA_035524415.1 of Solirubrobacteraceae bacterium. GTDB lineage: Bacteria > Actinomycetota > Thermoleophilia > Solirubrobacterales > Solirubrobacteraceae > Palsa-465. The sequence goes on along the minus strand of DATKOY010000156.1, from coordinate 31,287 downwards.
ACGCGCTGGCGCACCCGATCGGCGAGACCGACGAGCGTGAGCGCGACCGCCGCACGCCGAGCCGCATCCTCCGGCGCCCAGCCGCGCACCCGCAGCGCCAGCACGACGTTCTCCTCGGAGCTGAGAAAGCCGACCGGGACCGGCTCCTGCGGCAGGTAGCCGATGCGCTCCCGGCGCACCCCGGCACGGTGCTCGGCGTCGAGCTGCTCAATCTGCTGATCGTCGATCAGCACCTCACCCGAGTCGGGTCGGTCGAGCGCGGCCAGCAGACGCAGCAGCGTTGACTTGCCCGCTCCCGACCGCCCGGTGACGACCGTCAGCGCGCCCGCCGCAAACGGATGCGACAGGTCCGCCACCGCCCGGCGGCGCTCGCCGCCGTCTGTGTACGTTCGCCCGAGCGATCGCACGTCGACCCGCGCGGCGCGCCAGCCGCCGGCAAGCGACCCGGCGCCGCGCGCGAGGGGGGGCGCCGCCGCCGCGCGATACCGGCGAGCCTCGCCGCCCGCGGGACTGACCACGAGACCGCCCTCGCCCGGGCGCACGCGGGCGCGCTCGCCGATCTGCGCTTCGGCGAGCAGTTCGGGCGGCAGGCGCACCCAGCCGCCTCGGCCGACGACGAGCGCGGTCTCGCCGTCCCGGCGATCCTCGACGACGCGGCCGTCGCGGATCCGCAGCGCCCGATCGGCGACCTCGGCGGTGGCGTGGTCGTGCGAGACGAGGATCGCCGTCGCGCCGTGCGCGCGGACGAGATCGGCGATCAGCGCCCGCATCGCCTGCGCGTGTGCGGCGTCGAGCTCACCGGTCGGCTCGTCGGCAAGCAGCAACTGCGGCCGGTGCGCGAGCGCGACGCACAACGCGACCCGCTGGCGCTCGCCGCCGGACAGCTGGCCTGCCCGTGCGCCGGCGCGCTGCTCGAGCCCCGCGGCCGCGAGCAGCTCCGCCACGCGATCGCGCTGCTCAGACCTGGCGGCACCGCGCAGCGCGAGGGGCAGCGAGACGGCGGCGGCGACGGTGAGATCGGGCGAGACGAGCGCGTCCGCGCTCTGGCCGAGGAAGCCGATCCGCGCATGGCGCAAGCGGGCGCGCGCGCGTCCCGGCAGCCGCCCGATCTCCTGGCCGAGCACGTGCACCTCACCGGCGGCCGGCGTCTGCAACCCGGCGATCACCCGCAACAGCGTGCTCTTCCCGGCGCCGCTCGGGCCGAGCACGCACAGCAACTCCCCGGGCGCCACCCGGAGCGTCAACCCTTGGAGCGCGGCGGCATCGCCCTCGCGCGTCCGGTGCACCGAGAACACGTCGCTGAGCCGGACGGCCGGGTCGGTGTCCGTCGCGCGCCGGCCCGCGGTCCGGGCGCCCACGGTGAGCCCGCTCACCCGACCACCCTCCGCGCGACGACCAGTCGCGCCGCCAGCCAGCCGGCGCCGGCGAGCGCGAGCAGCGCGACGAGGCCCCATGCCGCGAGCGCCGCCCAGGGCGCGACCGTGACGAGCGGCGGCCGCGGTGCGCCGAGCGTCGTCGCGGCGCGGACGCTGAGCACGGCCAGACGCGTCAGCAGCGCGGCGACTCCGAGCCCGACGGCGACACCGATCGCCGAGGCGAGCAGCAGCCGCAGCTGCAGCTCGCGGCGCAGCCCGCGCGGCCCGAATCCCTGCGCGACAAGATCGCCCTCGACGCGCGCATCGCGGACCGCGCCGAGCACCGACACGAACAGCCCGAGGATCGCGAGCACGGCGGCGAGCGCCGTGGCGCCCTCGAGCGTGCCGAGCACGCCGCGCGCGAGCGGGGCAGTGCGAAGCCGGCGCTCGAGGTCGCTGCGCACAGTCAGGCTCAGCTCGGAGAACCGTGCCGAGTGTAGGGCGGCGCCAAGTCCGCTCAGATCACGCGTCGACAGCCACAGTTCGTCCGGGCGGCCCTGTCCCGGCGCCTGTGCATCGAGTGCCCCGGCGAGCGTCTGTTCGTCCGCGACGACGAACCCGGATGTGTCCGCGGGCAAGGTCGGGAAGCGCCGCAGGACTCCGACCACCTGGGCCACGACGGGCTCGCCGTCGACGGTCAGCGCGAGCCTGCCGCCCCGCCCCGAGGCGGCCGCGGTCGCCGCGTCGACGAGTACGGGCACCGGTCGCGCATCGCTCGGCGCCACCGGGCGCACGAGGCCGGTCGCTCCGGTCGAGCTGAAACGGATGGTGGTGGCGCCGGCGCGGGTCCGGGCGGCGCCGGCGGCGCCGATCGCGCGCCAGCCGCTCAGCGCGATCCCCGCCAGCGGAGCGTGCGACGCATCGAGTGCCTCGACGGCCGAGAGCGACAGCACGATCGTCTGCTGGGTGGCGGCGGCGGGGTTCTCGCCATTCTGGTGCCCGTTCGTCGCCTCAAGGCCCGCGGGCTCCGCAAGCGCCAGCGCCTCGAGCTCCCAGGCGCCGGGCGGGATCCGCGCCCGCAGCGTCCGCGAAGGCCCGGCCGCTTCGCCGAGCGGGATCTGCTCGACGTCGCCGTTCTGGGCGCGCAGATCGGCGGTGAGCATCGCCCCGCCGCCCGTCGATCCGGCCCTCAGCGACAGCAAGCGGGTCGACGGCGGAAGCGCGGGCCCGGGAGTCCGCGTGGGTCCGGGCGCAGCGAGGCGGCGCGCGAGCCGCGCGATCGGCGCGGAGCCATCGCCGGCCCGCCACCCGTGCAGGTTGTCGAGCGCCGCTGCGGGGACGCCGAGGGCGGGGACGGTGGTCGTCGCGCCCCCGCTCTCGAACGTCGCGTCCGTGCGGCGAACGGGGAACACAGGTCCGCCGGCGAGTGCGTGCCAGCGACCGGCGGGAGCCAGTTCCAGCGGGGTCGTGAAGTCGGGACCGGGGGCGACGATCGCGTCGAGCGGAACCTGGTCAGCCGCCTGGTCAGCGGTTCCGCGCAGCAACGTCGCCCGGTACGCGAGCGCGAACCCGCCGAGGCCCGTGCTGACGGCGATGAACGCGATCGCGAGCGACGGAGCCGCGGGCGAGCGCGCGAGGCTGACGAGCGCCAGCCGAGTGAGCACGGGACCCCGGGCCGACGCCCGGGCGCCTGCCTGCAGCACGAGCGCGGCGCCGCGGTACGCGAGCACGCCGGCGGCGAGGCAGCACAGCGGCGCGAGCAGGACCGGCAGCGGGTCCTTGCCGGTCATGCCCCGGCTGAGCGACAGCGCCAGCGCCAGCGCGGTGATCGCGGCGACCGCGGCGACGTCGGCGAGACGGCCGCCGCTCGCGAGCAGCGTCGCGGTCACGAGCGCGGTCGCGAGCAGCCAACCACCGAGGAGCGCCGCGCACGCGGCGGGCGTCAACAGGCTGTGCGCGAGCACGCCGCCGGCCGGGAGCCCGGCCGCGCGCGCGAGCACGGCCGCGATCGCGATCGCGATCACCGCTCCGATCAGCGCGGCGATCCCGCACAGCAGGGCCGCCTCGGCGAGCACGAATGCCGTGGTCTGGCCCGTCCGCGCGCCCGCGGCACGCAGCCGTTCACGTTCGCGCGCGACGTCCCGTCGCAGGCCGCCGGCGGCCAGGACGACGAACAGCACGAGCGCGGCAAGCGCGCCACCGCCCGCGAGCAGCAGCCGCTGCGGCGCCGCATCTGCCTGGGCGCGCGCGGCGTCGAGTCCCGTGAACGGCGCACTGAGATCGAACTGGCTCGCGGTCGTGAGCAGCCCGGCCTGGGCTTGGCGCAGACGCGCCTCGGTGGCGGCCAGCTGCCAGCTGTGCAGGCGCGCGACGGCAAGCGGCGCGACCCAGCTGTGGGTCCGGTACACGCTGCTGAGCGCGGGCAGCGCCTCGAGCCCCGCCGCGTCGCCGCTGATCACGAGCGGCTGCTGCCGATCGGAGCCGGCAGCGGGTCCGGGGACGAAGCCGAGCGGGACGGCCGTGCGCAGCCGGGTCGCGCCGGCGATCGGCACGCGAACGCCGGGCGCCGTGAGCAGCGTCTTCGGGAGCGCGCCGCCACCGGCGAAGAGCATCGGGCAGTCGCTCGGGCGGCAGCGACCGGTCGTGGCTGGGGTCGACGGGACGATCGCGGAAGCGAGCGGCGTGATCGCGGCCGGCCGAACGACGATGCCGCCGAGCCTCACCGGGTTGAGCAGGACGACCTCGGTCCGGCGGGTCAGGTGCAGGCCTTGCAGCAGGCCGTCGGCGCGGCGCTCGACCGCCCGCGTGACGACGCCTTGCCAGGTGACGCGGACGGTGCGGTCGAGCGCGTCGAGCTCGGCAAGGACCGCCCGCGCGCTGCGATCGCCCGCGATCGTCGCCTCGGCGACGACGGCGCCGGCGAACGCGACGGCGATCCCGATCCCGAGCGCGGTCACCAGCCAGCGCCCGGGGCGCCGGCGAATGCGGGCGAGCGCGAGCGCGAGCGGAGCGGTGATCGCGCCCATCACGCACCCCGCCGCCGGCGGTAGTGGGCTCGCGCCTTCGCGCGGCCGCCGCAGACGGACATCGAGCACCATCGTCCGGTCTGGTTGCGGGAGAGGTCGTAGAACGCCCACCCGCAGTCGTCACCGGGACAGACCTTGAGCCGCGTCCAACTGCCGTCGATCATCGCCACGGCCGACAGCGCCAGCACCAACCCGAGGGCGCCGTTGAGACCGTCGGCGTGTGCGACGAACTGCGGGCCGGTGAGGTCGAAGCGCACCTCGGCGCTGCCGCCGCCGGCCGCTGTGTTGAGGTCGTGCAGGATCGCCGGCACGCGGAGGCCGCCGGCCAGCGCGCGCAGGCCCTCCCGAACGGCGATCGCGCGCGCTCGGTCACCCGGCGCGAGGACCGCGCCGGGCTCGATCAGTCCGTGCTCGCCCAGCCACCCGGCCAGCGCCTGTGGCGTGGCAAAGAGATCGGCGCCGTGGGTGCCCTCGAGGTCGTAGTGGCTGTTGATGAACGCCTGGACGAGGGCGAGCGAGCCGGGAGCGGGGGGGCGCCCGCCTGGCTGGATCGATTCCGGGACACGCCACTGGACGGGAATCTCACCAGTCACCATCACGTGACCGGTTAGCTTAGAGGGTGGCTAATGCCGGCGCGGGTCGGTCTGCTGCGGGCTGGCGCCGAGTAGGGGCCTTCGGCCCGGCTTGGGTGGGAGATCTGCCCGATATAGGGCTGGGGATGGGGTGCTGTGTGCGCCGACATAACGTGAAACGAAACCCGCCCCGCCTGTTGCTTTTCACAATGAGCACCGTGGCGGTGCCTTTCGTGAAAACCGTCGAACGCGGCGCGAACTTCTTCACGTTATGCCAGCCCGGGGCGGTCGCTCGCGACGGTTGCGGAGGTGCGTGCGCCGCTGACGGGACTCGCGCTCAAAGGCCGCCCGCACGATCAGCACGATCCGAGAGCGCCGGTCCCGTCTGGGGCGCACGTGTCGAAGCTGCGGCGCCCACAGCGAGCCGCAGCAGGAGTCAGCTGCACGCGATCAGCCCGTGCAAGACGTGCGGCGCCACGTACACCTCCCACAGGGCCGTGAGCACCAGCATCGGCACCGCGATCAGGACCGTCACAAGGGTGGCCGCGAGCAGCTGGTCCCAGTCGCCGCGTCTGCTCGCGATGATCCATGCCGCGAGCGGCAGGAACAGGGCGGTGAGCTCCGCAAGCGCATGCGGCAGCAGGCCGGCGAGCAGGATGCCAGGGGCGATGTGCAGGGCAAAGGCCACGTGCGCGACGCTCGCGCCGAGCACGTATGACTGGACGCTCAGCGAGAAGATCGTCGCGGCGGCGACGAACATGATCGCGATCCGGCCGCCGTGTTCGTGCACGGCGCGGCTCAGACCCGTCCGGCCCTGTGCTTGGAGCGGCAGCGAGCTCCCCGCGATGAAGCCCGCCACGCAGGCCATCGCATGTAGCGCCAGGACGAGCGAGTTGTGGATCAGGATCCGGGACACGTCCCGCATGCCGCCGACGACGAGCGGGGGTCGGTGAAGGCCCGTCAGCCCCGGCCCGTACATCAGCGCAGACACCGCCCACACCGCAGCGAGCAGGCCGGCGGCGGCGATCGCGCTTCCCAGCAGCCAGCTGCGGAGCACCGGCCACGGGCGGCGGTTCCAGCGCGCCAGCGTCGACCGGGTGCTGCGCACTCCCTGGACGAAGGCGTACGCGGAGGCGTCCATGCCGGGATCATCGACCCCGCCGGTGGCCGGGTTGAGCCCCGAGTCGGCGATCCGGCCGCCCGCCGACGGATCTGCGCGTCGAAATGGCTTCGCAGTCCGTGGGGCCGGGCCGCCTATACTTGCCGGACCCGCCAGATGAGGAGTTTCGCGTGCAGGAGATGGTGATCTACGGCGTCAGCTTCGACATGGTTGGTAAGCAGCCGATCGTGTTGCTGAAGACCGTCGAGAGCAACAAGTTCCTGCCGATCTGGATCGGCCATCCCGAGGCGGCCGCGATCCTGATGAAGCTTCAGGGCGCGTCGACGCCGCGGCCGATGACCCACGATCTCCTGTCTGACATGCTCGGCGAGCTCGAGGTCGAGTGCACCCGCGTCGCCGTCACCGAGTTGCGCGAGAACACCTTCTACGCCTCGATCAGCCTCCGCATCAACGGCCGCGAGCTCGAGATCGACTCCCGTCCCAGCGACGCCCTCGCCCTCGCCGTCCGCGCCGGCGCCCCGATCTTCGCTGCCGACGACGTGATCGCCGAGTCGGCGATCGAGTTCGAGCACGAGGTCGAGGACACCGAGGAGGTCGTCGAGAAGTTCAAGGACTTCCTCGACCAGGTGACCCCGGAGGACTTCGCCGGCGAGTAGCGCTCATGCAAAGTTTCCTCCGCTACGCGGCGGAAAGTTTGCGCGTCCCCCCGAGCGCCTTCTCGACCTCGGTGTGGTGGTGGATCAGGGCGGGCTCGTTGCGCCCGTAGACGACCTCCGGCATCAGCCCGCAGCGCAGCGAGCGGTGGATGTCCTGCTGCTGGCCGAAATCCTCCTCGAACACGACCCTGGTCGTGAAGCGGACGTTCGCCTCCCAGAAGGCTTGCTCCTCGTCCGAGGCGACGGCGCGGCGGGTGAAGAAGCGCACGTTCACGCGCGTGCGGTGGACGTCGCCCGGTTCGGGATACATCGTCCAGAGCTCCGCGTGCCCGCTCATCGGGAGGTTGATCACCCGTCGGGAAGACGCTCAGGATCGACGTACACGCCGCCCCGCTGGCGGTACGGCGCCGGCGCCATCGTCGTCGTGTGCGCTGCGCGCGACGCGAAGAAGCGCCTCAGCAGCTCTCGTTGCGTCTCGATCTTCACCCAGTCGCCGCTCTCAGGATTCGCGCGATCAGCTCGTCGAACCCTATGCCAGCGGCGTCCGCGGCCTGCGGCAGCAGGCTCGTCTCGGTGAGTCCGGGGATCGCGTTTGCCTCGAGCACGTAGAGCTCGCCGGTCTCCTCGGACAGCATCAGATCGACGCGGCCAAATCCCGCGCAGCCGAGCAGCTCGAACACCTCCAGCGCCAGTGCGTGTGCCCGCGCGGCGACCGCCTCGTCGAGCTCGGCGGGACAGACGAACCGCGTACGGCCGATCTCGTAGCGCGCCTCGAAGTCATAGAAGTCCTCCTGCTCGGGCACCGCCTCGACGATCGGCAGTGCCACGAGCGTGCCGTCATCGCTGATGATCGAGACCGCCAGGTCGCGACCCAGGACGTAGCGCTCGAGCAAGACCTTGCGGTCGTATGAGAACGCCGCGACGAGCGCCGCGGGCACATCCGCCGGCGTGCGCGCGAACTTGATCCCGAGGGCGGACCCCTGCCCGGCCGGCTTGACGACGATCGGGAACTGCAGGCGATCCTCGATCGCCGGCAGCGCCTGCGCGGCGCCGAGCTCCTTGAACGCCGTCTCGCTGAACGCGTAGAAGTCAGGCGTCGGGATGTCATGGTCGCGCATCGCGTGCTTGGCGAGCACCTTGTCCGCCGCCCGCATGCAGGCCGACACGCCCGAGCCCGTGTACGGGATCCCCATCACCTCGAGCAGTTCCTGCACCGTGCCGTCTTCGCCGTCGCGGCCGTGCAGCGCGACGAACGCGACATCCGGCCGTCCGTCGGTGAGCCGATCGACGAGGTCGCCGCCGACGTCGATCGGCATCACGTCGTGCCCGAGGCGCTCGAGCGCGTCCTGCACGCGCGCGCCGGACTTCAGCGAGACCTGGCGCTCGAGCGAGCGCCCACCCTTGAGCAGTGCAACCCTGCTCATCCCGCGCGCTTGCGCGGCAGCCGCAGCACCTTGGCGAGCTCGGCGTCGGGCGCCGGAGGCTCGACCTCGCGCGACGCGGGCTGCGCGCGGGACGCCTCGGTCTCGCGCCGCGCGCTGTACGCGGACCCGGTGAGCGTGCCGTACAGCGTGACCTGCTCGCGTACGACCTCGCCGATCCGGCGGACGCCTTCGCGAATCTCGTCCTCGGTGACGCCGGAGAAGTTCAGGCGCATCTCGGAGCCGCCACGGCCGTCAACGTACGCCGCGCGTCCCGGCACAAACGCGACATGGTCCTGTAGTGCGCGCGCGAGCAGGTCGGTCGTGTCGATGTACGACGGGAGCGTCGCCCAGATGAACAGCCCGCCCTGCGGATGCGTCCACTCCGCCTCCCGCGGGAAGTGCTCGGCGAGCGCGTCGAGCATCACGTCGCGCCGCCGGCGGTAGATCTCGATCAGCGAGCGAACGTAGTCCTCCCACGGGCCGGAGTCGAAGTATGCGCCGACGAAGTACTGCGAGATCGACGATGAGCAGAGGTCCGACGCCTGCTTGCCGATGTTCATCTTCGCGAGCACCGGCGCGGGCGCGGCCGCCCAACCGAGCCGGACGCCGGGAGAGAGGATCTTCGAGAACGTGCTCGCGTAGATCACGAACTCCTCGTCGAGCGAGCGCAGCGTCGGCAGCGGGTCGCCCTCGTAGCGCAGCAGCCCGTACGGGTTGTCCTCGAGCACGAGCAGCTCGCGCTCGCCCGCGATCCGCACGAGCTCGTGGCGGCGCTCGAGCGACAGCGTCACACCGGCCGGGTTGTGGAAGTTGGGCACCGTGTAGATGAACTTCGGCCGCCGGCCCTCGCGCTCGAGCTCGTCGAGGAGCTGCTCGAGCTCATCGACCCGCATGCCGTCGCGGTCCATCGTCACCTGGACGACATCGGCCTGATAGGCGCAGAAGGTCGGGACCGCCCCCGGGTAGGTGGGCGCCTCGGTGACGACCACGTCGCCCGGATCGACCAGCGTCTTGCAGACGAGATCGATCACCTGCTGGCCGCCGGTCGTGACGAGCACCTCGTCGGGATCGACCTCCATCGCCTCGGCCAGCATGATCTCGGCGATGCAGCGCTTGACGAGCGATAGGCCCTCGGTCGGGCCGTACTGGAGTGCGCGAGCGCACGACTGCGCCGCCACCGTCCGCATCAGCGAGGCGTAGGAGTCGGGCGGGAAGGTCGTGGTATCCGGCAGACCGCCGGCGAGCGAGATCACGTCGTCGCGCTCGGTCAGCGCCATCAGATCCCGCATCGCCGAGGACTTCATCACCTTCGTGCGCTCGGCGAACAGCGCGGCGTATCGCTCGATGTCCCGCGCTGTCGATCGCGGTCGACGCCCCGTCGAGCGCGGGCCGTCAACACCGGAGCCACGGCTCATCGGCGTCTCTGCACTATCGTCACGCTCCGTCACGGTACAGCACGGTGCATCTCGTCTTCGACATCTTCCAGGGGATCGGCATCGCGGCGGCGGTGGGAATCCGCCCGTTCCTGCCCTCGCTCGCGGTTGGCGCGCTTGCCGCCGGCGATGTCGAGATCCACTTCGACCACACGGACTACTCTTTCCTGCAGGAGGCGCCATTCCTGCTTGCGATGGCGGTGTTGGCGATCGTTCTTGCCCTCGCCGAGCGTCGGCTGGCGCCCGAGCGCCTTGATCGCGGGCCGGGACTGATCGTGCTCGGGGCGTGCTCCGTCGTCCTCGGCGCGCTGTTCTTCGCCGGATCGCTGTGTCGAGGTGGCTACGCCACCTGGCCTGGATACGTCGGCGGCGTGATCTGCGCGTTGATCGGGCTTGCGGCGACGCGCCCGCTGCTCGCGCGCGCCCGGGCGCGCCTCGGCGCCGAGGAGGTCGCGATCCTGCCCCTGTTCGCCGAGGGGGTCGCGGTCGTGTTCGGGGCGCTGTCGGTGGTGGCGCCCCCGGTCGGGCCGATCGGGCTGGCGCTGCTGCTGTGGCTGCTGTGGGCCGGGCGCCGGCGGGAGGGCCAGAAGTACGCAGGCCTGCGAATCCTCAAATAGTGGCTCCGCGCAAGCAGACCCCACCGCGCAAGAAGCTCGTCCTCGTCGTGATCGACGCGCTCAAGCCGGAGATGCTCGAGCGCGCAATCGCCACCGGGCGAGCGCCGGCGCTGCAGCGGATCAGCGAGGAGGGCGTGTACGTCGATCAATGCGTCGCCGCCTTCCCCTCGGTCACGCCGGTCTGCGCCGCCACGATCACGACCGGCGTCGGACCCGACGAGCACCGGATTCCGAGCATGAACTGGTACCACCGCGAGGAAGCGCGCTACGTCGAGTACGGCTCGAGCTTCTCCGCCTCGCGACAGTTCGGCGTGCTGCGATCGCTGACGGACACCGTCTACCGAATGAACGCCGAACATCTGAGTCATGACGTCGACACCGTGTTCGAGTTCCTCGACGACGCGGACGTCCGCACCGCCGGGACCACCTACCTCATCTACCGGGGCCGCCACCACCACGAGGTCGCGCAGGAGACCGCGCTCGCCCGGATCGTCACCTCGACACTGTTCCGGCGCACGATCGACGGCCCCCAGGAGCTGTTCTACGCCGACCTGTACGCGAGCCGCAAGACCGGCTGTCGCGGGCAGCTCGGGATGCCCGGCATCCGGGACCAGCACACGGGGTGCGTCGGCGCCTACCTCGTCGAGCACGACCTGTTCGACTTCCTGCTGTTCTCGTTGCCCGACAACGACGCGTGGTCGCACAAGAACGGGCCGCACGCCCAGGTGACCTCGATCGCCGCGGCCGATCGGCAGATCGAGCGGCTCATGCACGCAGCGGGAGGTCCGGACGCATTTTTCGAGCAGCACGCCGTGATCGTCACGTCCGATCACTCGCAGGCGCCGGTCGAGGAGCGGATCCGGCTCGACCGCGCGTTCTCCGAGTTCGAGGTCGCCATGCCGAACGCGTCGCGCTCGAGCACCGCGGAGGTCGCGCTCAGCCCGGCGCAGCGCGCGGCGATGATCTACGCGCTCGATCTCGACAAGCGCGCCGAGACCGTGGAGCGGTCGGTCGAGGTCGTCAGCGAGCTCGACGGCGTCGATCTCGTGCTGTGGCTCGCCGCGCCCCGCGAGGCCGTCGTCCGCAGCCCCCGCGGAGAGCTGCGATTCGCGCCGGGCGGCGCGGTCAAGGACTTCCGGGGCCGCAGCTGGAGCATCGACGGGGAGCTCGAGACGCTGCGCGCGGCGCTTCGCGACGGGCATCTCGACAGCCCCGACTACCCCGACGCGCTCGGGCGGATCTGGTCGGCGCTCACGTGCCCGACGGCCGGCGACGTGCTGCTCTCGGCCGAACCAGGCTACGAGTTCGTCGACTGGGGCGGCGCTGACCACGTCGGGGGCGGGAGCCACGGGTCGCTGCACCGCTCCGACTCGCTCGGTGCGCTGTTATGGTGCGGTACCGGACCCCCCTGCGCAGGAGATCGCGCCCAGTGGTCGCTTCGCGACATCGCGCCGATGGTCAGGGAGCACTTCGGATTGCAGTCCGCACAAACCCCGGATTAGGGGCTGATTAACAAGATTTACCCTCTTACTGTGCTCCAACATCACGCCGATACAGTTCCCCGGATGCCCGAAGACTTGACGACGACAGTCGAGCTGCCGATTCACGTCCGGCTGCGCCTCGGCGTCCGCCACCCAGGCAACTGGCTGCAGCTGATCCGGTTCGTGACAGTTGGTGCAAGCGGTTACATCATCAACATCGGCGTGTTCGCGCTGTGCGTGCACGCGCTGTCGATCGACTATCGGATCTCCGCGGTGATCGCGTTCGTCGTGTCGGTCATCAACAACTTCTGGCTGAACCGCCACTGGACGTTCAACGCCCGACACGAGCCGCCGATGTTCCAAGCGGTCCGCTTCTTCACGGTGTCGGTTATCGCCTTCGGCTTCACCGAGCTCGTGCTGATCGCGCTCGTCGAAGGAGTCGGGCTCTCGAAGGTGATCGCCCAGGCGATCGCGGTCGCAGCCGCGACGCCGCTGTCCTTCCTGGGACAGAAGCTTTGGAGCTTCCGCGCGTAACGCGCTGGCACCTCGCGAACCTCGCCGCACTCCTGCTCGCGGCGGTCGCTGTCTCGGCCGGGGCGGCACCCGGCGCTCGTGCCGCCGGGACCTCGGCGAGCAGCGCCACTGATCCCAACACGCCGGTCCTCGTCACCTCCGAGCGTGTGAGCGGCTACCGGCTGACGATCTCGCAGGTCGAGCAGATGGCCTCACGCCCGGCGAAGATTCGCGACGAGCTGCGCCGCCACCCGCGCCTCGAGGCCTACGAGTACACGAAGGGCCCGGGGCGCTGGCAGGTCAGCTGGTTCACGCGCGGCACGCCGCAGAAGGAGATGGCGCAGGTGTACGTCGACGACGCCACCGGTCGCGTCACCGAGGCGTGGACGGGCTTCCAGGTCGCGTGGACGATGGCGCGCGGCTACACGGGTGCGTTTGGGCGGCGGGTCAATGCGCTGTATGTGTGGATCCCGATGTGCGTGCTGTTCGTCGCGCCGTTCATCTCGCTGCGCCGCCGCCCGACGCTGTGGCATCTCGACTTGCTGATGCTGCTGGGTTTCTCGATCTCGCTCGCGTTCTTCAACCACGCCGAGATCGGCCTGTCGGTTCCGCTCGCCTATCCATTCCTGCTGTATCTGCTCGCGCGCATGCTGCTGCTTGCGTTCGGGCATGGCCGGCCGCGCGAGCCGCTGCGGGTGTGGGTGCCGGTGTCATGGCTCGCGGTCGCGGTCGTGTTCCTCGTCGGCTTCCGCGTCGGCCTCAACGTGACGAACTCGAACGTGATCGACGTCGGCTACGCGGGCGTCATCGGGGCGGACAAGCTGGTGCACGGCCAGGCGCTGTACGGGGGCTGGCCGAAGGACAACGCGCAGGGCGACACGTACGGCCCGGTCAACTACTACGCGTACGTTCCGTTCCGCGCCGTGTTCGGCTGGAGCGGCGTCTGGGACGACCTTCCGGCCGCGCACGCTGCGGCGATCGCGTTCGACCTGCTCACTTTGCTCGGGCTGTACTTCCTTGGCCGGCGGATCCGCGGTCCGACGATGGGCGTGCTGCTCGCGTACCTGTGGGCGGCGTACCCGTTCACGCTCTACGCGCTCAGCTCGAACACCAACGACACGCTCGCGGCGCTGCTGATCGTGGTCGCGTTCCTCGTGATCGGATCGGCGCCGGCGCGGGGCGTGGCGGGGGCGCTTGCCGGGATGACGAAGTTCGCGCCGCTCGCGCTCGGCCCGCTGCTGCTGCGTGGTGCGTCCGATCGCTGGCCGCGGCCGCGGTCGATCGTCATGTTCGTTGTCGCGTATGCACTCACGATCGTGGTCGTGATGCTGCCGGTGCTCGTCGGCGGCAACTTCCACGCGTTCTGGCACGACACGATCACCTACCAGTCCGGCCGCGGCTCCCCGTTCTCGATCTGGGGGCTGTGGGGCGGCCTCACCGCCGAGCAACGTCTCGTCCAGGGCGCGGCGGCGGCGCTCGCGGTGGCGGTCGCGTTCGTTCCGGAGCGGCGCGGGATGATCGAGGTCGCAGCGCTCGGCGCCGCGGTGCTGATCGCCCTGCAACTCGGGATCACCCACTGGTTCTACCTGTACATCCCGTGGTTCTTCCCGCTCGTGATCGTGGCGCTGGTCGGCGCGCACCCGCCGGCCGGCCTCTCGGAATTGGCGGGTGCACGCGGCTCGAGTCTGTGGTCACGCCGGGCGGCGGTCCCGGTGTAGCCCGGGGTCGGGTTAGGTCACGCCCGGCGCCGGCTCGAGCACCTGCTCGATCGAGTCCGCCCGCATCGGCTCGCTCGCGCGGATCAGCACCGCGTTGAGCCACGGGTCCTCGGTTGATGTCTCGAACTTGATCGGCATCCGCGTGAGCATCGACTCGATCGCCAGCTCGCGCTTGACCCCGATCACCCCGCCACGCGGCCCCGTCATACCGACGTCGGTGATGTAGGCGGTCCCGCCGGGCAGGACCCTGGCATCGGCGGTGGGAACGTGGGTGTGCGTGCCGACGACGGCGGTCACGCGGCCGTCGAGATGCCAGCCGATCCCGACCTTCTCGCTCGTTGCCTCCGCGTGCATGTCGACGAGCAGCTGGTCGACCCGGCCCTTGAGTGCGTGGACGGCGGCATCGGCCTCGGTGAACGCGGGCCTCCCTGCGTTCATGAACAGGTTCCCCGACAGCGAGATGACGCCGAGCCTGACGCCGTCGCGCTCGGTCACGCACCACCCGTGGCCGGGCTGGCTGCGCAGGAAGTTGACGGGCCGAAGGATCCGCTCGTGCTCGTCGAGATAGGCGTAGATCTCGCGATGGCGGTAGGCGTGATTGCCGAGCGTGATCACGTCGACGCCGCCCGCGAACAGCTCATCGGCGTTCTTCGGCGTGATCCCCATGCCGCCCGCAGCGTTCTCGCCGTTGACGACGATGAAGTCCGGGACGAGGCGCTCGCGCAGGCCGGGCAGCAGCGTCAACAACGTCCGCCGGCCGATTCCGCCGACCACGTCGCCGACGAACAAGATGCTCACGCCATGTTTGTTCACGTCTTCTGCACGCGCATACTTCCATGTAGATGCGTATGAAGCGTCCTTGGTGGAGGTCAGCGGGGCAGGCAACCGACGGCTCGGAGCAGGACCGGGAAGCGCGGCTTGCTCGGGACAGGTTTGTCGAGGGCCGCTCCGGCGACGCCGGCGACCGCGTCATCGGCGACCGTGGGGGCGCCACCGGCGCGACCGGCGATGTCGACAACGGCGACAGCGCCACCACGCATGATCACGCGGCCGCTGCGGAGCAACACGCGGCCGAAGGCCCGCAACAGGTGCCGGTCCTCGGTCCCGCGATCGGCCCGCCCGCCGCCGAGCTCGGAGCAACCTCCGAGCCGTCTCGTGTGATCGTCCCGCGCTGGATCCAGCTCGTCGTGCTGCCGGTTACGCTGCTCGGCCTGTGGGCGCTTGCGCGCGCGTCCGGCCCGGTCCTGCTGATCCTGATCGCCGCGAGCACGGTCGCGCTGATCCTCAACCCGATCGTCCGCATGCTCGAGCACCGGCGCGTCCCGCGCGGCGTTGCGATCCTCGTGCTCTACCTGATGATCTTCGCCGTGATCGCCGGGATCGGCATGCTCCTTGCCAACCCGATCAGCGACCAGGTCTCCCGCTTTCAGAAGGACGTCCCCCACCTCGTCGACCAGGCCAACAAGGACCTCGCGAACCTCCAGACCTGGCTTGACCAGCACGGGATCAAGATCCACATCCAGCAGCAGGGCCAGACCGCACTCGAGACCCTGCAGAAGAACATCCTCAAGCGGTCGGGCGCGATCGTGTCCTTCTCCCGCGACCTGCTCACCCAACTGGTGACGATCTCGTTCGACCTGGTGCTCGTGCTCGTGCTCTCGATCTACCTGCTGATCTACGGCAAACAGATCGGCGACCTCGTGCGGCGGATCATGCCGGAGGGGGACGGCACGCCCGAGGACGATTACCCGCTGCTCGTCCAGCGTGCCGTGTTCGGCTACGTCCGCGGGCAGATCCTGTTCAGCCTGATCATGGGCGCAAGCGCCGCGCTCGCGCTGTACATCTTCGGCCTGCTCGGAATCTTCCCGGACGGCGCGCACTATGCCGTGTTCTTCGGGGCGTTCTACGGGCTGATGGAGTTCATTCCGTACATCGGCCCGATCATCGGCCCGCTGCCGGCGATCATCGTGGCGCTGTTCAACGACCCGCTGAGCGCTGTCTGGCTGATCCTGCTGTTCGTCGCTCTCCAGCAACTGGAGGGCCATCTCGTCGCTCCGCAGGTGTTTCGCATCTCGCTGCGGATCAACCCGATCCTCGTCATCCTCGGCCTGCTGATCGGCTACCAGCTCTACGGGATCGCCGGCGCGCTTGTCGCGTTACCGGTCGCCGCCGTCATCCGGCAGACGATCCTGTACCTCCGGCGCCACCTCGTGCTCGAGCCGTGGATCGTCGCCACCCCGAGTTCGGCGATCCTGCCGCTCGGCCCCGATCGCTGCCCGGAGTGCAACACCGTGCCCGGTCCAGACGATCAGTTTTGCCGCGTGTGCGGGGTCTCGCTCGAGCCCCGCGTGCGCACCCCTGGATGATTGAGGCCTCGGACGGTCAGTTGAGGCCTCGGACGGTCAGCGGATCTGAAGGCCCGTCGGCCCGGGCGCCCGCGTCGGGCGTTGCTCTAGCCTCCGGCGGCGTGCCTCCAAGCGCGCCACCCGGCCCCAGCAGCGCGACGCTCGCCGCTCGCTCGCTGACGAAGCGGTTCGGCTCGCGGGTCGCGTTGCAGGGAGTGAGCTTCGAGCTGGCGCCGGGCGAGCTTGTCGGAATCATCGGACCGAACGGCGCCGGCAAGACGACGCTGCTGTCGATCCTCGCAGGGATCCTGACGCCGACCGACGGTGAGATTGCCCACTCCGATCGCACGATCGGCTGGGTGCCCCAGCAGCCGGCGCTCTACTCGAAGCTCTCGGTCGCCGAGAACCTGCGGCTGTTCGCGCGGCTCGAGAAGGTCCCCGATCCCGACGAGACCGTCCGCCGGATGCTGACGCAGACGGGTCTCGAGGATCGTGCCGACGAGGAGGTCGGACGGCTGTCTGGTGGCAATCAGCAGCGCGTGAACATCGCGATCGGACTGCTGTGCGAGCCGCCCGCGCTCCTGCTCGACGAGCCGTCGGCGTCACTCGATCCCCGCCAGCGGGAGCGGCTGTGGGAGTTCATCGATGCGCTCGCCGGCCGCGGCACGACCGTCGTGTTCTCGACCCACAACGTCGCGGAGGTCGAGCGGTATGCCGACCGGGTGCTCGTGCTTGTCGACGGAGAGCTGCTGTTCACGGGCACCCCGGGCGAACTCGAGCAGGCCGTCGGGGGCGCGGCTGCGGACCTCGAGGCGGCGTTCGTCCACTTCCTGCACGAGCGCGGCCACTGACCGATGCGCTGGCTCTTGATCAAGGATCTCCAGATCCTCCGGCGCTCGCCGCTGCTCGTCGGCCTGCTGATCGTGTACCCGATTGCGATCGCGCTGATGATCGGGTTCGCGCTGTCAAGCCCTCCCGGCAAGCCGAAGGTCGCGTTCTTCAACGAGGTGCCGAAGGGCAAGGGCACGATCACCTTCGGCTCTCAGCGGGTCAACCTCGCCGACTACGTCAAGCAGCTCTACCGGTCGATCGACCCGATCAAGGTCTCCACTCGTGACGCGGCGGTCGCGAAGGTTCAAAACGGCGACGCTCTCGCCGCGGTGATCATCCCCTCCGATCTGCCCTCGGAGATCGCGAACCTCGTCAACAACGGCGTCGGCAACCCGACGAT
This sequence comes from Solirubrobacteraceae bacterium, assembly GCA_035524415.1. GTDB lineage: Bacteria > Actinomycetota > Thermoleophilia > Solirubrobacterales > Solirubrobacteraceae > Palsa-465. Next base: position 13,796 of record DATKOY010000156.1, on the reverse strand, counting down.
CGAGCTGATCCTCAACACCAAGGACCCGATCGACCGCGAGTTCGTCAACCAGGCGATCACAACGCGCCTGAACGAGGCCGAGCAGGCGATCTCCAAGCAGGTTCTCGCTGCCGCCACGCGGGATCTTCAACAGGTGCTCAACGGCGGCACCGTCAACATCGCCGGCGAGAACGTGCCGCTGCTCGGGCTGCGCAATTCGCGCACGATCGTGCAGAGCGCGATTCAGACGCTCCCGACCGACTCCCCGGTGCGCACGGCGCTCAAGCAGGTCGCCGCCTTCGCCGACCTCGCGATCGAGGGGCTGGGGTTCGCGAGCCCGGTGCTCGGGTCGATCGGCACGCCGCTGACCGTCGACCAGACTGAGCTCGCCGGCAAGACGACACCGACCGATTCGTACGCGGCGGCGATCGCGGTGATCGTGTCGCTGATGTTCGTGGCGGTCCTGCTGGCGGCGGGGATGCTCGCGATCGAGCGCTCGGAGAACGCGTACACGCGCCTCGTGCGCGGACTCGTGAGCCCCGGGAAGCTGCTGTCCGAGAAGGTCGGGCTCGCTGCCGGCTGCGCCGCGGGGGTGACGCTCGTGATGGCGGCGCTCGTCACGCTGTTCGTCTCGCTGGACTGGGCGCGCTTGCCGCTGTGGCTCGTGACGCTCGTGGTCGCGGGGCTGGCGTTCGGCGCGATGGGCACGCTGATCGGCGCCGTCGCGCGCGACGTGGCGGCGGCGTCGCTGCTCGCGTTCCTGCTGTCGCTTCCGATCGCGTTCATCGCGCTCATCCCCGCGAACTCCGTCTCGAGCGGGCTGAAGTCCGTGCTCGACGCGATCGCCTTCGTGTTCCCGTTCCGCGCTGCGCTGCAGGCAGTGGACAACGCATTCACCGGCAGCTCGCCGGGGGCGGGCTGGCCGCTCGTGCACCTCGCCGTGCTGGCCGTCGCGTTCTGGGCCCTCGCCCGGCTGGCGCTCAGGCGCTTCGCGTCCTAACGGTCAGACCTCCCGGGCGCGGGTCGGCAGGACGAAACGACGCGTCAAACGTGCCACGGTTACCCCGCATCGTCGAAGCGTGGGAGATTCCGTGCGGGTGGCAGGGATCAGTTGCCACGGTGCGTCGAGTCGGCCGAACCGTGGCAGTGTGTTCCCGTTTCGGATGGCCGCCCGAGCGTCCGGCACTCATGACCGCCGCCCGCCCCAGCGGGCGGCCGACAGGACCGACCGATATCGACCAGGCCTCAGCGACCGACGGTGCGCCGGAACAGCACCGCGCAGATCACGGCCACGATCAGCGCGACGATCGGGATTCCGGAGCCGATCGCCCCGACCGCCGCGAGCACGATCCCGACGACGCCGATCAGCCCGGCCGCGCTTCCGACGACGACGAGCTGATAGGCCCGCTTCTCGCGTGCGCGCCGCGGTGTGTAGCTGCCTCGCTTCTGGATGTCCGCCACAGCTCGGAGCGTACCGTAGGGTGTGCCCTCATGGGCGATCATCACATCCTTTTCTACGACTACGTCGAGAACATGGCCGAGCGCCGCGCGCCGTACCGGGATGCGCACTTGGCCAAGCTCCGCGCCGAACGCGAGGCCGGCCGGATCACGATGGCGGGCGCTCTGGGCGATCCGCCGCATGGCGCCGCGATCGTGTTCACCGGCGTGGACACGGACGCGATCGAGGAGTTCGCGCGTACCGATCCGTATGTCGAAGCGGGCCTCGTGACGGCGCGCCGGATCGAGCTGTGGAAGGTGGTCTGAGCGCCGGTATCCTCGATCGAGCTCATGCCGTTCCCGCAGACACGCCTCAGGCGTTTGCGCGCGACCCGCGCCCTGCGCGGCCTCGTGCGCGAGACGCGCCTGGATCCCGGTGACTTCATCTACCCGATGTTCGTCGCCCACGGCATCGATCGGCGCGAGCCGATCCCGTCGATGCCCGGCGTCGACCATCTCTCGATCGCGCACGCGGTCGAGGAGGCCGGCGCGGCGAACGAGCTCGGGATCCCGGCGGTGCTGCTGTTCGGCCTCCCAGCCTCAAAGGACGAGACCGGGTCAGGAGCCTGGGATGACGAGGGGATCGTCCAGCTCGCCGCGCGGGCGATCAAGCAGGCCCACCCGGAGGTGATCGTGATCGCCGACCTGTGCCTGTGCGAGTACACCAGCCACGGCCACTGCGGTCTGGTCACGACCGACGGTCGGGTCGACAACGACGCGACGCTCGAGCTGCTGCAGAAGACCGCCGTGTCGCAGGCTCGCGCCGGCGCCGACATCATCGCCCCGAGCGACATGATGGACGGCCGCGTCGGCGCGATCCGCGAAGCACTCGACGACCACGATCTGATCGATGTCCCGATCATGGCCTACAGCGCCAAGTTCGCGTCCGCGTTCTACGGGCCGTTCCGCGAGGCGGCCGATTCCGCGCCCGCGTTCGGCGACCGCCGCTCCTACCAGATGGATCCGGCCAACGGCGACGAAGCGATCCGCGAGACCCGGCTCGACGTCGAGGAGGGGGCCGACATCGTGATGGTCAAGCCGGCGCTGCCGTACCTCGACCTGATCCGCCGGATCAAGGACGAGACCGGGATGCCGCTGGCGGCCTACAACGTCAGCGGCGAATACGCGATGCTGAAGGCCGCGGTCGCCGCCGGCTACCTCGACGAGCAGGCGGCCGTGCTCGAGGCGCTGACCGGGATCCGCCGCGCCGGGGCGGACATCATCATCACCTACCACGCGAAGGATGCCGCCCGATGGCTGCAGTAGAACCCGGCACCCAGTTCGGCCCGAAGCTCCGCTCGCGCAAACACGGCGCCGCGGTCCCGCTCGATGACCTCGATAAGCGCCTGCTCAACCTGATGCAGGGCTCATTCCCGATCCACGAGCGCCCGTACCGGCACGTGGCCGCCGAGGCGGGGATCACCGAGGACGGGGCGATCGCCCGCGTGCGCGAGCTCCTCGAGGAGCGGATCATCCGCCAGGTCACCCCGATCTTCGACACACGCGCGCTCGGCTACTCGTCGATGCTCGTCGCCGCGAAGGTCGACCCCGAGAACCCGTGGCGCGCGGCGACCATCATCAATGCGCATCCGGGGGTCTCGCACAACTACCTGCGCAACCACGAGTTCAACATCTGGTTCACGATCGCGACCGAGCCGGACTCGCCGCTCGGGCTCGAGCGGACCCTGGACGTGCTCGGCGAGCTCGCCGGCGCCGAGTCGATCCGCCAGCTCCCGACCCTCAAGCTGTTCAAGATCCGCATGGACCTCGAGATGGAAGGCGGGACCGAGGCGCTCGCGCAGGCCGCCGAGGCCGCCGCGCCGGTGGAGACCGAGCGCCAGCCCTACGACGAGCGCGACATCGCGGTGATCCGCGCGCTCCAGGGAGACATGCCGGTGATCCCCGAACCGTACGCGCCCGCCGCTGCCCGATTGGGCATGGCCCAATCCCAATTCCTCGAGCACCTCCGCGAGATGCAGGAGCGCAACCTGCTCCGCCGCGTCGCCGCGATCCTGTTCCACCGCCGCGCCGGCTTCAGCGCCAACGGGATGGGCGTGTGGAACGTCCCCGATGAGCGGATCATGGAGCTCGGGCCGCGGATGGCGGCCTACCGCGGCATCTCGCACTGCTACCAGCGCCCGACCTACGAGGACTGGCCGTACTCGGTCTTCACGATGGCCCACGGCCGCTCGAAGGAGGAGTGCGACGCGATCCTCGACTCGATCGCGCGCGACACCGGGATCAGCGAGCGCGCGACGCTCTACTCCTCGACCGAGTTCAAGAAGATCAGGCTGCTCTACTTCACCGACGACTACCGGGCCTGGGAACGCGAGCACGCCGGGGTGTGACCCGCTCCGCCGATCTGTACGCGCGCGCGCAGACGCTGATGCCCGGGGGCGTCAATTCCCCCGTGCGCGCGATGCGCTCGATCGGCCGCGATCCGATCTTCATCGCCGACGGCCACGGCTCGACGCTGCGCGACGTCGACGGCAGGGAGTACATCGACTGGGTCAGCTCGTGGGGCCCGCTGATCCTTGGCCACGCGCACCCAGCGGTGATCGACGCCGTGAGGGCGGCCGCTGCACGGGGGACGACGTTCGGCGCACCGACCGAGGGCGAGGTCGCGCTCGCGGCCGAGCTCACCTCGCGACTTCCGTCGGTCGAGATGGTGCGGTTGACCTCCTCGGGCACCGAGGCGACGATGAGCGCGCTCCGGCTCGCGCGCGCGGCGACCGGACGCGAGCACGTGCTCAAGTTCGCGGGCGCCTACCACGGGCACGTCGATGGCTTGCTCGCGGAGGCGGGCTCAGGTCTCGCGACGCAAGGAATCCCCGCCAGTCCGGGCGTCCCGGCGGCCGCGGCGCGCGCGACCGTGATCGTGCCGTGGAATGACGAGGACGCCGTGACCGAGGCCACCGAGCGCTACCCGCTCGCCGCGATCCTGGTCGAGCCGGTCCCGGCGAACATGGGCGTGGTACCTGCCAGGGAGGGGTTTTTGCGGTTGCTGCGCAACCGAGCGTCGGCAACCGGTGCGCTGCTCATCTTCGACGAGGTGATCACCGGGTTTCGCGTCGCTCGCGGCGGTGCCCAGGAGCGCTACGGGATCGACCCCGACCTGACGATCGTCGGCAAGATCATCGGCGGCGGGCTCCCCGCGGCCGGGTACGGGGGTCGCCGCGAGCTGATGGAGCGGATCGCGCCGGCCGGCGACGTCTACCAGGCGGGGACGCTGTCGGGCAATCCGCTCGCGGTGGCGGCCGCGCGCGCGACCCTCGCGCTGCTCGACAGCGCCGCCTACGAGCGGCTCGGGCAGGTGACGGCCGCGACCGTGGACGGCCTGCGTGACGCCGCCGCGCGCGCCGGCAGGCCGGTTCACCTCCAGAGCGTTCCCGGGCTGTTGACCGTCTTCTTCAGTGAATCCCCCGTCCGCAACTATGCCGACGCAGCCGCGTGCGATCTCGACGCCTACGGCGCCTGGTGCCGGGCGCTGCTCGAGCGCGGCGTCTACCCGCCGGCCTCGCAGTTTGAGGCGTGGTTCCCGTCGCTCGCCCACAGCGACGCGGACATCGAGCGGACGGTCGCGGCGGCGGCGAGCGCGTTCGAGGAGATCGCGTGAGCGCCGCGCTGCGCGATGCGCTGCGGGCGCACGGCGGGACCCTCGGCGAGCACGTGGGTGCCGCCGTTGGCACGGCGTCCGGGCCGGCCCAGAAGGCCGCCTCGGGCCCCCGTGCCGCCGGGCGCGAGGCCGAGTACGAGCTGCTGCTGGAGATGATCCTCGAGGGGTCGCGGCTGCATTACGGGACCCCGAGCGTGGTCCGGGTTGAGGATCCCGATCTGGCGCTTTTGCTGGGAGATCAGCTGTACGCGCTCGGGCTCTCGCGGCTCGCGGCGCTCGGTGATCTCGAGGCCGTCGATGAGCTCGCCGACGTGATCTCGCTCGTCGCGCAGGCGCACGCCGCCGGCGACGAGGAGCTCGCCGACGCCGTCTGGGACGCGGGGGCCGTCGCGATCGGCTGGGGCTCGAGTGCGGCCCACCGCGACGCGAAGGAGCGCGCTCGTCGTCATGATCCCGGGGCCGTGAACTCGCTCCGCGCCGCGACAGACACCTGTTACAGCGCGTAGTAGTACTCTCTCGTGACGGTCGTCGCGATCTTGACGATACGCTTCCCGAGCCGTTCAATTCAGGTGCCGTTTAGGTAGAGACGCTGTGGCCGACAGACACAAAGAGGTAAAGCCGAAGTACACCGCCGACCGCCACATCCCGGGCGCGTTCGAGGGCGAGACCGTCACCCGTCGCCGGTTGATGGGGCTCACCGTCCAGGGCGCCGGGTTGATCACGGTCGCCTCGTTCACGCTGCCGGCGCTCGGGTTCGCGATCGGGCCGCTGTTCAGCCGGGTGCCGTTCGAGTGGCAGACGATCGGGGTTCCGGCGGACTTCTCGGATACGACGTACGTGTCGAGGATCGTCACGATCGTGCCCGGGATCGGCGAGACGGGCAAGTCGCTCGCGTATGTGCGCTCGCGCAACCCCGCGATCGACACCGAGAAGGGAGACCAGTACAACCAGTTCGTCGCGCTGTCCTCGCGCTGCATGCACCTCGGCTGCCCGGTCCGCTTCACGCCTGCCGCCGGGCGCTTCATCTGCCCGTGCCACGGCGGCGTCTATGACTTCAGGGGGATGCCCACCGGCGGCCCGCCGGTGCGCCCGCTCGACCGCTTCTACACGCGGCTGCACGACGGGTTCGTGCAGCTCGGCCCGCGCTATTCGGTCAACTCGGAGCTGCAGCGGTTCTCGCCGCGCGACCCCGGCGAGCCGCTGGACGGGATCGGCCAGTACCTCTATCCGAAGCGCTTCTCGACCTCCGTCGTTCCGAGCAACTGACAGCGATGCCGCGGCTTCCCAAGATCCTCACGCCAAAGCCCAAGCGTCCCGGCGAGGAGAACGGTCCGGTCAAGCACCATCCCGCCGCCGAAGCCGGCATCACGGTCGTGGACTGGCTCGACGAGCGGATGGCGGTGTCGGGCGGGATTCGCTGGATGCTGTTCCGCAAGGTCCCGCGCGGCGTCAACTGGTTCTACACGCTCGGCTCGGCGACGATGTTCGCGTTCCTCTCGCAGGCGGTCACCGGCGTGTTCCTGGCGATGTACTACCAGCCCAGCCCGACCGGGGGCGCATACTCGTCGATCCGCTACATCACCGATCAGGCCTTCCTCGGCCAGTTCGTGCGCGGCATGCACAAGTGGGGCGCTTCGGTGATGGTGATCCTCGTGTTCCTGCACATGGCGCGCGTGTTCTTCTTCGGCGCCTACAAGTACCCGCGCGAGTTGACCTGGGTGATCGGGGTTGTGCTGCTGATCCTCACGCTCGTGATGGGCTTCACGGGCTACCTGCTGCCGTTCGACCAGCGCTCCTACTGGGCGACGATCGTCGGCGTCAACATCAACGGCACCGGTCCGTTCGTCGGGCCCTACCTGTCTGACTTCCTGCGCGCCGGGCCCGAGTTCGGAGCAAACACGCTGTCCCGGTTCTATGCGATCCACATGATGCTCGTGCCCGGGGCGATCGCTGCGTTGATCGGCGCGCACCTGTTCCTGATCATGAAGCTCGGTATCTCCGCACCGCCGTGGCTGAAGGCAGAGCCCGAGCCCGACCCGGAGGCCGAGCTCGCGATGGAGCGGGCCGAGGTCTAAGGCGACGTGGAGCGCCGCGCATGAATCAGGCTGAGAAGGAGGCCTACCTCCGCGAGTACTCGATCCTGAAGAACCAGGGCAAGCCGTTCTACCCGTACGCGGTGGCGAAGGACTCGATCATGGCGCTGATCGTGATCCTCGTGATCATCTTCCTGTCGCTGATGTTCGGCGCGGAGATCGGTCCCCAGGTGGACCCGACCACGACGACCTACGTGCCGCGGCCGGACTGGTACTTCTTCTTCCTCTTCGAAATTCTGCGTGTCATGAAGAACGTGCCGAAGTTCACGCCGATGGCGACGATCGGCGTGCCGACGGTCTGCATGATCCTGCTGTTCCTGCTGCCCTTCTACGACCGCAGCCCCGAACGGCGGATCGAGCGGCGTCCGATCGCGCTCGCGGCAGGTCTCGCGACGATTCTCGCGATCGCCTATCTGACCTATGAGGGCGCCGACGCGGGCTCGCCGAACAGCGTCGACCTGAAGCCGCCGGCCAACCTCACTGCCGCGCAGAAAGCGACCTTCAATGCGGGCGAGGTCGTCGTCGCGCAGTCGGGATGTCTCGCATGCCACATCATCGGCAGCAACGGCAACAACGGGCCTGGGCCGCCGCTCACCCACATCGGCTCGAAGCTGCGTCCACAGGCGATCGGCTCGACGCTGCGCAACCCGACCGCGCCGATGCCGTCGTTCAAGGGTCTCGCACAGCAGAGCCCGCAGAAGTTCCAGAACCTGGTCAACTTCCTGGCAGAGCTCCAGTAGCCCGACGGCTTGCGAGCCGCTGCGATGACGGCGAGCGTTGACACAGCGCCATCCGGCGCCCCGGGGACTCTGGAGGAGACGCAGGTCCGCGCGATGTTCGACCGCATCGCCGGGCTGTATGACCGCATGAACTCGGTGATGACAGCGGGGCTGCACCACCAGTGGCGCCGCCGCGCGGCGGATCTGGCCGCGGTCGGTCCCGGCGACCGGGTGCTCGACGTCGCGACCGGGACCGGCGACCTCGCATTCGAGCTCGCCCGGCGGGTGCGCCCAGGCGGCGAGGTGATCGCGACCGATTTCTCCGAGAAGATGCTCGCGATCGCGCGTGAGAAGGCAGCCGGGGCCGGCGGGCCGGCCGGCAGTCCGGGTGCCGGTTCGGTTGCCGGTTCGGTTGCCGGTGTCCGGTTCGAGATCGCGAACGCGCTCGCGCTCCCGTACGGCGACGGCGCGTTCGCTGCCGCCACGGTCGGCTTTGGCGCGCGGAACTTCTCCGATCTCGAGGCCGGCCTGCGCGAGATGGCGCGGGTCGTGCGCCCGGGCGGGCGCGTCGTCGTGCTCGAGATCACCACACCGCAACGACCACCGCTGTCGACGTTCTTCCGATTGTGGTTTGATCGCGTCGTGCCGGCATTGGGGCGCATTGCCGGGGATGCCCAGGCGTACAGCTACCTGCCGAACTCCGTTCGGCGCTTTCCGGGGCCGGAGCAGCTCGCGGCCGTGATGTGGAGCTGCGATCTGCGCGAGATCCGCTACGTGCTGACGGCGGGCGGAATCATCGCGGTGCACGTCGGGGTGGTGCGGCGATGAGCGCCGTCCAGAACGCCGTGCAGGCCGTCGTCGAGGCTGGGGGTGCGGAGGTCTCGCGGCTGATGCTGCGCATCGAGCAGCGGATGGGCGAGCTGGCCGACGGTCACGGTCCGGTGCTGGGTACCCACGCCGGCGCGACGATCTCAGCGGGCGGCAAGCGGCTGCGGCCGCTGCTCGTGTGCCTCGCCGCGGGTGTCCCCGCCCCGGAGAGCGAGCGGTTGCTGCGCGCGGCGGTCGCGGTCGAGCTCGTCCACGGCGCCACCCTCGTCCACGACGACGTGCTCGACGGTGCATCGCTGCGGCGGGGGCGCCCGACGGTGGTCGCCCTCGGCGGGCGCCGGGCGGCGACGGCGACCGGCGATCTGCTGTTCTCGCGCGCGTTCGCCGAGCTCGCCGGCGGGGGCTCGATCGACGCGGTCCGCATCCTCTCGCGGGCGAGCTCCGAGCTGGCGACCGGCGAGCTGATGCAGCGCAGCGACGCGTGGAACCTCTCGGTCAGCCTCGGCCGCTACCTCGAGCGCTGCCGGCTGAAGACCGCGGTGCTGTTTCGCGCCGCGTGCGAGCTCGGCGCGCTGGAGGGCGGCGGAGACCGCCTGCTGCTCTGCACCTTCGGCGAGCAGATTGGGGTCGCGTTCCAGCTGCTCGACGACGTCCTCGACGTCTCGGGTCCGCCGGAGCGCACCGGCAAGCCCCGCGGCACCGACCTGCTCGACGGGACGGTGACGCTGCCGTTGATCGTTGCGTGCGAGCGCGATCCGGAGCTCAGATCGCTCGACCTGCGGGCGGTGGATGGTCCCGTGGAGGCGGCGAGGATCTGCGACCGGATCGCCGCGACCGGTGCGCTCGGGGCGGTCAGGGAGCGGGCGCTGGAGATGGTCGCGGCGGCGAAGTCACTGCTCCCCGCGCTGCCCGGGCGTCAGCGTGTCGCGCTCGAGCTCGTCGCCGACGGCGTCGTCGAGCGGTACTCCTGAGGACTCCTCAGAAGTCCTCGGGAAGGATGTAGTCCTTGTGCAGGGCGCCGGCGAAGCGGTCGATGTCCTCGGCCATGTTCGCCTGGGTGAGGCGCTGGAGGTCTCCGAGCATCTCAGCGAGGCCGTCGTCGAGCTTCTCCTCGAGCCGGTCGACCTCCTTGCGGTCGTACTGCCCTTCGCCGCACCACCAGCAGTTTGGGCACTCCAGCGTCAGCTCCCAACGATTGTCCGATGCCTCGGACCAGTTGACGGGCTGCACGAGCTCGGAGTGGCACTGCGGGCAGACGTGGAGGCCCCGAGGCGCGGGCTCGGCGCCGTCGTGGAAACGAACGACTTCGATCGAGCGCCCGCTTGGTAAAACGATTCTTCTGACTGAGTGGTGTTCAGGGTTGTGGTTCATCGGGGCCTCCTGGATCGAGGCATCTATCGGCGGCCCCTCTGCGCTACTTGAGTGCAAATCGGGCGGCCGAGCACAGAGACCGCTACCCTTGGTGATCCCCATCCGGAGGCCAAGGAATGTTCCGTAATCCGACTACCGATCTGATCGTCGTTCTGGTGATCGTGCTGCTGATCTTCGGCCCCAAGCGGTTGCCCGGATTGGGCAAGCAGCTCGGCCAAGGGCTGCGTGAATTCAAGGACTCGATCACCGGCGAGTCCGACGACTCGGACACGAACAACGAGCGGCCCGAGCTCACCCGCGCCAACACCACGCCGGTCCCTGGATCGCCCGACGTCGCCTCGACCCCCGCCGCCCCGCCGGCCCGCGATTCGGCCGAGCGCAGCTCATAGCGCGCGGTCGTTAGGAGCTCGCGCATGGCGAAGGTCCTGCGGCCGATCGGGCACGAAGAGCGCCTGAGCGTCATCGACCACCTCGATGAACTTCGCTCCCGGCTGATCATCTGCGGGATCGCGGTTGTCGCCACGTTCTTCGTCTGCTTCTACTTCAACCACGCGCTGCTGAAGGTCCTCAACCGCGCGCTGCCGGCGACGCCCTCGACGAGCTCGAACCACATCTCGGGGCTGACGGCCGATCAGGTCAAGCAGCAGAAGGCGTGGGCCGAGATGGCGAACGCGTACGCCGCGCTGTCGGTGTCCTCGACGCAGTCGCCCGCCGACCGCGCGCGGTTCGGGCAGCTCGCACAGGGAGCCAAGGCCGCCGCCGACGCGTTGCCGAAGGACACCGCGAAGCGGCTTCCGATCACGATCGGCGTCGGGGAGCCGTTCACGACCACGCTCACGGTGGCCGCCTACTTCGCGCTGCTGTTCGCGCTGCCGGTGATCATCTACCAGGCGTACGCGTTCGTGATACCGGCGCTCAATCCGGAGGAGCGGCGGATCGCCCTGCCGGTGATGGTGGTGGCACCGATGCTGTTCCTCGCCGGCGTCGCGTTCGCGTATTTCATCGTCCTGCCGCCCGCGGTCCACTTCCTTCAGGGCTACAACGCCGAGAACTTCGACATCCTCGTTCAGGCGAAGACCTACTACACGTTCGAGATCTTCACGATGCTCGGCATCGGCCTGGCCTTCCAGCTGCCGCTCGGGCTACTCGCGCTCCAGCGGCTGGGCGTCATCAATGGACACACGTTGACGAAGCAGTGGCGCTACGCTGTGGTCATCATGGCTGTGATCGCAGCGGCCATGCCAGGGGCAGATCCTGTGACCACCGGACTGGAGATGCTCCCCCTCGTTGTGCTCTATCTGGCCAGTATCGTCATGCTCAAGATCGCAGATCGCCGCGCCGCTGCGCGCGCCCGCTCCGAGCTGACGGAGCCATTCGGCGACGGCCTCGACCCCACTTAGTACCGACATGCTTTTTGATCTCCGCAGTCGCGGCCGCCGTCGCACCGTGCAGGCCGTCTACCTCGGCCTCGCCATCCTGATGGGAGGCGGCCTCATTCTCTTTGGCGTGGGCGCCGGCAACGGCTTCGGCGGCATCCTCAACGCCTTCACCGGCGGCGGCTCCTCGAGCGCGCAGAAGCAGGTCGTGAGCCAGCAGGAGAAGCAGGCCCTCGCTGCCGTCAAGGCCAACCCCAACGATCCCGCCGCGTGGGGCCAGCTCGTGTCCGCGCGGTGGACCTCCGCGACGACCGAGGGCGCCAACTTCGACCAGAACACGGGCACGTTCACCGCCACGGGCAAGAAGGAGCTCGCCTCCGTCGGTCAGGCGTGGCAGAAGTACCTCGCGCTCACGAACAAGCCCGACCCCACCGTCGCGATCCTCGCCGCCCGCGCCTACGCCCAGCTCGGCGATTACGCCAACCAGGCCAAGGCCTGGGAGATCGAGACGCTCGCCGACCCCAACCAGGCCAAGGGCTACGAATGCCTTGCGGCGGCGGCATATGCCGCCAAGCAGACCCGCAAGGGCGACCTCGCGGCCGCCAAGGCCGTCAGCCTCGTCCCCAAGGTCCAGCAGCTCACCGTCAAGCAGGCACTCGAGCAGGCGAAGACGAGCCCCGCGATCGCGCAGCAGTGCTGAGCTCGCCGCCCCCGGCCGCCGGACGCGGGTAACATCGGCGTCAAGGGCCGTTAGCTCAACTGGTAGAGCAGGGGACTCTTAATCCCAAGGTTGGAGGTTCGAGTCCTCCACGGCCCATACATACAGAAACCCCCGGAAAGCCGGGGGTTCAGTGCTTCAGAAGGACTGCGCGAACAGGGCCGCGCGAACGTATGCGCGAACATCACACGGCGAACGCTCCGGCGAGCCGCTCCATAGCCCGCTTGCGCGCCGCGCGCGACCAGTGGCCGTACACCTTGTCGGTGACCGCGGTCGACGAGTGCCCGAGATGGCGAGAGAGCCAGGTCAGCTCGGCGCCGTGCTCGAGCGCGATGCGGGCGAACCTGTGGCGGAAGCTGTGGAAACGGCGCAGGTTGCGGTGTCCGCGACATGATCGCCGGCTCGAGCGGGCGGCGCGCCGGTGGACACCGGCCACGTAGCGTCAGCGTCAGGCCTGCTGGCGATGAGACTCGATGGCGCCTGCGCGAACAATTCTTCTTGAAAGCCCCGCTTTTCGCGGGGTTTTCGCGTTCTGGGGAGTGTGCCAAGTCTGGAACATGCCCTCAATATCTCCCGAGATCGGCGAACGATCGGTGTGCGATGGCCGGATCGGTGCGATCACCGTCCGGTCAGGTGTTCCGTGTCGAGCGGGCGCGCGGGCCCCGTCTGGTACGCCAACTACCGGCTGCCGGATGGCCGCCATGTGCCCGCGCTACGTCGAGCACGACCGCGGGGTCAAGCCGTCGACGCTCCGCGGGTATCGATCGGCGATCGAGGCGCATCTGCTGCCGGCGGTTGGGTCGCTGCCGTTCGAGGACGTGACGACGACGGAGATCGAGCGGTGGATGGCCGGGTTCGACGGGTCCGCGCGGACGCGGAACAAGCTGCTGATCCAGCTGCACGGGATCCTCGGACGGGCGCGCAAGGCATACGGTAGGCATCGCGAACGTGCGCCGGGCGCCGGACGCTCCCTTTGCGGCACAGCACTCGTCCGAGGTCGGCGCGGCACGTGTCCTGTGGTCGCAAGGGGATCGCGCAGTCCGCGGCGCCGCGTTGCCGAAAGCGATCGCGGGAGCGCCATCAACAGCGGCGCGTGAACTTGCTCACGCGCATCAGCGGCGGATGTGGATGATCCGCGGCTTGCCCATGTCGCGGACGAGGCCATTTTTCGATAGTGCCCGCACCGTGACCTGGTAGGTGCCGGGCATGAGCCGCTTCCTGTTCACCCGCAGGTCCCAATGGACGTGCCGCTGGCCGGCGTGGAAGCTCCCGAAGGGAACGCGGCCCACACGCTTGAGCGTCGGCACGGTCTGACCGAACAGCTTGTGGCGGCCGACGATCTGCTGCACGAGGATCCCGACACCCGCGGGTTGGAGCAAGGTGAAGCTGACCGTGTTGAGGTTCGGAATGTTGGTCAATCGGAACACGGGCTTGACGAACAGGCTCAGGTTGCCCGAGTCGGGGGTATGGACGAGACCGAGGTCGACGCCACCGTTGAGCATCGTCTGCGTCAGGCTGTCCCAGATGAACAGCCGCTCGTGGCCGTTCGATTCGTCGCGGATGAAGCCGATGTAGCGACCATCGGGGGTGAACGCCGGC
>DATKOY010000155.1:0-19718 GCA_035524415.1 Solirubrobacteraceae bacterium | reverse complement strand
GCGCGTGGGCTGCGCTTGTGACGGCGACGAACCGCGGCGAGCACAAGCGCCGTGGGGAGGACCGCAACCGCGGCGCCGGCGGCACCGGCAATCCCGACCGACGAGCTGCCGCCCCGACGCTGCGGGCGAGCATCGTCCGATGTCGCCGACGCACCCAGCGTCACGCCATCCGCTGGCGCGAGCTCTGTGACCGCCGTCCGCGTGGCCCGAGCCAGTTGAACCCAAAGCCGTTCGGCATCACGACCAGCAGACGCCCGCGATAGCCGGGGACAAGCTCAAGCCCGAGAAACCGGGCATAGGTGTGCGGCTTTCGCCATAGCGCGGTGATCGAACCCATGTCGTACTCATTCGAGATCACCGCCACGCGGATCGCGAACCCCGAACGATTCGCCGACGCCACAACCCCGAGCAGCTCACGCTGCGCGCCCGACAACGCGGCCGACTGGGACGACAGGAACGTCTGCCTCGTGACTAGGAAGTCGCTCGCCGGATCACCATCGGCGCGCGCGATCGCAGCAGATCCCGCGAGGACTGCGATCGCCAGCGGCAGGGCAGCGCGCAAGCTCGCCCGCACTTATCCCCGCCAACCCGAGCCGCGAGAACCTCGCCGGCGCTTCACGCGTATGCCTCCCACGAGCTCGGGTCCTCGTGCTCGAGGCCCGTCTCGTCCTGATCGTCCTCATCAGTGGGAGCGTGTCGGCCGACCAGGCGGAATCCGATCAGCAGCAGACCGATACCGCACCCCAGGCTGATGACCGTTGCGCCGCGCGCGATGAACGGAGATACGGCGGCGAGCACGAAACCGTGCGTCAGCGTCGGGAGGAGCTGCAGCCCCTCCCACAACGCCAGGAACGCGACCGCGAAATACGTGAAGTACCCGGCGTCCTGAAACAGCACCCGGCGCAAGCCCAGCGCGACAAGCGCAAGGATGATCGCGAGCGTGATCGCACCCAATACCGAGACGCCCGGTCGTCCGTGAAGCTCCCGGCCCACCGCCACGACCGCGCTCGCGATCAACGCGGCGACCGCGAGCACACGCGCCAGGATCCGATCAAGCTGGGCGCTGCGCACCCGCCGTGCCGCGAGCACGCACGCGAGCAGGACGACGATCGGCCAGAACCACACGATCGACGGATCGCTCGCATGCCACAGCCCACCAGCGATCGCACCCACGTGACCGTTGATCCGCACGGGGATGCTCCACCGGCCGACATACGAAGCACCGGGCGCCAGCGCGACCGTCGCCAGCGCATGCAGCCGGCCATCGTGCCAGCTGTAGTCGTGCCCGCCGCTCACGCTCGACCATTTCGGCGCCGTCGTGGGCCGAAGGTTCGACGGCGGCACCTCCGCCGGTGTCTGATTGAGGTAGTACATCGCCGAGTTGCGATTCACAGCCACGCCCGAGCGCGAGAACCGCAGATACGGGGCACCGCGATAGTCCAACACCACCAGGGTCTCGCTCGGCTCGACGCGCACCCACATCCGCTGATCCCCGTCGATCACCTTGGCCTCGGCCCCGGCCGGCGCCTGCGCCACTCTCGCCTGATAGCTCGTCGCGATCGGAGCGACCGGCCCATGCGCAGCAGCCACACCCGGAACCCCGCACGGGCCCAGCAGCGCGCCGACGCACACCAGCACCACGAGCCGCAGGCGACCGGCACGGCGACTCATAGACTTGCGAGACTCCCCGGCTCCGAACGGGCCCGCGCGCTGATACCGCTGAGCGACGACCACCGTGCAGCACTCTACGCACCCACCGCCCCACTGGCCGCGTCGGCGCCGTGGCCTTCTCACCACGTTGGCGATCATGATCGCGGCGGTCCCGGCCGGCGGCCTCCCACCCGCGGCTCGCGCCGACGGCGACCCGGCCAGTGACGTCCTGCTCTCGCAGCCCCTGTTCCTCCCCCAGGACGCGGGCGTGCCAGCGACCGAGCAGGCGCAGCTCGCGTCACTGCTCGCCGCAGCACACCGTGCCGGCTACAACCTCCGGGTCGCGCTGATCGCCGGGCCCGCCGACCTCGGATCGGTCACGGCGCTCTGGCACCAGCCCGAGGACTACGCCCGCTTCCTCGGACAGGAACTGTCCCTCAACTACACCGGAGCCGTCCTCGTCGTCATGCCCGGCGGCTACGGCTTCTACCGCCCGCATGGACCATCGACCAGCGAGCAATCAGCCCTCAACCAGCTCACACCACCCGGCAAGACACTAGGAACCGGCGCGCTCAGCGCGATCCGGCGCCTCGCCGCGGCGGCCGGTCACAACCTGCCGGCCCCGACCACGGCGACCCCTACCAGCCGCAGTAGCACCGACACGCTGGAGTGGATCGTGTTCGCGATCGGAATGCTCCTCATCGTCGTGGCATGGACGGCGAGCCTGCGCGCCCGCCCGCCACGGCTCTTCGGTGGCGGGAGCTCCGCCGGCTAGCGAGAAATGCGCTCGAAACCGCGCCCGTGCGCGGTTTCTGTTTCTAGGTCGAGGACGAGCGAGATCGGCCTCGGTCGCGATCCGCCCGGTTCCCAGACACCCGCGGTCACGGAGTCAGATACCCGCCCGAGCAAGAACTCGAGACGCGACCGGCGCGCGGGGAATAACTCGCTGGTCGCGAGAATCGCGCCGTCGGCTCAACGTCTCATCGAGGGCAGACCGACCGGCCCGACCGTGCAGAGCGATCCGCCGCCGCGCATGCCAGCCGTGCAGAGAAGAGGTCGCGACCGCACCCCAGATGCACCCTCATCGGCCCGCCGAGCGGCTCACGTGCGCCTTCCAGCCACGAGCAGGCGCGATGTGCAGGGAAGTCGCAGTGGGCGATCCAGGACTCGAACCTGGGATCTCTTCCTTATCAGAGTTGCGCAGGAGTAACGGCCAGTCGTCTCCAGTCGTCAAGGACGCTGCAAACCGGCTCTTTCTCGGGGGAGTGAGTCGACCTGAGACGACTGTACGTGCTGACCGGGTGCACCCAAAAGGCACCCCCGATGGCCCGCCCAGCGTTCGCAGCCCGTTCGCCGGCGTCAAGGCATTCTCTCCGCGCAGAGGTGCATTGGCGCGCGTCTTGCGGCCCAGCCCGGCGGGCTGTTTGTGCAAGGCGGTCTTGCGCAAATCACCCGGCTGTCCCCCAGCTGCCGCCGCCAGACCGGCCTGACGGCCTCGAGCCGCGCGGGATCGTATCGCGGCGAGGCCACCGCGGGCGGCATGTCGGTAGGCGACGCAACGGAGCAGGTTGGCGGACAAGAGCACGTCGACCCAGGATACGCCCGGGAGTGGCGGCAACGCCCGCGGTCAACGGTTGTGTCTCGCTCGGCGGCTCGGGCCAGAACTGCTCGCGCTCGCCAGTGACGAGCTGCCCGTTCTCCTTGTGCCGCGGCGGTCAGTGCCAGAACAAGCAGATTGGATCGTCGGTGAGCTCGGCAAGCAGATCGTCGAGCCGGCGCGTCGGGCCGAGCATCGGATCGCGCTCCCACCGGCCCGTATGGCGCAGGTAGCACAGCGTCCACAGTCCCCTGGATGCGACGTAGCGCAGCCGTGCGACCGGCAGCCGCGACCAATCGGGACCAAGGTCCTCACGCCACGGCGGGCGGCGCTCGACGATGGTGATCGCCTGGCGTTCGCGCTCGAGCTCGACGCGGACCTGATCCGAGGCCTCCGGCGGCACCCGCGCCTCGCAAATCTCCCGGATTCTCGCGATCCGCCTTCTCGCAGCACGACCAGATCGTAGGCATGGAGCCTGACACACCCGGTCGTCTCTTCCTACTTCAAGTAGGATTAGCGTATGGCGGTGACGAAGGTATCCATGAGCCTCGACACGGATGTGCTTGCCCAGACCCGCGAACGGGTCGGGGGCCGCGGCGTGTCGGCATACGTCAACGAAGCTGTCCGCCGGCAGCTGCGGCGCGATGCGCTCGCCGATCTGCTCGCCGAGATGCAAGCAGCCAACGGCCCCGTTGACGATCAGCTGATCGAGGAGGTCAGACGCCTGTGGCCCGGGCGCCACGACGCGGACGCGCCCGCGTCCGGGTAACCGATCTGCTCGTCCTTGACGCCGACGGCGTGTCGAAGGCGGCGAGCAACGACCGAACCGTTCAGGCGTGGCTCGAGCGAGCGCGCGAGCTCGACGCGGACCTCGTCCTATCAGCGGTGACACTCGCCGAGCTCGTTCACGGGCGACCCCGCGATGCCGCCGTAAGCCGCGTCGTCAAAGCCGCCGAGGTGATACCGGCCGACGAACAGCTCGCTCGCACGGCCGGCAAGCTACTCGGCAGCTCCGGCTCCGATGCCACGATCGGCGCCCTTGTCGGCGCCACCGCACTCGCCGCCCAGGCCCGACAGGACGCCGCGCGATGCGTCCTGCTCACAAGCGACCCCGCAGACTTTGGCGCCCTCCTCGCCGACCACCCCGAAGTACACATCGTCGGCTGTGACGGCCCAGCCACTGGACCAGCGACGGCGGACCGCTGAACGACCGATCCAGCCATCCGCGTCGGTTAGGAGCGAACTGACGTCGACCGGCTAGCACCGGATGTGCGCCTTTGGCGAGGTGCGAGGCGCCATCCGAATGAGCGACTCTGACCTGCTTTGACAGGCTGGCATGTACGTCGGTGCTCGCGCCCTCCGTGGCGGCATCGCCAGGAGTCGCATGCCGGCGGAGCTACGATCCGGCTGTGGGAATCTGGGCGCGGGACGACGCAGACGCCGCTCGCGTCATGAGTCGGGTCTGGCGGTCGCGCATCTGCGGACTGCTGCTGTTCGTGGCCGCCGTCTGATCGTGCCGCTGCTCAGCAAGATCTGATTCGCGGTTGCGCGCCGCGCATGCCCGCTGTCGTCGGCTATGCAGCGATGTTCTGGTCTGGCCAGGCGCCCGTCCGGGCCCGAACGTAGAGCGTGTCCGGGGCAAGGTCCGCGCCCCCGGGCCAAACGACGGTCCCCGATTCGGCGTCGACCGTGACCTTCGCGAACCCTGCGCGCGTGCGAGCCTCCGCGAAGACGGGGCCATGCATCCGCTCGAGCACGTCCAGATCGGCCGATACGCCGTCGGCGAAGGTCAAACGCAGCACGCCGTGCGTGACGACGATCACGTCGGTGATGTCAGGGGTCAGTCCGATCATCGGAGCGGGTCGATCTCGCTAAGTGTCTCACCAGCACGCGCCAGCCGCCAGTTCTCGAGCAGCTCGTCCTGATGCAACTCGGCCCAGGCGAGAACGAAGCGCAGCTGCCGGCGTCCGAGCGTGCTCTCGATCGGCTCGAGCGTATCGATCCTGATCTTTGCGGCGCCGTCCGTGTGGCGGGCGTGGAAGTGCGGCGGCCCGTGATCGTCGAAGTACATCGCGATCACGATCCCCAAGAAGCGGCTGATCGTCGGCACCTTTCGGATCCTGCCGCACCTCCCGGTCGGTCAGCCAGGGCCACGTGATCGAACTCGCCTTGCTTCGTTCTCGGCCCACGCATATCGCCCGGTTCGACGAGAGACCCGAGTTGCGCGGGAAGCGCGTACGCGGTCGTCGAGGTGTTAGCTGAATCTGAGCTATAACGCGAACCCTTGAGAGCACCGCCCGTCCCTTGAGGCCGCGAGGCGACGAAGCCTGCGCGTTGGCCGCGCTGCTGACCGGCGGACTGCGCCGTGCCGTGTGCGCTCGGCACGGCGCAATCGCTCTGGAGTCAGTGCCAGCGGCCCGGGGAGAGCACGACCACGTTTCCGGCTGTGGACGGCTTCTGGAGGTATCCGGCGGCCACGAACGCGGTGTCGCCGTAGTTGGCCACGTAGACGTCGCCGTTGACGGTGTCGACGCTGACGTTGGCTGAGCCAGAGCCGCCGATTGTGCAGTGCTGCTGATAGCCGAAGATATCGCAGCCCTTCGGTCCCTGGGGCACGCCGATCGAGAGGTGGGTGAGCTGGTTGTTGCTGTTCCCGTCGATGACGTTCAGCGTGCTGGTGTTGTCGTTGATGGAGTAGGTCAGGTTTCGCTTGGCGTCAACGGCCGCCCAGTAGGTACCGGGCGTTGTGGCTTGGATGAACTTGACCCACCTGTACGTGTGTCCGTTGATCACGAACAGCTGCCCGGAGTTGGTGTCGTCGACGTAGACGGTGTCGGTGGCGGGGTTGATCGCGAGCCCGTCGGATCCTGCTGGGATCACTTTGCAGGAGTCTTCACAGCCCTTGGGCCGACCGGGCGCGCCGATCTGGATGGTCCTGATCAGCCGGTCGCTAAATGCGTCGAACACCTGCGCGGTGGCGGCGCTGTAGTTGTCGCTCCAGACCTCGTTGGTTACCGGGTCGACAGCGACAGATTCGCCGGTCGCGGCGAGCGTGCCGACCTTCTTGAGCGTGGATAGCGAATAGACGGTCACGTGCGGGCCGGTCACGTATAGGTGGCGGGCCGCCTTGTCGATCGCCAGGGACTGTTCGCTGTCCGCGGGTAGTCCGAGTTTGACCGTGCGCAACACCCGATAGGTCCTGGTGTCGATCAGCACGAGCTCACTGTTCGCGAGCACGACGTATGCGGTGTTGGCGTCGAAGATGACGTCGGTGGCCGGCTCTGTGCCGACCCATTGCAGGCGCTTGAGGGTCTTGTATGTGCCGGGCGCCAGGACGGTGATCCCGTCATCGGCGTGGGAGGTGCCCGTGATGTACGTGGGTGCCGCCTGGGTGACCCAGATCCGGCCGGTGCGCGGGTCCGCCTGGACGCTTGAGGCCTCGTTGAACGGAAGCCGCCTGAGGATCCTCGGCGCGACGAAATGACGTGACGACGCGAGGCTGCCGTGGGTGTGGGCCAGCGGCCCGAGCAGCACGAGCGCTGCGGCGAGCGCGACGAATCCCGAGCGGTGGATGGTCTGTGTTCTCATGGTCCGTCCTTCTTGCAGTGGTTCAGCGGAGGTAGCGGGTGCGTCCGGGCAGCAGCGGGAAGGCCCGCTCGCGCCGGGACGGCACGAGGTAGTTGGCTCGCCGTAGCACGGCGATGTAGGCGTTGATGCCGTTGTTCGAAGTGTTGGTGATGACCGGGTTCTGAAACTCGGCGTGTGCGGCGTTCATCGCCTTGCGGGTCGCGACGAAGTCATCGATCGAGCGCTGCAGGGAGACGAAGTGCACGCCGGCGTGACCGCCGTCGATCGTGTCGAAGTCCCGGCGCAGGATGATCGGCTTGCCGTTGCGACGCGCGCGTGCGGACGTTTGCGAGTGCCCCACGACGCCGTAGTCGATGATCGCCTCTTGCAGCCGATCGGCGTGGTTGGGCGAGTCCGTGGTGATCTGTGGAACCTGCGCCGGCGTGACCTGCGCGGCGTACATCTCCTGGACCCGCTGGCGCTCGGTGTTGCGGTCATACCAGAGCTCGAGGTTCAGGTGCATGTAGCTGACGTGCATCGTCGTGCCGCCTGCGAAGCGCCCGTCGGCGATCGTCACCGAATCCTCACTTGCCTGGTTCTTGAGCAGTCCCGACTTGAAGCCCATGAACAGCGGCGAGTCGACCGGCACCGGCATCCCGGAGGGGATGCCGGCAACGTGCTGGTGGCGAGCCGGGAGCCCGGTGCCGACAAAACCGGTTCGCGTCTCGCGCCAGCGAAGCGGTCCGGTGATCCGCAGCGGTCCGTCAGCTCCGCGGACGGCTTCGCCGTGAACCAGCGCGCGCTCAACCGCCGCCAACCGCGACGCGTCGTCGCACGCGAGGTGCAGGCAGACGTCGTAGCTATCAAGCTCCGGCGCCTCGAAGGTCGAGAGGACCCGTGCCTCCGGGATCGGCGAGACAATTCGCAGGACGCGCGTGAAGTAGTGCGGTCCCCAGCCGACGGTGAACAGCAGGCCGTCCGGTCCCCAGCCGAAGGTGCGCTCCAGGGTGCGGAGTGCCGCTTCGAGCGACACGACCGACGCGGGCGTCAGCCCGCGTCGCACGTCGAGGAAGATCAGCCGGTCATAGAGCGGCGCGACCGGGTTGCCGTACGTGTCCCGGGAGAGTGTGTAATCCCAGAGGTACTGACGATGCGGAAGCCCGCTGGGCTCGCGGCCGACGGCGGTGCCGTGCGTCTTGCCCTCAGCCGCGGGAGCGGAGAGCGCGCCTCCCGCCGCCGCACCAGTTGCTCCGGCCACCGCACCGCGCAGCAGCTCCCGGCGCGTCAGCATCGCCGCACCCCTGGCCTTTGCTGGGCATCGCACGCGGGCAGGTGCTGACGCCGCCGATCATCTGCCTGCCGGCGCTCGGCTTCTGCGCAGCGGTCGCCAGGCCGCAGCTGTTGCCCGCCTGGACCCGGCAGGCCACCCCGCTGCAGTCGCTCATGCACCGGGCCACGGGAGACGCAGAAGGACGTCATCGGCTTCTTCCGGTCTGTTCGGCTCACGCGGTGGGTCATCACTGGTGGTGGAAGGGATTCGAGAACCGGGGATCGCGCACGAGGCTCCAATCAGTGAGCGTCTTGAGGAACGCCACGAGGTCGGCGCGATCGCGGGCGCTGAGCTTGATCGGAGCGATCTCGGCGTCCTTGTAGGGATTGGCACGCCCGTCACCTGCCAGCGGTCCGCTGCGGATGACGCGACCTCCCGCGGCATAGAAGTCGATCACGTCCGCGAGCGTCTTGATCGAGCCGTCATGCATGTACGGAGCGGTCAGGGCGACGTTGCGCAACGACGGCGCCCGGAAGCGCCCCATATCGCTCGGCACACCCGTGATCTCGAACAGCCCGCGGTTCGGCGCCGGGTACGCTCCAGTGCCGCCGAGGTTGTACAGACCGGTGTTGTGAAACTGGGGCGTCTCGTTCGGGGCGCCGGCGTACGTGTCCTGGTCGTTGAAGATAAAGCTGCCATGACAGTGCGTGCACCCGGTCCGCTCGCCCATGAAGAGGTTCATCCCGCGTCGCTCGGCGGCGGTCAACGTCGCCTGACCGCGCAGGTAGCGGTCGTAGCGGGAGTCAGCAGAGATGATCGTGCGCTCGAAGGCGGCGAGCGAGCGGACGATCGTCGTGAAGCTCACCGGCTGCTTCGCGGCCGGGAACGCCTGGCGGAAATGCACGCGATACCAACGATCGCCACGCAGACGCGCGAGGATCCGGCCCTCATTGGCGTCGGTGACGCCCATCTCGACCGGATGCTCACTGAGCAGCGGTACCTCGACCTGTTGCTCGAGGGTGACCAGCGCCGGGTTGGCCCAGGTCAGCGTCGCGTTGTACGCGACGTTGACCAGTGACTGAGCGCTCCTCGGGGTCAACTCGCCCGTCGATCCGACCGCCTGGGCACGACCATCGGTGAACGCAAGCCGCTGTTGGTGGCAGCTCGAGCACGACTCGGTGTCGTTGCCGGACAGCCGGCGGTCGTAGAACAAGCGACGGCCGAGGACGACTTTCGCGGCTGTCATCGGGTTGCCCGCCGGAACGCGCGGCTGGGGAAATCCCCGCGGGAGTTGCCAGACCCAGCCGCCACTGCTTCGCGAGTTCATCGCCGCCGCGAGCGATGTGATCGCGCACGCGCCGCCGATGACTAGGAGCAACGACGCGAGGGTTGAGCGCGGGATCGCCGCACCTCGCCGCTTGCGGTGATCCCGCGCCGCGCTCATCGCGTCATCGCCCCGAAGACATCCTGCTTGCCGGTCGACCGGCCGGTCCCGCGACCGTCGGTCCGCCACGAGAGACCGAGCGCACCGAACACCGAGCCGCACTCGGGGTCGGTCGGACCCGACATGCAGCCGGGCTCATCGGCCCGGTTGACGGTGATGTCGTCACCGGCGAGCAGCTTGCCCAGGTCCAACGCGACGAGCTGACGTTGCAGGTTGAAGTGATTCAGGACGACGACCGGCATGTTCAACGCCGTACAGCCGGCGGCCTGACCGGTCGCCGGGTTACCTGAACAGCCGGTGCTGCCGAGATGCACGAGGAACTGGTGCGCCGGCCAGGCACCGGTGGGGCCGCCCGGATCGACGAACTCGATCCGCATGAACTTCCGGCCGTACTGCCACGACCACGCCATCGCGTCGACGTTCAACGGCGCCGGGGCGGAGACGGTGTCGGTGTGGTTCAGAGCGGGAGGCACGCCGACCGTAAAGCGCACGCCGGTGTAGGTGCCGCGCGGGACCGTTCCTTGAACGAACGGGTTGGTGCCCGGCGTTCCGGCCGCCTTGCACGCACCCGTGCCGTTCTCGAGGTCAATGAGCGTCACGCTCTTGCCCTTACGAATCACCTGGTACGGAGCGCCGCCGCGCAGCGTGATCCGGACCGGACTGCCCTTCCGTCGCAGCAGCTCCACGTCGGTCACGTAGAAGCGCAAATCCTGCAGCTGCGCTCCCTGATGAGTCGTACCGAGGCCCTGAATGAGCCGGCCACACGTCACCGGGTGACCACCGGCGACGGCGGCAAACCTCAGCTTCACTGACTGCGTCGTACTCCTCGCCGCTTGGGCTGGCGCCGCGGCGATCACGGCTACGCCGCAGATCGCGGGCAGCGCCTGCGCGGCGCGTCGAATCGATCGATGCACGTCGTTAGTCCTCTCATGTTGATGTTCGCTCCCCACCGCCGGACGGCGAGGGCAGCACGTTCCGGGCGCGTGAACGTCAGCGCGTCAGCCACCCTCATCGGAGGCCGTGCCGACATCGCGTCACTCCGCGCCAGCGCGGATCGCCGCAGCCGCCCACCGGCGACGACGACGACCGCGGTGAACGAATGCCCGAGCGTGCGTCCACGAGCACCCACACAGCCAGCCGTGCGCACAGACGTGCGCTCGACCAGCTGGGGGACACGATGCGTGTGAGCGACCCGCGGCCGAGCGGCCGGCAGGTCACCGGACTGCAGGCTCAGGCGCGAAGCGAACGCGGAGGCCCGCGATCAGACCAGCCATTGGCCAGCGGCGCGACCCGCCGCAGCGCCACATGAACGAGCCTGCGCCTCCGCACGCGTGGCCGAGGCGACCGACCGACCGCACGCGCCGACCAACGTGCCACGACCTCGCGAAGCACCCACAAAGCGCCGTGAGAGGCGGCAGCAAGCACGAGCCCGACGCACACCGCCGCCGGCACAGACCACCAGCCGCCGTACGCAAAGACGCCCGCGAGCCCCGCCGGATGCCCGGTGGCGAACAGGCCCTCGAGAAATTCCTGCGACGCATAGATCGCGAGCAACGCAACCGAGGACGACACCCACAGAACCGCGAGCGAGAACGTGTAGCGCGGAAGCGACGTGTGGCCCGCAAACGCCCGCCCGAGCGCGCGCACGAACAAGCCGGCCGCGACACCGAGCAGCAGCACGATCCACGGCACCACCGAATGCAGATAAGAATGACCCTGCCGGGCGAGCTCGACACCCGCCTGCCCACCATACGCAAGCAGGTAGCGAAGCTGATGCACCGCAAACGCGCCCGCGGGCATCAACAACAACGGCACAAGCCGCCCAACCGTCGTCGGCCGCACACGCTCCGGCATCGGCGGCACGATACCGAAGGGTCGACGGGCGTGAAAACCTGCCGCATGGCCTCCATCCACACCCCCATGACGGCGGCGGATGTCGCCCCATACCGAGCGCCTGGGGCGCTGAATCGCTGTTCGGCCCTGTTCTGTGCCCGCCGAGCATCTCGACGTGAGACCCGCTCCTTCTTCGCGCGGAGTGCCCTCCTGGCTGATGGGCTCTCCCCGGGGGCGTCGGCGGTCTGCTCGTTTGAGCTCATCGATTCTCTGCTCAGTTGTTCGATCGCGACGAGGCTGCTCAGAGGCAGGCCGGTGTCGTCGTGGCCTTTATCTGAACTCGCCCCCGCGGGTGATCAGCGGTGTTGCAGATCGGCGGCGAGTCCGGCCGTTCCTTGGCCGTCTTCGATCTCGAAGCGGTTGAGGAGGTACGGCTCGGTTTTGGTGGCGTAGCCGGGGTTCTCGGTGAGGGCGTTGGTGTAGCCGGCGGCTTTGACTGCGGCGATGACGGTGGCGTTGTATTTGCTTGACGGGTAGCAGAAGCTGTTGACCGGGATGTGGAAGGTGCGCTGCAGGAACTGGCGGGAGGCGGTGAGCTGGTAGCGGAGCTCGCTCGGCGTGAGGGTGGTGAGATCGGGATGGGTGACGGAGTGCGAGTCGATCTCCCATCCGATTCTCAGCAGTGAGCGAATCCTCGTGTTGTTGAGGTGATCGGCGGTGATCTCGTTGAGCACGCCGGGCCAGCCGTATCGGGACAGCACTGACGGGGCGAACGTCGCCTGCGGGATGTAGCCGTTGTCGAAGGTGATCACGATTGGATGATCGGGCAGGGTGCCGTGGCGATACCAGGCGTTCATGACCTCATCGAGCGTGACCGCCTGATAGCGGTGTCGGGCGAGCCAGGCGATCTGCTGCTCGAACTCGCCATCTGGGACGTACAGCCCGGGGTAGGGCTCGCCGGCCGGTGGCGTGCCGAGGTCGTGGTAGACGAGGATCGGGACCGGGCCGGTGAACGGGCGCCAGTCGGGTCGGGGGGTCGCGTTGCGCACGAGGCCGCCCGATCGGTGCGTCGCGGGGCGATGGTGGCTCGTGCTCGCCGGTTGTCGGGTTCGGACTGCGCCGCTGCCGCAGCCGCCGACCGCGAGCGTGAAGGCGAGCGCGGCAACGCCCGTGATGGACGTGGTCAGGCGGGATCGGCGGCGGCGCATCGCCGCTCACGGTAACGGCGCGGGCGGCCGCGCGCGATGTCCGGGCGTGGGCTATCGTGCCGGACTCATGCCTGTCGGTCGCGTGCGGAGGTTCGGTCTGCGGGGTTTGGGGCAGGTCGCCTTGCTCCCGCCGGCGGCGATGCTGGTGCATCAGCTGCGGTTCATGCTGGCGTTCGGCTCCGGCGCCGGGTTCGAGCTGCAGCGGACAGGTCACTCGTATCTGCATTCGCTGGTGCCGTGGGTCGTGCTGCTGCTGGCGTTGGTCGCCGGCGGGTTCTTGCGCGGTCTGGGCAGAGCGCTTGCCGGTCAGCGGTCGCTGCCTCGCTACACGCTCTCGCTCGCCGGGCTGTGGTTGGTGTGCTCGGTGGCGTTGGTCGCGATCTACGTCTGTCAGGAGTTCCTCGAGGGATTGTTCGCGACGGGCCATCCGGCGGGGTTGGCGGGGATCTTCGGGTTTGGCGGCTGGTGGTCGATCCCCGTAGCGGTGTGTGTCGGGCTGGTGCTTGCGGCGTGGTTTCACGGCGCGCGCTGGGTGCTGGATGCGGTCGCGCGCCGTCGTGGCGGCGGTGCTCTGCCACGGCTGCCCGTCCGGATCGTGTCTGCCCGGCGCCCGTCGGATGTGTTGGTGCCGGCGCTGGCACCGCTGGCGGACGGCTGGTCCGGGCGCGGCCCGCCAGTCTCGCGCTGAAGGAGCCGGCGCGCTTGCGCGTCGCCGGCTGCGATCTCGGCATGTTCCACGCAGAAGGGTGACGGGCACGCCAGAGCGCGGAGCGCTGGCGAGCACGGATGCCTGCCTTCGGTCGTGCCGGGGTGTCGGCTTGTTGGAGCCCGCTCACGCGCTGCTTCAGCGAGCTGAATCCAAGCGTGATGTCCGAACGATCTGGAGACACGATGATGAAGAGGATCGATCCGCGGTGGCGCCGGCCCGGCGCCGTCGGATTAGTATTGGTGGCCGTTGTCGCACTGCTCCTCGCCGCATGCGGCAGCTCAGGCTCGACGACGGCGGCGAGCTCGACCAAGGCGGCGATGAGCACGACCGGTATGGCAGGCACGTCGAGCGGGCAAGGCTCGGCCGGCGCGTCCGGGATGAGCATGGGCGGGTCGGGCAGTGGCGGGATGTCCGCGGGCGGGATCAAGGCTGTGCCGACGCAGAAGCTGGCGTCGACGACGTGGCAGGGGATGAAGATCTCCGCAGAAGCGATGACGGCGGTGCCGTTTGTGATCTATAAGGGCCCCGGCGATATGCAGATGGTCAAGCCGCCGAAGACGACGGCGTTTCACCTGATGGTGATGCTCAGCGATCAGCAGACCGGGGTCCCGATCCCGTATGCGACCGTGTGGGCGACGATCAGCAAGGGCGGCAAGGTGATCTATGACGAGCGGCAGTGGCCGATGATCTCCCGCTACATGGGCCCGCACTACGGCAACGATGTCGCTGTTCCCGGGGCCGGCACGTATCAGCTGAGCCTGTTGATCAGCCCGCCGGTGTCGGCCCGGCACGTCGAGTATCAGGATGTGTGGATGAAGCCTCACCGGGTCAGCTTCACGTTCCACTGGAAGCCGGCAGCGTGAGTCTGGCGACAGGCTCATAGGAGGCGTGGCGATGCTGACGCGACGGCGGTTCATTCTCGGTGCGGGGGCGATCGCCGGTGGGGCGGCCGTCGGGCTCAGCGTCGATCGCGTCCTCAGCCGCTCCGGTAGGTCGGTGGGGCTGGTCCCGCTCGGGACCCAGCCCGCCGGCCTGCCGGAGCGCCAGCACGCCTGGACCGCGGCCCTTGCCCGCGACGGCAACGGCAATCCGATCGCGCCGAGATTCGACCGTCTGCTGTTCTTCGATGTCAACGGCACTGCGAGCCTCTCGCACGTCCGGGTGCTCGAGGCCGCGCTGCGGACGCTCGAGCGAGCCTACCGCTGGAGCCCGAGCGGCCTGCTGTTCACCGCCGGCTGGGGGCCCAGGTACTTCGAGCGCTCGCTGCAGACGGCTTCGCCGATCCCGCGCGCGCACGGCCTGTCCGATTTCGAGCTGCCGACGATCGACGAGTACGAGTTCTGCCTGCACCTCGCGTGCGACGACGAGCAGCGGCTCGAGATGATCGAGCGTGCGCTTGTGCACGGTGCCTCGCTTCCGGGCGCCGCCGGCTCGCTTGATCTCTCCCGCGCTCTGCGCTGGCGCGAGACCCGGACCGGGTTCGTCGGCGCCGGCCTTCCCGCCGCCCGTCAGCGGACCGGCGGGATCCCCGCAGGCCGACCGGTCCTCGAGCAGGCACCGCTGTTCATGGGTTTCAAGTCCGGACTGGTCAAGAACCAGGCCAGCGAGGACTCGGTCACGATCGCTGACGGCGTGTTCGCCGGGGCAACGACGATGCATGTCTCCTACATGCGGCTGCGGCTCGACAGCTGGTACGAGAACCTGGACCAGCGCGACCGCGTCGCACGGATGTACGCGCCGCAAGTCACCCCAACGCAGGCGGCAGCGTTCACCACCGACGCTCCCAGCGAGCCGGGCAAGCTCGAGGAGGCGATCGACCGCTACGGCGTCATCGGGCACGCTCAGACCTCCGCCCGAGCACGCCGGCACGGCAAGCCGCTCATCATCCGGCACGACTTCAATACCGTCGACGGCGGACAGGCCGGACTGCACTTCGTCTCCCTCCAGCGGACGATCGACGATTTCGTCACGACCCGCCGCGCGATGAACGCCGCCTCCGCCCAGCTCCAGAACCCGGCGATCACCGACACCGTCAACAACGGCATCAACGAGTTCATCTTCGTGCTCAAGCGCGCCAACTACATCGTGCCGACCCGCAGCCAGCGCTCCTTTCCGCTGCTACCCGGGCGCGACCACGCGCTCACGTGACCGCGCACCACGCTCGACAAGCCTGGCCAGCCCGGGTCGCGGCCGACGTGCGAACGGAGGGGCCGCTGGAGCCGGCGTGCGACGGCCGGGGTCAGCCGAGCGCGTAGCTGGCGATGTCCTGGTCGAGCGTGCCCTGCGCGTCGTATTGGCCGGTGTGCACCTGGACGACCTTGCCGGCCGGGTTGATGAAGATCGTCGTCGGCAACCCCTGGATCACCGCCAGCGATCTCAGGCTGGCGGTCGTCGTCTCGTAGCTCGGATAGCTGACCGGATGCTGCCCCAGAAAGGCTCTGGCATCGCCGGGCGTATCGTCGGTGTCAGCGCCGAGGAACGCGACCCGCGGACCGAAGCGCTCCGACGCAGAAGCGAACAGGCTGAACTCCGAGCGGCACGGCGCGCACCACGACGCCCAGGCGTTGATCACGATCGGATAGCCGCGCAGCGCGCGGATCCTGGCCGCCAGCGCCGGCTCCGATCCGAGCAACTGGTTCGCCTGCCGCTGCAGCGCCGCCAGCGGCGCCGGCGAGGCCGCGAGCCCCTGCCCGGACGCTCCGGCGGCTGTCGCGGGGACGTGCGCGAGTGCCGCCCGGACGTAGCGAATCAGGACCTCGCGGCTCGGCCATCCCGCCGTCGAGATCTCCCGGTAGTAGAGAATCTGGCCGGTTCGCGAGATCAGCACCATCCACGGCACCCCCAGCACTTCATAACCGTCGGCGACCACCCCGCTGCGATCGATCGCGACCGGATAGGACAACGGGCGGGGGAGCTGGCCGAGGAAGTCGGTCAGCGTTTGGGAGCTAGGTTCCACGCTCGCCTCGTCGACCGCCACCAGCCGTGGTAGCCGGAGCCGGCGTGCTGCCGCCTCGTAGCCGTTGAGCGCGTCGAGCTGGCCCGCGAGGCCGCTCGTCTCGCGATCCCAGGTCGCGAAGAACAGGAACAGCCGGGCGCCGTTTCCGGGACCGAGCGCAACCGTTCCACCTCCCGCGCGAGGCAGGCTCGTCCGCTGCGTGGGGCTGATCACCGGAGCGCGCGCGTAGGAGAGGTCCGAGTGCACGCGCGGGTGATCCGGGAGCAGGCTCGAGGCTTCCTGCGCGAGCAGCTGGCCGAGCTGGCCGACCGCCGTGTAGGACATCTGGGTGATGTACACCTTCGCCTCGCGGCCCTGCGGATCGATCACGAACAGCGCAGGGGTGTGGGTGATCTCGCCGCGTTCGATCGCGGCCTCGACCGCATACCGCTTCCAGACACGTTTGAGCTGCGGCAGCGATCCCGTGAGGAACTTCCACGCGTGCAGCATCCCGTGCAGCTCCGAGTAGGACCACACGTCCTCGAGCGAGATCGCTCCGGGGTTCGCGTCGACCCCGAGCAGCTGCACGCGCGAGCCCGCTGCGCCCAGCATCGCTTTGGCATCGAGCATCGCCGTGGTCGTCAGCGGACACTCGGTCGTGCACTCGGAATCGTTGAACGCGAGGATCACCACCTTCCCGCGAAACGCATGCAGCGAGACCGGCTGACCAAACTGGTCAGACAGGGCGAAGTCCGGAGCCACGCCCGACAACGAGGTGCCCGTGTCGAGGTACGGATTGAACGCGAGCGCGTCGCGCTGCGCCCCGCCCCGGGCAGCCGACCGCCCGAACACCACCACCCCAACCGTCAACGCCAAGGCGACGACCGCAACGCTCGCCGGCACCCACACCCGACCCATCCGCGACCGCTGCCAGCGCTCGCGCAGGCCCGCACCCGGACTGGCCCGTCGGCGCAGCCCCCAGCGTGCCGCCAGCACGGCAAGGGCGATCACGACCAGCACCGCGACGATCAACGCCGCGCGGCTGTCGGCCGCCCGGCCCGGATGCGACACTCGCGTGCTCGCTGCCCCCGCCCCCGGCGCCGCCCCGGCCGCCGGCGCAGTCGCCGTGCCGGCGGACCGTCCCGCCGCCGGTCTGAGCTTCACCCCGTCCGCATCGGCCAGCGTCTGCACGGCATTCTCCGCCGCCTTCAGCAGTCCAGCGCCGCCCGGCTGGATCGCGATCTTCGCGAGCAGGTTGTATGCGGGCGCGGTCGAATGCCCCGGCCAGTTGAACCCGAACCCGTTCGGCATCACCACCAGCAGCCGCTGCTTATACGCGAGCGACAGCTCAAGCCCGAGGAATCGGGCATACGCGCGCGGATTGAGCCACAACGCAGTGACCGCACCCAGGTCCGACCGGCTCGCGATGATCGCCACACGGACAGGCATGCCCGCCCGCACCGCCCCTTTCAGCAGCCCGCTCAGCTGCAGCTGCTGGGCGACCGACAGACCCGCATCGGACCCAACGAACAGATCCTGATACACGAGCACGTCGCTGCCCGGATCACCGTCCGCGCGCGCGACCGCCGCGATCCACACCCCCGTGACAATCAGCACGAGGAGCATCGCGGCCGCCGCCGGGATCAGCCCTACCAAACGACCGAGCGCCCGGCGCCCGCCGCGCCGCGCGTGTCGACCGGTCAGGCTCCCGGCCGTCCCGGCGGTTGCAGGACCGCAGCTACCGACTGGGTCGACACGGCTCGTCCGGAACGGACCGGAGCAAGAATCGGCTTGTTCTTTCACGATCGCGGTCAGCACACTGACAACACGGCGCACGCACCATGCCGCCGCCGACGGCAGGACCAAACTCACTGTACGGCCTGCGATTGAAAACCGTCCTTCGGCCGCTCGAGCTCGCTTGGCGGAGCCAACCGTCCGTCTGGCAAAGCAGCTGCGGGCGCGAGCGCCCGCCCCAGATACATTCTCCCGACCTGGAGCTGCGTGCTGATCCCTGCGCGCAGAAGACGTCGAGGGAGCACGTCGCAGGTCGGCAGCCCGAGGCCTTGGCCGACTGTCACGGAGCCCAGCAACGCGGTGTGACCACCCGCACCGACCTGGCGCGGAACGAAGAGACAGTTGAGTCAGTCGCCGGCGAGTGAGGTGGGCGTCGGCTGGTGTCCCTCTGGCGGGTCGTCAAGGACGAGCTGAGGGATCGTGACGAGCTTATATCCGCGTGCGCGGAGCGCGTGCACGAGCGGTGGGAGGGCTGCGATCGTCTGGCTGCGCTCGCCGCCTGCGTCGTGCATAAGGATGATCGCTCCGGGCTTGGCGCCGGCGAGCGCTCGTGCGACGATCGTGCTGGCGCCGGGTCTGAGATAGTCGTCGGTGTCGACGCTCCAGAGCACCATCAGCATGTGCAGCCGGTGGAGGATCGCGAAGGTGGCCGCGTTGAATGACCCGTACGGCGGGCGGTAGAGGCGGGGGTATGGCGCGCCGTAGCGGTGCAGCTGCTGGGTCTGCGTGACGATCTGATTGTTTTGGTCGGAGGCGGTCAGGCGAGCCATCATCGGGTGTTGCTCGGTGTGGTCGCCGATGACCGCGCCCGTTCGCACCTGACGCTCGAGTGAGTCGTAGAAGTAATGGATCATGAACCCGACCTCGAAGAACGTGGCCGGGGCGTGGAGGCGCTGGAGCTGGTCGAGCACGCCGGGTGTGTAGGGGCCCGGCCCGTCGTCGAAGGTCAGCGCGATCTCGCGCCGCTCGCTGCCGCCGGCGGTGATGAATGGCTGGCGCGCGAGCAGCCGGTCGATCGCGGCGTTCTCCCGATCGAGCTGCGCGTGGGTGGCGCGGGCTCGCCGAGCACGTGATGACACTGCATGGCCGGTGGCCGCGGACGTTGCCTGCTGGCGAGCTCGGCTTGCTCCACCGCCGCCGGATGCGATCAGGACGATCGCGATCAGCGCGATCGTTGCCGCCAGCAGCGCGACCGCGCGTCGGCGACGGATTTGCGCGCGTCGACGGGCGCCGGCGCGGCGCCTGGCCAGCGCGGTGCCCGACACCGGTCCCACTCCGGAACGACGATCAGGTCTGCCGGTCATTGGCTCGCCATCAGGATCGGGACGTCGTCGATGATCGGTGCAGGCTGGAAGCCTGGTCTATGGACGTTTGGGGGCGGAGCGTCGAGCACGCCGCTCGCCGCCGGCACCGTCTTGATCAGATACGCGTGCGCCGACGCGACGATCCGCCCCCGCCGGCTCACGCCAGCTCCCGCTCCCGCGACCCGCGGCTCAGGAGCGCGAACCCGCCCGCGGCGAGACCGAGCAGCCCGACAATCAGCGCGATGATCGCGAGCACCGACGATCCACCGCCGGCCAGCGAGCTCTTCGCCTCGATCGTCGGCGCCGGCGAGTCCGAGGACTCCGGCCCCGACCAATTCACGATCGACCCGTCCGAATAGGTCTGCTGCACCTGGAAGGTGTAGGTCGTCGCCGACGCGGGCTGGGCC
>DATKOY010000154.1:0-15453 GCA_035524415.1 Solirubrobacteraceae bacterium | reverse complement strand
GTGCCCGCCGTGCCGTCCACCGAGGGCGGTGGGGTCGCCTCTCCGTGGGTGTCGTTGCCCCAACCGATCACGGGACCGTCCGCGCGCGCAGCGCGGACTGCCAGACACGAGATCGCGACACCCAACGCGAGCCATCGCCAGTCTGGCGTCGCCCGCCCGAGGCGGATGTCGTTCCGGCGCATGGGCCCTGACTGCCCCATCATCTTGACCTGGCTCCAGCGCGACGGGCTCGATGACACCTTCCGTGCGCCGACTGCTCGGCGACACCATCAGCGATCACGACCCTCTCACAAGCGCAGCCCCGCACGCAACGGAAAAGTATCGTGGCCACGCGAGTGCTCTCCGCCCGAACGGGCGGAAGTGCGACCGCGAGGCGGACTCGGCGCGATCGAAAATGGCTCGTGAGGCGCCGGAGCTCCGCGGAGCGTCGGGAAGCGCCCGCCCCTAGCTCCTCCGCCGCCGCGCGCGGAGCGCCAGGACGAGCGGCAGCGTGAGGCCGAGCTCGGCGCCGAGGCCGCAAGCGGCCGGTGGCAGCTCGCTGCGCTGCGACGGCGTGGCGCAATTCGCGTCGGGAGGTCCGAGCGCGACGCCGTGATTGGCCGACGCGCCCCCGTCGAAGTCGATGCCGCCGTCGCGGTCGTTGTCGATTCCGTCCTGACAGGCAGGGTTCTCGATCGAGGTGGCCGCGGCGCTCGCGCAGCCGGGATCGCCGCTGCCGTCGAGCCGCCAGTCCACGAGTCCGTCGCCGTCGTTGTCGATCCCGTCGTCGCAGGGATGCGTCGCGTCGAGCTCGGAATCATCCGTCGGGCTCGAGCAGCCGGGATCCATCGGGTAGTCGACGAGGCCGTCCCCGTCATTGTCGATCCCGTCGCTGCACGCCGGCATTCCGGCTCCCGGCGGAGGCGCCACGGCGAAGACGGCCAGCGCTCCCGTCTCGGTCTGCGTGGAGCCCGGCGGCTGGTCCTGCTCGGCACTCACGTAGAGGCTCGTGCCGTCGGGGCTGATCGCGACGTCGAGCGCGCCCTTCAAGCCGTCCACGCCGTTCGCGTTGTCGGTGAGCACCTGGATCAGGGCGAGCTTCCCGGTCGCCGCATCTCGGGTGAAGGCGGTGAGCTTGCCGACGTAGGAGCCGATCGTTCCCTGGGCGCACATGAAGAGCCGCGAGCCATCGGGGCTCAGCACGAGGCTGGTCGGCGAGATGACGCCGATGGCGCCTTCGGTGTCGCTGAAGGCGGCAGAGAGGACGCCGGTCGCCGGATCGCGTGCAAAGACGTCGATCGAGCCCGCGATCGCGGGCGACGCCCTGGAGTAGCTCGCCACGTAGACGAACGCGCCGTCGGGGCTGACGAGCGCGCCGTAGGGATCTCCGAGCCCCGTGACGCCCGGCATGCCGTGCATGAGGATGGACACGAAAGAGAGCGCGCCGGTCGCGGGATCGCGCGCGTAGGTGGCGATCGCCTGGTCGGCCCCAAGAGTCCCGTGGCTCGTGATGTAGACGTTCTTGCCGTCGGGGCTCGCGGCGAGCCTGTGCACCCGATCGAGACCGTCCGCGGCCATGGCCACGTGCGAGAGCGTCTGGACGTGCGTCAGGAGCCCCGTCGAGGGGTCCCGCGCGTACGTGTTGACGGCGCCCTCCTCGAAGTCCCGGGCGAAGTCGCCGACGTACACCGAGCTTCCATCGGGGCTGATCGCGACGCTGGCCGGGTTCTCGAGGCTCGAGCCGTCCTGGCCGTCGAGGACGGACGCGACGTAGCCGAGGAGGCCGGTCGCGGGATCGCGGGAGAAGATCGCGACGCCGGACGTGGTCGGCGGGCTCTGCGTGGGATCGGTGTTGCTGGTGACGACGTAGAGGAAGCGACCGTCGGCGCTCATCGCGGCGGCCACGGGGCGGTCGAAATTCGGGACGGTGCCGCCGGGGTTGTTGTTGCCGAGCATGCGGCCGAGGGCGGTAAGGCCTCCGGTGGCCGGATCGCGCGCCCACTCGGAGACGGCGTCGTCGCCCTTGCCGAGCGTGTACGCGTTGGCGCCGTCGGGGCTCACGATGGTGCCGAGGGCGCCTTGCAGCCCGTCCAGCGCGCCCTGCACGTGGAAGTGAGCCTCGACGAACGAGATCGGAGGCGCCGCGACCGCGGCGCAGGGCGCGAGGAGGCACGCGAGCAGCAGCGCGGAGCGGGGGCGCGGCGACATTCGGCGGCTACTTGTTCCCTAGAGTAGTACGAGACCCCCGGAGAGTGGCAATCCCCCTTCCCAGGGCTCGCAACTCGGCCCCTACGCTGCCATCGCGCCTCGCGAAGCGCGCGCGCAGTGTGCCGCGCGTCGCGACGCACCGTCACCGGCCCCCTTTCGCGGCCGCAACGCCGAGCAGCGCCGCGCTGACAGCAACGGCGAGGGCCTGGGCGTCGGGCTCCGGCGCCTCCGATGGAGCGGCCGGGTCAAGTCCAGCGCGGCACGCCAGTCTCGTCGCGTCAGCCGCCGCGCCTCGTCCGCCCGTAGAGCACGAGCCCGGCGATGCCGCTGGCGAGGAGCAACAGCGTGCCGGGCTCGGGGACGAAGTGGAGCGTCATCACGCCGAAGGCCGCAACCACGGTCGATGCTGCGATGCTGGTGGAGATGGTGACGGGCGTCACGAGCTGGAGCGAGCCCGAGGCGGCCGCCGTGCTCGAGGTCGAGGAGGCTGGCCCATGGGCGAAGCCCATCTGGGTCAGGGTCGCCCCGCGCGTGGTCTTGACTGCCGCCGTGCCGACGGTCCACGGCGCTCCGATCGTGGTCACATTCGCGTGGATCGTGCCGAACACCCTTGTGACGAATGCCGCTCCGCCAGCGCCCACCGGCCCCAGCGGAATGGAGAGGTTGGCCAGCGGGGCGCCAGAACAGGCCGCGAAGAAGCAGACCTTGGCGACGCCCGGCAGCGGAATCTGGCCGTTCCCGCCGATGATGGTTCCGGGGCCGTTGTGGGCCGTGAGCTGGATTCCCCGGATCGGTGCGACCTGTGTACCCGTGATGGGAAACACGCGGCCCGTGGTAGCGAACGGCGAGGCGGGCATGACGAGGGTCGCGAGGTGCGACCCGGGACCGTTTACCGTGGCGACGCCCGTGCCCGAGATCGGCAGGGGCGCGAGCACGCCGAGCAAGAGCGACAGGCTTCCCGTGAAGGGCAGCACGGCCGCGCTGGACGTGGTGGCACACAGCGCGGTGACGCATAAGACGGACAGAAGACGAATCGGTCTACGCATGGGCCTTCGCTCCTCGGGCTCGCGGCAAGTCTCGTTCCGGTAGGTGGACATCGAAGGGTCGGGGTGGCAGTCGGGGCCCTGCGCTACCCCCAGCGCGTCGTCCGCTCCGCCGCGAGGCAACGACGCCCAACAGCGTCGCAAGGGCAGCGATCGCGAGCATCTGGGCGTCGGGCTCGGGTGCCCTCTCGTAGCCGCCGATGTCGACGTGATCGCCCTGCATGCGCGGGCTGCCATCGAGGTCGATCGTCAGATCGGCGGGAACCGAAGTGTCGTCGCCGGCGTCGATGGCCGGCGACCCCGGCTGCAGGTGGTAGTCGTCGGCGCCTGCGAAGTGCGGATCTTCCGTGATGGTGCCCGGTCCGGCGTGAAGCTGTCAGCGCCGTTTCCGAACACGAGGTTGTCTCGGTTCTCGAGAGTCGTCGTCGCAGTGACCGCGGGGATCGAGATGCCGGTCTCGTTCCCGCTTACGATGTTGTTGGCCACGAGTCCGCTCACCGTGGTGGCGTTCTCCGGCCACGCCGCGATTCCCGTCCCGTTCCCCGTGATCGTGTTGTTGACCACGGTGGCGTCGATCGCCCCCAAGAAAGCGTGCAGCACAACGGCGCCCGTCGGGACCCCAGTGCTCGCCTGGCCGATGATCAGGTTGTCGAGCAGACGCACGCCCGCCACCCCGAAGATGTTGATCCCATCGACATATGCCGTACCGGAGATGCGGTTCGCGATCACGTCCGCACTCAAAGGCCGCGGGCCAAGCTCTTCGATGGAGATCCCGACGCCGCCTTGATTGCTACCCATCGCAATCGAGTTGTTGTCGATGCTTCCATGGGAGCCGCTTGGGAGGTGGAGCTGCAGCGCGTTCGCCGAGCCGTCGATCGTCACCGTATTGCCCGAGACCTCGAAGGCGACCGCACCGGCGCCCCCCACGCAATCGAGCTCGATGGCCTTCGCCGACGGGCTCGAGCTTCCGTTGCTCACCGTGTTGCTCACGACGTCGACGCTCATCGGGCTCGCACTGCTCTGGGTCACCGAGATGGTGCCTTGGGCGAGCGTAAGACCTTCGATCCGGATCGAGTAGGCGCCCATGGATGCAGTCGTGGCGGTGATGCTGCGGCCAGCAGAGAAGACCGGATGGAAGCCGGCCTGCGCCGTGAGCGCGAGCGACTTGCTGAACGCGATCGACTCGTCGATCGGGCCGTCGGTCTCGATCCGGATCCGGTCGCCGGGATTCGCTCCGCTGACGCACGCCTGGAGCGTGGTGTCGCAAGGAAAGTCCCCGCCCGGCCATAGCCGCAATATGGGCAGATCGGCCTTCGCCATCGACACCGGTCCTGCCAGCGCTGCGAGCACGACGCAGGGAGCGATCCGGTTCATCGACGTCTCCAGCCGGATCCGATGCGCGGGCTTCCGTCGAGGTTCTTCATGCGGCCCGCGATCTTCGAATCCGCTGCCGTCCCGCGCGGCGCAGCAGGGCGAGAGTCGTCGTGGCGCCGGCCGCCGACGAGAGCGCCGAGGCCTCGGGCGCCGCGATCGCAAGCGAGTGAGAGCCGCCCGCGGAGATCGAGCTTGCGCGCAACGATACCGGCGGCGTCAACGCGCCGGAGTCATTGGAACCCCAGCAGACAACGGCGAAGCTTCCCGCTTGGATCGCACAGCTGTAGTACCCGCCTGCGGAGATCGAGACCGCGGAGCCGTGCGTGCCGTCGACCGCCGTCGGTACGGCGGGCTCTCCGGGGCCGATGAAGCCCCAGCACACGACGGCGCCGCTCCCCGTCTGGATCGCACAGGTGTGGCTCACGCCCGCGGCGATCGCGCTTGCGGTGCCACCCGCACCATTCACCGAGTCGGGTGGCGTCGACTCACCGGAGCCATTGGAGCCCCAGCAGACGACGGCGCCCGTTGGATCGATCGCACAGGTGTGGAACCCGCCTGCGGCGATGGAAACTGCGCGCACGCTATCGGCCGGCGCCGACTCGCCGTAGGAGTTCGAGCCCCAGCACACCACGTGCCACGGGTCGAACTTGTTCACCCGGATGCCGCAATTGTGGTTTCCGCCTGCGGTGATGGCGAGCGCGCGGCCATCGGGCCCGTCCAGAGCGGCGGGCACCGAGGTCTGCCCCGAGCCATTGGAGCCCCAGCACCAGACGCTGCCATTCTCGATCTGGATGGCGCAGCTGTGGCTGTAGCCGGAGGCAACCGCTCTCGCCACGCCCGCCGCGCCGTTCACGGCATCGGGCGGACTGGCTTGGCCGTCGGAATCCTCACCCCAGCAGACGACCGCGCCGGTGCCCGTCTGGATCGCGCAGCTGTGGAACAGGCCCGCAGCGATGGCACTGGCTGTCCCGCTCGTGCCATTCACGGAGACTGGCGGCGTCGCCTGGCCTTGGGAGTTTCGACCCCAACCCACCACCGGACCCTCGTCCGCTGCCGCGATCGCCGAATTCAGGAGGCCGATGACGAGAAGGGGAATCCAGAGCGTGCGCCGCGTGCGTGATCGCCTCCGCCCTCGGCTCTCGCCCGGCGTCCTTCGCCCGAGCGCGGTCAACGCCAGCAGCGCACCTACGCTATCGAGCACCGCCGCCGGCTCCGGCGCCGTCTCATAGGCCCCGATGTCGACGTGGCTGCCCTGGATACGCGGATTGCCGTCGAGGTCCGTCGTTAGGTCGGCAGGCACCGAGCCATCGTCGCCCGCGTCGATGGCGGGTGAGCCGGGTTGGAGGAGGAAGTCCGAGACACTGACGAAGAGAGGATCCAGGGTGACTGTCCCGGGACCGGGCGTGAACGGATCTGTGGCATTCCCAAAAACGAGGTTGTTCGAGTTCGCGAGGTTCGGGGGGTCGATGCGAATACCCCACGTCGTGTTGTTGGTGACGATGTTGTTGGCCACGAGCCCGGTCATGAGATTGCCGCGCGTGGCGATTCCGATCTCGCCATCGGCAACCGTGTTGTTCACTACGGTGGCAGCAAATGGCCCGGGCGCGTCGGCTTCGAGAGCAATCGCTCCCGTTAGGCCCGCGTTTCCTCCCTGCCCGGTCACAAGGTTGTCCAGGATGCGGACCTCGGCGGCTCCGCCCTCTCCTGCGACCACGCCGATCCCTGTATCGTAGTTCGTTCCCGAGAGATGATTCGCGATCACGTCGACATCAAGGGAGCCGGCAGCGTCGTAGAGATCGATCGCATAACCATTCGAGGCTTCGCCCATCACGATCGAATTGTTGGCGATCCGGCCGGTCGCGTTGCCGTTGAACCCGGCGTCGATCCCGACGTCGTCCTCCCGGTACGCCGGCACGCCCACGGTGTTGTTCGAGATGTCGAACGTGACATCTCCGGTCCCGGCGAAAATGAAATTCAGGTTGATTCCGACCTCCTGCGCGTCGAGCGTGGTGTTGCCCACGATCGCCGCGTCGAGCGATCCGACACTCTCCTGGATCACCGAAATGGTCCCGCCCAGCAGGGTCAGGCCCTCGATCGTGATCGAATTCGCGCCCGTCGCTGGAGTCGGCGCATTGATGGAACGGCCGACCGCGAAGACCGGCGTATGGCCCGAGCCTGCCCGGAGCGTGAGGCTCTTCTGGAACGAGATCGACTCGTCGATCGGTTCGTCGGTGTCGATCCGGACCACGTCTCCCGGAGCCGCTTGGTCGATGCAATCCTGGAGCGTAGTCGGGCAGGACGCATTGCCATCTCCCCAGATCCACAGCGTCGGGGGCGGTGGCCCGCAGACAATGGGTAGACAGATGGCCTCTGCCTGGATCGACCACAGGTAGGCGCAGGAGGCGCCGGCGAGCAAGAGCCGTTTCATCGCAGGGTCCTCGGGATGGCAGAAGTGAAGCGCGTCGCTCCGGCTGCCGATTCCGGTGCTCCGGTGGGAACGGGATCGGCGCCGAAGACAGATCACAGCGAGCAAGGCCCCGAGGCTCGTGAGCGAGAGCATCGACGGGCCCGGCTCGGGAATCTGGATCGCGAGCGTGTGGATGCCACCCGCGGCAATCGCGCTGGCATGCAACGAGGAGGGCGGCGTCGCTTGCCCGTACGTGTCGTCGCCCCAACAGACGACATCGTTCGTCCCCGCCTGGATCGCGCAGCTGTGGTCGAGGCCGGCCGAGATCGCAATGGCGGTTCCTGTTGTCCCGTTTACCGCGTCGGGTACCGTGGTCTGCCCGTCGCTGTCGTAGCCCCAGCAGACGACGGCTCCGGTTTCCGCCTGGATCGCGCAGCTGTAGCCGTTGCCTGCTGAGATCGCACTGGCGAAGCCCGTCGTCCCGTTGACCGAGTCCGGCGGAGACGATTCCCCGTAGACGGTGTCACCCCAGCATACGACCGCGCCTTCGTCGAGTGCACAGGCATGGAAATCGCCCACGGCGAGGGCATCGGCGTGCAAGCCAGCTGGCGGCGTGGACTCGCTGTAGTAGTTCGAGCCCCAGCACGTCACGGAATAGTCGGCCTCGATCGCACAGCTGTGATCGCCTCCGAGTGCGATGGTGATCACACCCTTGGTTTCGAGCTCGGCAGGAGGCGTTGCTTGGCCGCGGTCGTTGTGGCCCCAGCACACGACCGAATGCTCAAATCCGACCATGGCACAGGTGTGGCGCGTACCCGCGGCGACGAGCCCCACGGCCACTTGGGCCGAAGGCGGGGGATCGATCTGGCCTTCGTCGTCGCGGCCCCAACAGACGAGATTCCGCTCCAGCGTGCCCTGCTGCCCGACGATCGCGCAGCTGTGGTAGGTGCCGGCCGCGACGAAGAACCGGGATTCGGCCGTGTTCACGACGTCGGGCGGTGTCGCCTGCCCGTAGTAGTCCGAGCCCCAACCGACGACTGGGGACCCCACCGGAATCGCGGCTTGGACTCGGACGGCGACGAGCAGGATCGAGAGGAGGAGCCCGGATGAGCGCCCGCCGGGTCCGGCAAGGCGTCGCATCAAACGCGCCCCGCACCCCGTGCCCCGACCCCGCGCCCTCGATCGGAGAGTGCTGAGCGCGAGCAGAGCGACAGCGCCGCCGAGCCCCTCCCTCGGCTCCGGCGCCGCCTCGTAAGCGCCGATGTCGACGTGGCTGCCCTGGATACGCGGGCTGCCATCGAGGTCGGTGATTGGATTCCCATCGATGTCTGTGGAAGGCACGGCGCTGTCGTCGCCTGCGTCGATTGCCTGGGACGGCGCGACGATCCGGTAGTCGCCCGGCCCGGCGTAGTGCGGGTTGGCGAAGACACTGTGCGGGCCGGGCATCACCGGCGACAAAGCGATGTCGACCCCGTTTGCATAGAAGAGGTTGTGGTCCTGCGCGAGCGTCGTGCTGCGATCCAGGTCAAGCGACAGCCCGGCAAGGGTGTTGTCGGTGAGGGCGTTGTTCGCGATCACGAGGCTCGAGGAGCCTAAGGTCTGTACAAACACACCCTCGCCGTCATACGCGAGGGTGTTGTTGGCAACGGTCGCCTGGAGCGCGTCGCTTGCGTAGATGCTGATGGCTCCCGGACACGCCACTTGCCCGGCCTGGCCCGTTACGAGATTGTCGAGGATGCGCGCCACCGTCGTCCCTTGTGCGTCGAGATGAATGCCACAGTCGTAGCCTGTGCCGGCGATGCGATTGGCAATCACGTCGACCTCGGAGACGGAGCCGCTCACC
Source organism: Solirubrobacteraceae bacterium (assembly GCA_035524415.1). Taxonomy (GTDB): domain Bacteria; phylum Actinomycetota; class Thermoleophilia; order Solirubrobacterales; family Solirubrobacteraceae; genus Palsa-465. The sequence continues at coordinate 6,599 of DATKOY010000154.1, read as the reverse complement.
CAGATGCCCGTCGCCTCGCCGGGGTCGACGGTGATCTGGTTGTGGTCGACCGTCCCGATGGCCCCAAAGAGGTTGACGTGGATCCCCGTCGGTCCATTTGGCGTGCTCGGCGCGACCAGTACGAGATTCCCCGATATGTCGAAGGAGACGGGCCCAGTGTCCGTGAATTGAAAGACGGAGATCCCTGCAGGCAAGGATCCATTGGAGGTGCGGACCCGGTTGTCGGCCACCTGAGCCGTCATGACTCCCGTGGTCTCCTGCAGGATCTCGATATAACCATCTTGAAACGACAGGCCCTCGATCCGGATCGTCTGATCACCGCTTGTCGAGGTCGCCGCGATGATCGAGTGCGATGACGAGAAGACCGGGTGGAACCCGGGCTGCGCGGTCAGCGCGAGCGCCTTGCTGAAGGTGATCGACTCGTCGATCGGCCCGTCGGTCTCGATCCGGATCCCGTCGCCGGGATTCGCTCCGCTGACGCACGCCTGAAGTGTGGTGTCGCAAGGAGAGTCCCCGCCCGGCCAAAGCCGCAATATGGGCAGATCGGCCTTCGCCATGGACACAGATCCTGCCAGCGCTGCCAGCACGACGCAGGGAGCGATCCGCTTCATCGACGTCTCCAGCAGGATCCCGTATGGGCGTGCGTTCTGCGTCCGAGCGCGTGTAGCGCGAGCAGGGCGGCGCCTCCGGCAGGCAGCGTGGCGGGCTCCGGCGCCGTCTCGTAGGGGCCAATGTCGACATGAGCGCCCCGGATGCGCGGCGCGCCGTCGAGGTCGGTCGTCAGGTCGGCCGGGACCGAGCCGTCGTTGCCCGCGTCGGTCGCCGGCGAGCCAGCCTGCAGATGGTAGTTGCCATTGCCGACGAAGTGCGGATCCAGGGTGATCGTTTCGGGACCCGGCGTGAAGCTGTCCATGCCGTTGTCGAACACGAGGTTGTTGCGGTTGGTGAAGGTCGCCGCCGAAACGGGGTCGATGGAGACGCCGTACCTCGTGTTGCCGCTCACGATGTTGTTCGCCACCTCCCCGTGAATGGGGTCTGCGATCACGAAGCCGTCCTCGTTGCCAGCGATCGTGTTGTTGACCACGATCGCGGAGAGCGACGACCCGGTAGTCTGGAAGAGAGAGATGCCCGGGCCCGCGGACGCACCGATCACCAGATTGTCGAGAATGCGCGCCTGCAGGGCCCCGACGAGCGAACCAACCGACTCTGTTCCTAGGACAATGCCAGCCGAATAGTCGGTACCCGAGATGCGGTTCCCGATCACATCGACCGCAGAGGGACCCAATGCGTCGATCGCGATTCCCGTGCCGTCGCTGCATTCGACCGAGTTGTTCGCGACCCTCCCGATCGACTCTCCAAGGGTCCTTACGTCGATCTGCGCGTTGGTCAATCCGGTGACCGCGTTGTCCGACAGGTCGAATCGGGCGGGTCCAGTATCACTCCTGAGCACGATTCCATACTCGCTGGTGTTCCTGACAACCTCGGCGGTCAACGGGCTTGGGCTCTCCTGGTCGACCTGGATCCCACCCTCGACCCTCAGTCCCTCGATCCGGATCCGATACCCGAAATCGTTCTCCAGGGTGGGTGAGGCGTCCACGAAGCTCGTGAGAACCGGCGCGAAGCCGGGCGCGGCGCGCAGCGTGAGGCTCTTCGCGAACGAGATATCCTCTGCGATCGCATCGTTCTTCGCGATCTGCACCTCGTCGCCGGGGAGCACGGCGTCGATGCAGGCCTGCAGGGTGGCGTCGCACGGCGCGTGCCCCGGCCAGACGACCACCTCTGCCTCGTAGGCGCCGAGGTCGGCGTGCGCGCCCAGGATCCGCGGCCGCCCGTCGAGGTCGGTCGCGAGATCGCCCGGGACGGCGCCGTCGTCGCCCGCGTCGATGGCGGGGGAGCCGCCCTGAATGTGGTAGTCGCCGCTGCCAGGAAACTGGGGATCCCGTGCGATGGTGCCAGGACCCGGCGTGAAATGGTCGAGACCATTGCCGAAAACGAGGTTGTAGCGGTTCGCGAGAGTCGCTGCGAACTCGTTCGAGATTCCGAGGCCGAGCTGGCTGTTTCCGCTGATCACGTTGTTGGCCACCAGTCCGCGGTGCATGCCGCCGCTCGCGATCGTCTGGAGGCCCACCTCGTTCCCGGTGATCGTGTTGTTCACCACGGTGGCATCGACCGTGTCCGCATCGCTGACCTCCAGCACGACAGCCCCCCCGCCGAAGATCTCCAGGCCGGCTTGGCCGACGATCAAGTTGTCCAGCAGACGTGCGGTGAGAGTGCCCGCGCCGTTCGCCGCATGAAGGTTGATCCCGAATCCGTAGCGAATCCCGGAGACGCGGTTCGCGACCACGTCGACGCTCCAGGGGCCCGCGCCTTCCTCCAAGACGCGGATCGCGCCAGCGTCTTCGTTGTGCTCCATCGAGAGCGAGTTGTTGGCGATACGGCCGTAGGATTGGATCGGAAGATCCGCGATTCCGATTCCGATCTCGGAGCTTTCGCCTTCGATCGTCACCTTGTTGCCCGAGACCTCGAAGCCGACCACACCGGTGCCGGTCCCGCCCGACAAGTCGATTCCGACCCACGACGGCTCCGGGGCCCCATTTCTCACCGTGTTGCCGACGACCTCGACGTCTACCGCGCTGGGGCTGTTCTGTCTCACAGAGATCCCGTGGGCTTCGAAGGTGAGCCCTTCGATGCGGATGTAGTAGCCACCCTTGCTGGTGGCGGTCGGCGTGGCCGCAGACAGCGGTCCGAGCAGGACCGGTTTGTGCCCGGCCGCAGCGCGTAGCGTGAGCCCCTTCTCGAAGGTGATCGGGTCGGTGATCAGCTGTTCGGTGGCGATCTCGACCACGCCCGCGTCGCAGGGCGCCGCGTCGATGCAGGCCTGGAGCGTCGTGTCGCACGGCGCCGCGCCCGGGTAGGTGAGGAAGAGGGGACCGACGACGCTGCAGGCGGCATTCGACGCGGTCGCTCGGAGGAGCAGCCCGCCCGCTACGAGCCAAACACCGAATCGCGTCATCCGCTCCTCCTGCTCGGGCACGTCCGGCCCCGCATTTTCCTTCCGAGTCCATGGGCGCGAACGCGGCGGCACTCCCGACGAGTGCCGACGCCCGAGCGCTCCCGATTCCCCTCAACCGAGGAGTCGTCGGGTCGATGCCACTCCGCCGACCGCCAGGGCGAACCCAGCAGCAGCATTCGACAGCTCCGCGCTCGGCTCGGGCGCTTCGTAGGCACCGATGTCGACGTGAGCGCCCTGGATGCGCGGACTGCGCTCGAGGTCCGTCGTCAGGTCAACAGGCACCGAGCCGTCGTCGCCGGCGTCGATGGCGGGCGAGCCGGGTTGGAGGTGGAAGTCGGAGCCGCTTGCGTACCGAGGGTTCGCGAAGATCGAGTTGGGTCCAGCTACGGCGCCCAGGATGTCGCTCGTGTTTCCGAAGAAGAGATCGTTCCGTTCCGATATGTTGGCTCCCGGAGCCACATCGAGCACGAGTCCCTTGACGTTTTGGGTGAGCGCATTGTTTGCGATGACAGCCGTGCTGCTGGCGTCATTCAACCCGACGAGGATTCCTGCATCGTTGCCCGCGAGCGTGTTGTTCACGATCGTGAGCTGGAGAGGTGCCTGGCTCGCGTGGGCGCTGATCGCGCCGGGTGCACCGGCCGTCCCATTCTGCCCAGTCACGAGGTTGTCGAGTACGCGTGCGGTCAGGGTGCCAGCTCCGGATCCGTAGAGCTCGATGCCGCTGTCGTAGTCGGTCCCCGCGATGCGATTGCCGATCACGTCGACCGAAAGATCGTTGGCGAGGTCGTCTACCTCGATCGCACTTCCGTCGTTGCCTCCCGTCATCGTGATCTCGTTTCTCGCGATGGATCCGCTCGCGGAGGAGCTACCGGCTACCACGACGATTCCGGACCCTTGCGGGCCCAGCGGGACCTCGATCATGTTGCCCGACACGACGAACGAGAGGGGACCGGTCGGATTGTAGGGGTCCGCGTCCACCTCGATCGCTGGATAGAGCGCAATCGAGTCGACCGCGTTGTTCTCGACGTCGATCGTCGCTGCGCCGCTACTCTGCTGTCTGACCTGGATCCTGCCTCCTCCGATCACGAGCCCCTGGATCCGGATCGACTGATCACCGCTGTCCGACGTGCTCGCGAAGATTCCGTCGCCCAGGAAGATGGGCTCGAAGCCGGGCTGTGCGGTCAGCGCGAGTGGCTTGCTGAACGTGATCGTTTCCCAGATCGGGCCATTGGTGGCGATCCGGATCCCGTCGCGCGGCCCGGCTCCGTCGACACAGGCCTGCAGCGTCGTCTCGCAGGGGGGGTCTCCCGGCCACAGGCGGATCATCGGGGGGTCCGCGTTCGCGGTGGTCACCCGTCCGGTCAGTACGGCGATCGCGCCGAGCCGCAAGGCAAGCCCGGCGAAACGGCTTCGCGTCATGGCATCCTCTCACACAGGCGTGTCGCAGCCGGCCAATACGATACGGTGTCGGATCGTACGACCTTCCGGCCGTTTTTTCTTGATATGCGCCCCCTGGCCCGGCGACAATCCTCTGAACAGGGGAATGGACGGGTGGACAAGTCCGATTCGCTGAGGGTCCGGGACGTTCGGGACGCCTACCGGCTGATCGGCGAGTGCCGCGACCTCGGCGGCGAGCCGTCGCTCTGGTATCGACACATGCTCGATGGGCTCTCGCGCTGGCTCGGGGTTCCCCAGGTCACTGGCGGCGAGGCCCGGATCGCGCCCACCGGAGGGGTCGAGGTGCTGTCCGCATACGGGACCAGCACCGCTCCGGCCGCTGACGCCCTCTTCCAGGAGTATCATCGGGAGAACGGACCCGCCGACGACCCCTGCTTCCAGGCGCTCGCCAAGCTCCCTGGGCCTCTCGCGACGCGCGCGCGACGGCAGCTGGTTCCCGACTCCACCTGGTTTCGATCGGCGAGCTACGAGCGCTTCCGGGAGCCCGCCGGAATCGACCAGAAGGCGTTGTCCTTCTTCCAGGTATCGGCGACCGCGTTGAGCGGCATCGCCTTCCACGCGCCGCTGCGAGGCCGCGATCTGTCGGCCCGCGAGCTCCGCTCGCTCGAGTTCTTCCACGCGGAGCTCGGCCGGCTGATCGGCGGGGCCCTGGTGAGCGACACCGAGCCGGGCCCGGAAGCCCTGTCGCGTCGCCTCCGCGAGACGCTCGCCTGTCTGCTCGAGGGCGACAGCGAGAAGCAGGTGGCCGCTCGCCTGGGCCTATCGCACGCGACCGCTCACCAGTACGTGACGGCGCTCTATCGCCACTTTGGCGTTCGCAGCCGCGCACAGCTCATGGCGCACGTGATGAGGCGCCCGCCCGAGCGTCGGATGCCTCTGGTGGGGAGGCCTGTCAGGACCACGCACGAGCCTCCGGCGTCGACGCGGGAGCGTGTCGATCGGGGACCCGCTTCCTCTGTTTAGGGGAATGGCTGCGACCCCGGGACGTCGCGTACAAGGACGAGCCGTGAGGCTCGCATGGCGGCGCCGCGCTGTGACGGGATCGAGCGCTGTCGCGATCGCGCTCGGCACACTCCTCTTGGACCCCAGCCGAGGCGAGGCGAGGCCTCCGCTTCCGATCTGCCTGCCCTGCGTCTGCACTGCATGCCCGGTGCTGCACGCGTGGCCGACGGATCCGCCGCCCTGCGACGCGTCCTCGACCCTTCAGGCTTGCATCGACGCCGCTGCTCCCGGCGACGGCGTGCTGATCGAGACCGACGGCCCGATCGACGAGTCGATCAGCTTCAGCAAGGGTCTTAGCTTGGGTGCCGGGTCCGGGTACCACCCCGTCTTCTCGTCATCGCGCTCCATCCTCGCGACGAGCTCGACGAGCGGCGACCAGACGATCCGGATCCAAGGGCTGAGACTCCAAGAAGGCTCTATCGAGATCATGCAGAAGAGCACGGGAGTCCTGACGGCTCAGGTGCTCGACAACTGGGTCCGCACCTCCGTCGGATCCATCTATCCTGGGGTATTGATCTACCAGCCCGGGCAGACAGGTCCGGTCTCCTTCGACGTGTCGGGGAACCTGGTGCAGGTCTCGGAGAGCGCGCCCCATGGTCAGACGGGAATCGCGTTCAGCGGATCGGCTGCTGCCACAGGGACAGTGGAGCACAACGAGATCGTGGTGGACCCGGGCGATCAGGCGACGGGTATCTCTGTAGGCGATTCCGACGATTTCACGATCGATGTGATCGCCAATGACGTCTACGGCACGGGCTACAACCAGGGAATCTCTCTCGAGGCGCTCGGGGCGACGACGGCGCGCATCCTCGACAACCTCGTGACCGGCCAGGCCGGGCACGTGGCGGGTCCCGGGGCCATCAGCATCTACGCGAGCGGCTCGCTCCAGGCGACGGTCGTGAACAATACACTCCCCTACAACGCCGAGGGCGTGACCGCAGAGACGCTCCCAGGGTCGTCGAGCCTCGTGATCACCAACAACGCCGTCACCGCGAACAGCTTTGCCGGGTTCTCGCTCACCCTCGATCACAGCACGACCCTCGCGCAGGATCACAACCTCTTCTACGCAAATGGAGTCGACATCGAGTCGGTGACGGCGGTGATGCCGGGCCCCCGCAGCGTCTTC
>DATKOY010000153.1:0-12690 GCA_035524415.1 Solirubrobacteraceae bacterium | reverse complement strand
GATCGTGTTCGCGATCGCGCACTTCCCGAACGGCCTCTCGGTGCTCGTGTGCCTCGTGCTGGCGGTGTGCGCCGCGTGGTACGGAGTGCGTCGCAGGGACCCGGTGCGGACGGTGGGACTCGTGGTGGCGGCACTGCTCGTCTAGGGGGCTCGAGCAGCGCGGCGCGGCCGCTCACCCGCTGGCGGTCGCGCACGACCGGTGGTCGTTCGAGCCCACCGGCAGAGCGCCTGCGGTCAGTGCGCTTCTCGTTTGCACTGCGCGAACCGCTCGCGTCGCCGGCGCCCTGCTGGATCCAGCGCGACGACCGGCTCTGCGAGCCCTTCTATGCGGTCATGGACGGCCCCGATCACTACTCGATCGGTCTCAGCGAGGCCGCCCCGGTCGACATCCCCGAGCGCCAGCACGTGCGCGAGGCCTACCGGCGACGGAGGGGTTCGCCCATGACGGCTGGGACATCCGCGAACGCGACCACCTCATCGGCGTGACCGGACCGAGCCTGTTCAAGTTCGTTCCGCTGCTCGGCCGCTTCGTCGTGGACCTCGTGGATGGAGGGGTGCGCAGCTGAGGACGTCGCCGAGCCCCAGCCTGGCAACAATCCGTACTTGTCCCGTGAGTGCTGGTCGCGCTGTACGGATGTCGATCGCGAGGCCCCGTGAGACGCTGACGTGATAACGCGGGCCCTCGTCGCGGAGCGGCAGCGTCGGCCTTCTGACAGACCAGGAGGACATCATGAGTGATCCTTCGACTCCCGGGCAGCCGGTCGAGGCGGGGCCTCCCGCCGCCGAGCCGCGGCCAAAGTCGCTGACGGTGCGGGGCGCGACGGTTCTCGGCATCGGCTCGATGATCGGCGCGGGTATCTTCGCCCTGTTGGGCGAGGCGGGCGCCGTCGCCGGTGCGGCGTGTGGATCTCGTTCTTGATCGGCGCGGTCGTCGCCGGCCTGCTCGGGTATGTGTGCGCCAAGCTCGGGATGCGCTTCCGTCCTCGGGCGGGCTGATCACGTATCTGATCGAGGGGTTCGGCGAGGGCCGGCTCGTCGGGATCGCGTGCTGGCTGGGGTACATCGCGGCGATCGTGATCGTGATCGCGATGGTCGCGGTCTCCTTCGGTGGGTATGCCACGTCGCTGTTCGTCGGCGAGCACGCCGGCGGAGCGTGGGACAACCTCTTTATCACCGCGCTGATCGTGGCGATGGTCGCCGTCAACCTCGTCGGCGCGAGCTTCGTCGCGCGCGCGCAATCGCTGCTCGTCGCCGGCGTGCTCGGCGTGTTCGCCGTGTTCATCTGCGTCACGATCGCGAACATGAACCCAGATCTGCTCGCGTTCAGCGGTTACCCGTCGCTGTCGAAGATCCTCGCGAGCGTCGCGCTGACGTTCTTCGCCTACCTCGGCTTCAACGTCATCACCTTCACCGCCGGCGACCTGCGCGACCCCGCCCACGACCTGCCGCGGGCGATGGGCTTCGCGCTCGGGATCACCTCGCTGGTCTACGTGCTGATCGCGATCGGCGTGTTCGGCACCCTCACCACAACCCAGGTCATCAGCTACGGCGAGACGGCGATCGCCGAGGCCGCCCGGCCGACCCTCGGGGACGCCGGCTTCACGATCATGGCGATCGTCGCGCTGCTCTCCACCGCCGGCTGCACGAACGCGACCCTGTACGCCTCCGGCAACCTCACCGGTCACCTCGCCGAGGTCGGGCTGTTCCCGCAGTTCTTCGGCGCGAACTCCCGCCTCGGCCGGCACGCCGGCCTGCTCATCACCGCAGCCCTGTGCTGATCGTCGCCAACCTCGTTGACCTCTCCGCGATCGCCTCCGTCGGCAGCGCCGTCTCGCTGATGGTGTTCCTGCTCGTCGGCCTCGCCGGCTGGCGCCGACGCCGCGACACGCACAGCAACCCCATCATCGTCGCGCTCGCCCTCGCGGTCACGGCGACCGTGCTCGGGTTCTTCGCCGTCGACACGCTCCAAACCGCCCCTGAGACGTTCACCGCGATCATCCTGCTCGCACTGCTCGCGATCATCCTCGACACGCTCGTCCGCCGCGGACACCATCACCATCCCTCACCACACCCGCCGGGATCGCGCCCGTCACCATCCCCGACCGGCTGACCCGTCCCGCCCGCGGTCTCGGCAGGTGTCCCGGGCGCGGTTACCGCAGGCGTCCGTCATCCGGCTGGCGCAGCACGGTGATCCGCTCGTCCGGAAACACCGCGACGACCTCGATGCGACCGCCGAGAGCCTGCACATACCGTGCGAGCGTCGACAGATAAACGTCGTCCTCCCGCTCGATCCGCGAGATGTTCGGCTGGCTGACCGCCAGCGACTCGGCCATCGTCGCCTGACTGACCCCGCGCCGCCGGCGCAGATCCGCGAGGCGCACCTCGGCTTCCATCAGGCGCTTGTACGTCGCCACGCGCTGCTCGTTCAGCGGCCGCTGGCCTCGGACCGTGTGCCAGCTCTTCGCGTGCTGCTTGCCGCGGTCCCCCATCTCCCTCCTTCCCCAAGATCCCGCAGGTGCCGGTCATAGAGTGCGTCCGCCCGCGCGATGTTGCGCGCGTACCACCCCTTCCAATTGCCGGTCTTGTCGCCCCCGACCAGCACGATCGCCTGCCGTCGCGGGTCGAACGCGACGAGCGCGCGCAGGTGCCCTCCGACTGACCTGACCTCCTTCATGTGGTGGTGCCTCGAGCCCTTGATCGAATCGACGAACGGCCGCCCGAGGCCCGGTCCCCGGCGCTCCAATTCGTCAAAGGTGGCGGCGATCCGGTTGGCATCCTCGTGGCTCAACCCCATGAACCAACGCTCCGCCTCGGGAGTGAACTCGATCTCCCACGATGGACGCGCGCCATAAGTCATGCATTATACGAGCTCGGACCGCTCGTCGGCTCCTCCGGCTCCACCTCGAACATCCACATGAACCATCCGCCGACCCGTGTCACAGAACAAGACGCATTCGTCCCATCAGTGACTCAATTGAGTGACACAACTCGCAATTGGTTTTCGAGCCTGGCCCTTCGGACCAGCCGAGGTGGGGTTCATACGCGGTGATTGGCCCTTTCGAACGGGTGCGTGCCGCTGCTCTGCCCGCCCCGCGGCCCCGGCCCAGCCCGGCCGGTCCGCCTCGCCCCGCCCCGCCCCCAGCCCGGCATAACGTGAAAAAGTCACCACTGCGCGCGGAGGATTTCCCACGTAAGCACCGCCCAGGGTGCTTATGTGCAGAACTCCGCCCAGGAGCCGGGACTTTTTCACGTTCTGCAGGCCGCCGGGGGTGACGTCCGCCGCGGCCCGGGAGCACACGGGAATCGGGGTCCGCCGGCGGGCCCCCGGGATCAGCCCGGAGCCGGGCTCCGCCGGCCGGCCCCGGGGATCAGCCCGGAGTGAGGGTGCGCCCCGGGGGCGCCGGGTCAGCCCGCTAGTGCAGGCTGCCCGGCAACGGGCCAAGCAGCTGCGGGATCCGGCCGACGACGGACGTCGTCCGGTCGTAGGAGGCCTGCAGCACGCTCGCCGGCGCCTCGTGGCGCCGCCATGCGTCGCCGATCGGGAGCACCGTGTAATCCGGGTGCCGGTCCCAGGTCGGCATGTAACCGATGCTCACGAGTTTCGACGCGGTGCCCGTCACGACGATGTGGAGGAACACGAGCATCCCGTCTTCGGTCTGCACCGGGCAGCACGCAGATGATTGGTTGGACAGCAGCTGCCCTTCGCCGAACACGACGAGCTTGCCGTTGACGCGGCTGATCGGCTGGACGACATGCACGTGCTGGCCGACGATCGCGGTGATGTCCGGGTCGGTGGTCAACGCGCGGGCGAGCGTCAGCTGAAACGCACTCGGCTGCGACTGGAACTCCTGGCCCCAGTGGAAGTTGACGATCACAACCTGGGCGCCCCGGCGCCGCGCGAGCCGTGCGGCACGCCGCACTGCGCCGATGCTTGCGAGGTTGACCGACCAGGGATGCGGCAGCGGGATCCCGTTCGTCATCTCGGTGTAGGCGAGGAACGCGACCTTCACTCCCTTGACGTTCACGATCAGCGTCCGGTTCTGCGCCGCCGCGGACGGGAACGAACCGGTGTGCAGCACGCCGGCTCGGTCGAGCGCCAATCCGGTCCGGTCGATCCCGTACTGCCCCTGGTCGACCGAGTGGTTCGATGCGGTGTCGCAGATCCGCCAGCCGGTCTGCTTGATCGCGTGCGCGAGCTGCGTCGGCGTGTTGAACACCGGGTATCCCTGGGGCGGCCGCGGTGTCATCGGCGTCTCGACATGGCAGATCGCGAGGTCCGCCGAACGCACATACGGGGCGATCTCGCGCAGCATCGGCGCGAAGTCGTACGTCCCGTGCCCGTCCTGTAGCGCGCGCTGCCACACCGGACCGTGGACGAGGATGTCACCGTTCACCTCGACGGTCAGCGTCACCCTCGGTTTCGTGGTCCGGACCGGCGCCCGGGCGATCCGCGCCGACACGCGCGCGACGTGCACCATCCCGTTGCCCTGAGGCGCGACCGACGCCGACAGCAGCGCCGCAGTGATGCTGGCGATAGCCAACATCACCAGTGACGAGCGGCGGTGCCGGATGACCCGACGCATCAGCGGCGCTCTCACCGGATGATCTTCTCGCACCGGCCGCTCACCCGCACCAGTGTTCAGGCGGCGACCGGCGCCCGGAGCGCCGGCGCGCGGTCGCGCGGTCGGATGATCAGCGGCACGCCACCGCGCGGCCCGATCGTCGGCATCTGCCGGATGCGCAGCCGGTAGCCGGGCTCGAGGTCGAACTCGAAACGCCGGAGCAGCGCGCTCGCGATCGCCTTCACCTCGAGCTGCCCGAACCGCATGCCGATGCAGATCCGCGAGCCGGCGCCGAACGGCACGTACGCGCCCTTCGGCAGGCGCGCCTTTGCCTCCGGCGCGAACCGCTCGGGACGGAACGCTGCCGGCTCGGGGAACACGTGCGGCAGGTGGTGCGAGACCCACGAGCTGTAGTTGACGTATGCGTTGCCGGGGACGGTCTGACCCGCGAACTCGAATCGGTGGATCGATTTGCGCGCGCCGATCCAGGCGGGCGGGTACTTGCGCAGCGTCTCATCGAGCACCATCTCGAGCAGCCCGAGGGCGCCGCTCATCAGCCCCTCGGCGTCTGGCCGCTCGCCGCCGAGCGTCCGGTCCTGCTCGTCGCGCAACGCCGCGGCGATCTCCGGATGGCGCGCCAGCTCATAGAACATGAAGCCGATCGTCGACGTCGTCGTGTCGTGGCCGGCGAACAGAAGCGTCATCACCTCGTCGCGGATCTGCCGATCGGTCAGGCGGTTGCCGTCCTCGTCGCTCGCGTCGAGCAGCAGGCTGAGGATGTCCGCGCCGCGTTCGCCGCTGCTGCGCCGGCGGTGAATCTCCGCGAAGATGACGTCGTCGAGCGCGCGGCGGGCCTGCCGCATCTGCGAGAACGGGCTGCCGGGACCGCGCAGGACCTGAACGAAATAGTCGCGCGCCCAGAACCCGAGCCCCTGCTCGAACGCCCGTGCGACGTCGATCCGAGCGCCGGCGGCGTCAGGGTCGAAGCCGAACAGCGCGCGCATCGCGATCCGCAGCGTGAGCCGCCTCGTCCACGCGTAGATGTCAACGATCGCGCCGGCGCGCCAGGCGTCGAGCGCCCGCTCGATCTCGCCGTTCATCGTCCCGAGCGCCGCCGCGATCGTCTCGTGATGGAATGCCGGCAGCATGATCCGCCGTGACCGGCGGTGGAAGTCGCCGTCGATCGTGAGCAGGCCGTCGCCGAGCAGCGGCGAGAGGTCGCCCATATGGCCTTCGCGCCAGCTGAAGTTGCTCGCGTTGGACACGGTGATGTAGTGATTGGCCTCGGGGCCGATCATGAACACCGTGTTCCCGTGGAACACACGCATCGTGAACACCGGTCCGAAACGCTCATAACCGTCGAGCAGCACGGGCAGCGGGTAGCTCGCGAACGCCCGCGTCCGCCTGAGGCTGAACCGCGTCTCGCCGGGCGGAAACGGCACCTCGCTGCGGCGCTCGGCGAGCAGGTCTCCGGCCAGTCTCCGGAACGGGTTGTACGACAGCGGCGGTGGCCCGACGAGCGCCATGGCGCTCAAGCCTAGTGCAGCGCCCGATCGACCGCCGGCGCTCAGCCGGACCGGACAGCCCTCAGCCCGTCGCCGGCGCCGTGGCCTGAGCCTGGGCCGCCATCTGCTTGAGCATCACGTCGTGATCGAGGTCGATCACGGCCCGCGCCTCCGCGCACGCGATCGGATCACGAGACAGCGTGAGCTGGTTGTCCTGCATGCGCTCGCCTCCGAAGGACCAGTTCGTCGATCCGGTGACGAGGTACAGGCCGTCGACGACCATCAGCTTGTCGTGGCTGATCGCGCCCTTCTCCGAGCGGCCGATCGCGATGCTGTTCCCCGGCAGGTCGTTGCGCAGGTCCTGCAGCAGCGGGACTTCGGCTCTCCCGGCCGCCTGGCTCGAATCGAGCGTCAGCGTCACGAGGACCCCCGGGGTGACCGCGTGGTGCCTGATCAGCGCCGCCAGTTGCGGATCGTCGAACCCGTACATGTTGATCGCCACAGAGCTCTTGGCCTGCAGCAATACCCACAGAAGCACCTCGTGGACGCCGGGATCGCGCGGGGCGTAGAAGGTCAGGTAGTCGCTGCTGTACCCGTGAGGGAACGACTGCGCCTGCTTGAACTGGCCGAGTTGCTCGAACGGGATCGCCGCAAGCTGGCTCAGCGACGTGCCGCCGAGATCGTCGCGCGGCAGGTCGAGATTGAGTGGGACCTCCCACGCACCGAACGTCTTCCCCTTCTTCCCGGACGCCTTCTTCGCCGCTGGCATCGCGACCTCCTCGTCTCTGGATGTGACGTGAGGCGAGCGTACTGTCACGCCCGGACGCTCCCTGAATGCGGGCTGCGCTATGCCGCGAGCGCGCGCGGCGTGCGTGGCCGCCCGATGTACGCGTAGGGGTGGTGGAATGCGTCGAGGGCGTCGGCCGGATCGACGTCCACGCGCAGCGATGTGCCGCGTCGCCCGTCCACGACCGAGATGAACACGCGGTCAGCGACGGAATCCCACAGCAACGTGACCTCGATGCCGTCGTTGTTGCGTTGATCCAGCTCACGGATGTGATCGGCTGAAGAACTCATTTCCCTATGAGACACCCGCACGGCGGCGGTCCTTCCCGGGGCACTCGAGCGCGGCGAGCAGCCGTCGCGTGGCTCGGTCAGGCGACGCCCGGCTCGGGGCGCGGCGCGAGCGACAGCCGGCTGAGCTTCCCGGCCGCGATCAGCGCGACGAGCCCGACGCCCGCGACGAGGTATGCGGCGCGCGGGGAGAACGCGGCGGCCAGCACGCCGCCGAGCAGGATCCCGACGCCGGGGGCGATCGCCGCCAGCGCCTCGAGCACGGCGGTCGTGCGCGTGCGAAAGGCCTCGTCGACCAGCTGGTGCAGCGCCGTCTCGACGCTCACCCATTGTGTGCCGTTCCCGATCCCGCCGATCACGCTGACCGCGCACGCGACGGCGATCGTCGGCGCCACGGCCGTACCGAGGTAACCGACCGCGACCGCGCCGGTCGAGAGCAGGATCATCGTCTGGCCGACCCGGCGCGCGAGCCGGATCTGGACGGCGGAGCCGAGCGCGATGCCGACGCCCCAGGCGGCGAGAATCGCCGCATACGCGCCGGCACCGGCGTGCAGCGACCGCGTGGCGTACACGACCGTCACGGGCACGACGAGGTAGAAGAACACGAACGCGATCCCTTCGCCGGCGATCAGCGCCCGCAGACCGGGGTGGGACGCGATGTAGCGCAATCCCTCACGCAGCCGTCCGTGGCCGGGGGCCGCCGGATCCGCGGCGCTCTCCGGAGTCGCCCGCAAGCCGGCTGCCCGCCAGATCAGCACCCCGGCGGCGAGGAACGACGCCGCGTCGACCGCGAGCGCGACCGCGCTCCCGAACAGCGCCACCGCGAGCCCGCCGAGCACCGGGCCGCCGATCATCGCTGCGGCGAGCCCCACGTTGAACGCGGCCTTGCCTTCCGGCACGAGGTCGTGGGGCACGAGCGTCGAGGCGGTCGCCGAGCGCGTGACGGTGCGCGCCGCGAACGCGAGCGTCGCGTCGACGAGCGCGAGGACGATGATCGGGGCCGCGCCGACGTGACCGGCGATCACGGCGAGGAGGGCGAACAGCACGCATTCGACGAGATACAGCGGCGGCAGCAGGCGGCCCGGGGCGATCCGGTCGATCCGCGCGACGAGCGGCGGGCCGATCAACCCGGGGAGGAACTGCGTGGCGAGAAACAGCACTGCGGTCGCGAGCGCCGAGCCGGTCAGCCCGAGCACGACGACCGCCAGCGCGAGCGAACCGATCACGTCACCGGCGCGGTTGATCGCGTAGGAGACGAGCAGCGCTCGGAATTCCCGAATCGTGAGGGCTGTTCGAATGCCTGCCATCGATCGTTCTCCAGCGCGCTCAGGCCGGGACGCGCGGCTGCGCGAGCTCGCGGATGTGCTGCTCCATCGCGAGCTCGGCCTCGAAGTCGGCATCCTCGGCGTGGGTGAAGCCGATCCGGTCACGCTCGAGGATCGCCGCGAACAGCTCCACGTAGGTGCGATCGAGCTGCGTTCCGGACACGCGGCGGAGCTCCGCGACTGCGTCAGCCGGGGAAACCGGCGTGCGATAGGTGTCGCGACCCGTCATCACGTCATATACATCGGCAACTGAGATGATCCGCGCAAGAGCTGGGATGTCATTGCCGCTCAGGGCGTCCGGATAGCCCTGGCCGTCGATCCGCTCGTGATGGGCGCGGATGATCTCGGCGATCTGTTCGAACCCTTCGACGCGGCCGACGAGCTCGGCGCCCTGGACGGGATGCGACAGGACGAGCCGGCGGTCCTCGTCGGTCAGGTTGCCGCCCGCCATCAGGATGCGGTCGGGGAACGCGAACTTGCCGATGTCGTGCAGCAAACCGGCCGTGTGCACCGTTCGGAGCTCGCCCTCGGTGCACCCGGCGGCCTCGGCGATCGCGTGCGCGTACCGGGCGACGGCGGCCGAGTGACGCGCTGTGAACGGGTCGCGCAGCGACAGCGTCCGCGCCATTGTCAGCAGCAGCCCGACCTGCAGCGACGCGAGCTGGACGGTCCGCTCCTCGAGTTGATCGCGCCGCTGCTGGGAGCCCAGCAGCGCAGCGAGCAGTGCGTAGAACGCGGCCAGCAGCGCCAGCGAGAGCAGCAGGGACGTTGCGCCGGCGCGGAAGTAGAGCGTGGCGAGGACGCCGGAGATGATGTTCGGCGTCGCGATCCACGGCAGTACGGGCACGAAGTTCCGGCGCAGCTGGCGGCCGATCGGGGGCCCGTCGTGCACGCGGATCCAGACCGCCGCGAGCAGGAAGTTGATGATGTTCGCGACGGTGATCGCGCCGGTCACGACAAGCGCGAAGCCTGCGCTCTTCTGCGAGAGGCCGCCGTCAACCGCGGCGCGGATGATGAGGCTGCCGATCAGCACGCCGACGTACATGCCGAGGTTCCAGATCAGCGCGAGCCGGCGGCCCCTCAACGCGATCCCGTCGGCGATCACCGCGTCGATCACCCGCGAGAGGATGCAGATGCTGACCGCCGGGGCCGGCCCGAGCAAGGCCATCGCCAGCCCGACGATCGTCAGGCCCGCCGAGAGCCTCATCTGCCCGGTGTGGGCCGCGACCCGGTCGCCGAGCACGCCGAGGAAGGCAAGCGTCAGGTACAGCCACACCGGCTGCCAGTCCGATGGCCGTGAACTGATCGCCGCGCCGGCGATCGTCACGATCAGCAGCCCGACGGCTGCGCACTGTAGGGCTCTCTCTCGCCCAGGGCGCACATTCGCCCCTTTCGACACTCCGATGCAGCCACCATGACGGCTTTTTCCCTGCAATCAAGCGCCGACGCAATACCGAACCAATTAGATGCTCCAATGCATCATGGAACCTCTCCCTACCGCGGAGCTGCGGCCGTTGTATTCAGTGGAAGGCCGGGCGGTCGAGTGGTCGAGTCGTCGTGTGCGCCGTCTCATCCGACCCGGGCTGGAGGGGATGTCGGCGGTCGCCCGGCTTCGGTGTAGGGCTGCGGCGGCGCGCCTCGACGAAGGTTCGAGGGAGACCCGCCGCGCCGGGCTGTCAGGGCCGCGCGGACACGATCACGGGTTCGCGAGACGCCACAGCGTGCGGCTCTCGTCGTAGGTCAGTATCCGCCACCGCTTGCGCTCGGGCTGCCAGACGAATATCGTGAGGTCGACCACGCTGCGAACGCCCTTGAGCGCCTCCACGGTCTCGCGCAGGCTCGTGCCGGCGGCGAGCTCCAGCCTCGTCATGACGTCGATCACCCGGAACGTGCGCGGTTCCGGCCGCCGGACCGGCTCAAGCTCCGTCGTCGCTTGCCGCCTGCGTGGCACGAACACCCGGCTCTGGCGGCGACGAGCGCTTCTGCACGACGCGCTCGAGCGGCACCATGTTGGCGCCGGTGCCCTTCGTTTCGGTGTCGAGAACCCAGACCTTGCCCATAGCCTCAGGGTAGACCGGCGCTCAGTACGATCGCCGTCACCGATGCGGCGAGTCGTCACGCAGCTGATCCTTGTGTTCGTCACGCAGCTGGTGGGTGCGACTGCCGGCTACGGCCAGGTCGTCCTCACTCCGTCGCAGGTGCGCGTCGCGGTCGCGGCCGGCGGTCCGGTCGTGATCGTCGACCGCCGTCCGTTCCGCCTGCGGATCGTCGCCCGCGGGTGCGCGGGCGGCCTCTCCGAGGTCGCCAATTCGCGGCCCCGATCCGCCGCGCTCTCGCCGACCGTCGACCCGCTGGCGCCCGGGGTCGATGCGGCCCGCAGCGGCCAGCTGTACGCGCCGCTGTCCTTCCTCGTTGGCAGAGAGTCGCTCACTCAGTACGACGGCTCGGTGTGGGGCGGCAATCTGCAGAGCGGCACGCGGTCGGGCATCCAGTACGCGGCGCGCGATGTCGTCTCGGCGCAGCGCCGTGGCCGGGGTGCGCAGCTGACGCTCTCGACCGATGATCCGTCGGGGCGCAGGCTGAGCGTGCTGATCGCGCCGGCCGGCGCGGGCATCGTGCGCGTGCTCGTCGTACCGCATCCGGCGACCGGCGTCGCGATCATGAGCGATGCGTTCGTGTCCTCGCCGCGCGAGGCGTTCTACGGGTTCGGCGGCCGGCACAACGCGCTCGACCAGCACGGCCGCGTGCTGTCGAGCTTTGTCGCCGAGGAGAACCTGCCGGGGATCGCGGCGACCGGACCGGCGGCGATCCTGTACCCGAACGGTCCCACCGCCGCGTACTACCCGCAGGCCCAGTTCGTGTCCTCGCGCGGTTACGGGTTCCTGCTCGACCAGCCCCAGCTGGCCCGATTCCGCCTGGACTCCGACCGGCGCGATGCGTGGAGCGTGGCCGTGTCGTCGCCGTCGCTGTCCTACGACGTCGCGGTCGGATCACCCGCTCGTGCGATCGCTTCGCTGACGTCGGTGAGCGGCCGGCAGCCGGCGCCGCCGCGCTGGGCGCTCGGCCCGATGTTCGACCGGCTCGTGAAGAACGTCGGCGAGACCGAGGCCGACTACGAGTCGAGCCTGGCGAGCGACATCGCGAACTTCGATCGCTACCACCTGCCCGTGACCGCGTACCGGATCGAGGGATGGGGATTCCCCGGATCCGGCAACGACGGCCTCGCGCTCCACACCTGGGTGAGCTCCGCCGTGCAGTCGCGGACCATCGCTGACCTGCGGACACGCCACATTCATCCGCTCGCATACCTGCGCCCGTGGATCACGCCCGGATCCGCGCCCGATCGCCAGGGTCTCACGGTGCATCATCCGGACGGGTCGACGTGGCTGACCACCTCGACGACGGGCCACAGCATCGCGCTGCTCGACTTCACCAATCCGGCAGCGGTGCGCTTCTGGCAACGCGAGGTCGCGAAGGTCCTCGACCTCGGCTTCGACGGCTTCATGCAGGACTTCGGCGAGGAGGTCCTGTACGGGATGCGCTTCCACGACGGCTCGACCGGGGTGACGATGCACAACCGCTACCTCGTGCTGTTCATGCGCGCGACGCGGGCGGAATTCGCGCGCTACGAGCGCGCGCACCCGGCTCGGCAGCTGTGGTTCTTCAACCGCGCCGGCTACTCCGGGACACCCGGGTCGGCGGCGTACGAAGGAGGGAACTTCCCCGGTGACGAGGCGACCAACTGGGGCCAGGCGTCGGGGCTCGCGTCATCCGCGCCCGACATGCTCAGCCGCGCGATCGGCGGCGCGTTCGGGTTCGCGACCGACATCGGCGGCTACTACGACATCACGACCCCGCCGACGACCAAGCAGCTGTTCCTGCGCTGGGCCGAATGGGCCGCGCTCAGCCCGATCTTCCGCCTGCACGGCTCCGGCCTCGCCGGAACACACGCGCCCTGGACCTACGACGCCGAGACGGTCCGCGCGTATCGCGCGCTGTCCCTGCTACATGAACGCGCGGCACCGCTGATCCTGCGGCTCTGGCGCGAGGCCGACCGGACCGGGATCCCGCCGACGCGACCGCTGTGGCTGCAGTTCCCCGGCGACCCGCGCGCGGCCGCCCAGCAGCAGGAGTGGACCCTCGGCGACGACGTGCTCGTCGCGCCGGTCGTCAGCGAGGGAGCCGTCGGTCGCAGCGTGTACTTCCCGGCCGGCTGCTGGCGCG
>DATKOY010000152.1:0-8595 GCA_035524415.1 Solirubrobacteraceae bacterium | reverse complement strand
TCCTGTGCAGGGCTTTAACGGCTGTATGGGGCAGCCGGGGCCTGCGGACAGGAGGTCACCTTCAGGGTGCATGATGACGAGTGGGTCGGACTGGACGGTCTGCAGGTCAAATTCGACGATGAGCGCGCGGTCTCGGACGCCGGGGTGACGCTCGTCGCGACGCTGGCCAAGCGGCTGGGGATCGAGGGGTTGGCGGGGCGGCTGGTCAGGTTGCGGCGCGAGCGTCCGGGCGCGGCGAACGCGGGGCGTAAGGTGATGGCGCTGATCTTCGCGATGGTGCTGGGCGCGGACAGCATCGATGACTGCGAGATCCTCAGGGCAGGCAAGACTCGGCGGCTGTTGGGTGGGTGGATGCCGGCGCCGTCGACGCTGGGGACGTTCTTGCGCGCGTTCACGTTCGGGCACGTGCGGCAGCTCGACAAGCTGCTGGGCGAGGCGTTGGTGCGCGCGTGGCGGGCTGGCGCCGGTCCCGGCGAGGGGCGGCTGGTGATCGATGTGGACAGTTTCGTCGGCGAGGTGTGCGGGCGGCTCAAGCAGGGAGCTGCCTACGGGTACACGAAGGTGTTGGGGTATCACCCGCTCCTGGCCACCCGTGCTGACACCCGCGAGGTGTTACACATCCGCCTGCGCAAGGGGTCGGCGAACACCCAGAAGGGGATGCTGCGCTTTTGCGATGAGTTGATCGCCCGCGTCGCGCGCGCCGGTGCCACCGGGCCGAAGCTGCTGCGCGCCGACTCGGGGTTCTGGAACACCAAGGTGTTCAAGCGGCTCGAGGGCGCCGGCTGGCAGTACTCGATCGGCGTGCGCATGCAGAAGGGGATTCGCAAGGCCGTCGAAGCGATAGACGAGCTGGCCTGGCAGACGATCGAATACCCCGAGGAGGGTGAGGCGCAGATCGCCGAGACGACCTCTGGCGGGCGGCGGTTGATCGTCCGCCGCACCCGTCTGCTCGGCCGCCAGGCGCAACTGTGGCCCGACTGGCGTCACTTCGCGTTTATCACCAACCGCACCGAAGAGATCACGATCGTGGAAGCCGAGCATCGAGACCATGCCGTCGTTGAGCAAGTGATCGCCGATCTCAAGGATCAGGCGCTGGCGCATTTTCCCTCCGGCGAGTTCAACGCCAACGGCGCCTGGACCGTGCTCGGCGCGCTCGCGCACAACCTGCTCAGATGGACACAACTGATCGGCTTGCCCGACAGCACCGTGCGCGCCGCCCGCACGCTGCGCCGCCGGCTGATCACGATCGCCGGGCGCCTGACCCGCCACGGCCGCCGCTGGACGCTTCACCTCCCCGCCCGCTGGCCCTGGCACGGCGATTACCTCGCCGCGCTCGCACGGATCCGCGCACTCCCCGCCGCCTGACCGCCGCCGCAGGCAAGCCGACCGAAGATCAGCAGGTCACTCGCCCGCCGGGCACGACCACCGCTGCGCGCGAACACACGAACCGGCCCCGCGGAACCACCCCGACACCTGCCTCGATCACCCAACGGGCCTCACCGCGGCCACCAAACCGTCATCGCCGCCCAGGCCAGCCGCCTTACGGCCTCCGACCCAGCCATTCGGTGGATCCGGGCTAAAGCCGGCTGCATGGCCATCCACTCCGCCTTCCCCCGGATAACGTTAGCCCCGACCCTGACTGCATGCAAGGCGACGCCGGCGCGACCTGAGGCGAGGATCAGCGTCGAACGCACACGTCGGGCCCCGGAAGGGGTAAGCGCGCTGAGTTGGCCCGTCGTCGGAGGCGGCGCAACCCTGCCGGCACTGTCCGAAGCCCATCCTTCTGCCGCAGGACGCTGGGCGCGCAGGTAGGCGAACTCTTTTCGCTGCGTGCCGAGCCGTTTTCTGCCCGTGCCAGATGCCTCCCGCAGCGGTTGGCGTCGAGGTCAGTTCGATGTATACGAGGGGCCATTAACCCCGGCAGGGGGCTTCGCCGTAGGAGATAAGGCGCGTGTCTGGACCACGTCGAAGACTGTCCTGGTTGTGTTTGGCGCGATCGCGTGCTTGTAGCGGGCCGCTGTGGCGGGGGTGTTGGTGCCGAGCGTCACGGCCCGCTGCCGTCGACGGCGACGTCGTATCCATTCGGCGGAGTCAGCACGAGGCGGCCTTGACATTGTCGAACGTCGTGCGACAATGACCGACGGCTTATGTAGCCTCTGAGTGCACCTTGAGGGGAGGTGGCTGGTGACTGCAAGCACGGTCAGGTTTACGTCCGGAAACGCCGATCTGCGAAGTCGGCGGCGGGGCATGCGCAGGCTTCCCATGCGTGGACGCCGCCGATCGGCGATAGTCGCGCTCCTGGCCCTTGCGGGCATGGCGGCCTTTGCCACGAGCGCGGCGGCAGACGGCACACACGATCAGCAGGCGCCGAGGATGCACTTCGGCGACCGGGTGAAGCTGACCACCGTCTGTTTTAGCGTGACCAACCCGGCTGGCGGTCAGAGCACGCTGTACGGGTTGCGCTACATCGACCGGGGCGCCCGGGTCGATCCGCGGACGCCGGCGATCGTGCTGGTACACGGGATCGCGTCGTCGACCGAGAACTGGGATTTCTCGCCGACCTGGTCGGTCGCGAGGGCCTTAGCCGCGGCGGGCTATGTCGTGTATTCCTACGACCGTCTCGGCTACGCCAAGAGCAGCTACTTCAACCAGCCCAACAGTGCCCAGCCCACCGGCGGGAACACGCTGACGACCGCGGCCCATCGTGCGGAGCTGCACCAGGTCGTCGACGAGGTCGAGTCGGGCAGTTACACGACGACCCACGGCAGCGACTGCTCGGCTCCCCAACGGCCCGGCAGGCTCGCCAGCCCCAGAGTAGTCATCATCGGTCACAGCGCGGGTGGTTGGATCGTCTCCGGCTATCCCGGGACCTACCACGACGTCGCGGCGATGATCCAGGCCGACATCGACGGTTCGAACGCGCAGCCGCCACCGGGAACGCCGGTTCCACCGGGCCCGACAGTCTCGATAATCCCGGATCCCAACCATCCCGACTACTTCGAGTTCTTCCAGACCCGCCAGGATTGCGAGAACTTCAACGTGTATCCGCCAGGGGAAGTCGCGTACGTCGTTCAGATCGCGTGTGCTCCACCGTTTCTCGATTCCCCGTTCGGCGAGTTCCTGGACTTCGGGGTCAAGTTCGCGCAGAACGACGCGGCGATAAGCACGATCGGCCCGTCGATCCCGGTGCTCTTGACCTCCGGTGATCACGACGGGGTCGATCCGCCGGTCGACGCGCAGGCCGACTACGCGTACTACCAGCAGCACTGCGGCTGCGACGTGACGAAGTTGCTGCTGCCTAACACGGCCCACCTGTTCATGGTGCATCAGTCGCTGCCGCTGTGGGTCAACTACGTCGTTGGCTGGCTGAGCGCGAAGGGCTTGGCGCCTGCCCGACCGAGACCGCCCGTGCCCTGCACGGACTGCGTGGTGCCGTTCGTCCGCTAACGCCTGCGATCTCCTTTGCCAGTGGCCCGACAGGCAACATCGGAATCGCACGTGCGCGGGGCAGCCGCCGGTCCGAGGTTAAGGACCCTGACGGCGGCGGGGTCGGCGGGAATTTGCCGGGTCGCGCGGCTGCAAGGAGACTAGCCAGACCGCCGCAGTAACCTACAAACGATTCGGCCGCTCCGCCGTGTGTGGCCAACAAAGGAGGTAGAAGAGTGTCTATGGCACGTTCACTGCGACGGCTGATCTATGCCGTCGTTCTATCCCTGGGCGCCGCGGGCGCCCTGGTCGTCACTCTCGGTACGCAGGCATCCGCGTCACCAAGCAAGGCGACAGCTCGAGTCACATCCGCGGCCACCCCTCAGACAGTAGTCAATTCGGCAACGCCGACCACTGGGCCGGTTCCGACCACGTGCGCTGGGCCGACGGTCAACTCCGACGGGACCATCACCTTCTGCCTGACCGCGCCGCAGGCCACCAGCGTACAGCTGAACTTTCAGAACATGTTTGGGCTCTCGCCCGCGGCGGACGCGTTCCCGATGACCGAAGGATCGGGCGGACTCTGGTACATCACGGTCCAGCCGCCCGCCGGCGCGAACTGGTACGGGTACAACTTCACCGTCGACGGCGCGCACGTCGCCGACCCAAACAACCGCGACATCTGGACCGGCACGCCCGGCTCCTTCAGCCCCATCGGAGCCTGGAGCATGGTGATGGTGCCCGGAGACGCATCGCAGTACATGGCGAACACGAATGTCCCGCACGGCGCCGTCGCCACGGTGAACTACTACTCGACGCTCGGCCAGACCGAGCGACGGATGACGGTCTACACGCCGCCGAACTACAACAGCCACCACGGCTATCCCGTTCTGTACCTCATGCACGGTGCCGGAGGGAACGACACCGACTGGGTCGTGAACATGCGCACCAACTTCATCCTCGACAACCTGATCGCGCAGCACAAGGTTAAGCCGATGATCGTCGTCATGCCCGATACGAACGTCGGGACCGGCAACGGGCTAGGCGGGTCGGTCACCCAGGATCAGTTCATCCAGCAGGAGCTGCTCGGCACCATCGTCCCGTACATCGAGCAGAACTACCGGACGCTCCCAGGGGCGCGCAACCGCGCTCTCGCCGGGCTGTCTCTGGGCAGCCTCCATGCGCGGGACGGCCTGTTCACGAACCCGACCGACTTCAGCTACTACGGCCTGTTCAGCAACGGAGCCCTGTTCCCCGCCCAGATCACCGACCTCACACAGAACCATCCCGACCTGATCACCGGCGTGGCCCGCGCAGAGAGAAAGGGCGTGATCAAGGAGATCTGGATCAGTCAGGGCGACGAGGAGCCACAGGCCCTCCCGTTCTTTGCGAACGCGCTGCAACCCACGCTGACGTTCTTCGACCAGAACGGGATCACGTACACCTACGTCCCCGGCGCCAGCATCGGAGCGATCTACGGCCACGTCTGGGACACGTGGCGTAAAGACCTCGCTGCGTTTGCGCCGACCCTGTTCCGCGAGTCGAGGAGGCATACACGCTGACCGCGTGAAAAGACGGTCCCTGCCGGTCCCCGAGTCGACGCTGAGTCCTCACCGCCGACTCGGGACCGGCACCGGCCTGAAGGAACGGCCTTTACCGAGGCGGCGATGACACGATCGCGCTCACGCCGATCGGAGCGAAAGAATCCCGAGTACGGGCGCGTAGGTCGGCAATTGGCCGGGGGCAGCGCTTGGCTGGTGAGGTCGCACCCACATCGCACGTTAGAGCAGGGCGAATGCTCCGAGGCGGCTACGGTGGTGGACGGCCGGCTTTGCCCGCGCCACGGCCGGGGCACTGTAGACCGTGTCCTTGCAGGTAGATGGGTTCGCGATCGACGGCTTGAGAGCCGCCCGACGCAAGAGCCGAGACGCGTCGGTGGTCGCCTTCCCGGTGACGGCTGGCACTTGAACGGTCACGGCACGATGATCACGCCGTGTCTCAGCATGAGCCGCGATCGGCAGCCAGCCAGCAAGGGCAAGGAGTCCATCGACATGGCACCGCAGCCTCTACACGAGGAAGGGCGCCGGCACACCGTCAAGGTCGCGTGGCCCCGGACCGCCGGTCTGCTCGACCAGCAGCAGTGACGTCGCCGTGACCATAGGCGTAATCCGGCTGCGCACGCCCAGTCGTCCGACACCTGCTCTGCCTTCGTCCGGAGTATCTCGGTCGCGACGCCGACTTCCCCGCTGCGCGCGGATCTCGAGCACATCGCAGCCGCGGCGCTGGCCGCGTAGGCCGCGCGGGGTAGCGGCGCCCCGCAGCCCGCGCAAAACGAGGGCGCGTGGCTTTCTGCCCTGCTGAGTCGGCAAGAGAGGGAAGACCGCTCAGTCCGTCGCCCGTGCATCGAGCGCTGGCGGTCAGCAGCCATGTGCTGACGGAGGTCGCGATCGACGTCGCCGTGCCTATGCACCGCCACATTACAAGGCGACTTGGATGCAGTGTCGCGCCCGTTCCAATCCATTCAGAGTCGTCGCGTCGCGCTCCGCGAAGACTTCTGCTTACTTGTCCCGTGGGTCAGTGTCACGTCCAGCAGCCGTGCTAGCACTCGCCCTCTGCCAACAAGAGGCCGCTGAGAACACCGTCGCGGTGGGGCCAAGCGAAACCGTCGTCCTCAGCCGCTGTCGCATCTGAGCATCACCGGGGTGAAACGGCCCCATGACCAACCTGCCAAGACGCTCGCAGATGCTCACGAGCGATGGCCAGCGCCCACGGCCCCCGCACTCGCCGAGCGGAGCGGAAGTCAGCCTGATTTGAGCCCACCCATGGACGCTAGTCGTCCCTTGCGCGAGTCAGCTCAGAGCCGCCGCCCCACTACCGAACTCAGATTTCACCACCACGATTGGCCCCATGCCGACAGGGGATCGCGGGGTGAAAGTCACGCCCTCCCGACGCCCCGAGCTGCCGCGCGCAAGCGGCGCCGACAACATGATTGATGCCGCGGCCGGAGCTATGGCTACCTCACTGTCACTGTGGCTTGGAGTTGGGTGGTGAGGTCACCTTGGATGAGGTGCCCATTGGCGGTGTACCGAGGGCCAGTCCCGCCGGCGCCGCCGCCAGCGATTCCGCTGACGGCGAGGTTCACCGTGTCTGATCCGGATCCCGGCTTGCCGGAGTCGACGACGCGCAACACGAACTTGTGCTTGCCTTGGCCGTTGGCCGAGGCGAGTCCGACCAGCTCCCGAATCTGAGTACCGGGCACCCGCCGGTAGCTGTCGATCCGCGTGCTCTGCAGCAAGAGCCCAGTTCCCTGCCACGCCGAGTCAAACCATGAGAGCGCTCCGCCGATCACCTTCTCCCGGTTGCCCTCTATCTGCTGCTTGTTGCCGAAGAACGACGCCTGCGCGCTTCCACTCGGCGTCTTCACAGAACCGCCCCCGGTGAAGCCACTGCACGGTGTGCAGCACGATTTGCAACAGCCGCAACAATGTCCTCGGTCATCCTTGCACGTAACCGGCCCGCAGCAGCTACACGACGTGCACTCGCCGAGAACCGTCTTTGGACCGGTACCCGTCACAGCTCCGGCGGAGACGGCGTCGAGCCACGAGCCGAGCACGCCGGCGACGCCGGCGCCCCCCGCCCACCGGATCCAGAGGCGACGCGTCAGGGCGCTCTCGGTCGCCTCGCCGCCGGAAATCACGCTCAGAGTTGGGTCGGCCACGGTTTCGCTTGCGTCCTTCCTCCTGGCGAGCATCCCGATCGCGACGAACGCCGCAAAGCCGACCGCAGCGAGAGAAGTCACGCGCGGCGACCGACTGAACGCCGCGGCCGGATCGTCGGACGCCGTTACGGCGAGCGCCGCCGCGAATCCAATCAAGACGCCGTTTCGAAGCAACGTCATGGCGCCAAGCGGCGCTGAGTGATCGCTCCCGAAGCAACCGCAGTCAGCTGCGGGTCCCCGCGCGAGCTGGACGAGCACCACGGCACTGAACACCAGCAGCAAGACAAGCGCTCCCAAAGCGCCCGCCGTCGACGTAGGCGAAACCAGCAACCCGGCCGCCACCACAACCTCCGCCAAAGGCAGCAACACCGCGAGCGCGGGCACGACCGCCCCACCGACCCCAAGGCCCGCCAGCACATCCGAAAACGACGCGCGATCGCGCAACTTCGCCACCCCGGCAACCACCAGCACACCAGCCAGCAACCCCCGCGCCGCGAACTCCACCCCCGGCAGCGCCCACACCACCAGCCCAGCGACCGCCGCACCCGCCAACCCGACGGCCACCAACCACACCGACCTCCGTG
Source organism: Solirubrobacteraceae bacterium (assembly GCA_035524415.1). Lineage (GTDB taxonomy): Bacteria > Actinomycetota > Thermoleophilia > Solirubrobacterales > Solirubrobacteraceae > Palsa-465. The sequence goes on along the minus strand of DATKOY010000152.1, from coordinate 867 downwards.
CACCCATCACAACCCTCCTCGAGCCGGAAACGCAGCAACCGAAAACGGGCCGCAGCGCGATCCTGACAGCACCGCCAACGCAACGCAACACGCGCGAAGAGACCCGGCAATTTCGGCTCTGTGTCGCTCCTCCCCGGGCGGAGCACGAAGCGGTGGGCCCCCCAAATTCGGGTCGCCCCAGGCTCTCGGTTCCGACGAGCTCGAGCACGATCGCGCGCTCGCCGAGGAGACGCTCGCTCGGCTAGGACGAGCGACAGTCGCCGTCAAGACGTCGGTCGCTTGCTCGACCTCCCAACGCGGCCGCCGCCAGCAAGCACTCACTCCGAGAGCAGAAGTCAGCCACAGCCGCCGGAACCAGTGCTGCTCGCGAGCAGACTCAGCAGCAACGGCGCGCTCCCGGGCGCCTGGATGTACATATGCAACGGGTCGCCCGGGCGCACCGCCGCCGCAGAAATGAATTCGAAACCCGATTCCAAGAGCAGGGCAGCTCCAGAGTCAGCGCAGTCCCCTCCGTTGCGCTCATCTCAGGGAAGACGCAGACGTCACAGGACGGCCGGAGTTTCCCTGGTGTTCGCCAATCCAGCAACTCAGTGCGTCGTCTGCGGGACGCGTCGCGGCCGATCAAGCCGGAGCCCTGGTTTCCCGCGGAAGGAGGAGCCGGCGCTAGCTCGATTCCAGCAAACGCCGACCGCCGCCCCGGACGAGTTGCAATCGTCCGCCGATCGGTCCTCAGACTGCTCCTTCCGTGACGGAGCGGCCACGTGGCCCACCGTCGCAACGCTGCTCCTTCAGGCGTCATGCGGCAGTGCGCCCTCGCACCAAAAGCTGCCGCTCGGGAGCCGGCGCGCCGGAGCCACGTCGCCACGA
>DATKOY010000151.1:0-2697 GCA_035524415.1 Solirubrobacteraceae bacterium | reverse complement strand
GGCGTGACGGCGGCGCCGCGCGTGACCTGGGCGGCGCTCGAGCGCGTCGAGGACCTCTCCTAGAACGCGCCGCGGCCGCGCAGCACCGCCGGCAGCGTCTTGACGAGGATCGAGAGGTCCAGCGACACCGACCAGTGCTCGAGGTAGAGGAAGTCGAGCCGCACGAGATCGTCGAAGTCGAGCTCCGAGCGCCCGGAGACCTGCCAGAGCCCCGTGATGCCCGGCAGCACGAGGTAGCGCTTGCGGTGCCACTCCTCGAGCTGGTCGTAGTCGCGCTGGGGCAGCGGGCGCGGGCCGACGAGCGACATCTCGCCGCGCAGCACGTTCCACAGCTGGGGCAGCTCGTCGACCGAGAACCGGCGCATCCAGCGCCCCACCGGCGTGACGCGCGGGTCCTCACGGATCTTGAAGAGCGCGCCGTCGGCCTCGTTGAGGTGCTCGAGCTCGGCCATCCGGGCGTCGGCGTCCGAGTACATCGTGCGGAACTTCAGGCACGCGAACGGCTTGCCGCCGATGCCGGGACGGTAGGAGCGGTAGAGGATCGGCCCCTTCGAGGTGAGGCGCACGGCGAGCGCGCAGCCGGCGAGCAGCGGGCTCATCACGACGAGCAGCAGCGCCGAGCCGATCAGGTCGAACCCGCGCTTGACGACGTAGTCCAAGCCCTCGAACTGCGGCGAGCGCAGCTCGAACAGCGGCACCGCCTCCCCGGGCACGAAGTCCGCGCGGTGAACGAGGATCTCCATCGTCGAGGGCGCGACACGCACCCGCACGCCGCGCTGGTGGCAGGTGTCCACGAGGTCGACCGCCTGCTGCTGCGGGAACGCGGGGTCGGCGATGATGACCTCGTCGATCGCCTCGCGCTGGATGACCTCCGAGAGCTCGTCGAGCGTCCCCAGCGAGCGCAGCCCGTTGTCCGGGCGCGGCGTCAGCGAGATGAACCCCACGACGGCGATCGGCGAGGGGCCCTTGTCCGCGGCCAGCGCATGCGCGACGGCCTCGATCTGGGCGCCGCGCCCGACGAGCACGGCACGCCGGTGGTAGCCGGCGGCGCGCAGCAGGGCGCCGCTGGCCCGGTCGTAGCCCCAGCGCAGCGCGCTGACGATGATGACCGCGAACAGCAGCGAACCCCAGAAGATGTAGAAGCTCTGGAACTCCTGGCCGCTGACGACGGCGTAGACGAGCGCGACGACCGCGACCTGGAAGAGCGCCGAGACGATCGCGCGCAGCCCCGGGCGCGAGCTGCGGTCCGCGTACAGGCCGGCGCGTGCGAAGAGCAGGACGGTCAGCAGGAAGGCGAAGGTCGCGTAGTGCCAGGCGGACGAGGCCGTCTCCGACAGGCCGGGGCGCCCGCGCACCTGGGCCTTGACCTCGAGCGCGACGAAGATCGCCGAGTACACGCCGACGGCGTCGAGCGCCACCAGCGAGAGCACGCGCACGATCCGCCGCGCGGTGTCCATGCGCAGCAGAAACGACAGCGCCGGGACGCGCCTGCGGCGCATGTCGCGCCCGGGGCCGACCGCCTGCAGGTCGGGGAGGGCGTCGACGACCTTCGGCTGCTCCGGCGCCGGGGCGCTCTGGATGCTGGAGGGGTCGGTCAACTGACGTACGCTCGCCATCTCCGCTTGTTGCAACGCACCGGCGCCCGAAAAGGTGCGCTATCCCCCCGAGCCGAGCAGCGCCTCGGCCCCTGACTCGGAGATCGTCCGCCTCAGGCCGTCCTCCAGCGCGATCGCCGGCTCCCAGCCGAGGATCTCCTTCGCCCGCGTGATGTCGGGGCGGCGCTGCTTGGGGTCGTCGGTCGGCAGCGCCTCGTAGACGATCTCCGACCGGGAGCCCGTGACCTCGAGCACCGTGTTCGCGAGCTCGAGCAGCGTGAACTCGTCTGGGTTTCCGACGTTCACCGGCAGGTGCTCACCGGATTCGGCGAGCGCGATCATCCCGCGGATGAGGTCGTCCACGTAGCAGAACGAGCGCGTCTGGCTGCCGTCGCCGAACACGGTGATGGGCCGGTCGGCGAGCGCCTGGCGCAGGAACGTGGGGATCGCACGGCCGTCGTGGGCGCGCATCCGGGGGCCGTACGAATTAAAAATTCTAATGATTCCCGTATCCACCCCCTGCTGGCGGTGATAGGCCATCGTCAGCGCCTCGGCGTAGCGCTTGGCCTCGTCGTACACGCCGCGCGGGCCGATCGGGTTGACGTTCCCCCAGTAGGACTCGTGCTGCGGGTGCACGTCCGGGTCGCCGTAGACCTCGCTCGTGGAGGCGATGAGGAAGCGCGCCCGGTGCTGCTTGGCGAGGCCGAGCGTGTGGTGTGTGCCGTGCGAGCCGACCTTCAGCGTATGCAGCGGCAGGCGCAGGTAGTCGATCGGCGAGGCCGGCGAAGCCAGGTGGTAGACGAAGTCCACCGGCTCGTCGACGAAGTACGGCTCGACGATGTCCGCCATCAGGAATGCGAACTCAGGCGCCCGGATGTGCTCGATGTTGTTGAGCGAGCCGGTCTCGAGATTGTCGACACAGATGACGCGGTGCCCGCGGCGCAGGAGCTCGTCGCACAGGTGCGAGCCGAGGAATCCCGCGCCGCCGGTGACGAGTGCGGTGGGCATGTGCTGTGAACACTAGGTGTTCGGGTGGAGGGACGCCCGGCCCGCCGCAATGCCGCTCCGAGCGCCTGGACCGCCCATCAAGCCCTTGCACGCC
>DATKOY010000150.1:0-43285 GCA_035524415.1 Solirubrobacteraceae bacterium | reverse complement strand
GGCAGCGAACTCGTCGCGGAGCTCGAGCGGCTCGTCGGCGAGCATCCGTTCGAGGAGCGCTTCTGGAGCCAGCTGATGCTCGCGCTCTGTCGCGGCGGCCGACAGGCCGACGCGCTCGACGCCTTTCAGCGCGCCCGCCGGCTGTTGGCCGAGCAGCTCGGCCTCGAGCCGAGCGAACAACTGTCTGTGCCCGGAGCTCGCGGCGGCGAGCTGACGCGCGCGACGCTCAGTCGGACGGCGTCGCGTCGTCCTGCTCGCCGCGAAGCGCCGCCACGCCGAGCGCGATCCCGAGCACCGCCGGCGCCGTGACGAGCACGGTCGTCGTCTTCGAGATCTCGCCCTTGCGGCCCGCGAGCAGCCCGGCGATGGTGTCGGCCGCGTCACACAGAAGGCCGAGCTGGAGCCACAGCCGGCGGCTCTGCCCCGAGCTCCGGTGCAGGCCGGCCGCGAGCGCCACGTCGCGCACGCCGAACAGTCGGCCGACGTACGGCAGCTGCGGGTTCGCGTCTGCGTCGAGACCGAACAGCCGCCCGGCAAGGCGCGGCGCGACCCACGCGCCGGCGCCGATGCTGCTCCGGAGGCCCGTGATCATCGTGATTTCTGACATCGGCGCGATCCTATTCGATTCGCTGCGCGCGATTTCCATTCTTACGCCCTTCTTCAGGACGAGGCGTATTCCCGCCGACTTACGTGATCACAGTCGCATGCAGCTGATACGCATCCGGACACGAACGAGACCGTGTGCCGCACTTGTGGCCCTCGGGGTCGTGCTGGCGCTGGGGGCGCCGGCACGCGCCGTCGCGTCGCAGCCTGGGCCGGCCGCCGGCGCCGAGCCGCTGGCGACGCCGGCCGCGGGATCGCGACCGGCGTCGCCAACGTGACCGACCCGGCCCGGTGGCAATGGTTTGCCGGCTTCGAGCCGCAGGGGGGAGCCGTCGCGTCCGCATGGTCGTGGTCGCTCGCGTCGGCCGTTCCGGTCCTCCAGTGGGGCGCGCACATCACCGACCCGCAGATGAGCTACGACGCGCCACTGCATCGCTACCTGCTCACGCTCACCTACTCGTATGCAGCCCGACCGCCGAGCCTCTGGAAGAGCGGTGCCGAGCTCGTGATCCTCGAGTCGCCGACGCCGTGGGGTCCGTTCTCGTTCGTCGCGCGCTCGCGGGAGTTCGGGCCGTCCAACGGCTACGGCGCCGGCTTCCCGGGGCAGTGGATCAGCGCCGACGGACGAACCTTGTGGTTGAAATGGGCGGCGAACTTCGCGGGGTGCGCCAAGGGCCTTGACTGCACCGGCAAGTAGGGCTTCAACGTTGCGAAGGTGCGGCTGACCACGGCGCCGAGCCCGCACGCAGCGCCGCACAGTCAGCGCGATGCGGCGGTGGCCGTAACGAACCATCGGCCGAAGTCACACCCGCCTCTGCACTACGCCGCGGCGGCGGCGCTGCTCCCGTTGATCCTGCTGCTTCGCGCGTCGTGGCGGCGGGTCAAGACGCGTCCATAGCGCGTCGCTCCCGGTGTCGGGCCGCGGTGCTATGTCGGGCGATGGTCCCTACGGGAGCGCGCGCATGCGGTTGTTGCGCGGGTTGTGCTCCAGTTCGGCGAGGCCAAGCGCCTCCATCAGCGGCGGGACATACATCCCGAAGCGGCCACGGAGACCCTTCTTGAGGCCGCAGAAGCATGTTACCGTAACAAGCTTGTTACCGAGCAGCCTCGCAGCCGAGTGGTCGGGCGATCCGTTCGACGCGCTCGGAGATCCGAACCGGCGTGCGATCGTCGAGCTGCTCCATGCCGGCGGCCGCTCGGTCAAGGAGATCGCGGACGAGCTGCCGATCAGCCGGCCGGCCGTCTCGCGTCACCTGCGCCTGCTCAAGGAGGCGGGGTTGGTGATCGAGCAACCCGTCGGGACGCGGCGGATCTACCAGCTCCACCACGAGGGTGTCGACGCCGTCGAGGCATACCTGCGGCGCGTCTGGGGCGAGGCGGCGGCGCGCTTCACACGGTGAGCGGGGAGCGCGGTCTCGACGTCGTGCTCGAAACACGCGTCGGCGGGCGCATCTTCGAGCGCACCGCCGGCGGTGCCGAACACGACTGGGGCGAGGTGACGGCATGGGCCCCCGACGCGGCTCGCGTACCTGTGGCATCTGCGCCGCGACCGGGCGGACGCCACCGAGGTCGAGATCACGTTCGCTCCGATCGGCGACCGTGCCACGCAGATCGAGATCGAGCATCGCGGCTGGGAGCGGCTCGGAGCTGACGGGCCACGCTGGCGGGAGGCGAACGGTCGCGGGTGGACGACGCTCTTGCCGCACTACGCGGCCGCCTGTGGCGGCGCGGCGCGGAGGTAGGCGGATCGGGTGGGTGCGGTTCGGGGCGTACGCTTGAGGTGTGCCCCTGTCGCGTTTTCTAAAGAGCCGCCGCAGCAAGGAGGAGGCGATCGCGATCGGCGATCCGCGCCTCGAGGGCTGGGAGACGGTGAGCACCTTCGAAGACCGAAGCACCGCGCTCGCGTGGCGCGACCAGTTGCGGGGGCTCGGCATCGACGCCGCGTGCACCGCGGACCACCCGCTCGACCGCTTCGGGCGCGGCGATATCTTCCTCGTGGTCCCGCCTGATCAGTGGTCACGCGCGAACGAGATCGTCGACAACATCGACTGAGCGGCCGCCGTTCATGCGACTCATCCTCAACATCATCTGGTTCGTCCTCGCTGGGCTGTGGATGGCGATCGCGTATGCGTTCGCGGCCCTGATCTGCTTCGTCCTGATCATCACGATTCCGTTCGGAATCGCGGCCCTGCGGATCGCTGTGTTCGCACTGTGGCCGTTCGGCAAGACCGTCGTCCGGCGGCCGGGTGCGGGGGTGGCGTCGGGGATCGGCAACGTCATCTGGTTCGTGCTGTGCGGCTGGTGGCTCGCGCTCGGCCACCTCATCACCGGGGTCGCGCTGTGTCTGACGATCATCGGGATCCCGCTGGGCCTCGCCAACTTCAAGCTGATCCCGATCTCACTGCTGCCGCTCGGCCGCGAGATCGTGCCGGTCGACCAGGCGTACGGGCCGGGGGACGGCGACCACGTGGCGATTCCGAGCCGGCGCTGAGCCGGGCCCGCGGGCGCAGCGCCGGGTGGCGATCGCGAGCCGGGGCGCGGTCTTGACTCGGGTGCGCGGTCTTGACTCGGGTGCGCGGTCTTGACTCGGGTGCGCGGTCTTGACTCGGGTGCGCGGTCTCGACTCGGGCGCGCGGTCTCGACTCGGGCGCGCGGTCATGATGTGGCCGTGCGCATCCACGTGCTGAGCGACCTTCATCTCGAACGGCACCCCTCGATCCCCGATGTGGTCGATGCCGACGTGATCGTGTTGGCGGGCGATATCGCCCGTGGCACGAGCGGCGTCGAGTGGGCGAGGACGTGGGGCGACGGGCATCCGGTTCTATACGTGGCGGGCAACCACGAGTTCTACGGCCACTCGATCCCCGGGCTGTTCAACGATCTGCGCCACGCCGCGGCGGGCTCGGAGGTGACCGTGCTCGAGAACGACGAGGTGATCATCGGCGGTGTGCGCTTTCTCGGCTGCACGCTCTGGAGCGATTTCGACTTCGACGGTCCCGACCGGCGTGAGGCGTCCATGCTCCTGTGCGAGCGGCTCGTCAACGACTTCGAGCACATCAGGTTCGATCCAGGTGATCGCGTGCTCGCCCCTCGGGATGCGCGCATGTTCCACCTGTCGAGCCGGCGGTGGCTTGCCGCCCGGCTCGCGGAGCCACACGACGGTCCGACGGTCGTCATCACCCATCATGCGCCGCTGATCCGGATGCGACCGCCGATGCCAGAGATGCGGGCACTCGCCGGGGCGTTCGCGAGCGACGTCACCGACCTGATGGGCGCCGACCGGGTCGCGCTGTGGATCTTCGGCCACACCCATCGCTCCGCCGACCTCGACGTGCGGGGGACCCGCATCCTCAGCAACCCGCTTGGCTATCCGCACGAGAGCGTTTCCGGGTTCGACCCGGCCTTGGTCGTGGACCTCAGGGCTTGACGTCGATGGGCCGCATCGGCGGTGGCGGGTGGCGCGGGGCGGTGGCGCCGGCGGGTGGCGCGGGGCGGTGGCGCGGGCCGATCCTGACTCCGACCCCGAGATGGGGCCTGCGACGGGCGAAAGGACGTCATCTCCCGCACCCTGGCCCCGGGGCTCGATTGCGGGCACGAATGTGTACATGCACGAAGCGACAGCCCACACCGCAGGGCTGGGCGGGAACTGCGGGCGATCGCCTCTGTTGGTCGCCGCGCGGCGATGGACCTACCCTCCGTGAGCGCAAGGACGCGCCCACCTGGCTGACGCCGAAGGAACCGGGGTTGACGATCTGTGGCCATCACCCGCCGACGAGCGACCACGCCGCGACATCCGACATGACGTGAGCGTGAAGGCGCGGCTGCGATCTGGGGCGGCTCCCAGCCGCGGCCGTTGAGGACGGCGCTGATCCTTTTGGATTTGGGGCCGATGAGCCGTCAAATGAGCTCTCAGACGTCGGGGCCGGTCCCGCAGTGGCCGATCCGCCGTTTACCGTGAGCGCGACCTGCCGGGGATGCACGACGTCGCAAGCAGCCGAACGCGGCCCGCGATCGAGGCGTGCGACACATGCGCCCGGCGGCGGTCGCTGCATCCAGTCGCGAGCGGCGTGCGGTGGGCTCATGGGGTCGGTTCGCGGACCTCGCCCCTGCTCGCCACAAGCGCGACGACACGCCCCGGAGATGGATTGGGCGGGTTGCAGGCCGTCGGCTGCGCGCCCGGCTGCTGTCGATCAGTCCGCCTGCGCGCTACGGTTCGAACTTGGGAGCGAGCGGGCCAGACTCCGCCGCCGGGCTGGCGATGTGGGCGAGCGGGAGCGTGATCCAGTCGTCGAGGGCAGATGCGTTCCCGGCCCAATCCCATGCGTAGATTGTCAGCCGATAGCGCCCGGCGGGCAGGCCGGCGAGTGGAAGCGGTTGCGTGAGCCCGCCTGCGAGCCAATAGACCCAAGTTGGGATACACCTGACTCGCGTGTAGAAGCAGGCGAATCCAGGGTTGGAGGCACCGGGAGCGAAGATCACCGGTTTCAGACTGGTTGGATAGTGCTGTGACCCGCGCATGGCCCATTCGAGCCCTGTCAATGCGTGCCCGCGCGCGTCGTAGAGCCGCCACGCCAGCGATGATGGCGCGAGCACCGGGGTTTCGTACCGTTGCTTGTGGATGAAGCTCTGTGGGTCGAATGAACCGACGATCACTCGACCATCGGCGAATATTTGGGGGATGCCGATGATCGGCGGCTCGGTGTCCGTGTACGGTCGCAACGGGCCGCCCGGTCGGAGCGGATTCAAATACGCGGCGGTTTCCGAGAACGCGATGTGGCCAAAACCATTGAGCACCTGGCCGAGCACGGTCTTGTAGGCGACAACGTACTGTCCGCTGGCGACCATCGGATTGATGTGCCAATACGTGAAGCTCCCGACGGTGATCTGCCAGTCGCCGTAGCTGCCGGTCGGCCTGACGCTTGCGTATCCCGACTGAATCGCATAGACGGGCTCGAGGTTGTTCGCCTGGATGTCGACGCCGACGTGGAAGTTGGCCGGCCGAATCTCGTTGATCCCCGCGCGGATGGCGTGCTGCTGGTGGAACGGCTTGAGCGGCCAACCCGGAATCACTCCCGGGGCTGAGCAGCCGACTGAGCACGGCAGCCCGTCGGCCCAGTATGGGACAAGCCGGTCTGCGGGTGTGATTGGCCGCTGCAGCGCAGAGATGCTGAACGGCCAGATGTCGAGACGCAGACCCTTGCGATCGGAGATCGCCGTATAGCTCTCGCGGGTGGTGATCCGGAGTGCCTGATCGGATGCCCTCGCCGCGACGATCGGCTGGTTAAGGGTCCAGGCGCGGGTCGAAGGCGCCGCTGGATTGCGATCGACGACGACAGGCGTGTTCGGCACGGTCGCGTAGGCCAGCATCTCCGGAGTGAGCACGAGCGCATGTCGAGCATGAACGCCCGAGCGCACCGCAACGCGACCCGACTCAAGACGAATGGTCAACGCCGTGGAGCGCGGCCCGTCGCGTCGTGGGCTGAGCTCAAGGCTGACGCACTCGAGCCGAATCCTGCCGTGCTCGAGACGGAATCGGTTCCCGTCGTACGAGAACGTGAAGACCGCAGGACGCGAGACTCGGATCTGATCGCCGACCTCGAGGAAGAGGCGCGTGGGTCCGGGCGGGGTCGACGGGCCCGTCGTCGTCCCGGTGCTGGTGGTAATCACTGTGGTGGTGGTGGTAGTGGTGGTCGTCGTCGTCGACGTGGTCGTGGTCGTCGTCCCGGTTGGCGTGGTGCCCGTGGTCGACGGTCGACCGCCGGTCGGTGCGGAGGTCAGGCGATGGCCGTGTCGGACCACGACCACGTGTGCCGGGATCGTGCGGATCGGGATGTGGACGGCGCAGGCAGCGATCACGTTCAAGCCGCTGCCGGAGCAGAAGGCGGCCGCCGCACTCGGCCCAGCCAACGCCCGGTCTCGTTCGGGGTTCTCGTTCTCACGTGCACAGCGAGCAGCCGGAACCGTGATGTCGGCGAGCCGTTTCGCACGGTCGCATGCGGTCGCTGACGAAAGTCACTGCTACGACGCCGTCACGGTCCACGATGTCTGCTTGTAATTGCCTGCGAGGTCGGTGCCGTCAAGCTGGATCTCGTAGCTGCCCGGGCGTGGGAGAGCTGGAACCGCAAAGCTGTGGGTGCCATACGGGAACGTGGCGCTCGTGAGAAAGATGGTGCGGCCGCGGAGGACGATCGTGATGCCGACGCGAGCGATCTTCGAGACGCGAAAGCGAATGCTGAGGGTGCCACCGACATGGAGGCGTCTGGTGAGCAACTCGATGTTGGGCGGCTCCTTCAGGTCTGCTCGGAAGTGCTTGGCGGTCGTGCAATAGAGATTCGCGCGGGTGCGCGTGCAGAGCTGCTCGAGGAAACCGGTGACCAGCTCGTGGTAGTCGAGGGTGTCCTCCTGACCCGGCTGATAGAGCGACCAGGCGCCGGTGTCATAACTGGGGAGCTCGGCACGAGCTTCGGCATCGCCGGCGCGAAACAGCCGCCAGCCCTCCGCGTCGCCGCTCGCAGTGGCATAGTCGAAGAGGCCGATGAGGGACTGGAGAAAGCCGTTGATGACTTCCTCGCCGGCGTCCGGCGCGAAGGAGTAGAGCAGGTAGCGCCTGCCGAGGGATGTCGGGACCGCGACGCCCGTCGGCGGGCCGTCTTTGAAGACAGCCAGTGACCGGCGCGCGAGGGCAAGGTACGAGCCTTGGTGAGTGGCTTCGTAGGTCTGAGTGAGTGCCTGCACGGCCGTCCCCTGGGACATGGCGCTGGTCCACGGCGGCGTACCACCGTCGAAGTTGAAGTAGTACTCCCACGCGGGTCCGCCGCCACGCTCGGCGGCGAGCGGGATGAGTTCGTCCACCAAGCTCCGAAGCCGCCGCCAGTACTTCGGGCCTGCCTCGTACATCCAGTCGGCCTGGCCCCAGCTGCCCAACTGCTGAAGTTCGATTCCCTGGCCAGGGTAGTACTGCCACACGAGTTGGGAGCCGGCGAACTGTACGCGCTGACCGGACGACAGCATGGGTCCGGTCGTCCACCAGTGCCGGTTGCGGTCGAGGGTCAAGAAGAGCGCCGGGAGGCGCGACGGAGTGAGCATTCCGTCGGCTGCGATGGCGTGCAGGTTCTCGATCACCGCCTCGAGCTCAAGGGCACGGGTGCCCGAGAGTCGCTTAACGGCGCTCAATGCGGCGTTGAAGCTCCCGAGGTACCGGCGGTACATGCCGGTCGATATCGCATGCGCTCGGCTGAGTGCCGCGAGCACGGTGCGGACGTTGCGGTCGCTGATCTGCGCGCGCGGGGACACGACCGACGCATGCGCACCGGTCGATCGAGAAGGCACCGGCATGGGCCCAACGGCGAGAAAAGGATCGTCGCGGACGACGGCGCCACCATCACGTTCCAGCACAATGACCCGGGCCGCGTGCGACACGGCGGGGTGCCCCAACCCCCATAGAGCTGCGGCCGCGACCGCAATCCAGCCAAAGAGCGCGCGGTGCATCAGTCCGCCACAGACTAGCCAGATCCGCACCGAGTCGTCAGGCGGATGAGCACCGGGAGCGCCGCACGCGTCGAGCGCGCTGATCGCGTGTCCGCGGGCTCAGCCCACCAGCTGTCGTTCGGGCGCCGGTGCCTTGGGCGGTGTGCGCTGGGGGCGCACGATCTCGTCGGCTCGCTCGCCGATGATCGCGCTTGCGGCCTCGACGCCGCCGAGCATCGTGCCGGTGATGCCGTGGCCCGAACGGGTGCTGGCGCCGGCCAAGAACAGCCCGTGGATCGGAGTGCGTGGGGCTGGCCGGCCGATCCCGAATTGGCGTGGTGTGGCGGCGATGCCGTAGGAGGTTCCGCCGGTGGATCGCAGATGGCGCTCAAGCGAGATGGGTGTCGCGGTTTCCTCGTATGCGATCGCGGCGCCGATGCCAGGGATCGCACGCTCGGCTGACTCGATCGCTCGGTCGCGAAGCGCTTGCTTGCGTTCCTCGTAGCGCGGTCCGCGAGTCAGCTCCGGATCAACGTCCCAGTAGTCGTGACTGGCTGGAGCGGGCATCACGATCTGCAGGTTGGTCTGCCCGGGCCGGCACAGACGCGGGTTCTCTGGATCCTTCAGGCTGGCCGAGGTGATCCACGCCCACCGCTGCGCCGGGAGCTGCCCGCGCTCGAAGCTCGCCGCCATGCTGTCGATGTCGTCGCAGTCGATCACCGAGAAGTTGCGGTTCGGGACCCCCTCGGCGCGGAGGTCGCGGTCGAGCACGAGGTAGACGATGAACAGCGGGTGCGCCATCGTGAACGCGCGTACGCGTCGACGCAAGCGGTCGGGCACGTGCTCGGCGTCGAGCAGCTCACCGAACGTCCGCTTGATGTCGACTGCGGAGACCACGGTCGGCGCAAACAGCTCCCGTGCGCGAGGCTCGGAGCCGCCAGGTCCTGGCCTCACCCGAACGCCCCGCACGGCCCCGCCGTCGACGATGATCGCGTAGACATCGGTGTCGAGCAGCAGCTCTCCGCCGTTGCGCTCGATCACGCCGACGAGAGCATCTGAAACGGATCGCGCGCCACCCTCCGGATACCACGCGCCGCGCAGGTAGTGCAGCGTCACCGCCGCGTGCATCCCGAGCGCCGCCCGCGACGGTGGCACCGCGTACGTTCCCCACAGGTAGCTCAATACGGTCCGCAGCCGCGGTGAGCAGTCCAGCCGATCCAGCTCGCGGCTCACGGTCATCATCGAGGCGGCCAGGAACTCGCGCGCGCGCCACGCATAGCACGGGACCTCGGCGAGCCGCGACGGGACGGGCTCTTCCAACTGCTCCGCGATCGCGACGACCCGCCGCAGGTAGCGGTCGATCGCGCCGCGCTCGCGCGGGAAGCGCTCGTGCAGCCGCGCCTTGAACTGCTCCACATCGGCTGGCACCGCGAAGGTCATGTCCTCGAACAGCAATGTGTCGAAGCCGTCACGGTCCTGCTCGTGGAAGCTCAGCTCGATCCCCAGCGGGTCGAGCACCGCACGCACTCCCGGGCGCGCGTCCCGGTAGCCGCCCAAGTAGTGCAGGCCGATGTCGAACTCATACCCCTCGTGCGTAAACGAACTGGTATTGCCCCCGGCCATCGGCTGGCGATCGACCACGATCACCCGCCGCCCCAACGCCGCCAGATACGCCGCCGTCGTCAGACCGCCGGCGCCGGCACCAAACACGATCACATCCGCGTCCGATGCGGATCTCGACATGACTGCCTCCTTCCAAGACCGCTTCCCACCATCGCAGCACCGACGCGCCTGGAGCACATGCGCGATCTCTACGGAACGCAATCGCACAAACTACGAGCGACGAGACGGCGATCATGGCCGCTCACGGTCGTCCACGCGTGGTGCATGTGCTCCTTCAGGTCGGGCGCGTGTCGTTCCTCATCGTCGCCCTGCGCGGCCGGGCGCTGGGCGAGCACTTCGTCACCGACCTCGTCTGGGAGCTGCTGACTGGGGTCCTCTGGGTCGCCGGGGCGATCGCCGACGCGATCCTCGAGGGCGATCAGGCGCCCCGCGTCGGTGGACCTCGTCGCCTATAAGAGGTCTGCTGTGCCCTCTGCCCGCGGGCTCGCCGGCGCAGCCCGGCGACCGGCCCGGGATAATGGCTGCCCACCGAACGAGGAGTATGCGTGGCGCCTACTGTGTCGAGTGTCGAGATCGCCCGTGGGGCGGATGACGTGTTCTCATATGTGACTGATCCGGCGCACTTTCCCGAGTGGCAGACCGGTGTGGTGAAGGCTGGGATGGTCAATGGAGTTCCGCCGGCGGTTGGTTCGCGGTGCACGATCACGCGCCGGATTGGTGGCTCGGAGCGGACGACGACTCAGGAGATCGTCGAGCACAGCCCGCCCCGCGGCTGGGCAATCCGCGGCATCGATGGGCCGATTCGAGCGCATGTCAGTGTCCGGGTCGAGCCATTGGAGGCCGAGCGGTCGCGGCTCACGATCGCGCTGGAGCTCCACGCGCATGGCATGGCGCGGGTGCTGCTACCGGCGGTGCGTCGGGCGGCGGCGGCGCAGGCGCCGAGCAACGTCGAGAGGATCAAACAGCGCCTGGAAGCCGGCGAGTAGCTCGTCCGGGAAGTCGGCACACGTTTCGGGGAGGCCAGCCCGCCGATCAAGAACGCTGCGGCTAAAGCCACCGCGACGTCGGTTCGATACGGATTGCGAGCCGGTGCCCGTCACCGCGATTCGAGGTACGAACAAGGAAGCGGAGGCTGCTGACGATGACCGTAACTGATGAAAGCACCAATTGGGCGCGCGACGCGACTGATCCTGAGCCGAGAATCAGGCTCGAGCTGGAGCTGCCAGAGGCCGAGGCGTTGCGCACATGGCTGCTGAAGGCTGCCGCCGACGGCAGGACCTCGCTGGACGACCCATTGGTCAGCGGAGCGTTGAACAAGCTGGGGCGCGCGATCGACATGGTTCGCGCAACGGCAAACATCCGCCACGAGCTCGACCAGGCTGGACTGTCGGTCGCGCATCTCTCCGACGAGCAAGTGCGCGAGTTGGGCCGCCGGGTTTCCGAGGCGGTTCCACCGAGTCTCCGGAACTAAGCGCGGCTGACCCATCCCTCGAGAGCTCGAGACAAAACCGAGCTGAAGAACGTTCGCTGTCGAACCGTGCTGACCTGGAGCTCATCCCCGCTCGCACGTCAGGCGCAAGCGGTGCGGTGAGCCCTGCCGGTGTTGGGTCATGCGCTCGTGCGCCTCACCTGCTGTCTCGGAACCGACCGCGGCGTCGGCCGCAACCGAATTAACCACTGACGACACCAGACGGGTCATCTCACTCGCGCCGGCGGTCGCGCGCCGCGATAGAGCAACGTCATTCGACTGAATATGGTGACCGCAATTGGGATGGGCCGGGGGGCAGGCCGTGGTCGCCACAACACAATGCGGACGCTGTAGCGCTATTCGTTGCCCCGGCAGGTCCCACGCGCGCGCGATCCACCCCTCGGCGCCGGCCGAACCCGTGCAGCCCATGAACCCCAGCGGATCTTCTGGACCGCGCCTGAGCCGTCCCGCGTGTGCGTGATCGACGAAGGCTCCACCTGGTACCCGTCGCTGCGGTTCGCGCCAGCAAAGGCACCAACCCACGATGAGCTCGGAGCGTCCGCGTCCGCGTGACCGATCAGCATAGCCAACGCCACAACACCCGAGACGACGATGATCACCACGCGACCTCCCCAGCGCAACGAACGTCGTGCGCGAGCGGTGTTGTCAGCCGCGCGCGATCCAGTCACCACTCAGGTGATGGTCGTGGATCGCACGGTCGGTTTGGCCATCGACTCGTCGCGAGCAATGAGAACGATGGTTCTAACATCATGCGTGTCCGGGGCGAGCCCCATGTCGGAAGCCCTTGACAGCGTCTCCTCTGGCTGCGAGCATCAGTTCCATTGGGGACGAGCAGGACCGAGGTGGCCGGTCGGGATGGTCGGTGACAATCGCGCGGTTGCTGTTTTGGCGGCGGGCAGGATGCTGCACAAACGGACACAGATCGTTTATGCGCGCTGTGTCGTGACCTTCAGAGAGAGGAGTCGATGTGACGGTAGCGCCGACGACCGATGAGGGATTTGCCTTCACACCTCTGCCCGGGTCCATCGCACCAGTCGAGGACGCGGCCTTCGCTGCAGCGGTTCGCGCGGGCGCACCGCTGATCTCGGGACCGCTGGGGTCGCTGTCCCAGCTACCTGGTACGTGGGTCGGCCAGGGATTCAACTCGATCTGGCGGCCAAGTGACATCACCCATGGCGGGCAGGACCGGTTCCTCGAGTTGAACCTGACCAGCGAGACGCTCGCGTTCCACGAGATTCCCGGCGATATCCCGAATCGTGGCTTGTTGATGCCCGACATCACCATGCGTGGTCTGACGTCCATGCAGCAGATCTCGGAGCGGAGCGATGCGACCCAGGGGCTTCACATCGAGCCGGGCGTTTGGGCGCACGTCCCGCATACGACCAATCCGGCAGAGCCCGCGACAGTCGTGAGGATGGGCTCGATTCCTCATGGGACCACGATCCTCGCCCAGGGGCGGGGTACGGTTGTGAACGGGCCTCCGACAATTCCCGACAACAACATCATCCCGTTCGGAGTCGGCAGTCCCCCGCCGCCCAACTCGGCTTTCCCCGTGCAGGAAGCCAACTTTCCCGAGATGAATCTCGGCGTTCCGACGCCGTTCCGGTTCGAATCGCCGGGCGTCACGCAAGAGATGGTCAAGAACCCGAACAGCGTTTTGCAGCAAGCCATTGCCGGCCAGACGATCGAGAAGACGCTCGTGATCTCGATCAGCACCCTGCCCACGCCTGTGAAAGGCGGTGGGACTGCGAATACCGCCTTCCTGACTGCGGCGACGTTCCCGCCCGGGGGCAACGCCAAGTGCGTCGAGATGAGTGCCACGTTCTGGATCGAGATAGTCAAAGGCCAGGGTGGGAAACCCGACAGCCTTCAGCTCCAGTACTCGCAGCTTGTGCAACTCGACTTCAATGAACTGCGCTGGCCGCACGTCACCGTCGCCACGCTCACGAAGCAGTAGCGGGGCTACGACTGGGCTTGTGAGCGGGCAACAGGGCTCGCGGATCTACGAGGACTGTTGCGCCGGGAGCTGCAACGTGAGGCGCCCATGAAGCGTCGCGTCCGCTCAGCCATCCGCGCCGCCACGTCGCGGTTGTGGCGAATGCGAGACGGCTAGCGCTGCACTAGCGTCGCCAGAAAGCCAGCCGCTGCACCGACGCCGTGAGGATGTCCCCCCAGGTGATCTGTGCCGGCTGGCGTTGTGAGATCGCTTCGAATGGGCTGAAGCGCATCTCGCCCCCGGTGCCAAGCTTGATCGTGCCATCGTCCTGCCGGGTCCCGTCGACGAAGATCCAACCGCGCTCGATGCGGACGTTCTCGCTCATTGCCACAGCGTAGCTCTCGCTCAGGGTGTGCCGGTTCCAGCCCCCTGCGCCAGCGGTTCTGAGCACAAGCTCCGAACCAGCGTCCGGCGCCGGCCTGGGGTGGAGGGGTTCTGCCTCTCCACTCGTTGGACTGCGTCGGACGTACCACGGATAGAACTGTCCAATCGACGCGGTGACGACTTGATCCCCGCTCCGGATTGGTCGATCAGCTTCGTGGCCGGTGGTGGGCCAATTGCGAGAGCCAGACCACCCGCAACAGAGTGGGTCCGCCGCGATTGGGGGGCCCCGCCATCGGCCGCCTTGATCTCGTCCTCGACGGGCGCACATCTCGCGCGGTAGGAGCCTGGACGGGCGGCCACGTGTTCGGCGCGCGACCCTCGACGAATGGTTTGCACGACGTCCAGGGTCGGTAAACGTATCGGCCATGAGCGTCGATACTTATGTCGCCACATCACGCGGTGCCTTAAGAGTCAAACCGCCCGTGAGGGCGGGACGCAAAGCCACGGGCCTCCATGGAAGGAGGGAGCCGGGTTGCCACCGGAGTGACCGCTGTCCACGCTGTGATGGCGACGGGACCACGGGATCTGGCACCAAGCCCCAACCCCCAGACCCGGGAGGATCCATGCTGTTTTCACTGCGTCGGCGTGCGGCCGACGAGAGAGGCTTCACGCTGATCGAGCTGCTCGTCGTGATTCTGATCATCGGGATCCTCGCCGCGATCGCCATTCCGTCGTTCCTGAACCAGAAGACGAAGGCGTCGGACGCTGCAGCGAAGGAGATGGCGCGCACCGCGCAGACGGCTGCTGAGACGTTCGCGACCGACCACAACGGCAGCTACGCGAACATGACGGCGGCAGCGCTCAACACGATCGAGCCAACGATCCAGACGGCGGCCGGTAACGGCAACGCTTACCTGAGCAACGTCACCGTCGGCACCTCCGGTAACAGCTACAGCGTGACCGCGACCGCCGTGAGCACGAACACATTCACGATCACGCGTGCGTCGGACGGGACGACAAGCCGGACCTGCACGCCGACGGTGACCGGGGCGAACGCCGGCGGCTGCGTCGGCGGCACCTGGTAGGCCACAGGTCAACATCCAGACGGACAGACACCGAGGGCGGGCCGGCGCGGTCCGCCCTCGACTCACGAGCCTCACGCCGCGGGGCACCACCTCGGTCTGGGTCATCGTGACCTCCCCCACCTCGATCGCAGAGCGATGGCGTGTGGCGGGTCATCGGCATCTCGCCGCATCTGCGATCGCAGAGCCACTGGTCCAACCAGTTGCACTAACTGGTATAACCAGTCATCCGGCCGGGGTGTGCGCACACAGCCACGCCCGCCACGCCAACCGCATGCCGATCACGCAGCCACCCCTCTCGTCGCTCATCCACGCGGCGCTCCGCGCGGAGATCCTGGCCGGCGAGTACCCGCCCGGGTCGGCGCTGCCGTCTGAGCGGGCGCTCAGTGAGCGGCTGGGAACGAACCGCCACGCGGTCCGCGAGGCGCTCAAGCGCCTGCAGCAGGCGGGGCTCGTCCAGATCAGCCAGGGTGGCGCGACGCGGGTGCGCGACTGGAGGCGGACCGGGGGGCTCGAGCTGCTCGTCGAGCTGGCCGCATCGGGCGAGGCGCCGCCGGGGATCGAGCTGCCGCGGGCGACGCTCGAGATGCGGGCGTCCGTGGGCGCGGATGCGGCCCGGCTGTGCGCGCGGCGGGCGGGCGCGGCGATCAGGGCTGAGCTGGTCGCGCGGGCGGCCGCATTGACCGAGGCGGAGGATCTCGATGAGCGCAACGAGATCTACGAGCGGCTGTGGGATGTGATCGTCGACACGTCGGAGAATGTCGCGTATCGGCTGGCGCTCAACACGCTGCTCGCCGGGCAGCGCGTGTTGCGCTTCGACGCCGCGCTCGTCGCCGACGAGTTGGCCGCGACCGATCTCATCCGAGCGCTCGTCGCCGCGATCGCAGACCGTGACGAGGACACGGCCGAACGCCGTGCTCGCAACCTCTTGAACCGCTCGATCCCGAAGGAGTCGTAAACCCGTGACCGCGATCCTCTACTACGCGATCCCGTTCTTCGTCCTGCTGCTGATCGTCGAAGCAGTGTCGTATCGCCATCTCGGCGAGGACATGGACCTGATCGGGTACGAGCTCCGCGACACGCGGACGAGCATGACGATGGGGCTCGGCAGCGTCGCGATCAACGTCGGCTGGAAGATCGTGGTGCTCGCGACGTACGTGGGCCTGTACGAACTGACGCGGCTGCGGCTCTCACCACACGACTGGTGGACCTGGGTGCTGCTCTTCTTCGCGGACGACTTCTCCTACTACTGGTTTCACCGTGTCTCGCACGAGAGCCGGTTCTTCTGGGCAAGCCACGTCGTGCACCACTCGAGCGAGCACTACAACCTGTCGACGGCACTGCGCCAGACGTGGGTTCCGATGACCTACTTCCCGTTTTGGCTGTGGTTGCCGCTCGTGGGGTTCGCGCCGTGGATGGTGCTGCTCGCGCAGTCGTGGAGCCTCATCTACCAGTTCTGGATCCACACCGAGCGGATCGGGCGGATGCCGCGCGTGTATGAGGCAATCTTCAACACCCCTTCGCATCACCGGGTCCACCATGGTTCCAACGACGTCTATCTCGACAAGAACTACGGCGGGATCCTGATCATCTGGGACCGTCTGTTCGGAACGTTCGCGCCTGAGTCCGAGCGCGTCCGCTATGGGCTCACGACGAACATCCGCACCTTCCACCCGATCCGCGTCGCGTTCCACGAGTACGCCGATCTCATGCACGACGTGCGCCGCACCCGAGGCTGGCGTACGCGCGCAGCGCTGGTGCTGAAGGGGCCCGGCTGGCGACCGGCCGAGCAGCCTGAGCTCTCGCCGCCGACCCGCGGCTGACGGACAGACGCTCAAGCGCCCGCCGCAACCTCAACCGGGAGCCCGAAGCGCTCGAGCAACCCCGGGTCGAGGAATGCGGTCAGCTCGGAGATCTGCTCGCCCGTGAGCGTGATGACCAAGACCCCGTGCGCGGCGAACCGGTTCTCCGCCGGTTCCCAGGTGTAGTGCCCGAACGCCAGCTGGCCATTCGCTCGAGCGACCTCGTGAGCGGAGAAGCCGAGCACGTCGCGGAGGATCAGCACCGCTCGCTGGCGAGCCGCAAGATGCTGCAAGGCGGCGACGAACGCGAGCTCGATGCCCTCGCGCTGCTCGTAGCGATCGTGCGGCGCCGCGGGCCGTCCACGAGGCCAGTTCAGTCCCTGGATGACCGCGCCGCCCACGACCGGGCCGCTGGCCACGGCGAGGCCGGTGATGGCGCTGAAGATCCCGATCGCGGTGCCACGGCGCTGCGGCGGGAACGCCCCGGTGAGCAGCGCCAGCCCGAGCGGCATGATCATCGCCGCCCCTGCTCCCTGGACGGTGCGCGCGGCGATCAGCACACCGATGTTCGGCGCCAGCGCGCACGCCGCCGGCGCCAGCGCGAATACCCCAAGGCCGACCGCGTAGCACCGGCGCCGGCCGAAGCGGTCGCCCAGCTCCTTATCGCTCGTTTGGATCTACAGATCCGAGCGAGACGCGAAATCAAACGCCCCCTGGCGGGTCCTTCAGCCGCGCGGCTCGCGCATGCCGTACAGCAAAATCGGTAAACCTCCGGGAATGACCAAGATCGCCGTCACCGGAGGCAGTGGCAAGGCCGGGCGGGTCGTCGTCCGCGACCTGCATCAACGAGGACACCAGGTCCTCAACATCGATCTCGTGCCCTCACCGGAGTCGTCGCATCCGGAGGCGGAGATCCCGTTCCTGCGTGCCGACGTCACCGACTACGGGCAGACGCTCGAGGCGCTGAGCGGCGGACACACGCTTCCCGGGATCGAGGTGGTCGTCCACCTCGCGGCGATCCCGTCGCCCGCGCACGCCACCCCGGACCAGGTCTTCCGCACGAACATCACGAGCACCTACACGGTGTTCTCCGCTGCTGCGCGGCTCGGCGTGCCGCGCGTCGTATGGGCGTCGAGTGAGACGACGCTCGGGCTGCCGTTCGAACGGCCGCCCGACTATGTCCCGGTTGACGAGAAGCACCTGTATCCAGAGACGAGCTACGCGCTGTCCAAGGTGTTGGGCGAGGAGATGGCACGGCAACTGCACCGCTGGCATGGCACGACGATCATCGGCCTGCGGTTCTCGAACATCATGGTCCGCCAGGACTACCAGCGGTTCCCCGGCTTCTGGGACGACCCCCACCTGCGCAAGTGGAATCTGTGGGGATACGTCGACGAGAGCCACGTCGCGCAGAGTGTGCGCCTCGCACTCGAGGCGAACATCGACGGGACCGACAACTTCATCATCGCCGCCGCCGACACCGTGATGAAGCGTCCGAGCCGCGAGTTGATGGAGGACGTCTTCCCGGACGTTCCGGTCGCCGATCACATCGACGGCACCGACACCCTGCTCGACATCCGCAGGGCGCGCGACGTGCTCGGCTACGCGCCGGAGTTCAGCTGGCGCGAGCTGTTCTGACCGGGGTCTCTGGAGATCTTTGTCGCCATACCGGAGCGACCGGCTCAGCCCGGCAGTGGCGTCAGATTCGACCCGCTGAGCGTCGCCGAATAGCCCCGGCGCGCGGGCTCCTTGGAGAAGATGATCCAGTGCGGTGCCAGCCCCGGCGGTGAGCTGATCACCATGTAGTCGATCTGGCTGGGCGGGACGTGGAAGCGGGCGCGCATCGCCGCGATGATCCGCCCGACCGCACCGGGCCTGATCTGGGAGATCGCGATCGGCGTCTGGCCGGTCGATGCCGTCCCCGTCACCATCGTGGCAGCCGGGCTGAAGTAGACGAGCTTCGGTGCGCCCCCGTGCACCACGGCGGTCGTACTGAGAGAGCGGTCGTCGATGCGCAGCAGCGCGAGCCGAGCGCCAGGGACGATCCGCTCGACGTGCGCCAGCCCGGCCCGCAGCCCGCGCGGCGTCAGGTAGGAGACGACCGGCGGCGTCGCGGGCGCGGTCGTCGGCGTGCTCGAGGGCGTGCTCAACGATGGCACGCTCGACGTGGACTTGACCGAGTGGCTGACGCGGGACGCCGAGATCGCGACCAGGACGATCAGGATCGCGGGAATCGCGATCCGCAGAGCGATCACCCGCCCACTTCCCCACGTCCCCGCCCGCCGGCGCTGATCGCCCGAACCGGCCGACGCCGCCGGCCGGGCTTGCGTCGTCGGCGGGGGGAGCACCGGCGGCGGCGCGTCGAGCCCAGGCAACGGTTGCGCGAGCCCGGGCGGCGGTGCCCCCGGCTCGGACGGCGGTGGCGCGAAGGTCGATTCCGTCGGCGCCTCCGAGGCGCCGCTATCGCCGATCTCGGGGATCACCGTCGGCTCGCTCTGGTAGGTGCCCCCGTCCTTCAGAGCCCCAAACGGATCTTCGTCGTCCTTGCGCCGCCGGCCGAACATGTGCAGCAGACTAACTCCTGACCACGCGCCGAGGGTCTCTAATTGGTCTCAGATCGTTGCGCCCGGGCGCGGTCCTCAGCGCCGGCTGCGACCGGCTCGAGCCCGAGGGTGTGGGCGACGCCCGCCGCCTCGGCAGGGTTGGAGACGCCGAGCTTGGCGAACGCCTGGCGGGATCCGTCAGCCGCTCCACGCGCGCGAGCAGCGCGTCGAGCAGCGAGTCCGGAAGCATCCCGGCGTCCGCCGCGGCGAGCAGCTCCTCGGCGAAGAACGGGTTGCCCTCGCTGCGCTCGTGCAGCCGGCGGGCGAGGCGCGGGTCGGGCTCCTCGCCGAGGATCCCGGTGAGCTGCTCGCGGCGCTCGAACAGGTCAAACGCCGGCACTGTCAGCCGCTCGGCGCGCCCGCTGCGCTCCAGCTCGGAGATGAACTGGTGCAGCGGGTGGCGACGGTTGACCTCGTCGGTGCGGTAGCTGGCCACGAACAACACCCGCTCGTGGGGCGCGTTGCGGATCAGGAACGCGAGCAGGTCGCGCGTCGAGCGGTCCGCCCAGTGGAGGTCCTCGATGATCAGCACGACCGGCCGCTCGGCGGCGAGCACCGCAAGCACCCGGTGCACCGCCTCAAACAGCTGCCCGCGCGCAAACTCGTCCTGCTCGACGCCACCGGAGTCGGCAAGCTCAGGCCACAGGCGGGCGAGCGCCCCGCGGACGGCGGGATGCAGCGCGGCGATCGGGCCGTCATCCGCCGGACCGATGAGCGGCCGCAGCGCGGCCACAATCGGACCGTACGGCAGCTCGCCTTCGGTCAGCTCGACGCACTCGCCGACCAGTACCTCTGCGCCCGCGTCCTGCGCCCGGCGTTCGAACTCGGCGACGAGGCGGCTCTTGCCGATGCCGGCGTCCCCCGCGAGCAGCACCGCGGCCGACTGGCCGGCGGCGGTCCGTGCCACGGCGGCGTCGAGCGTCGCCAGTTCAGCGGCTCGCCCAACGAAACGCGGGCTGGAGACGCGGCTGGGCACCTCCCAATTATCGGACCTTCAGGCGACGGCGGCCGTCACCTTGCCGGCCAGCTCCGCGAGCGCGAAGTGGAACGCCTCGGAGAACGTCGGGAACGGCTGGATCGTGTCGCGCAGGACCTCGAGCGGCACGCGAGCCCGGATCGCGACCGTCGCCTGCTGCATCCATTCGCCGGCCTCCGGCCCGAGGCCATACGCGCCGGTCAAAACCTCTCCGTCCGAGACCACCGTCAAGAACCCGGGATGCTCATCCCAGGCCCGCAGATATGTCGCGGTCTTCGGGACGGCCGACAGCGAGATCGTGGCGCTGACCGCGCCCTCGGCGTCCCCGACGGCCGCCGCTTGAGGGTGCGTGAACACGACGCGCGGGACCGCGCGGTAGTCGGCCTCGCGGTGCTCGCCGAGGATGTTGGCCGCAGCGATCCGGCCGTGATACTTGCCGACGTACGTGAGCGGCCAGATCCCGGTGACGTCGCCGATCGCCCACAGACCGTCGGCGACCCGCATCCGCGCGTCGACCGGAATGCCGCGAGGGTTCGGATCGATCCCGACGGACTCGAGACCGATGCCGGCGACGCGCGGCCGCCTCCCGGTCGCGACGAGCAGCCGCTCGGCGGCGAGCGCACTCCCGTCCTCCAAGCGCACGGCGTACAGGGAGCCGTCACGCGCGACCGCCGCGGCACGCCGGCCGGTGTGGACCCGCAGCCGCTCGCCGGCGAGCGCCTGCGCGAGGGCCTCGCCGAGGGCGACCGGCTCGCGCGGGAGGATGTGATCCATCCCCTCGACGAGGTCGACGGCCGATCCGAGGCTCGCGAACGCCTGCGCCATCTCGACGCCGACCGGACCACCGCCGAGGATCACGAGGCTTGCCGGGACGGCCCGCACACCCGTCGCCTCGCGGTTCGTCCACACGCCCTCGAGGTCGGCGAGGCCCGGGATCGGCGGCACGATCGGCTCGGACCCGGTCGCCACGACGACGTGGCGCGCCGTCACGGTCCGCCCGTCGACCTCGACCATGCCGCGGCCACGGATCCGCCCGCTTCCGCGGATCAAGTCGATGCCGGTGTCCGACAGCCACTGCACCTGACCGGCATCGTCGTACCCGGAGACCATGTAGTCGCGCCAGGACAGCGCGGCCGGCGTGTCGGCGGGGCCGACCACGGCCTGCGCGGCGCCGGGTGCGGCGCGCGCCCCGTCGAGCGCCTCGCCGGGCCGCAGCAGCGTCTTCGACGGAATGCACGCGTAGTACGAGCACTCGCCGGCGACGAGCTCGCGCTCAACGATCGCGACGTCGAGCCCGCCGGCCGCGAGCGCGCCCGCGCAGTGCTCGCCGGCCGCGCCGGCGCCCAGAACGACAACGTCGTAGTCCGTGCTCATCGCTCGCTCCTTCGGTCGGGGACTCGCGGAGCAATGGTCCGCCGCGCCGGCGATCCGTTACGCGTGTGCGAGCGCGCGGTCGCGTGCAGCCGCCGCCAGATCCGCCGCCGGGCTGTCCTCCTCGTCGACGTACTGCTCGAGCGCGGCCCGCAACCGTGAGCGGCCGCGGTGCAGCAGCACGCGCTGGTTTTCCTGGCTCAGGTTCAGCATCGTGCAGACCTCCTCGGCCGACATGCCCTCGATGTCGCGCAGCGCGACGATCAGCCGCTGGCGCTCCGGCAGCTCCGCGAGCGCCGCCTTCAGGCGCTCGCGCGCCTCGAGCGAGAGCAGGCGCCGCTCCGGCTTCTGCCACGGGCGCGGCGGCGCGGCCCAGTAGCCGGCCCACGGCGATTCGTCGCTTTGGAAGCGGTCCGGATCGACCGCGGGCTCGTCGGCCCCGTCGCCGGCGAGCGACGAGAGCGGCAGCGCGCGGCTCGCGCGTGCGGTGCGTCTTCGCCTGGTTGACGAGGATCGAGAACATCCATGTGCTGAGCGCCGAGCGCCGCTCAAACCGCCCGATGCCCTTGATGATCGCGAGCCACGTCTCCTGGACGATCTCCTCGGCGACCGCGTCGGAGTCGACATAGCTGCGCGCGACCCGCCTCATCATCGGGTAGTTGCGCTCGAACAGTGCTTTGAACGTCGCGCCGTCACCCGCGCGCAGCGCTTCGACGATTGCGTCGTCGGCGACGAGTCGGTCGTGCATGGAGCGAAAGCTTCCGGCCGACCTGGGTGAGCTGTCATCACCCGGGGCGCGATTTCACCCGGGTTAATCCAGCGGTCGCGTAACGCGCCACAGGGCTGGCGGACGAATGCGGCATGAGCCGGTCGACGAGCAGCCCCGAGATTGGAGTCATCCGATGAGCACGACGTACCCGCCCCCCACGACGCGCGCCCAGACGAAGTCGGCCTCGGTCGCCGACGGCTTCCGGCCGATCGCCGACTACGGACTGATCGCGGACTGCAACTCTGCGGCGCTCGTCGATCGCGGCGGCTCGATCGACTGGCTCTGCATGCCGCGCTACGACAGCCCCTCGGTGTTCGCCGGGATCCTCGATCCGTCCGGCGGCCACTGGGCGATCGCGCCGACCGAGCGCTACGAGACTGAGCGCCGGTACCGCCCGGGCACGCTCGTGATCGAGACGACGTTCACGACCCAGTCCGGCAGCGTCAAGCTCACCGACGCGATGGCGTTTGCCGAGGGGCAGCGCCACCACGAGCTCGGACTGAGCTCGCCACACCTGCTCCTGCGGCTGGTCGAGGGGCTGACCGGAGACGTCGAGCTCAGCCTCGAACTCGCACCGAGGCCGGAGTACGGGCTTGTGATGCCGTTGTTCCGCCAGACCGAGCACGGGGGGCGCACGTTCGGCGGGCCGAACCAGGTCGTCGTCAGCGCGGGCGTCCCGACCGCGATCGAGGACGCGACGATGCGCGCGACGTTCACCGTCACGGCCGGGCAGACGGTCGGCTTCGCGCTCCAGTGGGCTCCGCCCGAAGGTCCGGCTCCGGAGCCGCTCTCGACGGAGCGCGTCGCGGCGCGGATCGAGGACACCGTCGACGGGTGGCGCTCGTGGGAGGCCGAACACGATATCTACGAGGGACCCCACCGCGACCTCGTGCGACTCAGCTCACGCGTGCTGAAGGGCCTCACCTACCGGCCGACCGGCGCGATCGTCGCCGCGCCGACGACCTCGCTCCCTGAAACCGTCGGCGGCGAGCGCAACTGGGACTATCGCTACGCCTGGATCCGCGACGCGAGCCTCACGCTGGAGGCCCTCTACATCGGCGCGTGCTCGGATGAGGCGGGCGACTTCGTCTCGTTCATGACGAGCTCCGCCGGGGGGAGGGCGAGCGAACACTCGCTGCAGATCATGTATGGCATCAGCGGGGAGCACGATCTCACCGAGCGCGAGCTCACGCATCTGCGGGGCTGGCGCGATTCGGCCCCGGTGCGCGTCGGCAACGGCGCCTGGGGGCAGACCCAACTCGACGCCTACGGGGAGCTGCTCAACTCGCTGTCCCTGTACCGCGACCAGCTCGGCGAGCTGCATCCGGAGATCCAGCGGTTCGTCGCCGATCTCGCGAACACGGCGGCGCGCCGCTGGCGCGAGACGGACGCCGGTATGTGGGAGATGCGCGGCGAGCCGCGCCACCATTTGTCGTCGAAGGTGCTCTGCTGGGTCGCGCTCGATCGCGCACTCGCGCTCGCGCCACAGCTCGGCGAGCACGCCGAGATCGATCACTGGACCGCCGAGCGCGATCAGATCCGCGAGTCGGTGCTCACCCGCGGCTGGAGCGAGTCGCGCCAGGCCTATGCGCAGTCATTCGACTCCGACGAACTCGACGCCGCGCAGCTGCTGATGCCGATCCTCGGGTTCCTGCCGGCGACCGACGAGCGCATGCGCTCGACGATCGAGGCGATCGCCTCCGAGCTGACCGAAGACGGGCTCGTCCTGCGCTACCGCAACGCGGAGGGCCTGAACGCCGACGGGCTCACCGGCGAGGAGGGGACGTTCGTGATCTGCTCGTTCTGGCTCGTCTCGGCACTCGCGAAGGCGGGTGAGGTCGATCGCGCCGAGGCGATGTTTGACACGCTCGTCGCGTACGCCAACGACCTCGGCCTGCTCGCCGAGGAGATCGACGCGCACACCGGCGAGCTGCTCGGCAACTTCCCGCAGGCGTTCAGCCACATCGGCCTGGTCACGGCCGCATGGGAGATCGACAAGGCGCGGGGGCTCTTGTCATGAGCGCGGTCGCCTCGCGCACGCTCGGCGCGCCGGCGCCCGTCGTCGATGTCGACGCCCACGAGGGTCCCGTGTACGTCGCCGACGAGGACGCCCTGTACGTCACGACGCTGCCGTCGCCCGATCGACCCGGTCAGGTCAAGCGCGTCCAGCTCGACGGCGATCGCTTTCCGGTGGCGCCGAGTTCCGTGTCCGTGGTCGTCACCGACGCGAACGCGGCCAACGGGATGGCCGACGACGGCGACGGGGGCCTGCTCGTGTGCGAACAGGGAAGCCACTCGCGCGCGGCGCGCATCAGCCGGCTTGACCGCACGACCGGTACCCGCGTGACGGTCGTCGACGGCTGGCGCGGCCTGCCGTTCAACTCGCCCAACGACGTCGTCGCCGATCGCCACGGCGCGATCTGGTTCACCGACCCAAGCTACGGTCATCTGCAGGGATTCAGGCCCGAGCCCCAGTCCGGCGACTATGTCTACCGTCACGACCCGCGCACCGGGGAGACCACCGTCGTCGCCGACGGGTTCGACAAGCCGAACGGGATCGCGCTCTCGCCCGACGAGAGCGTGCTGTACGTGACCGACAGCGGCGCCAACCAGGCGCCCGGGAGCTACGACCCGACGCGCCCGCACCACGTGATCGCATTCGACGTCGTCGGCGGCCGGCGCCTCGAGGCGCAACGGCTGCTCGCGGTCGTCACTCCGGGGTTCCCCGATGGCCTCAAGGTCGACCGCGACGGCCGCGTCTACGCCTCGTCGCTCTCGGGCGTCCAGGTGTTCAGTCCCGATGGCGAGCTGCTCGAGCAGATCGCCGTTCCCGGCGCCGTGAACTTCTGCTTCGGAGGTCCCGGGCGAAACCTGCTGTTCATCACCACCGATTCGGCGATCTGGGTCGCCGCCCTTGCCGCGAAAGGAGCCTGACGATGGCGTACCTCCGCACCCACCACATCATCGACGAAGCCGGCGTCGAGGCCGTGCTCGACGCGGCCGAGCGGCACGCTCGCGCACACGGCCATCGGGTCGTGATCGCCGTCGTCGAACGCTCGGGAGAGCTCGTCGGCTTGCGCCGCACACCGGGCGCGCAGGTCGCGAGCTCCCGCGTCGCGGTCGACAAGGCGCGGACGGCCGCGGTGTTCGTCCGCCCGAGCCGTGAGCTCGAGGAGCAGGTGAGCGGGGGTCGCCTCGGCGCCCTGGCGCTCCATGGCGCCCGCGCGCTGACCGGTGGGATCCCGCTCACCGTCGTGGGTGAGGTCGTCGGTGCGATCGGCACGAGCGGTGAGACCCCCGATGAGGACGAGGCGATCTCGATCGCCGGCTCCCGCGCGCCGTTCTCCACCGCCGAGGTGCCGGCGCTCTCGTACGGCAGCGCCCGCACTGCCGCCGAGGCCGTCGCCGCAGAGTCGACCGATCGCGGTGTTGCGCCCGTCTGCGCAGTCGTCGACGCCGGCGGCGAGCTCGTCTACCTGTGGCGCCCCGACGAGGCGCAGGTCGCGAGCGTCGGCGTCGCCACCGACAAGGCCCGCACGGCTGCCATCTACCGGCGAGAAAGCAAGGACTTCGAGGAGCAGGCGGCGAACGGCAGGCCGTCCGCACTGCACCTCGCGCGAGCGGTGCCGCTCCAGGGCGGAGTTCCGATCGTCGAGGACGGTCACGTGATCGGCGCGGTTGGCGTCAGCGGCGCCTCCTCCGCGGACGAGGATCAGGAACTGGCTGCGCTTGGTGCCGCCGCGATGACGGTGGAGGCATGAGGCATGGTGACGGACACCCACACGCCGATCCGGACCGACGTCGCCGCGCGCGTCCCGGGACCGCCGGAGCTGCTCCCGGGGTGCCCGGACGCGGTCATCGACCTGCAGACGGACGGCGGCGTCGAGCGCGTCGGCGGCCAGTGGCGGTACGCCGACGCCCGCGTCGTGGAAATCGACTTTGTCGACGTCGGCCATCCCGACGATCCGCTCGGGCCGGGGCTCGCGCCAAACCGCACGTTCGACATCGAGCCGCACGCCGAGGCCCGGGACTACGACGACTCGGGCTGGCGGACGCTGTCGCCGGCTGAGACGCAGTTGCGCCTCAGCCAGGGGCGGGTCTGCTTCAACTGGTATCGCATCGCGGTCACGATCCCCGACGCGCTCGGCGGATTCGATCCGACAGGAGCGAGCGTCGTGTTCGAGGTCGCGATCGACGACTACGCCGAAGTGTGGGTCGACGGCGGCTTGCCGCACGCCCTTGGGGACAGCGGCGGACCGGTCGTCGCCGGGTTCAACGCCCCCAATCGCGTGCTGCTCACCGACGACGCCCGGCCCGGGCAGAGCTTTCAGATCGCGGTGTTCGGCATCAACGGTCCGATCTCGGCCTCGCCGCGCAACTACATCTGGATGCGCACCGCGACGCTCGATTTCTATGCGCCGCACCGGGCGCGCCCAGCCTCGCCGGCGACGCTCGACGTCGACCGGATCGCCGACGGGCTCGACCTGCTGCTCGCGCCGGACGCGACGCTCGAGCGCGTCGCCGGCGGCTTCGAGTTCACCGAAGGTCCGGTGTGGAGCCCGGATGGGAGCCTGCTGTTCAGCTCGCCGAACACGAACGCGATCTACCGCTGGCATCCATCCGGCGGCGTCACGGTGTTCCGGTGCAAGAGCGGATACACGGGCGCGGACATCGGGCGCTTCACCCAGCCCGGATCGAACGGGCTCACGTTCGACCCCGACGGACGTCTCACGATCTGCCAGCACGGCAACCGCCGGGTGATCCGCGTCGAGCCCCACGGCAACACGACCGTGCTCGCCGACCGCTACGAGGGACGCCGGCTCAACAGCCCCAACGATCTCGTGTACCGGTCCGACGGGACGCTGTTCGTCACCGATCCGCCGTTCGGTCTGCCGGACATGTTCGACGACCCGGGCAAGGAGCTCGAGTTCAGCGGGGTATTCGCGGTCCGCGACGGCCGGCTCACGCTCGTCACCGACGAGCTGGAGGGACCGAACGGACTCGCGTTCTCGCCGGACGAGCACTACCTGTACGTCGCCAACTGGGACCCCGAGCGCAAGGTCGTGATGCGCTACGAACTGGATGCGGACACGAGCAAGGTGATCCGCTCGAGCGTGCTGTGCGACATGACTGCTGCCGACGGCGACGACGCGATCGACGGGGATCAAGGTCGACCAGGCGGGCAACGTCTACGCCTGCGGGCCGGGCGGCATCTGGATCATCTCGCCCGGCGGGGAGCACCTCGGGACCTTGCGGCTGCCCGAGGCGCCGCACAACCTCGCATGGGGCGACGACGACGCCCGAGGGCTGTACGTGACGGCGCTGACGAGCGTCTACCGCATCCGATTGACGACACCAGGCATCCGCCCCCACTAGCTAGACCCGAAGGAGCAGACACAGTGAGCGACAAGCTACAGCCAGGAATGATGCTTCCCGACTTCGAGCTGCCGGACGAGAACGGGGTGATGCATCGGCTCTCTGAGCTTCAGGGCGACGAGCCGATGGTCGTCCTGCTCGGCCGCGGCGAGCACTGCCCGCGCGAGCGCCAGCACCAAAGGGAGCTGATCAAGCTCTACGAGTGGTGCGTCGTCGGTTTCACCAACATGGTCACGATCCTCCCCAACGACCAGCACGAGACCTACAAGCTGAAGATCTCGACGCCGGCACAGTGGACACACCTGTGCGACGAGAACCTCGAGGTCCAGCGCGGGCTCGGCATCCACGAGTACACCGACCCTCATCACGACAACGCCACGGTCCCGCACACGCTCGTGCTCGCTCCGGGCCTCGTGATCGACAAAGTCTACGTCGGCTACTGGTTCTGGGGCCGGCCGTCCGCCTACCGGCTGTGGGACGACCTCGAGGACCTGTTCCGCCGGATCAAGCCCGACTTCGACCCGACCACAGCCGACGCCCGCGCGGCGTGGCAAGAGAGCCAGCAGCAGGCCGTCGGCTCCATGGCATGAGCAGGGTGCGGTCGGCCCGGCCTTCCCGTGCCTGACCGACGGCAAGGCCGATGCGCACGTGGTGAAGCGCTGTGGCGCGCGCTCAGCGCTCCTCTGCGGGCCGTCCGTGCGGACACAATCCGCCACGGTCGCCCGCGCTTGGCGTACCGTGCGCGATTGCTCACCGCCGGCGGACACAGATGCCCACACCCCCACCGGCGTCACGAGGTGGGGAAGATCGCCCTGGATGCGTTCTTACTACCTCGCCGTACATCGTCGCGGGTTGGTCCGTGCTCGGCACCACGATCGTGGTCACCGTGCCGGAGGTCGCCCGGCCGCTCACCGAGGGTCTGGCCGCGTGGCGCGCGGGCCAGGATGCAGCGCAAGCAGCAGAATCATCGCAGCCAGCTCTGCCGGCGCAAGCGTGAGGCTCACGAGCTCTCCACGGCCCAGGCCTGAGACGATGATCGCGCCGACCATATCGGCGGCCAGCACGATCGCGACTGGGCGGATCCACACGCCGGCGATCAGCAACGCCCCGCCGACAACCTCGATGACCCCGATGACGAGCACGAAGATCGCCGGCGCGGGCAAGCCGTAGCCGCGGAACGACGCCAGTTCGGAGGCGTGGTTGACGAACTTCCCGATCCCGAACGCGACGAACACACCGCCGGCCGCGACCCGGAGCGCGAGCAGCCGCGCCGGCGGGCTCACGCCGCCCGACCGTTCCCGGAGCTGAGCAGCTGGTAGGCGATGCCCGTCGCGATCGCGTACACCGCGTGATGGAAGGCGTCGATCGCAACCTCCTGCTTGCCCCAGAAGATCGCCGGTGGGGCGATGTCGAGCGCCGGCAGCGTGACCTGAGCGCTTCCCCAGACGGCCGCCCCGTGGGCGGCGGTCGCCTTGCGGGGTGGCAGTCCGGCGGCGTCGAGCAGGCCCCGCACCACGCCCCATCCGGTGCCATACCCCCAGTGGGACAGATCGTTCCAGCGGGCCTGCGCGACCGCGTCCTCGAACGAGGCAATGCCGAGCACCTTGGCGGTGGCCCGCGCAGGGGCGGTACTCGGGGCGCGGCCGCGCAGCCGCGCCTCCAGCGTGCTCGACACGGTCATCGCGGCGGTGCCGGCAACGCCCGCGACCAGCCCCTTGCCGACGCTGCTTGCAACCTTCTCTGCGGTTCTCATGACGCGAGGACCTCCACACGGTCGGAGTGATCTTCATCTGCCACCATGGACTGCGACCGCACGCCGAGCCGCTCGAGCAGGTGGTCGCCGACCCGAAGCGCGTTGGCCATGGCCGTCAGCGCCGGGTTGACCGCCGCACTTGACGGGAAGAAGCTCGTGTCGACGACGTAGAGGTTGTCGACGTCGTGTGCGCGGCAGTTGATGTCGAGCGCCGAGGTGGTCGGATCGGTGCCGAAGCGGACGGTCCCGCACTGGTGCGCGTTGCCGGCGAGCGGGATCCGCTGGTCGAGGATCGACCAGCTCGGGATCGCGGTCTCGTGACAGCCGAGCGGCCCCATCAGCGCCTTCAGCTTCCCCAGCAGCCGCTTGTGCGGCGCGAGGTTGTGGTAGGTCTTGGACACGCGGATCTGGCCCGAGCGCTCGATCGTGACGCGGTTGGACGGGTGCGGCAGATCCTCGGTCGTCATCCAGAAGTCGATCGCGTGCCGGGCGACGTAGTCGAGTGCCAGGCCGGGCGCGAACCATGGAGCGCCACCACGCAGGATCTCCTTGTCGGACTTGGCGAGCATCTGGATATGGCCGAGCGGAAGCTCGGAATCCTCCCCGCGGCGGGCGGGATCCCCAAAGTAGTAGTCGTTGATCCCGAGCGTCTTCTGGAACGTCGTCGTGTTCGGCGTCTGGGACAGGGCGATCACGCCGGAATTGATGTGCGCCATGTAGAACCGGCCCACGACATCGGATGAATTGGCCAGGCCCCGCGGATGCTCCTCGTTGGCCGACCGCAGCAGCAGCGCGGCCGAGTTGGTCGCGCCGCACGAGACGACGACGATGTCAGCGCCGTAGACCTCTTCAGCCCCTCGCCGGTCGACGATCACCCGGTTCACCGTGTTCCCCGAGGCCTCCGTCTCGAGCCGCGTCACCCGCGCGTGCGTGCGCAACGTGACGTTCTCGTGCGTGAGCGCGGGCCGGACGCACCGCACGTGCGCATCGGCCTTGCCGTCGGTCAGGCACGGGAAGCCGTCGAAGCGGTTGCACCGTACGCAGCGTCCGGCCTCAGGATCGGACTCGTCGAGATCGATGCCGACCGGTAGGTGGAAGGGGTGATGCCCGGTGCGCGCAAAGTCGTCGGAGAGCTGCTGGATCCGCGGCTCGTGCGAGACCGCCGGGTGCGGGAACGGGCCGGACCGCGCCGGTTCGGTTGGGTCCTCACCGTGCTGCCCGTGCACGAGGTACAGCCGCTCAGCCTCGGCGTAGTACGGCTCGAGCTCGTCGTAGGAGATCGGCCATGCCGGCGAGATCCCGCCGTCGTGCCGAACCTCGTCGAAGTCCCGCTCGCGCAGCCGGAACAGGATCGCACCGTAGAACTTCGTGTTGCCGCCGACGAAGTACTGCTGGTGGGGCTTGTACGGCGTGCCGTCCTTGTCGAGCCACAGCTCGTCGTCCAGGTAGCGCTCCTTGCGGAACACTTCTCGGCTGTCCCAGTTCGCGGGCTCGCGTGGCAGGTACCCGCCGCGTTCGAGCAGCAAGATCTTCTTGCCGCTCGGCGCGAGCTTGTGCGCGAGCGTGCCGCCACCGGCGCCGGTGCCGATGATGATGACGTCGTAGTGCTCCATGGCTACCATCTCCTCAGACGAGGGCGATCGGGGATGTCCATGCCCCGGTCGCGCCCCGGAGCTTTGGATGGGTGAGGATCAAGGCGAACCGCTGTACGCCGGCTGCGGCAAGCTGCTCGAGGCGGAGGTTCTCGACGACGAAGATCCCGTGCTCGATATTGAGGATCTGCGGCACGCGGAAAGGCCGCGCCGGGTCCTCCGGCGGGACGGGGCCGTAGCTCCACGTGTCGCAGCCGGTCAGCGCCACCCGGCGCTCCGCCAGCCACGCCGCCAGCTCGCACCCCGGCCCCGGCTCGCCGCTCAGGTAGACGTCTGGGTCGCCCCAGTGGCGGCCCCAGCCGGTGTGAAACAGGACGGCGTCACCCGGCTCGGGATCGATCCCGCCGCAGTCCGCCGGCGTGACGACAGCGCCCGCTGGTAGCCGCGCCACATCGACGAGCCAGCCGCGCGTGACGATCTGCGGAACGGTCTCGATCCCGAGCCGAGTCACGCCGGCCGTGCCGGCCAGGTCCGAGACGGAGAAGCCGCCGTAACCCCGATCGCCCATCTGCAGATGCGAGAGCGCGTCGAGATGCGTACCGAGTTGCATCGTTCCCGACACGAGCTCGGTGATCCAGTTGACCTCGTTCTCGCCGACGCCCCCGCCGGGATTGGCGTGGTGCGCGGTCGTGACGAGCGTCTGCTTGAAGTAGCGCCCGGGAAACACAGGCACGGTCTCGTCGAGCACGTGCCCGAGGTCGTACATCCGCCCGAGCCGGACCTCCGCCAGCGCGGAGGCCCGTTTGGCGTCGTCGATCAGGCCCAGCATGCCCTGCTCGAGTGCGGCATCGGCGGTCATTCCGAGGACCAGGGCTCGCGGAAGCTCGGGAACAGCGTCAGGCCACCGTCGACGAAGATCGTCTGGCCGGTGATGTAACCGGCGTCGTCGCTCGCGAGAAAGCACGCCACGCCGCCCATCTCGTCCGCGGTTCCGGCGCGGGCCATCGGGATGTGGCTCTCGACCATCTCGCGCTTGACCGGATCATCGATCCAGGCGCGGTTGATCGGCGTGACGGTCGCACCCGGCCCGATCCCGTTGACGCGAATCCCGCGCCCGGCGTACTCGAGCGCGAGTGTGCGCGTGAGGTTTTGCATCCCGCCTTTGCTGACCGAGTAGCCGAGGTAGTCGGGCTTGGGGATCAGCTGATGGACGCTTGAGACGTTGATGATGACGCCGGGCTTGCCCTCGGCGAGGAAGTGGCGGATCGCCTGCCGCGCACACAGGAACGCCCCACGGATGTTGACCGCCAGCACCTTGTCGAAGTCGTCGCTCGAGAGCTCGTCGCTGTGGCGCGAGATCTGGATCCCCGCGTTGTTGATCAAGACATCGAGCCCGCCGAGCCCGCGGATCGCCTCGCCCACCATCGCGACGACGTCGTCCTCGCGCGACACGTCCCCCCGCACGAGCACGTCGCGCACGCCGTTCTGCTGGACGCGGTTGACGCAGGCGTGGACCTGCTCGGCGGTGTCGCTTGCCTCCTGCGCCTGGCGGAGATAATTGATCGCGACGTTCGCACCGTGCTCGGCGAAGCGCACGGCAATCGCCTGGCCGATGCCCGACGTGCCTCCGGTGACGAGTACGTTCTTGCCCTTGACTCCCGGCATCGGCTCCGTGCGCGCCGGGCTCGTGATCGTTGTTGACATGGGTCCTCCTGATAGCGGGTCGCTGTCGTCCGGCAGACCGTTGGTCCTCCGGGTGTGGCCGTCGTTACACGCGGACGGAGGACCGCTCAGATCAGGTGCAGCTCGCGGGCACGCGCGACGGCCTCGGTGCGGCTCGAGACGTCGAGCTTGCGAAAGATCCGGCGCGTGTGCGCCTTGACGGTGTTGAGCGATAGGTACAGCCGCCCGCCGATCTCGCGCTGCGTGAGGCTTGTGGCGAGCAGCCGGAGCACGTCGAGCTCTCGCTCGCTCAGCTCGCCGTCGGCGGCGCCGGGGCGCTCGCGCGACCCGAGCCGGCGCGCCGCGGCAGCGACCATCTCGGTGACCCCCCCAGCGTCCGGTGCCGCGGCCAGCGCGGCGCGCGCCTCCTCCAGGCACTGCTGCGCTCCCGATGGATCGTTGCACGTGACGAGCAGCCGTATGAGGTGCGTGAGCAGCCACGCCGTCGTCACCGGTCCTGCACCCCGCCGGGCGAGTTCGAGCGCGCGCCGTAACTCGACCTTGGCGTCATCGAGCCGGCCGGCGCGCTCGAGCAGTCGTCCCCTCGCGAAATGGGCGCCGGCGCAGATCCAGTGCTCGAGGTAGCCGCGCGCCGCCGCGAGCTCCAGCGACGCCGCGGCACTCGCCTCGGCGCGATTCCAATCCTCCAGCTCGGTCGACCAGGCGGCGGCGTTCGAGAACCCTGAGATCTGCGGAACCACCTGGCCGCCGGCGCGCCCGATCGCGACCCAGGTCTCGACGCTCGCACGAGCCGCATCCCATTGTCCGTGCGCCGCGTAGGTGAGGCCGACGACCGCGTGTCCGATGCCGCGCCAGGGCGAGGACGGAGCCTCGGCGCTGAGGACATCCTGTGCGGCCGCCGTCGCGGCGCTGACGTCGCCGGATTGCCAGTAGAAGCCGGCGCGCACGCACGCGATCGCACCTCGCGCGGACGAGAACCCGTCGCAGAACGGCGCCGGCAACGGCGCCGTCTCGGCAGCCTTCAGCCAGCGCGCGACGACGTCCATCCGCCCCATGCTGAGCGCGATGTACGAACGCGCGACGCACAGCCGCAGATCCCGCGCGACGGCCGCGTCGGGGAGCGCCGCGAGCCATTCCTCGACGTCGCGGTCACCGGCGGTGACCATCATCATCGGGGCCCAGTGCTGCGCGATCAGCTCGCGGGCGGCGTCATGATCCCCGCAGGCGACCGTGTGGTGAACCGCGTCCGAGACGTAGCCGTGCGCGAGATACCACGACGCGGCGCGGCAATGGAGCTCGCGGACGGCGGCGGGATCTTCACGCGCGAGCTCCGCGTGGAGGCAGGCCTGGAGCAGGTGGTGATAGCGATACCAGTCGCGCCGATCGTCGAGCTCGACGAAGAACAGGTTCGACCGCGCCAGCGTGTGCAACGTGCCGGCCGAGCTCTGCGTCCGGGCGACGGCATCGCAGAGCCCGCCCGTCATCCGCTCGAGGATCGACATCTTCACCATGAACGCGCGCGTCTCCGGCGTCTGGGCGAGCAGGACCTCCTCCATCAGGTAGTCGGCGATGTGCCGGTCGTTGTCGACAAATCCGGCGACGAAGCCGCTGCGGTCCGGTCGCTCGCCGAGGGACAGGGCCGCGAGATACAGGCCCGCCGGCCAGCCCTCGGTGCGCTCGTGCAGGCGCATGACGTCCGCGGGCGTGAGCCCGAGGCCGAGCACGTCGTTGAGGAACACGTCACTCTCCCGCACCGAGAACTGCAGGGCATGGGCATCGAGCTCGACCAGCTGGCCCCGCGCGCGCAAGCGGGCGACCGCAAGCGGCGGCTCGGTCCGCGCCGCGATCGCGACCGTGACCGTGGGCGGCAGGTAGTCGAGCAGGGTCCGGAGCGTCATATGGACGGCGTCGCCGTCGATCTGGTGGTAGTCGTCGAGCGCGATCACGACCGGTCCCGGCAGGTCGCTCAGCTCGGCGATCAGCGCCGGCACCATCTCGCCGCCGAGATCGACTCCCGGGGCGCCGAGCAGCGACAGCGAGCCGCCGCCGATCGTCGGCGCCACGGATCGCAGCGATTCGATCACGTAGGTCCAGAACCGGACGGGATCGCTGTCGCGGCGATCGAGCGTGACCCACGCGAACTCTCGCCGCCCCGCATCCGCGATCCGCCACTGCGACATCAACGTCGACTTCCCCCAGCCCGCGGGCGCCCGGATCAGCACGAGCTTCGCCCGCGCTGCGCCCGACAGGCGATCGAGCAGCACCCTGCGCCCGAGGCGGTCTCGCGGATCCGGTGGGTGCAGCTTGGTGGTGAGAAGTGGCGCCGAGGCCGGCTGCGCCGACACGCAGGCAGTGTAATGCGCTGGGTCAGGCCGCACGCGGCGTCACGTCGTCACGACCGGGCCGGAGGCCGGCAGCGCGGCGGCTGCTGCCGCCGCCGGCTGCTCGCGGCGCAGCAGCACGAGTCCGACGGCGGGAAAGATTACGACCGAGAGCAGTCCCGCCGCGACGAGGCCGGCGGCGCTCGCGCGGGTGACGACCCCGATCTGCACGCCGATCTGCGTGGCGGCGACGATGAACGGCAGCGACGTCGCCTGCAGGATTCCAGCGATCAGCGCCCGTGAACGTCCGACCAGGCGCACGTACACGATCGCCGGCAGCCCGCGCACCAGCAGCAGCGCCGCGAGGAACAGCGGCACCCGCGCGACCGTCGATGCACTCGCAAACAGCGCGTTCAGGTCGAAGCGCACCCCGCTCGTCACGAAGAAGATCGGGATGAACACGCCGAACCCGACGGCCTCGAGCTTGAGCCGGAACTGAGGGTGGCTCATCGCCTCGTCGCGATCGATCAGCGACAGCAGCGCGCCCGCCGCGAACGCGCCGAGGATCGTCTCGAGCCCGACGTTCTGCGCGAGAGCGGCAAACCCGATCAGCAGCAGGAACGCGCCCCGCACGCGGATCTGCGCCGTCGTGTCCTGCAGGCGCACGAGCACGCCCGCGAGGCCCATCGAATGCTCGACACCCGCGATCGCGAGGCCGGTCAGCGCGACGACGAGCCCGAACACCCCGAGCAGGATCAGCGTTCCGGCGGTGCTGGTCGACCCGGTGCCCGAGAAGAACAGCGACAGCAGGATGATCGCCCCGAAATCGGCAATCGACGCCGCGGCGACCACGAGCTGGCCGAAGCTCGAGCTGATGTTGCCGGAGTCCTTGAGGACCGGAACGATCACCCCGAGCGAGGTCGCGACGAGCACGATCGCCACGAACAGCGGCGATTTCACGAAGCCGCCAGCCTTCAGGCCGAACCCGACGACCACCGCGATCGCAAACGACACCGCGAAGCCGACCGCAGTGACGGTGAGGATCCGGCCGCGCAGTCGTTCGACATCGAGCTCGAGGCCGGACAGGAACAGCAGGAACGCGAGGCCGATCAGCGCGAGAATCGACACCGGGAGGTCGGGGGTGACCCATCCCAGTCCCGACGGGCCGACGACGATCCCGAGCACGATCTCGAGCACGATCGCGGGCAGTCGCAGGCGCGGGAAGAATCCGAGCACGAGCGGCGCGGCGAGCCCGATCGCGACAACGATGAGCAGATTCGTGAAGTGAACGGTAGGCATGAGCACTGAGTCGGGCCTGCCGCCGACTTGTTACATCTGCGCGCACGATCGGATTCCGCTTAGGATTTGATGCCGTGAGTTGGTTCCGAAGGGCAGGCCTCACGCTGCGACGGACGCTAGGGGGTGCGGTGCGCCGGGCCGGAGGCGTGACCCGCTCGGACATCGCGCGTTTACATGGCGCGCTGGCGGTCCGGGACCGGCGCCTCGACGTGCTCGCGGCGACGCTTGACGGGCTGAGCGCGCAGGCCGACTCGCTGCAGCGCGCACACAACGACCTCGGCGATCGCGTTCGCGTGCTCGAGGGACTCCTGTCGATCGATGCGCTCAGCCGTTTCATCCGCCACACGCGACTACGCCGTGAGCCGCTCGTGTCCGTGGTGCTTCCGACGTATGACCGTCCTGACCGTCTCCGCCGGGCGATCGAGTCGGTCCTTGCCCAGCGCTACACGCACTGGGAGTTGCTCGTCGTTGACGACGGCGGCGAGGCGGACTCGCATGGGGTCGTCGTCGAGATCGCCGATCCGCGCGTGCGCTGGATGGCGATCGAGCACGCGGGGGTGTGCGCCGCGCGCAACGCGGCGCTCGCGATCGTGCGTGGTGAGGTTGTCGCGTATCTCGACGATGACAACGCGATGGACTCCGACTGGCTGTACGCGGTCGTGTGGGCGTTCGAGCAGCGTCCGGAGGTTGACGTCCTGTATGGGGCGTTCGTCGTCGACGACCCGCTGCGCGTCGGCCGGCAATCCTCGGGCGAGCTGCCGCGGACGGTCCTGAGCGCCTGGAACCGCGAGGTCCTGCGCCAGCGCAATCTCGCTGACATCGGCGCAATCGCTCACCGCAGCGGGCTTCCGGAGGCACGCTTCGATGAGGGCCTGCGGCAGCTCGGCGACTGGGACCTGCTGCTGCGACTGACGAAGGAGCGTGACCCCCTCGTGCTGCCTGCGATCGCCTGTTACTACATGACCGATGCCCCGAACCGGCTCACGGGTGGCCCGACGTATCACGCGGATCTTGCGACCGTCACCGCGCGGGGTGCTGCGCTCGCCAAGACCTGAGAGCGGTGGCGGCTACCCGAACGCCCACGCGGCCCCGACGCCGAAGCCGTTGCCGCCGCTCGGCCGGTCCGACGGTCCGACGGTCCGACGGTCCGACGGTCGGGCGAGTGTTGTCAGAGATCGGTGTGACGGGGCGCGTAGCGGTGGTGCAGCATCAGCCTGTTGCCGTCGGGGTCGGCGAAGACCGCCATGTGGCAGACGCCCGTGTCGATCGTCTCGCCGTCGAAGGTCACGCCCCGCTCCTCGAGGAGCTTGCGCGTCGCAGCGACGTCGTCGACGTGCAGCGCCACCGGGTTCGGGTTGGTTGCGTGGCCGATCCCCATCTTCTCGGCGTTGTACACGCTCAGCGTCAGGTTGCCGGTCTCGTACTCGGAGAAGTGCCGCTCCTCGTTGTAGACGGACCGTGGCAGGCCGAGCGTGTCGCCGTAAAACTCGGCGGCCTTGGCGATGTCACGGGTCGGGATGCCGACGAAATCGACGCCGCGTACGAACTCCGGAGTGGTTCTCATGTCTGCCTCCTTGTGGTCCCGCCGACGATGACCTCGTTGATCAGCGCCGGCTCGAACAGGCCGTGCCCGCTCACGCCGGGATTCCGGTCGAGCTCGCGGGCGAGTGCCGCCGGATCGTCGATCGGGCCAACGTAGTCGGCAAGGATCCCACCCTCCGGCGTCGGCGGTGCATCCCGTCTGAGCTGGGCATCGCCCAGCTCCCTCAACGTGGCTCTCAGTCCAAACACGTGGAGCTCCAGCGGGACGGGCGGGTGCAACCGCTCGACGAGCTTGTCCGCCGAGACGATCACGACGAACCGCTCCGCGGCCGCCGCGACGATCTTCTCGCGCAGCTGCGCGCCGTGGCCCCCCTTGATCGCCCACCGTTCCGGGGCCAC
This sequence comes from Solirubrobacteraceae bacterium, assembly GCA_035524415.1. Lineage (GTDB taxonomy): Bacteria > Actinomycetota > Thermoleophilia > Solirubrobacterales > Solirubrobacteraceae > Palsa-465. Next base: position 5,215 of record DATKOY010000150.1, on the reverse strand, counting down.
CTGGTCGGCGCCGTCGACGGCGATGTCAAGCTGCTCGAGGGTCGTGAACTCCTCGACCGCCAGGCCCAGCTCCGCTCCCGCCTGAAAGCTCTCGGGCGAGGTCGCGACGCAGCGCAGCCCGCTCAGCGTGCGCGCGGCGAGCGCCCGCAGGAACCACGCAACCGTGCGGCCGGTGCCGAGGCCAACGCGCATGTCCGGCTCGACGAGCGCCGCGGCCGCCTCAGCCGCCTCGCGCATCTGCTGATCAGCGGGTGTCACGGCGGCCTCAGTCTAGATGGAGGATCGATGTTCGCGGGCTCGGCCGCGGCGGGACTTGACGCGTTCGTCACCCTGAGGAGAGACAGCGAACACAGGAGACGCCGATGGCCACGTGCACCCATCTCGACCAGGTCCTAGTCGGACGGCCCGAGCAGGCCGCAGGTTGTGAGGATTGCCTCGCGATCGGCGGAACATGGGTCCATCTGCGCGTGTGCCGCAGTTGCGGCCACATCGGTTGCTGTGACTCATCACCGAACCGACATGCATCGCGCCACGTCCGCGAGAGCGGCCACCCGATTATCACCTCGATGGAGCCGGGCGAGGACTGGTCCTACTGCTACATCGACGACGTCGCGTTTCTGATCCAGCCGAGGCCGTGACGCGGACCCGCGGATGAGCCCGCGGCAGGTGGTCCGCAAGCAGGCGAGTGCGGCATGCCATCATTGTCATATGAGCGACGACGAATCAGGCAAAGACAGTTTCGAGGAGACCGTGCGGGAGATCGCGCGCGAGGTCTCGAAGTCGGTGGAGCGCGCGATGGAGCAGGTCGACTTCGAAGAGATCGCAGGCGCGTTCGGGGTCGAGCCGGGCCGCGCGCGGGAATGGGTCGATAGCGCCAGCGGGTGGTTGCGCAGCCAGGTCGAGAACATCGGCGAGGATGCGGCGTCTTGGGCCGCGTCGCAGGAGGCGGAGCACGCGACCCCCGCGGAGGTACCGCCGGCGGGCGCCGGCGCGACTCCGAAGCGCAGCGCTCCGAAGCCCGGCCCAGACGATCCCCTGCGCAACGCCGGTCCACACCCGCTGGACGTGCCGACCGAGGAGCAGGGGCTCGCGCTCGCGGCGCTCGACTCGGGACGCTGGACGGTCGAGCCGGGGACCAACGCGCTCGCGTCCCAGGGGGACGGTCCGGGTCCGAGCGACGCGCTCGGATTGGTCCGTGAGCTTCGCGCCCGCGACTGGATCGCGGCGGATGGCACGGTCACCGTCGTCGGGCGCCATGCGCTCAAGCGGTGGCTGGACGTCGCCAGACCCGAGTAGCCGGCGCGGTCAGCTCACGCGGTGATCGTCCCGGCGCAGCGCGTCGGTGAAGCGGCGCGGGACCGCAGGGCCGTCGCCCTCCTCCCAGAGCGTCACGACGACGAGCTCGCCCGTCTCCGGACGGCACACGTAGAGGAGATCGCGTTGCTCGAGATCGCGGACGAGCACCGTGCCGCGCGACGACTCCTCGACGCGCCCTGCCGCATGCGCTCGTGACACGCGGGAGGCCACCTCGCGGTTGGCGTCAAGCGTCCCGCGCACGCGTTGCCGGAAGCGCTCAGCCGCGTGGTCGGTCACGGCGACGAGCATCGCACGGCACCATACAAGGAGCGCGTTATCCTGCACCCGTGCGGAGGACGGCGTCGCGCGGAACGACGATCAGGGCGGCGGCGCTGAGCGCCGCGCTCGCATGCTGCTGGCTGTCGGCCGGCGCCGCATCGGCGGCCACCAAGCACACGGCCAAGCCGCCCGCGCCACGCGAGGTCTCGCTCGAGTGGGTCGGCGACATCGCGCTCAGCTCGGAGCGTGGGCTACCGCCCGCCGGGGTGCCCGCGGCGCTCGCCCCCGTCGCGCCACTGCTGCGTGACGCTGACCTCACGGCCGGCAACCTCGAGGGAACGCTGTCCGTCGGCGGTATCTCGAAGTGCGGCGGGATCGGTGGAAGTAACTGCTTCGCGTTCCAGGCGCCGCCGATCGTCGCGGGACAGCTGCACGGCGTCGGCTTCGACGTCCTCAACCAGGCGAACAACCACTCGATGGACTACGGCCCGTCGGGTCGCACGCAGACCGTCGGCGCGCTGAACGCCGCCCACATCGCGCACACCGGGTTCCCCGGTCAGATCACGGTGGTCCGGGCCGCCGGGATCCGGATCGCCTTCCTCGGGTTCGCGCCGTATCCCTACGACGGAGACCTGCTCGACATTCCCGCCGCGCAGGCGCTTGTCCGCACTGCTCGTCAGCGCGCCTCGCTGGTGGTCGTGATCATCCACGCGGGCGCGGAGGGCGCCGGCGAGCTGCACACGCCGTACGGGACCGAGTACTACCTCGGTGAAGACCGCGGCGACGCGAGGGCGTTCGCGCATGCCGTGATCAGGGCCGGGGCGTCAATCGTGCTCGGCTCGGGGCCGCACGTGATCCGCGGAATCGAGCGCTACCGCGGCCGTCTGATCGCCTACTCGCTGGGCAACTTCGTCGGCTACCACACGCTTGCCGGCGGCGGCGTGCTCTCGGCGAGCGGGATCCTGCGGGTCACGCTCGACACGGCGGGACGGGTCCTTGCCGGCCGCTGGCTCTCGATCGCCCTCAGCGACGGGCTGCCGCGCCCGGATCCGAGCAACGCCCCCGCGCGGCTCGTCGCCACGCTCTCGCGCGAGGACTTTCCGAGCGATCACTTCGACATCGGCCCGACCGGCATCTTCCGGGGCTTGTCAGCGCGCGGGTAGCAGTCCGAGCGTGTGGGCGAGGCCGGCGGCGTCGACCCGGCGCTTGGCGCCGAGCTTGCGCAGGATGTTCGAGATGTGGACACCGGCGGTACTCGGGCTGATGTACAGGGCGGCTGCGATCTCGCGGTTCGTCTGGCCGTCGCTCAGCAGCTCGAGCACCGCGAGCTCGCGCGGAGTCAGGATCGGCGCGGTCTGCCGGCCGCGGTCCTGCGCTGCGGGACCCGCCAGCTCGTCGATCGCCTGAATTGCGAGGTCGATCGCCTGATCGAGTTCGCGGATCCGACCGTCCGCCCATGCGGCGCGGAATGCCGCCCCGCTCAGCCTGCGCCGGTAGCGCGCGAGCGCGGCGTCGCGGTCCGGGGCCCCCGCTGGTGGCACGGGCGCCCCGAGCGTCTCGCGCAGCCCATCGGCGGTCGCGAGCGTCTCGATCGCCGCCCGAGCGTCGTGACGGGCGAGCAGCGATCCCGCGAGCTCCTCGAGCACACTCGCCACGCGCCAGCGGTCGCCGAGCTGGCGGTGGACGAGCAGCGCGTCGCGCAGCATCATCGCCTGCTCGCGCACCGGGCGGCGCCGGCGACGGCCGACGATCGCGAGTTCGTGCAGCGACCACGCGATCCCCGCCGATGACGACGACGCGACCATTGACACGTCGCGATGGGCCGGCCGGTTCACGGCGGTCACGTACGCGATGCAGGGACGCGTACTGAAGACCGACGCGAAGACCTATCCGGTGCACGAGAGCGCTTCCGCCGCGGTCGCCTCGGCGCTGCGCTACTGGGGCGGGCCTGCACTGTCGGCGCAGACGCGCCGCAACCTGCTCGCGTTCAGCCGCCGCGCTCAGCGCGCGATCACGGCCGACTGGGAGCAGGTGACCTATCGGATCCTTCGCCAGAACGCCCTGCGGGCGCTGATCCCAACGACCCACGAGTGGCAGACGTGCTGATGCCCGGTCCCGACCGACGCGCGTGCTGCGAGGGCTCTCCGCGGGAATGGGATCCGCGGATGCCGGTTCCTGCGGGCGCGGGAATCGACCGGCGCCGCTTCCTGCTCGGTGCGACCGGCGCCCTGCTGTCGGTCTGAGGCGCCGACCGGATCGGCCTGACGAGCCGGCTGCTCGGCGCCGGGATCGCCGAGGCGGCCGCCGTCCAGGGCCCCGCGAGCGAGGTGTTCGTCTCGATCTTCCTCGCGGGCGGAGTCGACGCGCTGTCGGTGCTCGCGCCGGTCGACGATCCGCTCTATCGAAAGCTGCGCCCGACGCTCGCGATCGGGCCGTCGGACAGCACTCCGTTCACGGAGGACGCGCGGCTGCGCTGGCATCCCTCCGCGGGTTCGTTTGCGGCGCTGCACGACGCAGGCAAGGTGACGACGTTTCCGGGGATCGGCTACACGAGCCCCGACATGTCGCACTTCACCTCGCGCCACTACTGGGAGGTCGGCGCGACCGAGACCTCGGTCGTGACGGGATGGCTCGGACGCTATCTCGACGTCGCTGGCAGCCCGACGAACCCGCTGCAGGGTCTGTCGATGGATGGGCAGATGAACCCGACGCTCGCGACCGCGCGCAACCCGGTTGCCGCGATCGACAAGCCGGAGGACTTCTCGCTGTGGCTCGACGGCGTGTGGGGGGACATCTTCACGATGACGCTCGACTCGGCCTCGGCGCTCGGCGAGGTGCAGCGCCGAGCGGCGGATCCCGCGCTCGCACAGGTCGCCGAGGCAGCCTCGGAGGTCGGGATCGTCCGCCGCGCGCTCGCTTCCTTCCGGGACGCGAACGGCAGCGCTGCGTACCACAGCCCGGTCGCATACCCGACGTCGGCGGACTCGGACTTCCCCCAGCGGCTCGCAGGCCTCGCCGCGATGATCGCGGCCGGCCTGCCGCTCCGCTGCGTGGCGCTGACGACCGACACCCGGTTCGACCCCCACTCGTCGCAGAAGACATTCGACACCGGCCTCGCGCTCGCGGCCGATGCGATCGCCGCGTTCCAGGCGGACCTCGAGGCGCGCGGGGTCGCGGATCGGGTGCTCGTCCACGTCTGGTCGGAGTTCGGACGCCGCGCCGAAGAGAACGGGTCACGCGGCACCGACCACGGCGGTGACGGCGCTTGATGCGAACGGCAACCAGCGCGAGAACGTCGACTTTCGCGCGTGTACTGCTCGCTGCTCGAGCAGTGGTTCGGCGCGGACGCGGCTGCGGTCATCCCCGACGCGAACCGCTTCACGAGGTACCGGCTGGTGCGATGAGGCCGCTGCGGACGCTCGTGCCGGTGCTCGCCGCCTCGGCTTGCGCGGCGGTCGGCGTCGGCGGCGCGGCCGCCTCGCCTCGCCCCCTTCGCCCGGGCGCGACGAGCACTTTCACGGCCGCCAGATCGTCGCGGGCCAGTACCTCGGCTTCACCGTGCTTGTCGCCGTCAGCGTCGCGGTCAGCGCCGGGCTGCTCGCCCTGCCCGTCGCGGTGACGGGCCTGCTCGGCGTGATCC
>DATKOY010000149.1:0-37885 GCA_035524415.1 Solirubrobacteraceae bacterium | reverse complement strand
ATCGGGACCACGTTCAACAACGACGAACTCGCGAACATCTGGTTCCTGCACGGCAACGCACGGTTGCAGCTGCCGCCTGCGATGCGCTCGCTCGTGCGGGATGTCGTGCCGTCGTATGCGCGAACGGCGTCGGTTCCCGCGACGGCGGTCGCCGCCAGAGCCCGAGCCGCGGCGCGGGCCCCCCGGCGCACTGGTACATGGACGCGCGGGTGCGTGCAGGCGAAGCGACCGGGTGCCGTCAGCTTCGAGTAGGTGCGTCACGCTTACGGGGTCGACCGGCTGGGCAGCGGCAGCGGCGCGACCGTGGCGATCCTGAACGTCGCGCGAACCGGCGCCGCAGCGAGGTCGTGTGGAACGACCTCCGGTGGCTGTCGGCCAACAACGGTGGCGGCGCCGGTGGCCGTCCTCAGCGCCGATCTCCGGCGCGCGCGCCGCCCGCCCGTCGGTCCTGCGAACGGGCTCCTGTACTCCCTCGCGAGGCGCCCGCGATGAACGGCAACCAGGGTTCCGCGAAGCGGGTTTCTCCGGACGCGCAAGCGGGCGTACCCGAAGGCGAACCGCGGCCGCACTACGAGGTTTCACGTCCGCTGCCGAGTACCCTGTGTGTATGCAGGAAAGCCCGCTTCAGATCCTCGAGGTTCGTGCCGGCGGTGCTGACGACGCGCCGGTGACGATCACCGCCGCGGTGAGCGCGAAGGCAAGCGAGGCGATCTTCGTGGCGCTCTCCGAACAGCGTGCGCGCCGCCGGTCCGAGCGCGCCGTGAACGCCGAGGAGGTGCTGGCGCTGCGTGAGCACGTAGCGCTCGCGGAGCGGTTCCAGCCGCTCGCAAGCGCCGGTGCCCACGCGATCGTCCGCCTCTCCGCGCCCGAGCTGCGGACCTGCCTGCTCGAGCTGACCGACTATGCAAACCGCGTTGACGGCGAGCACTACCAGCCCGCGGAGCTCCGCGAGCGGGTCGCGCTGATCGCCCGGATCAGCCCGATCCTGTGGGACGCGAACGCGGCCGCCGCTGCCGCCGAAGACGAGCTCGCTCACGCGACGCACTGATCGCGGTCGCTCCGGCCCCGCCGGGCTGGTGGCCGTCATCCACCGCGGGAGGCTAACGTCCGACGCATGATCCCTCTTGGACGGACCAACCTTGACGTGTTCCCCATCTGCCTCGGCGGCAACGTGTTCGGCTGGACCGCCGACGAGCCCCAATCCCGCGCGATCCTCGACGCGTATGCCGCCGCCGGCGGCAACTTCATCGACACCGCGAACTCGTATCTGATCGAGCACGGTCGCTCGGAGACGATCATCGGGCGCTGGCTGGCCGACCGCGGCAACCGCGACGAGATCGTGCTGGCCACGAAGGTCGGCGGCGGCCACGGCGCCGTTCGCAATCTCCGCGCGGAGACGATCGAGCGCGAGGCGGCGGCCTCGCTCGAGCGCCTCCAGACCGATCACATCGACCTGTACTACGCGCACTTCGACGACGCCGAGACGCCGCTGGAGGAGTCGCTGCGCGCGTTCGACGCGCTCGTCCGAGCCGGCACCGTCCGGCACATCGCCGCGTCCAACTACGCGCCCGAGCGCCTGGCGGCGGCACTCGAGTTGCAGCGCTCACATGGGCTCGCCGAGTTCACGGTCCTGCAGCCGCACTACAACCTCGTCGAGCGCGGGTTCGAGCGGACGCTGCTGCCCGTCGCGGAGGCATGGGACCTGGCGGTCGTGCCGTATTTCGGGCTGGCCAAGGGCTTCCTGACCGGCAAGTACCGCCCGGGCGGCGAGGCGGTGGAGTCGCCCCGTGCCGACGCCGCACGCGCCTACCTCGAGAAGGGCGGCGCGGCGGTGCTCGACGCCCTCGACGAGGTCGCCGCCGCACACGGGACGACCGTCGCCGCAGTCGCGCTCGCGTGGTTGCTCGCCGAGCCGCGGGTCGCCGCCCCGATCGCCAGCGCCAGGACGCTCGAGCAGCTCGAGCAGATCCTGCCCGCCGCCACGCTCACGCTGACGCCGGCCCAGGTCGAGCGTCTGTCGGCGAGCGCGCCCGCCGCCTGAGCGGAAGGTTCCGGGCGGGTGCCGTGTCTACGTCTGTATGAGAAGCAATCATCAGACGTCTGACATCAATTCCCAGGAAACACGTGAGCCAGAGGACGGCCGGCTCGTGCTCGCCGACGGCGGGCAGCTGTCGGTCCGTCCGATCGACGCGCGTGACAGCGCCGCGCTTGCCCGGCTGTTTGACCGTCTCAGTCCGCAGTCGCGCTACCGCCGGTTCCTCTCGCCCAAGCCGCGGCTGTCCGCGCGGGAGCTGGCTCGCCTCACCGACATCGACCACGTCGGCCACGACGCACTGGCGGCGGTGGACCGTCGTGACGGCTCGATCGTCGGCGTTGGCCGGTACGCGCGCGAGCCCGCCCGTCCGTGGGCGGCGCACATCGCCGTCACGGTCGCAGACGAGCTGCAGGGTCGCGGCATCGGAACGGCGCTCGCGCGGCTCGCGATCGAGCGCGCCCGCGCGAACGGCTACACGCTCCTGGTCGCGAGCACGTTCTGGGAGAACCGGCCCGCTCGTGCGCTCTTGCGACGCCTGGGGTTCCGGGCGACTGGGAGCGAGGGCGCTGTGATCGAGCTCGAGCTCGACCTCGCGGAGGCCGGATGACCTCGCTGTGAACGGCTGTCGTCACCCGTCAGCACGCACGATGACCGGACCCTCGAGCGGCCGCCCGAGCTGCACGCGTGCGGCGATCCCAACTCCGAGCAGCAGTCCGAGCGCGGCCAGGTAGCAGGTCACCAGCACGCCCGTCAGCATCAGGAACAGCTCGACCGGCGTCCTGCCTGCGACAAACCGCAGGTAGTAGCCGGCAGCCGTCGGCGTGACGCCGAGGACGAGGCCGCTGAGACACCCGCCGGCGAGTGCCGCGCGCCACCGCAACGACCCGGCCGCGATCACCCAGAAGACCGCGCCGCACAGCACGATCGTGAGCGCGAGCGAGACAAGCGGGATGATCAGCCGGATCAGCGTGGCATTGATGTCGAGGCGGCGGACGAGGCCGGTCCCGGCGGTGGCGACGAGCACCATCAGCACGATCACGATGCTCACCACGGCCGCGACACCGAGGTTGCGAAGCTTGCCGCGCACGACCCCGAATCCGGGGTGCGCGAGCAGGCGCAACAGGCAACGCTCGATTACGCCGACGATTCCCGAGCTGACCCACACCATGCCGATGATCGCCACCGCGATCAGCAGCGGGGACTGCTGCTTGGTCCGGAGGATCAGCTCGACCACCTGGTCGTGGACGTCCCTGGGGAGGACCTCCGCCATCCGCGCGGACAGCGCCTGTGCCTCGGCGTAGTCGCCGAGCACCACGGCGGCGAGCGCGGTGACGCCGAGGGCCAGTGGCACCAGCGACGAGAGCAGGAACCAGGCGAGCGCGGGGACGTCGTTGGCCACGCCCGATTCCCAATACACGCCGATCACCTCGCGCGGAACGCGCCTGAGCGCGCTCGTCATCCGCCGCCCCCATTCAACGTATCGACGACGCCGAGCAGGTCGCCGCGACGATAGAAGTCGACGGCCACCAGGTTGGGCAGGTGACCGCGGATCCGCCGGCACGTCCGCGCGCGCTCGAGCAGCACCGCGCGCGCATTGACGATCGCGGCGAGCGATGGGCGCGGCGCCGGCGTGGTGTCGACCCAGTGGTTGAGGAGGAACAGCGGCGCCGAGCTCGGCCCGCGGTTCGCGCGGCAGCTCGCGGGCAGGTTGCTCGGCTCCGTGAGCAAGGCCGCCGTCCTGAACCGGAACGGGGTCTCCTGGAGCGCGCGGGCGTACGCGAGGTGATACCAGGGGATCGAGCCGGCGTCGTTCTCCGCCATCACGACCAGGCGCTGCCCCGAGTCGATCATCGACCGCAGCGTCGGAAACGGGCCGAGCGGGCCGCGGTAGACGAACTCGCGTAGCCCCGCCCGCTCAAACGCGCGCTCGATGTCGCTCGGCGCCACGCCCTCGTCCTGGTTGATCACGACCACGACGTCGTCGGGGTTGGCGACGAGGAACCCGCGCAGGTCCGCAAGCGCGGACTGGAGCGGGACGGCGCCGAGCTCGCAGAACCCGTGACAGAGGAAGATGCCCCGCGTCCCCCCGGTCCCCGACCCCAGCCGCGACCGGATCCGTAGCGCTGCCTGCACCGCGGGCGTTCCGAGCTCGCGCTCCGCCTGCTTGAGCTTGGGCAGGCTTTCGAGCTCCGTCCGGACCCGGCCGCCGACCGCGGAACCGTAGTAGGTGTCGATCAGCAGGCCGCGGATCCCGTAGCTGAGCTGATCGGCGATCGTTCCGTCCTGCTGTCCGAACAGCCAGTTGGGGATCGTCACGGACGCCATCGAGTTGTGCGTCGCTGCAAGCGCCACGTCGTTCAGCTCGCGGTTGCAGAGCGCGGCGTAGCCGTTACACGTCATCCGCGTCGCGGCCGGCGCCTCATCGCCGCCGCCCTCGCCCAGCACTGCCACCAGCACGACAATCGCGCCGACGACGAGCGCCGCGGGCGCGAGCGGTCGTGCGCGAGCAAGCGCTCGCCCCGCGCCGCCGGCGATCTTCGGCAGCTCGTTCGCGGCCGCGCTCAGACCTCCCGCGACGCCCCAGTACAGGACGTACAGACCAAGCGCGGAAACCGCCACCGCAAGCGCTGCGCCGGGCTCGAGCAGAAGGAACGCGCCCACGGCGATCAGCACGAATGAGCCGGCCAGGTTCGGACCGCCCGCGCCGTGCTCCGACCGGATCCAGCGCACCGCGCGACGCACCTCGACCCCCGCCTGGCGCAGCTGCCCGGAGGCCGCGCCGGCGCAGATCGCGCCGGCCGCTGCTAGCAGCAACGCCTGCACGCGCAGACCGCCGAGGAATGCTGTCCAGAGGGCGCCCGCGGCGGCCGCCCGGCCGTCCGGCGCCGCCTGCTCCACGACCGCGCGGCCGAGCGTCACGATCACGGCGATCGTGAGGCCCCCCGCCACCAGCCCGATGCCGAGCCGGCGGATCACGTGCCATCGATCCCGAGACAGGAGCACGGCGATCACCGCCGCCGCCAATGCGAGCAGCGCAAGCACCCACGACAGCGAGTAGAGGTGCTTGGCCAGTCGCACGAGATCGATCACGCCGCCGCCGGGCCGGACGGACACGAGCCTCGCCGCGCGGTCCGTCGGGATCCGCCGCCCGACGGCGGGCGCGAACCGGTCGAGGACGCCGCGGACGAGGACCCCGAGATCGGCCACGGTCACGACGATGCCGGCGCCGTTCCCCTCGACCACGGTCTTGTGGGCCTCGAGGATGGCCCGGCGAAACAGCGACGTGAAGGCATTGCTCGCGACGACGCCGCCGGCCACCGATCGCACAACCGGGCGAATGGCGACCAGATCGCCGCCGCCCGCCTGCGTCACGGCGGCGGTCAGCCGATCGGCGACGTCGGCCTGAACGGCCGGGTCGCGCAGCGCCGCGACGGCCCGGTCGGCGAACGGTCCCGGACGCAGCACCGCGCGCCCGAGATACGACAGCGTGAGCGCCACGGCCGCGAGCACGACCGCTGCGACCGACAGCGCGCTCACCGTCCGCCGCCGCCCCGCCGTGCCCGCGCGATGCCCGGCCGATGTGCCCGATTCTGGCCTCATTTGCAGCCGAATATCGCACGTCGAGGCTGTTCACAGCTCATAAGAGCTTCTTCGCGCATTCCTCACGTTCTCTTACCGCCGCGGCGCACAGTCAGTGTCGGATCAACTCGAACGCAGATGAAGAGAAAGGCAATGACTAGACATGCAACGTTCCTCGCGATCCCAGCGATCGCGGTCGCCGGCGTTATCGCCGGCGGCATAGCGCCGCCGGCTCTGGCGGCAAGTACAGACGTTTCACAATCGGCAAGCGCCAACTGGTCCGGGTACGTGGTGAAGGGTTCACAGTCCGGGTCGTTCTCGACGGTGACAGGCAGCTGGGTCGAGCCCAACGCCGACTGCAGCTCCGCCACCGGCGACGCCGCGTTCTGGATCGGGCTCGGTGGCGCCTCCGAGCAGTCCGGCGCACTCGAGCAAGTGGGGACGCAAGTGGACTGCAGCGCCGGGGGCTCCGGCCAGCACTACGCCTGGTACGAGCTCGTCCCGGCCGCGCCGGTGCGACTCGACGTCGCGATCAACCCCGGCGATCACATCTCGTCTCGCGTGTCGGTCAACGGCTCGACGGTGACGGTGTCGCTGACGAACACGACGACCGGCGCATCCGCGACGAAGAACCTGCAGATGGACAACCCCGACGTCTCGAGCGCCGAGTGGATCGCGGAAGCGCCATCCGTGTGCCAGGGCGGCGACGCGAGCAACATCAGCAACTGCACGCCGGTCACGCTCGCGAACTTCGGCACCGTCACGTTCACCGGCGCGAGCGCCACCTCGAACGGCACCACGGGCACGATCTCGAGCAACAACTGGTCGGCCCAGGCCGTGCAGCTGAACGGCGCACTCGGTGCCGGTAACGGCACCGGCCTGGACGTGAGCGCGAGCGCCACCAACGCCAGCGCGACCCCGTCGGCGCTGTCGAGTGACGGCTCCTCGTTCTCGGTCGCGTATCAGGGCGACGGCTCGCAAGGCACGAGCTCGTCGTACTACCCGGGCGATCCGTCGGGCGGTTACGGATCCGCCGGGTCGGGCTACGGCTACGGTGACGGGTCGGGCTACGGCTACGGCGACGGGTCGGGCTACGGCTACGGCGACGGGTCTGGCTACGGCTACGGGTCGGGTTATGGCTACGGCGACGGCTCGAGCTACGGCGACGGCTCCGGCTCCGCGTACGGCGACGGCTACGGCGTCTACGGCATCGGGTACTAGCCGACCGACCGACCACTGGAGGAGGATCCGGCAAACTTTGGCGTTCTGCCTCACCCCCCGTCTAGCAGAGCGCCAAAGTTCCGCCTGGGGCGGCCCTGGGCCGCCGGCATGAGGACATTCGGGGACGGATTCGGGGAATCGCCCCATACCGAGACAGGGCGAAGTTCGGCAAGCTGGATGCATGCCGATCTTCGTCCTGTCCCACCATCACGCACCTGAGGAGTGCGCGATCGCGATCGCTGCCTGGAGGGGCTTTGCGAGCCCGCTGCGGCATGGACGACCGTTTGGCTCGTGCGCCACCGGCGGCCATCGCGTCTGGTGGACGGTCGATGCGCCCGACGCGACGAGCGCGCTTGCGCTTCTGCCCGCGTATGTCGCACAGCGCACGGCGGTGGACGAGGTTCGAGAGGTGCCGCTGCCATGAGCGGCGCCGGGTGAGCCGCGGAACGGGCGAGCGCGCATGGCTCCCGATGCTCCCAGCCGCGGCCCGGCCCGCCCGCACGTCCTCGATCCCAACGCGCTCGGCGACCACATCGACGCCCTATACCGGGCCGCCTGGGCGCTGTGCGGGTCACAGCACGACGCCGAGGATCTCGTCCAGGAGACGTTTGCCAAGGTGCTCCGGCGTCCTCGCCTGATCCGCAACGAGAACGAACTGGGCTACCTGTTGCGGACGCTGCGCAACACGTACTTCAGCCGCCTGCGCAGCGCCGCGTCGCGTCCCGTCGTGCGGGAGTTGCTCGAGACGGATGGACCGATGGCGCAGGACAGTCCGGTGACGGCCCGCGAGCTGATGGAGGCAATTGCCAGCGCCCCGGCTCCGTACCGCGATGCCGTGATCGCGGTCGACGTGCTTGGCATGAGCTACCGCGAGGCGGCGCGCTCCCTACGCACGCTCGAGGCGACGGTGACGACGCGGCTCCATCGCGGACGTCAGCACGTCGCCCGCGCGCTGGTGAGTGAGATCACCTCGGCCTGAACTCAGTCCCGGGCGCGGACCCGCTCGTCGTCCGCCGGTGCGGTGCTGGCGATGATCGTCGCCAGCGCCGCCCGCGAGCGCACACCAAGCTTGTCGTAGATGCGGGCCAGATGGCTCTCGACGGTCTTCTCGCTCAGGAACAACGCCGCCGCCACTTCGCGGTTGCGCTGCCCGGAGGCGACGAGCGTCGCGACCTCGAGCTCGCGGGCGCTGAGCGCCGACGTTCCCGAGGGCTGGGTGGCGCTCGGGGCGCGGCGGGGGCGCCGGCGCCCCAACCGCCGTAGCTCGAGCGTCGCGGCCGCGGCTTCGCGCAAGGCTCCGCACTCGTGAAGGGAGTGCTCGGCCCGCTCGAGTTGCGCCACTGCCTCGCCGGTGTCGCCCGCGCGCGCGAGCGCAGCTCCGAGCAGCGCCCGAGCGCGGGCGGCCAGGAGCGGGTTGCCGGCGCGGTCCGCGAGCGACATCGCCTCGCGCGCGAGCTCGGCGGCCGGCCCGTCCTCGCCCTGCGCGAGCACGACCGCCGCGCGTCCACACAGGGCGGCCGCCGTCCGCTGCGGAAGCCCGGCCGCCCGCGCGCGTGCTTCGGCGGTCGCGGAGGACTGCGCTGCGGCATCGAGCTCGCCGAGCGCCAGCTGGGCGCGGATCAGCAGGTCCCAGCCGTGCGCACCGCGGAGATCGAGCAGCCGTTGGTCTGGGCCCGCCTCGAACGCGGCCAATTCGACGCGCGCGGCCGCGGGATTGCCGGCGGACTGAAGCGCGGCCGCGAGATGCAGCCGCGAGAGGCTCGAGAAGTACGTCTCGCTGACGCGCTCGGAGCGGGCGAGCGCCTCGCGCGCGCTCAGCAGTGCGCGGGCCGTATCGCCCGCGGAAGAGCACACCATCGCGTCGGCCCACAGCGCCCAGATCGCGACCTGGTCGTTGCCGGTCAGGACGGCGGCGTCCGCCGCCATGTCCGCGACGGCGACCGCATCAGCAATGCGGCCCTTCATGAACAGGGCGTTCGTCTCGAGCACGAACAGCCCGGGGATGAGCGGGCTCTGCCCGGTCATCTGCGCCACATGCTGGCCGCGGCGCGCGTGGACGAGGGCGTCATCGATGCGCTCGAGCGTCGATGCCGCCTGCGCGACGTAGCCGGCGACATCGATCCGCTCGGCGAGCTCCTCGTCGGACACCGCGTCGAAGCTCAGCTCGGCGGCGCGGAGCTCCGCCAGCGCGTCGTCGAGCCGGTTCGTGGAGCTGCTGGCGAGGCTGCAGAGCGCGGCGGCCCAGCAGGCGAGCAGCTGCTGGCCGTCGCGGCGAGCACGCATCGACACGTCGCGCGCGATCTCGTGCATCTGCGCGAACTCGCCGCGCCAGTAGTGATCCAGCGCCAGCTCGAGCGTCAGCGCGAGCGCGCTCTCGCACTCGCCCGGGAGGGATCGCAGCGTCCGTGTCACGAGCGGCCGCGATTCGAACGGGCGGCCGTTCATCCGGCTGGCGAGGGCGATCTTCGCCACCAGATCGGCACGCTCGCTCACGCGCTCCTCGGGCACCAGATCGCTCGCCCTGCCGAGCACGGCGAGCGCCTCGTCATACGCACCCGCGAATGTCAGTGCGCTCGCCGCTTCGGTGAGGAGCGACAAGCGGCGGTCGCCCCGATCGTGCGGCGGCAGTAGCCGCGTGGCGGCGAGCAGCCACCGCCCGGCCGCCTCGGGGGCGCGCGGCGCCGCCTCGCGCCCGGCATCCACGAGCAGCGCGATGGCACCCTCGTCGCCGATCGTGGCGGAGCCCTCAACGTGATGGGCACGGACGCTCGCCGGCGCGTCGGCCGCGCCGAGCGCGGCGGCCGCCCGCGCGTGAGCGCCGATTTGCCAGCCCCGCGGGATCCTGTCGATCACGGCTCTGCGCACGATCGGGTGCCGGAAGCGAAACCGTCGCGGCGCGTCCGTCGATCGGATCAGATCGGCATTGAGGAGCTCGTCGAGCGCCGCGAGCACGTGCGGCACGTCCAGCTCCGCGATCTGCGCGACAAGCTCCGGCTCGAACGGCTCGCCCGCCACGGCTGCGGCGTCGACGACGAGGCGCGACTGCGCCGAGACCGCCAGCAGCTCCTCGGTGATCGCTGCGATCACCGCACGCGGCACGGCCTCAGGGGCGCGTCGCGCATGGTGGACGTCGCCCAGCTCCTGGAGGTGCCTCGCGCGCGCGAGCTGCTCGATGTAGAAGGGGTTGCCGCCGCTCTCCTGGTAGAGCAGCGCGCGGATCACGGGATCGACCTCCGGCCCGGCGAGCTGCGCCGCCTCCTCGGGCGTCAGCGGCGCGAGCTCGAGCCGGCTGCCGCGGCCGCCCCGAGCGCTCCCCTCGAGCGCGGCGAGCAGGCGCGTGGGTGCGGGGCGGTACGCGATCGCGGTCAGCAGCGGTCCCCGAACCCGCCGCAGCAGGTGGGTGAGCATCTCGACCGACGCGGCATCCGCCCAATGAACATCGTCGAGTGCGAGCACCATCGGCTGGCGCTCGGCGAGGCGCTCGAGCACGCTCCGGACCGCGTAGTGGAGCCGGTAGCGCTCGGCGCCCCCGCCACGCTCGGTGCTCGCGTCGTCGCGCGCGAGCGACGGGAAGATCGCGCCGAGCTGCCGCAGCGGGTCGCCGTCGAGCGCGCACAGCATCTCGGGGTCAAGCGATGCGAGGTAGTCGTTCAGCGCGTCGACGATCAACCCGAACGGGATGTCACGCTCGAACTCCGCCGCTCGTCCGTCCAGGACGAGATACCCGCGGTCCTCCCCACGGCGGCGCAACTCGGCGAGCAGGCGCGACTTGCCGATGCCGGGCTCGCCGACGATCTGCAGCAGCCAGGGCTCGCCGGCCGCGAGTCGGTCCAGGGCGCTGTCAAGCTCGGCAAGCTCGTTGTCCCGACCGACAAGCGCGTGCACGTCCTTCGCCTCCATCATGACCACCGGGGCCGGCGGCCAGCCTAGCGCCGCCGATCGGCGCTGCCTAGAGCCGGGTCGATGACGCGTCGGCCGGGTGTGGAACGCCGGCTCGGGATGCCCCCTGATCCGGGCCCCGTCCGGCCTCAGCACGGGACCGGCCTGTTCGGACCGTTGACGAGGCAGCCCTTGCTGAACGCGGGTTCCCGCCGGGCTCGAACCGCGAACCGGAAGACAATTCCGGTGTACCCGGACTTCAGAGCCTCGACTGTGAGCACCCCGCCGACGGCGAGCGCGTGCCCGTGAAGCCGCGGACTCACGTCAACCTCGGACAGGTGCGTGACCCTGCTCGGAGCGGCGTTTGCCGTTGCCGCCAGAACCAGTGCGGCGCTGAGCGCTCCGCCCACCCGCGCAAGCTTCACACAGCGCTCCACGAGGTATCAGACGTCAGACGTCTGGTGAACCTTCCAGGCGTGCGCAAAATCTGCCTCGAGCGTCAGCCGCCCCTGCTTTGCGTATTCCTGCGCGACGGCCTGCACGAGCTGACGCATCGAGATCTCCTCATCGGCGTCGGCCGCGCGAAACGCCGCGGCCAGTGAGCAGTTGCGGATCGCGCCCCCGGACAGCTTGAACTGGGTCGCGAGGAACGCGAGGTCGACGTCGTCCGCGATCGGTGCCTCGGGTGGCAGCACCAACTGCCAGATCCGCTCGCGGTCCTCGGCCTCCGGGAACGGAAAGTCGACGACGAAGTCCAGGCGCCGCACGAATGCCTCATCGATGTTGCGACGGAAGTTCGTGGCGAGGATCACGGCGCCGCTGTACGCCTCCATCCGCTGCAGCAGGTAGGCGACCTCGATGTTGGCGTGGCGATCGTGCGAGTCCGAGACCTCCGAGCGCTTGCCGAACAGCGCGTCGGCCTCATCGAAGAACAGGATCGCGTTGGAGCCGTCGGCAGCGGTGAAGATCCGCTCGAGGTTCTTCTCCGTCTCACCGATGTACTTCGACACGACCGTGGCCAGGTCGACGCGGAACAGATCGAGTCCGAGCTCCGCTCCGAGGACCTGGGCCGCCAACGTCTTGCCCGTCCCCGATTCGCCGGCGAACAGAACGTTGAGCCCGGCGGACCTCGCGACCGTGCGCTCGTAGCCCCATTCCGACAGCACGCGATCGCGATGGCGCAGGTACGCGGAGATCGAGTGCAGGAGGTTGCGCTGGCGCTCCGGCAGCACCAGGTCGTCCCAGCCGTAGGCGACCGGTAGCCGAGTCGCGAGGTCGCCGAGTCGCGCGCACGACGCGCGGCGCGCACCGAGATCGAGATCGCCGGCCTCGGGGACCGCGACGCCGCGCGCACGAGCCGCGATCATGCCGACCTCGGCGCCGGCGGCGATCTGCTCGATCGAGAGCCGGAACTTGGCGGCGACCTGACCGGCGGCGGGCGAGCCCGTCAGCGATCGCCACGCCTCGCGGCGCTCGGCAAAGGGCGGCAGCGGGACCTCGACGATCATGAACGTGCGGTCGCTGAGCGTCTGCGCCTCGGCGGGGCTACGGCCGACGAACACCGACCGCTGCGACCGGCCCTCGACGTGCTCGAGCAGCTGCCGCCGGTCGGCGGGACCCAGTTCGTCGAGGCCGTCGAAGCAGAGCAGCGCCCCGGCCAGCGCCGCCGCGAGCGTCGCATCGGCGCGCAGCTCGGCGTTGCCGAGCTCACGGACATCGAGCAGCACGAGCGGAGTCCCGGACGCAGCTGCGAGAACCGCGAGCGCGTCGGGACCGCACACGACGAGCGGCAGCCGGGTCTGTGCCCGCAGCGCCCGGGCGACCTCGGCGACCGTCTCGGCGCGGCCGGTGGGCTGCGCCTCGGCCCGGCCATGCCGCAGGCGGACGGCCGTCCCGTTCGGCACCCAGCCGTCACCGGCGGCGAGTAGGAACGCAGCGAGCCGATCGGCGAGCTTGATCGGGCGGTCGGCGAGCGCCAGCGCCAGGTCCGGTGCGAGCAGCCGGATCGCACCGACCGACGCCAGGCGAGCGCCCGGCGCGCAGCACGCGAGCACGTCGTGGTGCTCGACGCCCTCGCCCGCCAGCAGCCGCGCGGCCAGGCGCGGGGTGGCCGTGCGCCGCGTGACGTCATCGTGCAGGTACCCGTACAGGCGGCCGTAGCGCGGGTGGAGCTCGGGCGCTGCACAGACGGACAGGACTGCGACATCGAGTGCGTCCAGACCGAGCAGGCGCGCTGCCACCGCCAGCCGATCTGCCGGGATCGAGACCGGCGCATCGTCTGCGAGGGCTCGCGCTTGGTGATCGGTGATGTAGAGCCCGCGGAAGGGATCGCCGGGGTTCTCGTCGCTTGCAGCGGCGACCGCGACGGCCGAGCGCAAGCGGTCGTCGAGGAACGCGAACCAGCCGCCGTCGGGAGACTCACCGAGTGATGTCACGTGCGACCGCCTCCGCTTCGCGCTCGCTCGGATCGCCCGGCTGCGACACGCGCAGCTGGCCGGCCGCCGCGGCACCACGCTGCTGGACAACGTGCGCGACCTCGTGCGCGATCAGCTCCGTGCCCGCCCGGCTCGCGGGGTCATACTCGCCCCGCCCGAAGAAGATGTCGCTGCCCACCGTGAACGCCCGCGCCGAGACGGCACGCGCGAGCGCCGCCGCGTGATCGCCGGTATGTACGCGCACGTCGCGCAGCGGCTCCCCATAGGAGGACTCGAGGTGCCGGGAGACGGCCGGCGTGAGCGGGTTGCCGCTACCGCGCGAGGCGGCGATCGCGGTCTGGATGTGCGGGTGGACGAGTCCACCCGCGAGGATCCCGTTGCCGTCCTGCATGCGCGAGATGACGTGCGTGAAGGCACGGTTGCCGAGACCGGCCACGGCGCGCTCGAGCGGGCTTGCGCGGCTGTGGGCGCGTAGCGGGTCCTCCCGGACTTCCGCCGTCTCTGACACGTGGTCGCGCATCACTAGGGCGCTCGGCCCATGAAGCCCAGGTGCTTGATCAGGATCGCGCCCAGGGATTCGGCGCGGTTGATCTGGTTGACGTCGCCCGCGTCGAACAGCGCGTCCCAGATCAGCGAGTAGAGCTTCTTCTCGTACGTCGCGCCGCCGGAGATCGCCTTCATGATCGATGGACTTTCCGCGTTGGCGATCGCGTGGCGGAAATCACGCGCAGCGTCGATGCTGCCCAGCACGTCCTCGACCAGGTACTCGTCAAACATATGGACGAACGCGCCGTGGTCGACCGACCCGAACGCGAGGTCGATCGCCGGCTTGTCAGCGAGCAGCGCCTTCCGGAAGACCTCCGGGTCGGCGGAGAGATCGCGGATCCGCGGCATGCCCGCCTGACCCCCGAAGTGACGCACAAGCCACTTCTGCGGCGAGATGCCGTCCTTTCCGGCTTCCGTGTACAGCCGGACGATCAGCTTCTCGATCCGCTCCGGGTCGCGTCTGGCCCAGAAGACCTTCTCGACCTGCTCGAACAGCCGCGCCTTGGCAGGGTCGGACCTCGCGAGCGTCGCCCAGTCGAGACTGAGAAGCTCAAACCACTCCGGGTTCACGTTCACCGACCCGTGATACAGGCTC
This sequence comes from Solirubrobacteraceae bacterium, assembly GCA_035524415.1. Classification (GTDB taxonomy): domain Bacteria; phylum Actinomycetota; class Thermoleophilia; order Solirubrobacterales; family Solirubrobacteraceae; genus Palsa-465. The sequence continues at coordinate 23,595 of DATKOY010000149.1, read as the reverse complement.
CTGAGCGGTCCCTGGATGCTGTCGCGCAACTCGGCGACGGTTGCGTACGGCTGCCCCGGCGGCGGGTGAAACGGCGGTTTCGGACCCGGTGACTTGGGGTGTTGCCGGGCCGCGGACTGCGTGTCGTGCTCGGCACTATTGAGGTCCTTGAGGATCTGCTCGCCGAGGTTCGACTCGTTCTTTGTGGCACCGATCTTGTCGAGTTCGTTCAGCAGCTGCGTGAGCTTCTCCGCACTCTCGATCTCCTGGCGTGCGCGCACGAGGTTGCGCATCGCGACGATGCTGCCGAAGGCCTTGATCAACGGTAGCCCGTCGAGCCCCAGCGAGACGAGATCGATCGCGAACGGGAGCAGCGACGGCTCCTCGGTCGAGAGCGCCTTGGCCCGGTCGAGAGCGGTGTTCGCGAGCAGCTTCCTCTTTTTATAGGTTTCCCAGTCCTCGACCGCGCTTGTCGCCGACAGCGCCGCGCTCGCGAGGCCGATCGCGAGCCCCAGCGTCGCGCCCCCGGACGGGATCAGCGTCGCGATCACGATCAGGGCGAGCAGCCCCTCGGCGATGTACTTGGCCACCCCCGTGTCCTGCGCGTCCTCGACGAGGTCGTTGACCTTGCCGTCGCGGATCGATCCGGGTGGGACGAACATGGCCGCCTTCGTCACCGCGACGACCGGCGGCAGTGAGCACGGGCTCAGGTTTCCCACCTTGATCCGGTACTGGATCGTCCCGATGTCGGCCAGCTTCTGGAGCAGGTTCGTCAGCACGGCGGTCATCTGCGGGTGGCCCTCGAAGCTGCCGTCGTCGAGTCCTCCGAGGTCTGCGTCGGCCAGGCTCGGTGCGCCCCCGCGGAACGATGCGAGCACCTTGTGGACCCGCTCGGCTCGTAACCACATCGCCGCGAGTCGCTTCTCGGCCTCGGCGATCCGCGCCTGGGTGGCCTTGTATCCCGCAGGGTCCGGTATCCAGATCTCCGCGCCGACGCGCTTGATCTGCCTGCTCAGATCCTTGCGCCGGTCCTGCACCTCGCGCTGCTGGGCTCGGAGCTGTGTGACCTGAGCGCCGAGTGATTCCCGCCACGTCAGCGCGGAGGTGGGCTTGTGCGCGGGGTCCTCATCGGGATCCCAGACGGCGGAGGCGTTGACGGTGTCGCGCACGACCGTGCTCGGGTCTTCTCCGTGAAGGATCCTGTTGGCCGCGTACAGGGCCGAGGAGCGGCGCAGACCGTATCTGCGGATCTCGGTGAGGATCTCGTCGGCGCTCTGGGCGAGCATCTCACGTGCAAACTCCTTCGCCTGCACGACGAACCGCGCTCCGAACAGCTCGGCATCGCGCTCGATGAAGTAGATGTCGTTGTCGATCGCCGTCGGCTTGTTCATGTCCTTGATCGACTGCCGCAGCGAACCGCTCTGCTGCACGCCTTGCTCGACGACGACTCGCACATTGCGCCGGCGGATCGGATGCGAGCCGCCGTCGTAGTCCTCGCTCAGGAGCGGCCGCCTGACCCTCATCGGCGCGATCCTGCGCGCCTCGAGAAACTCGAACGCCTCGAGCGTGCGCTTGTACTGCTCGTAGTGGGGATCGCTGGGATCCGCCGCTCGCATCTCCGTGATGTCGCGGCGCCGGCGGAACGCGTCGAGGTCCAGCTGCTCGAGCTCGTCGATCTCGCCGGCCAGCGCCCGGTTCTCGATCGTCGTCTGCGTGACCCACGGCGCGTGTGCCGGTGGTCCGGATGGGACCTTGGTCGCCGGCTCGCGCGCGAGTCGCTGCGTCATCGCACGGGCCACTGATCGGTTGCCGTAGCCGCGCTGGAGCCCGAGAACACGGCTTGCCGGAGCGGCGCTCTGCGCAGCCGAAGTCGCCTTTGCGATGCGTCTCTGCTCCGCCGAGAAGTCTGCTGTGTGTGTGGGAAGGATCGGTGTCACTGAGGACTCTTTATCGACACCAGACGTCTGATGTCTGCTCATTCTTCCCATGACCGCCGGCGCGATGACACCCCGATCAACACCCGCACGAGGACGACACGCCTGATGCGTCTCGTGATCGATGTGCCGCTCAACACGGCGCTGGCCGATCTCGACGAGGCGCTGCGCGCCCTGTTGCAGCGGGAGCTCGAACGTCACGGCTTCGAGGGCGTGGAGATCTCCTTTGACGCGCCCTCGCGCGAATGGTCGGGCAAGCTGACAGGGCCCACGGTCAGCCTGTTCCTGTACGACCTGCGCGAGGCCGTCGACCACAGCGACATCTCCGGCGGCGAGCGCCGCGGCAACGGTCAGGCCGTGACGACGCCGCCGGACCTGAGGCTCGAGGCGACCTACGCGGTCACCGCCTGGTCGAACGCCGTCGAGGACGAGCATCGGCTGCTCTCGCAATTGCTGTCGATCCTGCACTCCTACCGCCGTCTGCCGGCCGATGTCCTCGGCGGGCGGCTGGCCGAGGCCGGCGCGATCGAGACGATCGTCGGCCGCCCGATGGAGGAGAAGGCCGACTTCTGGACCGCCGTCGGCGGCCACTACAAGCCGTCGATCGACTTCGCGCTGCGCCTGTCCGTCCGGTCCGGTGCTGCCTTCGTGCGCGGTCCCGAGGTGCGCACCCAGACGATCCAGACGGTGGCCGTCGACGGCCCCCGCGCAACGATGGTCGAGCTCTTCCGGTTCGGCGGCACGATCCGGGACGGCGACGGCCGGCCGGTCGCCAACGCGTGGGTGGCGATGCCCGAGTCGGGGGCGTGGATCTCCACGAATGCCGATGGTCGATTCGTCTTCGACCGCGTGCGTCCGGGCGTGCACCGCGTTCTCGCGCGGACGGTCGCCGGCGGCGAGGTCGCGGCGACGATCGCGATCCCCGGAGAAAGCGTAGATCTGGTGATCAGCTCCCCGGGGCCGGGCGCGAACGCTCGTACGCGCATGAATCAAGTCAACAGATGAACACTCGAGGAGTGACATGCCCACTTATCTGACCCCCGGCGTCTACGTCGAGGAGATGCCGTCGTCGTCCAAGCCGATCGAGGGAGTCGGTACGTCCGTGGCGGCCTTCGTCGGGCTCACTCCGGGCGGCCCAGTGAACACGCCGATGCGGATCTCCAACTGGTCCCAGTTCGTGCGGACGTTTGGCGATCCGGAGAATCCCGAGAACGGACCGTTCCTCGATGGGGCGTACCTGGCGCACGCCGTCTACGGGTACTTCCTCAACGGCGGCACGCTGTGCTGGGTCGTGCGCGTCGGTGCCGACGGCGGGCGCCAGGTGCCGCGTGTAGCGCTGCCGGCCGCGGCGGACAGGGGGGTCGAGGCCTTCCGCGTGCTCGCACTCGAGGGCGTCGGCGAGCATGTCCAAGTCGAGCTGGCCGAGGAACCAGCCGCGGAAGGGAGCGAGGAGAAGACCTACCGGCTGATCGTCACCACCGGCCACGACCGCGAGGAGTTCGACGGCCTCAGCACCACGAAGCGGGGTCGCACATATCTCGCGACCAAGGTCAACGCGCATTCGAAGCTGATCAAGATCGAGGAGACCGGAGCCTCACTGCCCGAGACTCAGCGCACGCCGGCGGCGGGCACCTACGCGCTGTCGGCTCCGTCGGTGTCGGCGAACGAGCTCACGCCGGCCGACTTCGAAGGTGATGTCGGTGAGCGCCGGGGGATGGGCGGACTCGCGGCGATCGACGAGGTGACGATGGTCTGCATGCCGGACCTGATGACGGTCGCGTCGAACGGGAATGGGACCGCCGCGCGCGACCTCCAGAGCAAGATGATCGCCCACTGCGAGACGATGGGCGACCGGATGGCGATCATCGATGCGCCGGCCGGGCTGCGCGCGCAGGACGTCCTCGAGTGGCGCATGAACACGGCCGGCTACGACTCGAAGATGGCCGCGCTCTACTACCCGTGGATCGAGGTGATGGACCCGCTCACGGGCAGCCCGGCGCTCGTGCCACCGTCGGGTCACGTCGCCGGTGTGTGGGCCCGTACGGACAGCACGCGCGGTGTCCACAAGGCGCCCGCGAACGAGGTCGTGCGCGGCGTCAACGGCATCGGCTTCCAGGTCACCCACTCCGAGCAGGGTGCCCTCAATCAGAACGGGATCAACTGCATCCGTGCCTTCCCCGGCCGCGGGATCCGGATCTGGGGCGCGCGCACGCTTTCGAGCGATCCGGAGTGGCGGTACATCAACGTCCGGCGCCTGTTCAACTACGTCGCCGAGTCGGTGATCGCCGGCACGCAGTGGAGCGTGTTCGAGCCCAACGATCAGCGGCTCTGGATGCAGCTGCAGATCGCCGCCTCGAACTTCCTGATGCGAGTGTGGCGCGACGGCGCGCTGTTCGGAGCGACGCCTGCGCAGGCGTTCTACGTCAAGTGCGACGAGGAGACGAACCCGCCCGAGGTGATCGAGGCGGGGCAGGTCGTCTGCGAGATCGGGATCGCACCGGTGAAGCCGGCCGAGTTCGTGATCTTCCGGCTGAGCCAATTCACCGGCGGGGCGAGCGAGGCCGAAGTCGAGGAATGACCAGCGCAGTGACAACAGAAACGGGAGCCGACCATGGCTGATGAGAAGGTAATTCCAATCGCGTATACGAAGATCAGCATCGACCAGGAGAGCGGCGGCGTGTTTACATCCTGCACGTTCCCAACGCTGACGCTGACGAGCGAAAGCATCGACGTCTTCACCAGCGAGGGCAAGGGCGAGAAAATCCACACGAACTCGATCCTCACATACGGTGACGTCACCCTCACCCGCGGCGTCACCGACAACAAGGCGCTCCACGACTGGGCGGTCACGCTCGCCGAGCAGGGTATGGACGGAAACGTCAAGCAGGTCACCCTCGACGCGTGCGACAACCAGGGCAGCTCCGTGATGACCTGGAGCCTGACCGACGCGTACATCAAGAGCTACAGCCCCGGGCAGACGCAGGCCGGCGGGTCAGCGGTGCTGACGGAGACGATCGTGCTTGGCTTCAAGGAGGCCAAGCGGACCGCCTAGCGCGCACGGTCCGAGACGGGGAGCCGGCGATGCGAACCGAAGTCGCATTCACGCTGCCGCGCGGGTACGTCGACGCCGCGGGCGCCGTCCACCGCGAGGGGACGATGCGCCTGGCCACCGCGCGGGACGAAATCGAGCCGCTGCGCAACGCCGAGGTTCGGCGCAACCAGGCGTACCTCAGCGTGCTGCTGCTCGCACGGACGGTGACGAGCCTCGGCGAGATCACGGAGATCACGCCGGAGCTCATGGAGAGCCTGTACGCGGGCGACTTCGACCACCTCCAGCGGATGTACGAGCGGATCAACACCGGCGGCGAGGCCGTCGGCGTCGTCCACTGCCCCGCATGCGCGCACGAGTTCGAGGTCGACCTCAGCAATGTCGACGTCGATGCGAGCACGACCGACCTGCAACCAGGATGACCGGAGCACTGATGCCACTGCCGGCGCTCGGCGCAGACGACCGCCCGCTCGTCCGGCGCGCACTCGCGCTCGCGCGTCGCATCGAGCGCCTCAGCGAGCGCGTCGCCGCCGCCCGCGAGCCAAAGCGCCTGCGGGCCGCGACGCGCCGGGCCCCGGCGCGCGCGATCGTCGCGCGGCCGGTTGGCGCGCCCGCTCCGACGCCGCCGAGCATTGAGGTCGATACTGCACCCGTCTTCGCGCCGGCGATCACGGCCGAGCCGGCTCCGGCTCAGTTGGTCGAGCCGACTCCGGCGCGGTCGGTCGAGCTCGATCGGGTACCAGCGCCGGCCGGTGCGGCTGCGCGGGCGCCGGCGGTCGATCGCGCTGAGCAGCCTAAGATCCTCGTCCGCGAGCCCGAACCGCCACCGCCGGGACTGCCGGAGGACATGCACTTCCTGTGGGACGTCTGGCAGCGCGAGAAGCCGGGCGGACGGGGCATGCTCGAGCGCAGCCGCGGCGCGCGGATCCTCGAGGGTCCGACGCCCGAGGACCCCATCCCGCAGCGCGGCTTCAAGCGCCTCGCACGCCGGCCGGCCCCGGACCCCATTGAGGCGGTTGAGCCCCCGCCGACGATTGAGCCTTCGCGAACCGTTGAGCCTCCGCGGACGATGGAGCCTCCGCGGACGATTGAGCCTCTGCAGGCCGTCGATCCGCCTCAGGTCGAGCACCCCCCAGGGGACGTCCAGCCGCCTCAGGTGGCGCACCCGCCGCAGGCCGTCGCAGCCGTTCGGCGCGTCGCGGCGGTGCGGCCTGTCGAGCCCACGGCCGTTCCCGCGCCGCTCACCGATCGGCCGACGACGGACCCCATGCAGGTGGGGCCGCAGGCCCCACCCTCTCCACGTACCGATCCTCCGCCGAGCGCTCCTCGGGAGGCGAGTCGAGCCGCCGTTCGCCTCCGACTCGCCCGGCGAGCAAACGCCGATCACGCCGAGGCCGGCCCGCCTCTGGTTGCCCGGCCGAGCGCGGAACCGGAGCCGGTGCGCCCCTCGCTCCTCGCCCGCGTCCTGCACCGCACGGCGCGCCGCGAGCTGCGGGCTGAGACCGCCGCCGAGTCCCAGGCCGAGCGGGGGGCGGCGCCCACCGCAATCGCGCGTCCCCTTGCGCGCGTGATCGCCAAGCGGGCGGCGGATCCGGTGGTCCCTGCGGTCCTCAGGCGCCAGTTCGGCATCCCGACCCCGCACCTACCGGAGCTCGGGACCGCTGCTGCGCAAGCCGACGTCTCCGCCGAGGCGCGTGGCGCCGTGTCGGCATTGGACGCGCCCGTGCACATCCCGGCCACGCCGTCGCCGCCCACGCCGCATGCCCCGACCGCGCCGTCGCTGCCCACGCCGCCACACACACCGACCGCCGCGTCTCTGCACGTCCCGTCGCTGCACGCGCCACCGCTCGCCTCGGCCGGCCACCCCGCCGGCGGGGACGACAGCACGGATCACATGTACCACGAGCTGCTGAGCCGGCTGCGCGAGGAGCAGGAGCAGCTCGGCCAGATCGTCGACGAGCCCTTCTGAGTGCCCGATGCTGCTCAATCAGATCACGCCGATCAGCCTGTTCGTCGTCAAGGTCCCGGGGATCGACACGATCGGAATGTTTACGCGCTGCTCGGGACTCGAGCTGAACGTCGATGTGCTCCAGTACGCCGAGGGAGGTAACAACGAGTTCGTCCACCAGCTACCGGGACAGTTGCGCTACCCCAACCTCGTCTTGACACGTGGACTGACGAACGAGGACGCCGTGTTCAGGTGGTTCAGCGCGACCCGTACACGCGCTGAGCTCAAGGAGGTGATTGTCACCTTCCAGACGCACAAGCAAGTGCCGATCAGGGTGTTCACCTTTGCCAATGCATTCCCCGTGCGATGGACCGGGCCGGCATCGGAGGCCGGCTCGGCCACGGTCGCGTTGGAAACACTCGAGATCGCCCACGGTGGCGTGCAGGGGTGCTAAGGAGCGACCGTGGCATATCCAGAAGGGTTTCAAAAGGCACAGCTCGCTCTCGGTGGTGACACGCTCGAATGTGCGTTCAACCCGCAGGACTACACGGTGTCGAAGGCCAACGTGTGGACCTACAAGCCAAACCAGGGAGACGATCTGCCAAAGCCCGAGTTCGGCGGCGGGATGCCGATGATCTACAGGCTCTCGTTGCTGCTCGACGCGTCGCTCGCCGGCGACGGGGACACCGTCAAGGACCAGGCGAACAAGCTGATGGGCGCGATGCACGGAAACGGCACCGCGCCGGCCTTTATCGAGTTCAGCTGGGGCTCGGTCACGCTGCCGAAGGCAGCACCAATGTCGATCTCGATCCGCTACGCGCGCTTTCGGCCCAACGGTGAACCGATCCGAGCGTTCGTCGACCTCGAGCTTGCACAAGCGGAACCGTCCTCCCCCGCGGGAAAGGCACAGAACCCGACGACCCGCGCGATCACGGGACTGAGCCAGCACACGGTCACCGACGGCGACTCGCTGCAGTCGATCGCGTACGCCGCATACGGGGACGCGACCCGGTGGCGCGTCATCGCCGAGGCGAACGGCGTCGATGACCCGCTGCACCTGTGCCGCGGCAGCGCCCTGACGATCCCGCGACTGCAGAGATGAGCGACTCGGCCCCCCAGAAGCACGTCGCGCTGTATGCGGTCCTGGTCGACGGCGAAGAGATCGCGGCGGAGATCAGCAGCCGGATTCGTGAGGTCCGCGTGCTCAACGACCTCAAGCTTGCGGACGTGTGCACGCTCACCGCGGGCTTCCAGAAGGCCGCCGACGGGCGGCCCGAGCCGATCGACTCGCATCCGTTCGCGATCGGCAAGACACTCGAAGTGCGCCTCGGCGCCCGCGAGGCATTGAGCACCACGACGCTGTTCAAGGGCGAGATCGTCACGCTCGAGCCCCGCTTCGGCGCCGGCGGTGTCGAGCTGCTCGTCCGCGGGTTCGATCGCTCTCACATCCTGCAGAGGACCCGGCGGGTGCGGGCGTTTCAGAACCAGACCGCAAGCGACATCGTCGGCAAGATCACCGATCAGGCGGGCTTTGAGTCGGACTGCGATCCAAGCGGCGAGCCGCACGACTTCATCCAGCAGGACAACGAGACCGACTGGGATTTCATCTGGCGGCTGGCGGATCGGATCGGCTTCGAGTTCGTCGTCGAGGACGACGTCGCGCGCTTCCGCAAGCCGGCATCGGAGGATCCGGTCGAGCTCGAGTGGCCAAGGACGTTGCGCTCGTTTCACCCGCGCGTGACCGCGATCCAGCAGGTCAAGGAGGTCACGCTGCTGACGCAGGACCCGAAGACGAAGCAGCCGATCGACGTGACCGTGTCGAGCCCTCGACAGGTCGCGGAGATCGGTCTCGACCGACAAACGGTCGCCGACGCGTTCGACGGCGCGAGCGTCCACATCGCAACCGAACCCGTCAAGAGCCATGCGGAGGGCACCGCGGTCGCCCAGGCGCTGCTTGACAGGCTTGCGAACGCGTACATCGCCGCCGAGGGAGTGACCGACGGCAATCCGGCGATCAGGGCGGGGACGACGGTCGCGGTGACCGGCGTCGGGAGCGCCTTCAGCGGCACCTACCGGGTGGTGCGCGCAACGCACGTCCTGCGCGGCGGCAGCACGTACGAAACACGATTTGCCAACTCGCCCACGCACACGGTGCTCGGAGCGGTCGGCGCGGAGCGATCCGGCGCCAAGCCCAGGTTCGGGGCGCAACTCACCCTCGGGCTTGTCACCAACAACCAGGACCCCGACAACATGGGGCGCGTGCGGGTGCGGTATCCCTCGCTCGCGGACGACGCCGAGGGGACGTGGGCGCGCATCGCGAGCCTCAGCGCTGGCAACCGGCGCGGCGTGCTGATGCTGCCCGTCGTCGGCGAGGAAGTGCTGATCGGCTTCGAACACGACGACACGACGCGACCGTACGTGCTCGGGTCGCTGTTCAACGGCAAGGACCTGCCGGCCGACGATCTCCTCCAGAACGCGGACGGCTCGTTCGCGCTGCGCAGCGACAAGCGGATCTACGCGGAATCGCGCGAGGACTACACCGTCAAGAGCGGAGGCAGGTTGCTCATCTCCGGTCAGGCGGAGATCGAGATCGACGCGCAGTCGACGCTGACGCTGAAGTGCGGCAACACGCAGATCCAGCTGTCCGACTCGGGCGTGCAGGTGAGCGGCGAGATGATCGAGCTCGGGTGAGGGCTGCGCTGATGTTCGACATCCTCGGATCGGGCCTCGCGTTTCCGCTCACGGTCGATCGCCGGGGGGCGATCGCGCTCGTCCACGGCCGCGAGGACATCGAGCAGGCGCTGCGGGTGATTCTCGGCACCGCCCCCGGTGAGCGGCCGATGCGACCGGAGTTCGGCTGTGAGATCCACGACCTCGTGTTCGACACGATCGACGCAGCGACCGTCGGCCGGATCGAGACCGCGATCAACGCGGCGATCGCGCGATGGGAGCCGCGGATCGACGTGACGGCGATCGACTTCGATTTGTCCGCCATGGCCGACGGCCGGCTCGGGATCACGATCGGCTACCGGATCAGGGGGACGAACCAGGCTCACAACCTCGTCTATCCCTTCTACGTGATCCCGGCTGAGGAGTCAGCATGAACCGGCTGCCTCAGATCACGCTCGACGACCGCCGCTTTCAGGAACTCGTGTCCGAGGCCCGGATGCGGATCGCGCGGACCTCGCCCGAGTGGACCGAGCACAACGTGTCAGACCCCGGGATCACGTTGATCGAGCTGTTCGCGTGGATGACCGACATGCTGGTCTACCGGCTCAACCGTGTACCCGACAAGCTGCACGTCGCGCTGCTCGAGCTACTCGGCATCCGGCTCCACGGACCGACCGCCGCGCGCACCAGCGTGCGGTTCCGGCTGGCCGCGGTCCCGCAGGAGCCGGTGGAGATCCCAGCCGGCGCGACCGAGGTCGGCACGCTGCGGACGGCGTCCGAGGAGTCGATCGTGTTTCAGGTCTCGGACGCGTTCCGGATTGCGCCGGTCAGACCGACGGCGTACGTCGTCGCGCGCGCGGAGCAGGTCCAGCCGATCGCGATCGCCGACGGCACGGCACGGCCGCAGGGGGGCGATCGGCTCCCGTTCGCGACGCCGCCGCAGCCCGGTGACGCACTCTACCTGGGATTCGATGCGCCGATCTCGAGCCTCCTGATGCGCGTCGAGATCGACAGTTCGCTCGCCCGCGGCGTCGGCGTCGACCCCGAGCGGCCGCCGCTGCGTTGGGAGATCAGCGACGGCGACGGGGGCTGGGCGCAGGCCGAGGTCCTCAGCGACGACACCGGCGGGTTCAACTACGGCAAGGGTGCCGTCGAGCTCCAGTGCCCAGATCGATCGGGCATCGCCGCAGTCGGCACGCAGCGCTTGCGCTGGCTCCGATGCCGGATCGTCGAGCCGAGCCCGGAGGCGGGTGGCGCCTACTCGCAGCCACCCGAGGTCTACGCGATCAGCGCGGCACCGATCGGCGCGCTCGTCGGCGTCGAGCACGCCGCGCGGGCGCGCGAGGAATGGCTGGGGCGCAGCGACGGGACGCCGGGCCAGGTGTTCCCGCTGCGGTTCTCGCCGGTGCTCGCGCTCACGGAGGCCGAGCGGCTCGAGGTCCGCAGCCCGGGTTCCGAGCGTTGGGCGCAGTGGACAGAGGTGGAGTCGTTCGCGGCGTCTGGTCCCGAGGACCCGCACTTCACGCTTGATCGCGCCAGCGGCCAAATCGAGCTCGGACCCGCCGTGCGCCAGCCAGACGGTGGCTGGACGCAGTACGGCGCGATCCCGGCGCAGGGAGCCGAGCTGCGCATCAGCGGCTACCGCCACGGTGGCGGCCGGCGGGGAAATGTGGCGGCGGGGACGCTGACCGTGCTCCGTAACGGGCTGGCCGGCGTCGCGTCGGTGACCAACCCGAAACCTGCCTATGGCGGAGTCGACTCCGAATCACTCGACTCGGCCCGCCAGCGGGCGGCACTGGAGATCCGAACGCGATACCGCGCGGTGACTGCCGAGGACTTCGAGTTTCTCGTCAGCCAGTCGTCCTCGCGCGTGGGCCGCACGATCTGCCGAGCGCCGTCGCGCCCCACCGACTCGATCAAGGTGCACGTGCTGCCGCGCGTCGCTCCGGCCGACCGGCATTTGACGCTCGACGAACTGACGCCGGACGCCGGGCTCCTGGCCGAGGTCGCGTCGTACCTCGACGGACGGCGCGTGATCGGGATGACCGTCGACCTGCTGCCGGTGCGCCTGCGCGGCATCTCGGTCGTCGTCAACCTCCAGGCACACCCCGGGGCGAGTCTCCAGCGGGTCGAGGAGGAGGTCCTGCAGGCCCTCTACACGTACATCAACCCGCTCGTCGGGGGCGCGCCGACGGGTCCGGGGACGGGCTGGCCGTTCGGGCGGTTGCTCAACCAGGGCGAGCTCTATCAGATCGTCCATTCCGTCGACGGCGTCGAGTTCGTGAAGATCCTCCGCGTCTACGAGACCGACCTGCGCACCGGCGAGCAGGCCCCACAGCCGGCGGGCAGTCACGTGATGCTCGAGGCGGACGAGCTGCTGGCATCCGCCCGCCACGTGGTGCGGGCCGTCCACGCGGAGATCGTGGGATGACCGACGGCCCCGACCACGCCCCGGTCGACGGCACCCGGGAGATCACCGGCTTCGTGACGTACGCAGGGGAGGGGTTCGCGCTCGTGCGCGCGGCCCCCGAGCGCGGCGAGCATCCAGCCCCCACGCCGGTCTCATCGCGCCGCTATCTGCGCGACGGTCTTCCCGCCCTCTACCAGGAGGCGGAGTTCGGCATGCGCTTCCTCGCCGCGCTGGAGGGCGTGCTCGACCCGATCGTCGCCGTCCTCGACATGCTGGCGGCCCACTTCGATCCCGAGCTCGCGCCCGTCGACATCCTCGGCCTGGCGATCGCATGGCTCGGGCTCGAGCACAACGAGGCCCAGCCGCCGGCGCAGTTGCGGACGCTCGTGCGGCGCGCCGCGGAGCTTGCGCGACTGCGCGGGACGCGCGCCGGCATGGTGCTGGCGCTCGAGCTCAACTTCCCGGAGCTGCCATTGCGGATCGAGGACGGCGGCACTGTGCGCTGGTCGGCGGACGGCGACCTCACGGACCCCGAGTCGCCGGAGTTCGTCGTCTACTGCGAGGAGCCGATCTCGCAGGATCACGCCGCGACCGTCGCCCGGGTCATCGAGTCCGCCAAGCCGGCGCACGTCGGCTACCGGCTGAAGCTGCGGGGACCAAAGCCAGACGAGGCGCGAGAAGGGGGGCCTGATGACGATCTGCCCGAGCTGCGGTAGGGAGAACGAAGCGAGCCGCGACTTCTGCGAGTGCGGCGAATACCTGCGCTGGGAGCCGACGCAGTTCGTGCGGACGCTCGGGTCCGCCCACCGCACGCACGACACCGCCCCGCTGCCTGTCGAACGCGATGCCACGCTCGCGCCGGGTGTCCACGTCGTTGTGTCGCCCCAACCGGTCCGAGCGCCGGGCGGTGTGCGTCCGCCACGCGGAGGTGGCCGGGCGGCCCTGCTGTTGCGGCTCTCCGACGACGAGGCGGCAGCGGCGGGGCCGGTGTCGCTGCGCGTGACGCCGGGCGAGCGTGCGGTCGTGCTCGGCCTGGTTCGCAACGAGAGCGACATCGTCGACAGCTACGAGATCTCCGTGCGCGGGCTGCCCGAGGGGTGGTGGACGGTGACTCCGCCGATCGCCTACCTCGTGCCGTACGGGACCAGCGGCACCTACGAGCAGGAGGTCCAGATCAACCTCCATCCTCCGCGTACGCCGGCAGCCCAGGCGCGACCGTGGGCGCTCGAAGTCGTCGCACGCTCGCGCGCCCACGCGGCGGAGCTTGCGTCCGCGCCGGTGACGCTCGCGATCGCCCGCTACGAGGACGTGGGCGCCAAGCTCGCTCCCGACCGTGCGTCCGGCCGGCTCAAGGCGCGGTTCGTGCTGACCGTTCGCAACCGCGCGAATGCACGCGCCGAGGTGCAGCTGGATGCGCTGGATGCCGACGGCGAGTGTCAGTTCCGCTTCGCCACGCCGTCCGTGACGATCGAGCCCGGTCAGGGCGTGGAGGCGCCGCTGACGGTGTTTCCACCCCGGCAGATCTGGCTCGGTCGCCCGCAGGATCGACCGGTCCTCGTCAGCGCGATCCCGGCCGGGGCGGCGGAGTCGCCCGTCCAGGTGAGGGCGGTGTACCGCCAGCGCGCATGGCTTCCGTGGTGGCTCGCCGTGGTCGCGCCGATCGTGGCGGCGGTGGCGGCTGCCCTCATCCTGCTTGCGCCAAAGCAGACGGTCGTGCCGAATCTCACGCAGGCGCAGAACGTCTTTGACGCGCAGAAGCTCGCCGACAAGGCCGGGGTCACGCTCTCGCCGCAGGTCGACCTCGTGCAGAACGCGTCCGCAAAGCCGGGGTCGATCGTCGACCAATCGCCCGGGCCCGGGACGCACGTCAAGCGCGGGACAATCGTGAGCATCCAGGTCGCGAAGGGGTCGGGCACCGTCAAGGTTCCGTCAGTCGCTGGCCTGACCGCCGTCACCGCCGACCAGGCTCTGCGCGCCGCCGGGCTGCAGTTGGGCGCGGTCTCCCCCCAACCGCCCGCTCCAAACGCCCCGATCGCGAGCCAGATTCCCGCACCGCAGGTCGCGGTTGCACCCGGCACGCCGGTGCAGGTGTTCCTGGCGCCAAAGCTTGCCGGGAAGGCGAAGGCTGCCGGCGCCGGAACCGGCGCCGGAACCGGCGCCGGCCGCGGCGCCGGGACCGCCGCGGGGAAGCCCGTGGTGATCCCGGCGCTGAGCGGCGACCTGCGCACAGCGGCTCAGCGGCTCTCGCAGCTCGGCCTGATCCCGACCAGCGCGAAGCGCATCGCGCCATCGCCGGGGGGAGCGCTCGTCGGGACCGAGCCGGCGGCGGGGGCGACCGTCCCGGCCGGCTCGCAGGTGAAGCTGCTCGTGTCCGCGGGGTTCCCGGCGCTCGCGTACGACGATCGCGCGACCGTTCGCGTCGTCGATCCGGTTTCCGGGCGCCTGCGGGTTGCGGCTCCGCCGTCACTGCAGCCCCAGCAGGAGGGGACCTGGAGTCCCGACGGCTCGGACGTCGTGTTCAGCCAGGGCGGTCAGCTCGTGATCTGGGCCACCGGCCGGCCCGGATCGCAGCCGGCGGCGCTGACGCCGTCGGGCAGCGACGATCACGATCCGGCCTTCGCTCCGTCGGCGCGCGTCAGCGTGCTCGCGTTCATCGACGAGCACGGCGGCGGTGGGCGGCTGTGCTTTGCCGCGCTCGGGCCAAACCAGCTGAACCCGGACTGCACCGGCTACCCGGGCTTCGCGCTCACGCACCAGATCTCATGGTCGCCGGACGGTCGCGCGGTGCTGGTCGCGGGCGTCAAGAACGGATCGGGCGGCAGCGTGTTCGGGCTGATCGAGTTCACGAGCAACGAACCGTTCACGACCGATGCGCGGGCCTGGGGGCAAGGTCGCCTCGTCACCGACACCTCACGGGTCGGCCACGGGATCCTCGCCGGCGCGTTCTCGCCGGACGGCAAGCAGGTCGCGCTCGTCTCCAACATCGGGACGGGCGGCTTCTATCTGTTCCTCGCCCCGCGCGGCGACTTCGCGCTGGCGCCGCCGGCACAGGCGACGGCATCGCCCGCGTGCCAGGTGAGCTGGCGCCCGGACGGTCACGAGCTCGCGGTGATGCAGGCGGATCTGCTGTGCAAGGAGAGCTCGGGCGCGATCCTGACGCTGGACCCCACCCAACTCAACCTCGAACACCGCGTCGCCACCCAGGCCGCGGACCCGGCCTGGCAGCCGCTCGCGTCCGGTGGGTGAGCGCGCGAACATGAACGGGTCCGGCGGCGTGGAGCCGCTCGCGCTCGTGCTCCCCGACGGCGCGCGGGTCCCGATCGCCGGGGAGATGACGATCGGTCGCGCCGCGCACGCGAACGTCCGGATCCTCGACCGCAGCGTGTCCCGCGTCCACGCCCGGATCTCCGACGGGGCGGGCGGACCGCTGATCGAGGACGCCGGCTCGACGTGGGGGACGTCGCTGTCAGGCCGGATCATCAACGGCCCCACGCGATTGTGGGCCGGAGCCCAGCTTCGCCTCGGCAATGTCGCGATCGAAGTCGTGGGCGACACGCCGCCGGGCGCAATCGACACGGGGCCGGCGGTGCAACCGGGCGCCTCGGCTTCCGGACCCGGCGAGACCGTCGTGATGCCGCTCGATGCGACGTTCCTCGGACTGCGGACGCCGGCGGTGGGGGTCGACGGCCGGCTGCGCCCGCGCGTCCGATCCGGATGGGCGCTGAAACGGCTCGACGACTCCGAGGGTCCCGCCCGCGTCGTCCTGCGCGACCTCCGCAGCGGCGCCTATCTGCGCATGGATGACGAGGACGCGGCGCTGTTCGATTTGTTCGACGGGCAGCGCACGGTGCTCGAGTTGCTCGTCGAGGCCGAGCGCCTTGCCGGCGCGGAGGGCCCCGGGCGCCTCGCGCGTTTGCTCGCCGAGCTGGCCGACCGGGATCTGCTCGACGGCGCGCGATCCGCGCCCGTGGTCGATCGGCCGGCTCGTCGCCTCGAACAGATCCTCAAGCCACGCGAGCGCTCGTGGGAGGGCGTCGGCGAGTACTTCGAGCGCGCCTACCACCGCTGGGGCCGCGTCCTGTTCTCGCCACTCGCGGTGACGGTTCTGATCCTGTTCGCGCTCGCCGGGTTCGGAGCGTTCGCCTACCTCGTCGGCGCGCGGTACGGGACCCCGTTCGTCGTCGCACGCCGGCTCGTCATCGGCGGCGCCGTGTTCATCGCGGGGCGGTTCGCGCTCGTCGCCGTCCATGAGCTGTGTCACGGGCTCGCACTCGCGCACTACGGGCGGCGCGCCGGTCGCGGTGGACTGCGCTTGGTGCTGATGTTTCCGTACGCATTCGTCGATACCGGCGAGGCGTATTTCGAACCGCGGGGGCATCGGATCGTGATCAGCGCCGCCGGTCCCGCCTGCGACCTCACACTCGGGGCTGCGTTCGCGTTCGCCTGCGCCGCCGCGCCGCGCGGGTCGCTGCGAGACGTCTGCTTTCAGCTCGCGTTCGGCGCCTACGTCGGTGCATTCTTCAACCTCAACCCGTTCATCGACCGCGACGGGTACAACATCCTCGTCGACTTCCTGCGCGAGCCGCGGCTGCGGCAGCGGGCCCGTCAGCAGTTCGCGCGGTCGCTGTCGGGGGCGCCGAGGGATGGGCAGGACTCCTCCGTGCTCGGGCGCTACGCGCTCGCGGGGGTGATCTGGTCGGGGCTCGGCGCGACGTTCGCGATCGTCTTCTCGCTGCGCTACTACCGGAGGCTGGACGCGCTGGCGCCGCACGGCGTGATCCTCACGGCGTTTATCGCGTTCTACGTCGTGCTCCTGATTCCCGTGCTCGCGCAGCTCGGGGCGCCGCTCGCGAAGCGGGCGCGCCTCGGGCCCGCGGAGGTGAACCGTGTCATCCGTTGAGCACGAACGCGACGGCGCCGAGCACGTGCACGAACGCGACGGCGCCGAGCAGGTGCACGAACGCGACGGCGCCGAGCGCCTGATCGAACGGCTGATCGCGGACCCGGCGTTCCGGGCGGAGTTCCGCCGCAACCCCGCAGCGGCCTGCCGCGCCGCGGGATTCGAGCAGCTTGCGAGCGAGCTGGCGGTCGGCGGCAACGCGATGCAGACGCTCGAGCTGCGGGAGTCGCGCTCGAGCCTTGCCGGCGTGCTGATGGCGGTGGCGGCAGAGGGCGTCGGCGTCGCGGAGCTGCGCGGGCTGCTCGGGTCCCACGGCCTGCGGGGCGCGCACGGTGTGCTCGGGCACGGTCGCGGACTTGGCTCGAAGGGGTTGAATGGGGAGGGCATGCGCCCTCCAGGTCGTGCGTCGGGCGCTGCCGTGCATCGGGCCGCGGTGCTGTTGCCGCAGACGGCCGCCGGATCGCCGGCCCAGTCCGTTCCTCCTTCGCCTGCGCCCGCTGCCGCTGCGGCACCCCCACCCGCGTCCGCGCCCGCAGCAGCCGCCCCACCCGCGCCCGCGGCCGCCGCCGCCCCGCCTGCGCCCGAGCCCGCCCCGACCGGGTCTCCCGCGCCACCGGCCGTGCATGCGGTGCAGCCGTCCGGCGGCGGCGCGGTCGATCCGTCGCAGCTCGCCGGGGGCGGCGCCGGACAGGTCAGCCTGACGGGCAAGATCTCTTGGTTCGGCGGGCCCAACGACCCCTCGGCGGGAAGCATGACCGCGTCCGGCGCGCCGATCTCCGAGCCCGGCATCGCCGTCTACAACCGTCAGACACTCGGCGGCTACTGGCAGGTGACGATGCCGAACGGCCATCAAGCGGTCCTCAAGCAGACCGACATCGGACCGGCGCCATGGACGGGCCGGAAGGTCGACTTCACCTACAGCGCCCTGCCGCAGCTCGGCTACAGCGAACAGAACTTCCCGACCGACGCGACGATCAGCGCCACCTATCTCGGACACAACCCGCCGGTCGCCGGCGGTGGCGCCGCGGGGGGCGGCGGTGCGGTGCCAGGCGGCGGTGGCGTGGTGTCGACTGGCGGCGGGGGGGCGGTGCCGGGCGGCGGCGGAGTGCCCGGGGCTTCAGCCGGCGTGGGCGCGGCCGCCGTCACAGAGTTGCTGGCGAGCCCGCGCGTGCAGATGCCGCCGGCGGTACGAGGACTGATCGCGCAGGGCGGCGGAGACCCTCGGCTCGTCGCCGTGCTCGCGGATGCGGCGACTAACCACACGATCGCGCTCGGCGGGCTCGAGTCCACCGTCGAGCCCGTGCACGCCCAGGCGATCGACATCGTTGCCGTCGACGGCCAGCCGGTCGGGCCGGGCAACGTCGCGGCGCGCGATCTGATCACTGAGATCGCGGCGCTGGATCCACGGCTTCGGCCCGCCGAGATCGGCACCCCGTGGCCGATCCGCTCGCCAGGGTTCTTCACGGACGCGTTGCACCAGGCTCGCCTGCACCTCGCGTTCGTCTCGGAGTCGGACTACGTGCCCCCCACCGACCCCGCGTCCGCAGCCACCGGACCTGCGGCCGGCGCGCCCCCGCCGGCCGCAGGGGTCGGCCCCGTCGCCGGCCTCCCCGCAGCCGCGGGCGTGGCCCAAGCGGCGGATGCTGCGCTGGCAGCCGAGACCGCGCCGGCCGGCGGCGGGGTTGCGGCGGGGGCCGCGGCCGACCCCGGGACTGCGGTTGCGCCGCCGATGACGGGTGGCACGTCCGGTGCCGGTGCTCAAGCGGGCGAGCTCCTGGGGCAGGCAGCTCCGGTCGCGAGCGGCGATCCGAACTTCGCCTCGCCCAAGGCGCACGTCGCGTTCGAGGCGGCAAAGAGCCAGCTCGGAGTCCGATACCAGTGGGGCGGGACGAGCCCACAGACGGGGTTCGACTGCTCCGGCTTGATGCAGTGGTCCTACGCGAAGGCCGGGATCAGCCTTCCTCGCGTGGCTGCCGACCAGTTTCACGTCGGCACCCCGGTCGATCTTCAGCACCTGCGCGAGGGCGACCTCGTCTTCTTCCAGGACAGCACCGGCTACATCCACCACGTTGGCATGTACGTGGGCAACCACCAGTTCCTCGAGGCCCCTCACACCGGTGACGTTGTGAAGTACGACGATCTGCGCAAGCCGTACTGGGCCCAGCAGTTCGCCGGTGGCCGTCGGATTGTGCCGCTCTCGACGCCGCCGGCGGCGCCCGCCTCCGCGCCGGTGGCGAGCACCGCTCCGGCGGGCCCGGCTCCTTCGGTCGTGCCAACCCCCGGGGCCGCTCCGGCGGTCATGCCGACCCGCGGGGCCGCTCCGGCGGTGATGCCGGCGGCCGGGGCCGCTCCGGCCGGCGCGTCCGCGGACGCGCCGCGCCCCGGTACCGCTGTGTTCAACGCACTCGAGCGGCAGGAGCAGTCGTTTCAGCGTCACACACAACAGTTCCTCGCTGCGCTGCCGTCGGATCCGGCCTCGCCGGCGCCCGGCAGCGGGATGCCGGCAGGCGCCCAACCCGCGGCGGTGCTCGGCGCTGGCGGTCAACCCGCTCCGGCCGCGGGCGCGCCCGCGGCTGTCCAGGCGGCTGTCGTGGCGGCTGCGGCTCCGTCGGGTGGCGCGATCTCGGTGACGTCATCGCTGCTCACGAGCGGACAGGAGAAGTTCGCGGGACGTCTCGCAGAGCTGACCGGTCTGGACCCCCGCGTGATCTCGGCGTGGGCGCTTGCGGAGGAATCGGGCTCGGCGGCGCAGGGACGGGAAGGCGCCGGCAACTTCAACTGGCTCAACATCGGCTACTTCGACAGCGGGGCAGGCGCGATCGCGTTCGACAAGGCTTTCCGTGATCCAGTGAGCGCCGCCGAGCAGACCGCCGCGTTCCTGAAGGGCAAGTGGGGTGGCGCGAGCACAGGGATCCGGGCGATCCTCGGCAGCGTCGGACAAGGACCGCAGGCTCAGATCAACGCGATCGCGACCAGCGGATGGGCAAGCAGCGGGTATGCAGGCGGGGCAAACCTCCGCAGTACCTACGACGAGTTGAGCGGCATGACCGTGAGCCGGGGCTAACGGTCCGTAAGGTCGTCGATGCCACAGGTCCTGACCACCAACGCCGTGATCATGTGTCAGCACCAGGGAACGGTGACGCTGACATCGACCCAGGCGAAGGTCGTGATCGAGGGGGGCGAGATCCTGTGCGAGCCGGATCTCGTCGGGGCTCCGATCGTCGGCTGCACACAGCCCGCGAGCACATCGAGCAAGCCGTGCACGCAGGTCGTCACGACCACGCCGGGGTCGGCGTCGGAGAAGGTCACCGTCGGCGGCCGGCCGGTGTACCTCTCGACGCTGTCCGGAATGACCGACGGGGTACCTCCGGGCACGCTGAGCGTGAGCGATCCCGGTCAGACGAGCGTGCAGGCGTAGGCGCCCCGTGGCGAGCGAGAGCGACAAGCAAATCAACGGCTATGAGGTCGTGCGGCCGATCGGCCGCGGCGGCATGGCGGTCGTCTACCTCGCGCGGCAGACGGCGCTCAACCGTGACGTCGCGCTCAAGGAGTTGAGCAGGTTCCACGCGAGCACGCCCGAGACGGCTGAGCGGTTCCTGCGCGAGTCGCGCCTCGCCGGCTCGCTCAACCATCCCAACATCGTCACCGTCTACGAGTACTTCGAGGACGACGGCGTGCCGTACATCGCGATGGAGTACGTCGCCGGAGGATCGCTGCGGCCATACGTCGGCCGCCTCACGTTGGCGCAAGTCGCGGGGGTGATGGAGGGACTGCTGGCCGGCCTCGCGCACGCGCAGGAATACGGGATCGTCCATCGTGACCTCAAGCCCGAGAACCTCATGGTCACGAGCGACGGGCGGGTGAAGATCGCCGACTTCGGCATCGCCAAGGCCACACAGACGGCCGGGTACGGCTCGTTCCTCACGCTCACCGGCACGACCGTGGGAACGCCGATGTACATGGCCCCCGAGCAGGCCCTCGGCCATGAGGTCGGCGTCTGGACCGACCTCTACTCCGTGGGCGTGATGGCCTGGGAGCACATCGTCGGCCGCGCGCCGTTCCGAGACAGCGAAGCGGCCGTGATGACGCTCGCGCGACATGTCAACGAGGACATCCCGCCCGCCGTCGACGCGAACCCGACTGCCGATGCGGACGTGTCCCACTGGATCGACCGGATGCTCGTGAAAGATCCGCGCGAGCGGCCGGACAGCCCCGGCGCCGCATGGGATGAGCTCGAAGAGATCGTGATCGCGCGGCTCGGCCCGCGCTGGCGACGTGAGGCGTCACTTCCGAGCCCGAGCGATCTGGGGAGCCAACCTCGCGTGCAGGCGCTCACGCCGCCACCGACCCCGACTCCGCTTCCGGCGCCGCCCGTCGAGCGGCCACGGCGTCTCCGCGACGATTCATACGTCACGTTCGGTCGTCCGGTCGTGCGCGTCGCGGACGTCCCGCCGGTCGTCGACGAGTTGCCGGCGGTCGTGGAGCAGGTCCCGGCGGTGGTGGACGGGTTGCCGACGGTCGACCCGAGACCGATACTCGACCCGGAGCCGGAGCCGGGACCGATAGTCGACCCGGAGCCGGAGCCGGCCGTTGCGCCCGAGCCGGTGCCCGCACAGATCCCGGCCGCGCCGGCCGAACCGACTCCATGGCCGCGACGCCGAGCGGCGCACGCGGGGATGGCCGTGACCCATCGGGCGACCGCGCTCGCGGCGGCCATGCTGCTGGCCGCGGCGATCGGCGGATTCACGATCGCGCGGGCGACGGGATCATCGCCGTCGCGGACGCCGGCGCTCGCCGAGCGCGTGTCGTCCGGCCCGATCTCGGTGTCGCTGCCCGCGGGGTGGAGGAGGGCAGGGGCGGCACCGGTGCCGCAACTGGGGCTGGACGACGAGATCGTGCTCAGCAGGGTCCGGCCGGCGGGCGGGACGCTCGTGCTCGGAACGACAGGCACGACGGACGAGAGCCTGCTGCCGGCCGGCCTGCGGGCCGCCGCTCCGACCGCGTCGACACGCCAGACGGTCGTGCTGGGCGGGATGCAGTTCTACCGGTATCTCAGTCTCACGCCTCCGGGCGCGGAGGCACCCGAAACGGTCTACGCGGTCCCGACGACGGCCGGTGCGGTGATCGGGGCATGTGTGTTGCAGGGGGCCGCCCCGGGGATCCTCGGCGGCTGCGAGCGTGTGCTCGGCACCCTGCGCGTCAGCAACGGACGCACGCTCGGTCTCGGCCCGAGCCGGCCGCTCGCAGCGGGACTCACGAGGGCGCTCGTGACCCTCAATGCCGCGCTCGCCGGCGCCGGCCGACGGCTCAATGCCGCGACCCGCCCGAGCGCCCAAGCGGCCGCGGCGACCCAGCTTGCGAGTGCGTACGGACGGAGCGCCGCAGCCGTCCGGCAGCTCGATCGCGCCTCAGCCGATACAGCCACGGTCGACGCGCTGTCCGCCGCGCTGCGCGACGTCGGCGCCGGCTACACGGCGCTGGCCGACGCGGCACGGGCGGGCGACAGAACGGCATATGACGGCGCTCGAGGCACGATTGCGTCTCGATCCTCCACGGTGTCCGCAGCCCTCCAACGCTTCGTCAGGCTCGGCTACACCGTCGGATAAGACGACTGCGCCGGTCCGCCGGGCGGACCTGGCCGAGAAACGCACCGTATCTGTCTGTTTGTCGGCCCGGTCCTCGATCAGCCGCCGCCGGAGCTGCTGCCCCCGCCGCCAAGGAGGCCACCGCCCCCGAGACCGCCGCCCCCGCCCCCGGAACCCCCGCCACCGCCACCGCCACCGGACACCGGAGGACCGCCACCGGACACCGGAGGAGCGGCGGCGGTGAGGGCCGGGCTCGAGGTCGTCGTCTGTGAGCCGCCACTTCGAGCCGGAGCAGGTTGCTTCGACGGCGCCGCTCTCAGCGCCGGAAGCGCCGGCGCCGCGAGCACGGCTCCGATCGTCGCCTGGTCCACGCGTGAGACAGCCGGCGCGGGCGCGGGCGCGGCGGGCGGCACGCTGTCGGTCGTCCGCGGCGTCCTCGTGGCCGTGCCGATCGCGAACGTGACCGCGAAGGCGAACACGGCCAGCACCCCGACTGCAAGCGCCCGCCGGCGCGCCACGCCGGGACGGCGACGCTCGCCGAACTCGGCGAGAGCTTCGTCCTGAGGGGGTTCACGCAGTCCGATCACGGTCTCGATAAGGAAGACGCACGTGTAACGGCTTCCTTCCTCGATGAACCGAGTTGGAAGGATCGGACCCCGTTGGGGGTCTAGTGAATGCAACCGGCAGACGCCGGGCACCGACCCACCAGCCGGAGCCCATACAGACGATGAGAGTGCGACACCCATCCTCCGCCACGGCGACCTCGAAGCTGATCGACGCCGTCATGGACATCTACATCACTTGGCGCGAGCGGGCCACGGCCGTCGAGGCGGCGTACCGTGCGTGGACGAGCGCCCCGGCGCACGAACGCGCGAGCGCCTATGCGAGTTACGCCCAGGCGCTCGACTGCGAAGAGCTGGCCGCCAACGAATACCGTCGGATGGTCGAGCAGGCCGGCATGTCGCTGGCGCTGCGCAACGTGTAGTCGGACGGACGCTCAATCCACCTGCATGCCCGCCAGCGCACCACCACCGAAGTGGCGGTCGTGCTCGATCGCCATCCGCATGAACGGATACGTGTAGTCGCGCATCTCCGCCTCGTACGCGCCGATCGCCTCGAC
>DATKOY010000148.1:0-44402 GCA_035524415.1 Solirubrobacteraceae bacterium | reverse complement strand
GCCGGCGCAATCGCCGTGGTGTCCTCAAATGACCCGCAGTTGCAGATCGGACAGAATGACGATCGGCGAGTCCTTTCAGTGGACGGGGTGGTTGGAGCGGATCAGGTTGTCCGGGTCGATGGTCGCCTTGATGCGGCCGAGCCGGTCGTGGGCTGTCTCGGTCCAGAGGGTGTGCGGGTCTCGCCTGGTCTCGGCGAAGTTGAGGTAGGTCCGCCCGGCGTCCCACGGGCGCGCGAGCGCCTCCGTGAAGGAGTCGAGATCGCGCACCGGCTCGGCGCGCTCGCGCTCGTTGCGCACGCGAACGACGAGCTCGCCGCAACCGGAGCACGACGCTGCATGGCCAGCGGCACCCGCCGTCATACCCGCAGTGGTGCCACGGATCCG
Organism: Solirubrobacteraceae bacterium; assembly: GCA_035524415.1. Taxonomy (GTDB): domain Bacteria; phylum Actinomycetota; class Thermoleophilia; order Solirubrobacterales; family Solirubrobacteraceae; genus Palsa-465. Next base: position 44,018 of record DATKOY010000148.1, on the reverse strand, counting down.
ATCCACCGTTGCAGCGCTCACGCGGCGCTGTTCGGTGCGGCCGTCGCACTCGGCGTTGCCTATCACCGTCTCGGTCGCCCGCGGATGCTGCGGTGGGGAATCAGCGACCAGGAGGCCGGTCAGTGGCTCCCGGGTGATGAGAGGGTGCCCGATCCCGCGCGGGGGAACAACTCGACGCACGCGATCACGATCGATGCGCCGCCATCCGCTGTGTGGCCGTGGATCGTGCAGATCGGGCATGGCAGGGCCGGCTGGTACAGCCACGACTGGCTCGAGCGGCTGTTCGGGATCCGTTACGCGGAGGGCCATTCGGCGACGCGGATCCATTCGGAGTTTCAGGGTCTTCAGGTGGGAGACGAGATTCCGTATTCGCCGTTCAACGCGATTCGCGTCGTCGCGATCGACCCCGAGAGATCTCTCGTGATCGGCAACTCAGTGGCCTGGGTGGTGCAGGATCTGGGCGATGGGCGCACGCGACTCGTCGTGCGGACGCGCGGGTATGGGTGGTTCCGATCGCTGCTTCGCCCAGTCCCGGTGCTCCGCGAACTGGGCGCCGTAATCGACTACGTGATCGGCGAGCCGCTCCACCACTACATGGAGAAGGGAATGTGCGTCGGGATCACCAGACGTGTCGAAGGACGAGGGCTGGTCAACGATCGCGCCGGCGCACGGGCCTACCGCCCGGCTCACGGCGCCGTGACCACGGACGCGCGGCAGCCGTTGACGCCGCGCAGCTGCCGTAGCGTCGTGCAGCTCTTCCGTCGCCGCATCGCGCACCGCGCAGTTGAAGGCCGCCGCCGACGCGGTGCAGCACCCGGGACCGGTGGCCTGCGGCGCGAGCACGACGACGGTCAGCTCAGCTCCCGAGGTCGATCATCGACTCGCGAAAGGATCCGTTAACCGGTGTCGCGGAAGGTCGCGGAGAAGTGCACGAAGTAGTCCACGCCCGACCAGACGGTCACGACTGCGGCGATCGCCAACAGCCACTGGTCGAGGTAGGCGCCGGCGATGATGACATCCGGCCGCAGGATCACGATCGCGATCGCCGCGAACTGGACCGTCGCCTTCCACTTGCCGAGCATGGACGGTTCGAGGTGCTGGCCCTGGGTCGCGACCGCCGCGCGCAAACCGAGGAGGGACAGCTCGCGCCCGATGATCACGAAGGACACCCACGGCGAGGCCCGATCGACCGCGATCAGCGCGATCAGCACGCCGGTGATCAGCAGCTTGTCGGCGGTCGTGTCGAGGAACGATCCAAGACGCGAGCTCACGTTCCAGCGCCGGGCAAGGCGACCGTCGAACCAGTCGGTACTGGCAACGACGAGGAATACGACAGCCGCGGCCGTCCAGGAGTGGCCGAGGACGAGAGCCATCACGACCGGCGTGGCGACGATCCGCACACTCGTCCCGGCCAGGATCAGGGCGCTGGCTCGCGCGCTGCCTTTCGTCGCTGTTCTCAGCGCACCAGCCTCCACAATGCGGACGATCGTACCAGCGGGATTATGGGAGAAGATCGGCCGCATACCGGCGCGCTTGCGTCGCGTCGCGGGCGTCGAGCGCGCGCTGTGCGGCGGCAGCGGCGTCGGCAAGCGACACCGACCGGAGGGCTTGCTTGACCTCGGCGATCAGCGGCGGCGCCATGCTCAGTTCGCGGACCCCGAGGCCGGCGAGCAGCACCGCAGCGGCGGGGTCCCCCGCGAGCTCGCCGCACACTCCGACCCACCGGCCATGCGCGGCGGCTCCCGCGACGGTCGCGGCGACGAGCCGAAGAACGGCGGGCTGCGGGCCCGCAAGCAGGTCGCCGACCTGCTCGTTGCCGCGTTCGGCCGCCATCGCGTACTGAGTGAGGTCGTTCGTACCGATCGAGAAGAAGTCCGCCGAGGCGGCGAGCAGATCGGCCTGCAACGCGGCCGCCGGGACCTCGATCATGATCCCGACCTCCATCGGCGTCTGCACCCCGGTCGCGGTCCGCGCCTGGACGACCGCGGCGCGCGCCGCGTCGAGTTCCGCCGCCGTCGCAACCATCGGGAACATCACCTTGAGGGGGTGGTCCGCCGCAACGCGCAGGATCGCGCGCAGCTGCGTCGCCAGCAGGTCCGGGTGCCTGAGCGAGAGCCGGATTCCGCGAGTGCCGAGGAACGGATTCTGCTCGGGCGCCATTGGCAGCGCCGCAAGCGGCTTGTCGGCGCCGACGTCGAGCGTGCGCACGATCAGCGGCCGCCCGTCGAGGGCATCAGCGATCTGAGCGATCGTCTCGGTCTGCTCATCCTCGCTCGGCATCTCCGCGCGCTCGAGGAACAAGAACTCCGTCCGCAGCAGCCCAACGCCGTCGGCGCCGTACTGCACCGCCTCCGCCGCACCGCCCGCGCCGCCGAGGTTCGCCGCGACCTCGATCGTGACGCCATCGCGCGTCACGGCCGGCTCGGCCGCCCGGCTCAGCGCGCGCTCGCGGCGCTCGAGCGCGAGCATCCGCGCGCGCCCGGCGCGCTCGGCGACCTCCTCGTCGGGCGCGACGAGCACGGTGCCCTCCCCTCCGTCGAGCAGCACGCTCGTGCCATCCGCGATGGCCAGCACAGCGTCGCCGAGACCGACGACCGCCGGGATCCCGAGCGCCCGGGCGAGGATCGCGGCGTGAGCGGTGGCGGTTCCACGGGCTGCCGCAATCCCACGGACCAAATCGGTGTTCAGCCCGGCCGCATCCGCAGGCGTCAGCTCGGACACCACCAGAACGCCCTCCTCGCGGATGCTCGCGCTTGACTCGCGTCCCGCCAGCGCCGCCAGAACCCGTCGGCCGACGTCCTCGACATCGGTCGCCCGCTCGCGCATCAGCTCATCATCGAGCGCTCGCCACGCCTCGGCCGTCTGCTCCGTCGCCTGGTACCAGGCCATCTCGGCAGCGTCGCCCGCATCGATCCGCGCCGTGGCCGCATCGACGAGCGCCTCGTCGTCGAGCAGTGCCACATGCGCGGTGAAGATCGCGGCGTCGCTCGCGCTCGTACGCTGTGCCACGGTCTCGCGGTCCCGCTCGATCGCCGACCTGGCGGCCCCGCGCGCCGCCTCGAGCCGCTGCCGTTCGACCTCGGCTCCCTCGGACGCTCGCGCGGCCGGAGCGTCGAGCTGCTCGCCGAAGCGCCGGACCGGCCCGAGCGCGATTCCCGTCGACGCGGCAATGCCGCGCAATAGCGATCCGGCTTCCGGGGCGGCAATGGGCTGCTCCGGATGCGCCCCGGACGGGGCCACGGCCCGCGACGCCGCGACCGGACGCACCACGACCGGACCCGTCGCGACGCCCTCGCCGAACCCCTCGCGGGCGAGCTCCTCGAGCGCAGCGAGCGCAGCGGTCGCCTGCGGGCCGGACGCGATGGCGACGAGCTCATCGCCCTTGCGCGCGACGAGCGTCATCAGCCCCGTGAGGCTGCGTGCGCTGACCGGGCCGGCCCCGCCTGTCTTCGACAGCCGCAGATCCGCGTCGAAGCGCCCGGCGAGCTCGGCGACGAGTGCAGCGGGACGAGCGTGCAGTCCGATCTCGTTGAGCACAGGAATGCGCGCCTGCAGCCCATCCTCGCTCACCGGCTCCTGAACCTCTCCCCCGCCTTCGACCCCGAGCTGGGCCTCCTTCATCCCGATCGCACGCCGCGCTTCGTCCTGAACCTCCTGCAGCGACATGCCTCCCCGCGCTGCGACCGCGGCCGCCACGGCCCCCTCGACGAATGGCGCCTCGCTGAGTACCACCTCGGCGCCCGGTTCCAGGAACTCGACTGCCATCTCCGCGCTCAGCAGCGCGCTTCCGAGGTCCATCAGCACGAGCACGCCCTCATCGGACATCACACGCTCGATCGCGGCGCGCACGCGTTCGACGTCGGTCCCGATCGTGCCGTCCTCGAGACCGCCGGCGGCCTCGATCGGGAGCTCCTCACCACCCATCTGCCGCGCCAGCTCGACGACGCCCTCAGCAAGCGAGGCGCTGTGCGAGACGACGACGATCCCGACCACGCTTACAGGCGGTAGGCCTGGTGCAGCAGCTCGATCGGATGCACCGACGGGCGACGCGTGCCGTGCTCGATCATCCAGCGGCACGTCTCGCTGTCACACGCGACGACGCGCGCTCCCGACGCCTCGACCTGGTTGAACAGATCAGCGCCCACGTCCATCGCGATCTTGTACTTCTCGCGCTTGAGACCGTACGTGCCGGCGATGCCGCAGCAGCGTGCGTCGAGCTCGTGCACCTCGAGGCCCGGGATCAGCGCGAGTAACTCGAGTGCGGGCTTGCCGACCCAGTGGCCTTGCTGCTGGCAGGGCGCGTGGTACGCAACGGTCTCGTTCACAGGCTGGAAGTCGGTGTTCAGCTCGCCGCGATCGTGGAGCTCGAGCAGCAGCTCGCAGATATCGAAGGTCTGACGGCTGACCAGCGCCAGGTCTGGATCGTTCTCGAGACCCAGGATCTCGCGGGCCTCCCGCTTGAGCATCAGCGTGCAGCTCGTCGCGTTGCCGACGATCAGCGTCCCGTCGCCGGCGTGGGGCGCCAGCGCGCGTGCCAGGCGCTGCACGTACTTTCGCGCGTCCCCGAACAGGCCGCTCGACTGCAACGGCAGCCCACAGCAGCCCTGATCGGGGATCTCGACGTGGTAGCCGTTGTGCTCCAGTACGGCGACCACCTTCTCGCCCGAGTCCGGCTCGTAGTACTCAGTCCCGCAGCCGTGGAAGTACACGATCTTCTTGGCGCTGCTCGGGCTCTGATGACGCCGCGCCCAGGTCCGAAACCGCCGTCCGGCGAAGTTCGGCACCGGCGCGTCGCGGTGGATCCCCAACGCGCGCTCCACCAGCACGCGCGCCGGCCGGAATCGAAGCGTCGCATTGGCGAGCGGCGCGACCGGCGTGCCGAGGCGGCCGAGCACCGTGGGCCGAGTGATGATGCGATCGCGCAGCGGCACGCCCTTGCGCTGCTTGACGCCGTAGCGAGCGTGTGCGTTCAGCTCGGCGATCTTCACTCCCTGCGGACACGACATCGTGCACAGCCCGCAGCCCGAGCAGTAGTCGACCGACGCCTCATCGGGACGTTGGCCGGTCGCTCGAAAGCGCTCGGCCTGAGGTCCGGCATATTTCGGCCCGGGGAACAGCGGCGTCACGGCGGCGACGGGGCAGGCCGTCTCGCAGATCGTGCACTTCACGCAGTGATCGAGCGAGCTGCGCAGCTCCTCGTGGAACAGATCCTCGATCATGCCGCTGCCGTCGCCCCCTCGCGCTCGAGCACTGACCGGGCGACGGCGCAACCCGTCGAAAGTGCGATGCCGTCGCCGGAGCCCTCCTGCCACGGCACCGCGCCCGGCAGCGCGGCGCCGGCGACGAACACGTTCTCGGTGCCCTGGGCGCGCAGCGACGCATCAACGGCGACGCCGACCCGCGACATCGGATGCTCGCCGAGGAAATCCGCTGAGAACCGGGGCTCGCCCGGTGCGGGCACTCCGCTCAGCGCGAGCCCGAGCACCCGCTCGCGCGCCTGCCAGTCCGACCCGAGCTCGATCGCGCCGGATGCGAACCCTCCGGTTGCCAGCACCACCCAGCGCGCACCGAAGATCGTGTCGCGCCCGCTCGTATGGGCGCGCACGGCGCTGACCCGCTCTCCCTGCCGCTCGACACCGACGACCTCAGCGCCCAGGATGAACCGGCCGCCCGCCGCACGCAGGCAGGCGAGGAGCGCGTTGTAGACGCGGATGCCGGCAGCCGACGGCGGCAGGGTGGGGATCTCGAACACGGGACGTCCAAGCCGGTGCCGGAGGTCGGACCAGACGCCGTGAGGATCGCGCAGGCCGAGCACCGCCGGCAGCGCCACGCGCTCTCTCGGACGCAGCAGCATCGCCAGCTGGGCAGCAAAGGCGGCCCGTGCACGCGGATCGTCGAGCCGGCGCGCAAGGCCAAGCGAGTTGACCTCGACACGTCCAACGTCGAGGTCGAGTTCGATCGCACGACTCGTGATCCCCGCCCGCCTGAGATTGCCGGCGCAGAGCGACGCGTGGAAGTCGCGCAGCGCCCGGATGCCGACGACGCACACCGGCGTCTGCGACCCCGCGTCGCCCTCGGCCATCGTCTCGGGAACGAGCGCGGACGGGCGGATCGCGCCGACCGCCGTCGGAAGCATGTGGTTTCGCTCGAGGCTCCCGGTGTACCGGTAGCCCGGCTGGGGCCCCTGCTCGATGCGGGCGGCGAACCACTCGAGCGCGGGCTCGATCGCGTCGGCGCCGACCAGCGCGTACGGATGCTCGGGGTGGGCCGAGACGAAGGCGCCGAGCGCGGATGCCGGCTGCTCCACGATGTCCGGATCGTGACCGAGGACGTCGACCGTGCCCGGCGCGAGATGCGTGGAGCCGACACCCTTGGCGAGCACGCACACGCGTGCTCCATCCTCGGCCAGCCGAGCCGCTGCAGTGAGGCCGGCGACGCCGCAGCCGACCACGACAACGTCGTAGTGAAGCGAGGGACTCACTCGAGGTGCCCCACGTCGAGCACGCCCTGGAAGATCCAGTCGTCGAGTCGCGCTTGGCGTAGCTGATCTCCGTAGAGGACCGGCCACACGCCCTTCCACCGCTCCGCGATGTAATCGAGCAGCGCCCGATTCGCCTGTTCGGTGTCGGTCCCGTCATGGCTGTGGAGAATGCCCGCGGTGCGGTAGATGCAGAAGCCGCCCTGGCACGGTCCCATCCCGAGTCGGAGCTGGCGACGGACGTCGTCGAGGTCCGTCGTGCCGCGACGGCGGATCACCTCTTCGAGCCGACCGCGTGAGATCAGCTCGCATTCACAGATGACCTGGTCCTCGAGCAGGTGCTGCTCACGCTTGGCGAGGCGATCGCCGACACGGATCTCGTCGGCCAGCTCTGACCCGGGCAGCCGCTCGGTGTCGGTCGTGCAGGTCCGGTCGACGCCGAGCTGCCGGCAGGCGGCGTCGACGGTGTCCTTGGCCATCAGCCGGTAGGTCGTCAGCTTTCCACCGGTGATCGTGAGGAAGCCCGCGACACCGTCGCGCTCGCGGTGGTCGAGCAGTGCGTGCGCGCGCGTGACGTCGCGCGTCGCGGTCGAGCCGCCGTTCTGCTTGCGGTCCTCGAACAGCGGCCGCACGCCGGTCCACACGCGCAGCGCGCGCGCCTGCTTGAACCCCGGGACGAGGCGCTCGCCGTCCTCGAGCATCGCGTCGACCTCGTGCTGCAGAACCGTGTGGTCGTCCGGATCCTCGGTCCCCTCGTCGGTCGTCCCGATCACGCTGACGGTACGGATCGGCACGAGGATGTCGCCGTCGGTCGGCATCTGGCAGCGGTTGATGACCGTGTTCACGAGCCGATGGTTCATCGCGATCATGATTCCCCGGCCGGGCATCACGTGGACGCCCTCGATCCCGGCCATCGCCGCGATCTGCCCGGCCCAGGCTCCCGACGCGCTCACCGTGATGACGGCCTCGATGTCGAGCTCGTCTCCGGTACGGTTGTTGCGCACGCGCGCACCGGAGACCCGGTCTCCGTCCCGGTGCACAGCGACCACTTCGTGATACGGCAGGACGCGAGCGCCGCGATTCTGTGCACCGCGTGACAGTGCCCAGACGAGCTTCCAGACATCGATGCTGGCGTCCGGGACGCGGAACGCGCGCGAGATTCGCGGGTTCAGCCGTGGCTCGTCGCGCAGCGCCTGCGACGGCTCGATCTCCTCACACGGAACATCCGTCTTGCGGCATCCATCGGCGAACCTGTCGGCGTACGAAGGGTCGTCGAACGGCGTGGTGACGAACAAGCCTCCGGTGTCCTCGACACAATCTGCCGCCACCCGCCGGATCACCGGATTTTCGCTCGCGCACTCGTCCGCCGCGTCCGGGTCCTTGACGACGTAGCGGCCGCCTGAGTGCAGCAGCCCGTGGAACCGCCCGCTCGTGCCGGTTGCGAGATCGGCGCGCTCGACCAGCACGACGTCGAGCCCGCGGAGCGCAGCATCCCACGCCACACCCGTCCCCGTGGCCCCGCCACCGATCACCAATACCTGCGTGCTGAGCGTCTCCACCGCCCCAGCTTACTCCTGCCTCGCGTGCGGTACCGGGGGGCGCCGGCTCGCGCCGACCGGCGCCCCTCGGTGGCCGTCGGTTACTCGGCCCAGTCGAACGTCCGCTGGACGGCCTTCTTCCAGTAGTGATAGGCCGTGTCACGAGCGGAAGCGTCCATCTTCGGCTCCCACCGCTTGTCCTCCGCCCAGTTGTTGCGCAGGTCCTCCTCGCTGGTCCAGTAGCCCGTGGCGAGGCCGGCGGCATACGCGGCACCGAGCGCCGTCGTCTCCGCGACCTTCGGCCGGATCACCGGCACGCCGAGGATGTCTGCCTGGAACTGCATGAGCGTGTCGTTGGCGACCATGCCGCCGTCGACCTTCAGCGACTCCAGCGTGACCCCGGAGTCAGCGTTCATCGCGTCCGACACCTCGCGGCTCTGGAACGCGGTCGCCTCGAGCGCGGCACGGGCGATATGCCCGGCGTTGACGTAACGCGTGAGACCGGCGAACACGCCGCGCGCGCTCGACTTCCAGTACGGAGCGAACAGCCCCGAGAACGCAGGCACGATGTAGCAGCCGCCGTTGTCCTCAACGGTCTTCGCGAGATCCTCGACCTCCGGCGCTGACTTAATCATCTTCAGGTTGTCGCGCAGCCACTGCACGAGCGCCCCGGTGATCGCGATCGACCCCTCGAGGCAGTAGACCGCCTTCTGGTCGCCGATCTTGTAGCCGACGGTCGTGATCAGCCCGTTCTTGGACTGGACCGCTTCATGACCGGTGTTGAGCAGCAGGAAATTGCCCGTTCCATACGTATTCTTCGCCTCGCCCGGCGCGTAGCACGCCTGCCCGAACGTCGCCGCCTGCTGATCGCCGAGGTCGCCCGCGACCGGCACGCCGGCGAACGCGCCCCCCTTGACCTCGCCGTAGACCGACGACGAGGAGCGAATCTCGGGCAGCATCGAGCGGGGCACCCCGATCGCGCCGAGCAGTTCATCGTCCCAGTCGAGCGTGTCCAGGTTCATCAACATCGTCCGGCTCGCGTTCGAGACGTCGGTGATGTGCAGGCCGCCGTTGGTGCCGCCGGTCAGATTCCAGATGCACCACGTGTCGATGTTGCCGAAGCACAGGTCTCCGGCGTCTGCCTTCGCCTGCGCGCCGTCGACGTTGTCGAGGATCCAGCGCACCTTCGGGCCCGAGAAGTACGTCGCGATCGGGAGCCCGTTCTTCGGCCGGAAGCGGTCCTGCCCACCGTCCTTCATCAGCTCATCGCAGAGCTTGTCGGTGCGCGTGTCCTGCCAGACGATCGCGTTGTAGACGGGCGCGCCGCTGTTGCGATCCCACACGACCGTCGTCTCACGCTGGTTGGTGACGCCGACCGCCTTGATGTCGCCACCGGCGTCCTTGGCAGCCTTGTCTATCACCTGCTGCGAACGCTCCCAGATCTCGTGTGGGTTGTGCTCGACGTGGCCCGGCTGGGGATAGATCTGCTCGTGCTCAAGCTGCTCGACCGCAACGACGTTGCCGCCATGGTCGAACACCATGCACCGTGTGCTCGTGGTGCCCTGATCGAGCGCCGCGACGTATTCAGCCATCCGAGTTCTCTCCTTTAGTTCTTGAGCGCCTCAGCCGCTGTCTGGCAGAGGTAGTAGGTGGAGGTCGCGCCCGGATCCTGGTGATCCTTGCTGCGCTCCCCGAGGTAGCTTGCGCGGCCCTTGCGGGCGATGAGCGGGATCGTGTCCCGCATCCCCTGCTGGGCCGCGCTCGCCGCATCCTGCAGTCCCGAGTCGAGGTCAGACGCCTGCTCGAGAGCCGCCAGCGCCGGAAGCAGCGCGTCGACCATCGTCTTGTCTCCGGGTTCGGCCTTACCGCGCGCCTGCACGCCTTCAACGCCCTTGCGCCACGCGGCGGCGTACCCGTCGAGGTCGACATCGTCCTTGCCCGCCATCGCGGTCCCTATCTGCAGGAGCAGCGTCCCGTACAGCGGGCCCGCCGCTCCGCCGACGCTCGACACCAGTGCCATCGCAACGGTCTTCAGGACCGCACCAGGATCCGCCTGCTCGGCCTGCTCGAGCTTCTCGATGGCCTTGCGCATGCCGCGATCCATGTTCGTTCCGTGGTCTCCGTCGCCGATCGCCGTGTCGAGCCGCACGAGTTCTTCGCGATGCTCGGCCATCGATTGGGCAAAGCGCGTCATCCAGTCGCTGACGGTTTCTCGGTTGACCGGCAAGCTCAGACGCCCCAGCGCAGTCCGGGCGTGTTCACCGGTGCATCCCAGTACCGGGTCATCTCGTCGTCGAGCTTGAGCAGCGTGATCGAGCAGCCCTGCATCTCGAGCGAGGTGATGTAGTTGCCGATCAGATTGCGCTCGATCTTGATGCCGCGCGCGCTGAGCAGCTTGTTCACTTCGTTGTACACCACGTAGAGCTCGATCAGCGGGGTCCCGCCCATCCCGTTGACGAACGCGAGCACGCCGTCGCCGGAGTTGAACGGCAGATCCTCGACGATCGGCGTCACGAGCCGCTCCGCGATCTGCGAGGCGGGACCGATCTTCTCGCGGAAACGTCCCGGCTCGCCGTGGATCCCGATCCCGATCTCGACTTCGTCCTCGGCGAGCTCGAAGCTCGGCGAGCCGGAAGCCGGCGTGATACACGGCGTGAGCGCCATGCCCATCGAGCGGCCGTTCGCGTTCACGCGACGTGCCAGATCGGCGACGTCCTTCAATGAGCGGCGATCTTCCGCCGCACCGCCGCAGATCTTCTCGAGCACGACCGTGATCCCGACGCCGCGGCGGCCCGCCGTGTACAGCGAGTCCTGGACCGCGACGTCATCGTTGGTCACGACCGCCTCGACCTCGACGCCGTCGGCCCTCGTGAGGTCGGCCGCCATGTCGAAGTTCATCACGTCGCCCGTGTAGTTCTTGACGATGTGGAGAACCCCAGCGCCACCGTCGACCGCCTTCGTGGCCGCCTGCATCTGATCGGGCGTCGGCGAGGTGAACACCTCCCCCGGGCATGCTGCGTCGAGCATGCCCGGGCCGACGAAACCACCATGCATCGGCTCATGACCCGAGCCTCCGCCGGAGACGAGACCGACCTTCCCCTGCACGGGGGCGTCGGCTCGGACTATGTATACGGGGTCGTAGCTGACACGCACGAGATCGCCGTGCGCCGCCTCGACGCCCTGGAGCGACTCTTTGACGACGTCGTCAGGGGCATTGATGAGTTTCTTCATCGCCGTCGACTCACAGCGGATAACTGCCGAAGACGGCGTCGAAGAAGATCGCGGCGAGCGCGCCGCCGATGAGCGGCCCGAGGACCGGCACCCAGGCGTAACTCCAATCCGACCCTCCCTTGCCTGGGATCGGCAGGATCGCGTGCATGATCCGCGGTCCCAGGTCACGCGCCGGGTTGATCGCGTACCCCGTCGGACCGCCGAGCGACAGGCCGATGGCGAGCACCAGCAGGCCGATGATCAGTGGCGCGAGGCCGGGCGTCAGTGCGTTCCACGGACCGATGATCGCCAGGACCCCGAAGACCAGCACGAACGTGCCGACGATCTCGGTGATCAGGTTCCACGCGTAGTTGCGAACCGCCGGGCCGGTCGAGAACACCGCCAGCTTCAACCCTGGATCCTCGGTGTCCTTCCAGTGCAGGAAGTAGGTGAGGTACACGAGGAATGCGCCGACCATGGCGCCGAGCATCTCCCCGACGAAGTATTTCCACGCCTGCGAGCCGGTGATCGTCCCATGGATCCAGAAACCCAGCGTGACCGCCGGGTTGAGGTGCGCGCCGCTGAAGAAGCCGACACTGTAGACGGCCATCGCGACCGCCATACCCCACCCGAAGGTGATGACGATCCAGCCAGAGTTCTCCGCCTTCGACTTGGCCAGCAGCACTGCTGCGACCACGCCGTCGCCGAGCAGAATCAGGAGCCCGGTCCCGATGATCTCCGCCGGAATGATCGCTAAGTGCGGGAACTTTAATTGCACTACCACCGCGGCTAATGAGCTCAAAGCCGTCTCCCTTCTGAAACGAAGTTGTGGACTGGCGAATCGTATGCATATCGTTCGACAATGTCAAACTGAGTTGAGATTATTTGGAACCGTTCGACAATGTCGATCAACGTGCGCACATCCTCCGAACTCCAGCCTGCTCGGCGTCGCCGCCCCGTGCTCTCGGCCTGATCGGATTCGATGCCCGGCAACATCCAGTCCATTGAGCGCGCCGCAACGATCCTGCGGCTGCTTTCAGGGCGCAACCGGGTGCTGGGGGTTGTGGACATCGCCGGCGAGATGGGACTGTCGAAGGGGACCGTCCACGGGCTGCTCCGCACGCTCCAGAGCGTGGGATTCGTCGAGCAGGACGAGGACAGCGGGAAGTACCGGCTCGGTGCGGCGCTGCTGCACATGGGCTCCAGCTACCTCGACGGCAACGAGCTGCGCACGCGCGCGCTCAACTGGTCCGATTCGCTGGCGACGCGCACGGGCGAGGCCGTCCGGATCGGGACGCTGCACGAACAGCGGGTCCTGGTCGTGCACCACGTGTTCCGGCCGGACAACAGCTTCCAGACGCTTGATGTCGGCTCGCTGCTGCCCGCGCACGCGACCGCCCTGGGCAAGGTGTTGCTCGCACACCATCCGTACGTTGCGTCGGCGCTCGCGGCCGCCGGCCTCGAGGCGTATACGGAGGCGACGATCACAAATCCGGAACGGCTCGAGCGGGAACTGAGCCGGGTGCGGGCCCAGGGCTGGGCGGCGGAGATCGGCGAGCTCGTGCCGGGTCAGGTCTCGTACGCCGCGCCGATCGTCGATCGCCGCGGCATGACGGTGGGCGCGATGGGAATCTCCGGCCCGCCCGAGCGGCTGCTGGCGGCGCGGCAGCCGCGCGGAGATCTGCTGGCGTATGTCCGCGAGGGCGCCCGCGCCGTCTCACGCGAGCTCGGGGCGATCCCGTGGTAGAGAATCAGGCAGGGAGACGCGGACGAGATGTGGCTCTCAGTGACAGGCGCCACATACACCCCTACGATGTTGCGAGCAGCGGCGAGCGACGTCGGTGAGACGACACGAAGGAGGAGCAGATGGCCGAAGAGCCCAAGCACACTGCCGACCCTGAGCAGCCCGAGGGCGGCTTCGCGGAAGGCCAGGCGCATCCGGAGCAGTATCCCGAGGACGAGCAGATCGGCCGGTTCAGCGAGGGCCAGGAGGAGCTCGGCGAGGACGATCCCGAGAAGCACATCCACGGTCGCTTCAGCGAGGGCCAGGACTCGGAGTAGCCGCGCGGCCGCCGTTACCGGGCATCCGTCAGACGCTGCCGTACCGTCCCCTCGGCGAGTGCCATCTCGCCGAGGGGCGTGATCCGCCAGTACGGCTCGCGCTGCACGGAGATCGGGGAGATGAGTCCGGCTCCGTGGAGCAGCTCGATCGCTCTGCGCACCGGCGCGAGCAGATCCAGCGTGTCCATCTGCCCGGCACCGGGATAGTCCGCGAGCAAGTACTGGCACAGCTGCTGGACCCGCACGCTCGTTCCGTGCGTGGGGCCGTCCGGTCCTAGCCCAGGGAACACGGCCACGGCCAGATCGAGCACCCCGAGCGCCCGGAGGCGCTCGATCTCCGTCTTGGCCGCGGCCTTCTGGGCAACCTTCTCCGGGCTCTTGCGGAATAGCGGCGACACTGGGGTACGCTTTTACCAAGAAACGCTGACGCTCAGCGGCTTGACGACTCCGTCGGCGCCGAGGGAGATGTCTCACCGCCGCATCCAGGAGGACGATCGTGCACCGACACACCGCACCCGGCCAGCTCGTCGGTTCGCTGGACGGTCCGTCTCGGACCATCACCGTCGAACCGCTGCAGGTCCCCGCAACCCAACCGGCGCAGCCGGCGGTGGCTCCCGAGCCGGAGCCTGAGCCAGCGCACCCGGCGACGCCCGAGCGCGAGCCGGCGCGGGCATGACGCACGCCGTCGAGCACGCCGACGGCCTCGCGCCGGACCTGATCGTGCCGCTTGTGGGCTTCCGCCAGTGGCGCCTGACGGACGGCGTGCTCACATCGATGTACGATCGCGCGCCCTGGCCACGCGACGGAGTCTCCGCTCGCTGCGACCGCGGGCACAGCGCTGCGGAGGTCCCCGCCAAGGACTGCAGTTGCGGCGTGTACGCCTACTACGACCCGTGCCCGCGAACGGCGTCGGCCGCGACACCCGATCTGATCGGCGGCGCCGTCATCCTGTGGGGCCAGATCGAGGCGCACATCTACGGCATGCGTGGCAAGCACGCGCGGATCGTCGCCCTCGAGCTGCCGCTCTCGCTCGGACGCAAGCGGCGCGCCGTCATCGAGGCGGCTGAGCGTGTCGGGGTGCCCGTCGTGCCGCACCGGTCGCTCAAAGCCGTGGCGCTGGAGCACGGAGCGGTGCTTCAGCCATCGCTCCGACCGAAGAAGACGCTCACCCGCGCCGCCAACGTCTGGAACCGGGTCGGTCCGGTCTGACCGGCATAATCACCGAAGTCACACGATTTCTCGCAGGCCCGGCGGCCTTCCATGGTAGAAAAGCAACCCGGGAGCGTCGAGCTCCTGCTAGGGATCTGGAGAGTTAATGAGCGGACGCTACGTCGTCTCGATAGACCAAGGCACAGCGTCGTCGCGCTGTCTGGTGTTCGATGAGCACGCGCGGCTCGTGTCGGTCGCGCAGAAGGAGCACCGCCACCACTATCCGATGCCCGGGTGGGTCGAGCACGATCCTGAGGAGATCTGGCGCAACGTCGTCGCGGTCGTCGCGGAGGCCCTCCAGAAGGCCGATCTGTCGCCCCGCGAACTCAGCGCGCTCGGGATCACCAACCAACGCGAGACGACCGTGCTGTGGGACCGGCGCACCGGATCGCCCGTCCACAACGCGATCAACTGGGAGGACACCCGCACCGACCGCCTGTGCCGCTCGCTCGTCGACGAATTCGGACACGGGCGGTTCCGCGACAAGACCGGGCTCCCGGTCTCGACCTACTTCTCCGGTCCCAAGGTGCGGTGGCTGCTCGACCACATCGAGGGGCTGCGCGAGCGCGCCGAGGCGGGCGAAGTCCTGTTCGGCACGATGGACTCCTGGCTGATCTGGAACCTCTGCGGCCGCCATGTCACCGACGTGACGAACGCGAGCCGAACGCTGCTCATGAACATCGAGACGCTCGACTGGGACGACGAGCTTTTGTCGATGATCGGGGTGCCCAGGGCGATGCTCCCAGAGATCAGGCCGTCGTCCGAGATCTACGGCGAGGCGGGCATCGTGCTCGAGGGGGTGCCGGTCGCGTCGGTCCTCGGCGATCAGCACGCGGCGCTCGTCGGCCAAACCTGCTTCGCGCCCGGTGACGCGAAATGCACGTACGGCACCGGCAGCTTCATGCTGCTCAACACCGGAGAGCGCCCGATCGCATCCCAGAGCGGCCTGCTGACGACGCTTGGCTACCAGCTCGGCTCGAGCCCGCCGACCTACGCGCTCGAAGGGTCGATCGCGGTCACCGGCGCGCTCGTGCAATGGTTCCGCGACAACCTCGGGCTGATCGGCAGCGCCGCCGAGGTCGAGACGCTGGCGCTCACAGTCGAGAACAACGGCGGTTGTTACTTCGTGCCCGCATTCTCCGGCCTGTTCGCGCCGCACTGGCGCAGCGATGCACGCGGTGTGATCGCCGGCCTGACCGGCTACATCAACAAGGGGCATCTCGCCCGCGCGGTCCTCGAGGCCACGGCCTGGCAGACGCGCGAGGTCGTGGACGCGATGGGGCAGGACTACGGGCGCGGGCTCGTCGAGCTGCGCGTCGACGGGGGAATGACCGCCAACAACCTGTTGATGCAGTTCCTCGCCGACGCCCTTGACGTGCCCGTGATGCGGCCGATCGTCGCCGAGACCGTCTCGCTTGGCGCCGCCTACGCGGCCGGGCTCGCTGTCGGCTTCTGGCCCAACATCGACGCGCTCACGCACAACTGGCACAAGGCCGCCGAGTGGCTGCCGATGATGGACCCGCTGCAGCGCGATCGTGGGTACCGGAAGTGGAAGAAGGCAGTCGCGCGGACGATGGACTGGATCGACGACGACGACGAGTTCGACCTGTCGGCGTTGCCCACGAGTGAGCCCACGCCCGAGCCGGTCCGGTAAGCGAGCGCTTCCTACCGATGGCCGACGGGCGCCTCGGCCGCCTCGAAGAACTGCTGCACGGTCATGATGACGTCGTGCACGTCCTCGCTGGGCGTGATCGGGTCGCCGAAGCAGATGTCGACCGAGTGGCGCTTCGTACCGTTGAGGCCGTGCAGACGCCGTGGCCAGAACCGGCCGGGCGGCATCACCGCGCGGGTCCCCGTGACTCGGATCGGGATGATCTGCACCCGATGGCGCGCCGCGAGGACGGCAGCGCCGCGCCTCAGGCGCCCGGTCGCGCCGTGGCGCGAACGCGTCCCTTCCGGGTAGAGCAGGAGGTTCCATCCACGATCGAGCAACCGGTCGACGTGGCCGGCCGATTCCTTCTCGAGGCCGCCGCCCTTGCGATCCATCGGCACGGTGTTGAAGACGAGCGAAACGACGACCGCGATGAGGCGGTTCTTGTAGAAGTAATCCGCCGCCGCGGCGACGACCGTCCGCTTGCGAAAGCGGCGCGGCAGCGCCGCGAGGATCACGGGCGTATCGACGTGGCTGACGTGGTTGGCGACGAGGATGACCGGCGCCTTCAACCGCGAGAGCTTGTCGCGGCCGCTCGTCCGTCGCTGCGTGTAGTAGTGCAGCAGCGGCCGGAGGACCGTCTCGAGAAGGGCCTCGCGCGTGGCGACGGCGGGCTTTGACCGCGCCCACGGCACGTCGAGCTGAGGGGCCGACGGAAGCAACTCCTGCGCGCGGCGCCGCAACCGCTCTGGCGTCGTCTCCTTGCGCCGGACCGGCAGCCACCGCGGGACGCCCGCCCGCAGCTGCCGGGCTCCGCGCTTGGCGCGTGCGGGGAGCGAATTGTCACGCCGAACCGGAAGCACGACTCAACAAACCCCACCCTGTAACAAACGTTACGGGAAACCTGACGGGCGGGCACATCGCCTTACGTCCACGGCAGCTCTGAGCGCGTGTCCCAGTAGACCGAGGGCGCGACGGTCAGGGACGCGAGCTCCGCCTCGAGCTCGTCGTTCCAGGCGACGTCGGGCGCGCGGATGTTGCTCTCGAGCTGCTGGACGGTGGCCGCGCCGCTGAGGACGGTGTCGACCCATGGCCGCGCCAGGACGGCGGCGATCGCGAGCGCGTCCTCGCTCACGCCGATCCGCGCCGCCGCGCGCGCGAGCGGCTCGATCCCGCCGCGCGTCGTGAGCCGTCCGTTGGCGAGCGCCTCCTTGATGATCACGCCCATGCCCGTCTCGTGAGCGGACTGGAGGGCCTCGCCGGCGGAGCGCTCGAGCAGATTCCAGGTCGCCTGGACGGTGTCGAACGAGCCGAGCTCGACCATCCGCTCGATCGTCGCGGCCTGCTCGGTCCCGCTGACGCTTGCTCCGATCGCCACCCCCTCGCGGCGGAGCGCATCGAGCTCCCGCAGGACGTCCGCGTCGCTGAGCACGCCGCTTGCGAGTGTCGCCGAATGGATCTGGTACAGCGACAGATGCGCTCCGAGCAGCGCTCGCGTCTCGTCGAGCTGCCGGCGAAACGTGTCGGCCGTGAGCTCCTTGACCTCGGGCGGGTCGGCGTCGACCTGCCAGTTGGCGGTATACGTGTATCCCCACTTGGAGCTGACCGTCAGCGCCCCGGGCTTGACTGCGCGTGAGCGCAACCAGGAGCCGAGGAACTCCTCGGCGCGACCGTACGAACGGGCGGCGTCGACGTGTCGCACGCCCGCCGCCAAGGCGGCGTCGAGCAACTCGTGCGTGCGTTGTTCGAGGCCCTCGATGGAGCGGTCGTCGAAGTCCCCGCCGTGGCCGAGATTGAGATAGCCGGGCCGGCCGAGGGCGGCGAGTCCGAGCGCGATCGCGCTTGTCGGGACGCCGCCCCGGCCAAGTTCACGCTTCCACTGCATGCTGCCGGTTTATACCCGTCGGGCCCGGCTGCCGGTGCGGATTTCTGCTGAGCCCTGCGGAGATCAACCCCGATGCGTGATCGGTAGCCGCTGCCGATGACAGCGCCGTATGCGCGACCTACGATCGACCTTCAGACGAAACGAGGCAGAGCATGATGATGTTTCGCCATGACGCACATGTGTTGATTGTCGGAGGCGGTGGCACAGGAGGTGCGCTCGCGCATGACCTTGCGCTGCGCGGCATCCGCGTCACGCTCGTCGAGCGCGGCGAGCTGACGTCGGGAACGACCGGACGCCACCACGGGCTGCTGCACAGCGGTGGCCGCTATGCCGTGGGGGACCACGAGTCGGCAGTCGAGTGCATCGAGGAGAACCGGATCCTGCGGCGGATCTGTCCGGGTTCGTTCGAACTCAACGACGGGCTGTTCGTCGGCGTCGAGGACGAGGATCTCGAATACCTCGACCCGTTCCTCGAAGGGTGCGCCGCGTGTGGGATCCCGGCCGAGCGCCTGACACCTGCTGAGGCGTTCCGGCTCGAGCCGAACCTCAACCCCGCCCTGAAGGTGGCGGTCCGGATTCCGGACGGGACGATCGATGCGATGCGCCTGGCGCTGCGGTTCTTCGCGACCGCGCGTCACAACGGCGCCGTGATCCGGCCATACACCGAGGTCACCGACCTGCTGCTCGGCGGCGGCGTCGTCACCGGTGCCGTTGTCCGTGACCACGCGACCGCCAGAAGCGAAGAGATCCACGCCGACCTCGTCGTCAACGCAACCGGCCCGTGGTCGGAGAAGATCGCCTTGATGGCCGGCGTCGACGTGCCGATCCGGCCGTCGCCGGGCGTGCTGCTCGCGTTGCGCGGGCGCCTGTGCAACATGGTCATCAACCGGCTGCACAAGTCCGGGGACGGCGACATCGTCGTGCCGCAGCGGGGGCTGTCCGTCGTGGGCACGAGCTCATGGGTCGTCGAGGACCCCGACGAGCTTGATGTCCCTGAGGACCATGTCGAGCGGATGTATTCCGAAGGGTCGAAGCTGATTCCCGCCGTGCGTACCGCCGAGCGGCGCGCAGCCTGGTCGGCCGCCCGGCCGCTCGTCGGGTCCCGCGGCGAAGGCGAGAGCGGCCGCGAGCTGTCGCGCACGTTCAAGACCTTCGACCACAAGGAGACGGACGGGATCGAGGGCTTCGTCACGATCACCGGCGGCAAGGCCACGACCCTGCGCGGGATGGCCGAGTTGTGCGCCGACGTCGTGTGCCGCAAGCTCGATGTCGACGAGCCCTGCCGGACCCGCGAGACAGTGCTCCTGCCGCACACCGCCTACTACGCCGCTGCCGCGGCATGAGGGACTGCGAACGATGGCCGTGATCGAACACCCCGGAAGCCCAGAGCACGCCGGCGCCACCTGCCGGCTACGGATCGCGCGGTCCGAGCTGGGCGGCCCACAGCACTTCGACGAGTTCGACGTGCCGGTCCAC
The DNA here is from genome assembly GCA_035524415.1 of Solirubrobacteraceae bacterium. GTDB lineage: Bacteria > Actinomycetota > Thermoleophilia > Solirubrobacterales > Solirubrobacteraceae > Palsa-465. The sequence goes on along the minus strand of DATKOY010000148.1, from coordinate 24,510 downwards.
GAACACATGACGCTGTTTGACGCGCTGCGCTGGGTTCAGCTCAATTGCGACTCGACGCTGTCGCTACGCCACTCGTGTCTGCACGCCTCGTGCGGCACCTGCGGGATGCGTGTCAACGGTCGCGAGATCCTCGCCTGCGTGTGCATGCTTGCCGACTACGGCGACGAGATCACCGTCGAGCCGCTTGCCAACCTCCCGGTCCGCAGCGACGTCGTCGTCGACATGGACCCGTTTTACGAGCGGTTCCCCGGCGAGCACCCGATCATCCGCGTCAGCGAGGTGCCGGCGGCGGAGCAGACGCCGACGGGCCTCGACTCATACGTACGCCTGGAGGACTGCATCGAGTGCGGCCTGTGCTTGTCGGCATGCCCGATCGTCTCGAGCGACCCCCGGTTCGTCGGCCCGGCCGCGCTCGCCGCCGCCGCGAGACTGATCGAGGAGCCGCGCGGGAGCGACCCAGACGACGTGCGCGAGTGGCTCAGTCGTCCCGACGGCATCTGGCAGTGCACCACGTGCATGGCGTGCGCCGCTGCCTGCCCCGCCTCGATCGAGCACGTGCCGCTGATCATCGACATGCGGCGGGCGCTCGTCGAGAAGGGCGAGATCGACCCGCTGCTGCAGCAGACCCTCGAAAACTTCGCGCGGCAGGGCAACTCCTACGGGAAGTCGGGGCGTATGCGAGCCCGCTGGTCCAAGCCGCTCGACTTCACGATCCCGGATGCGCGCAAGCAGGCAGTCGATTACCTCTGGTTCGTCGGGGACTATGCGGCGTTCGATGAGCGCGTCCAGGACGCCTCGCGGCGTCTGGCGACGATGCTCCACGACGCGGGCGTGTCGTTCGGGCTGCTGTTCGACGGCGAGCGCAACGCGGGCAACGACGTCCGCGGCGTCGGCGAGCAGGGGCTGTTCGAGATGCTCGTCGAGCAGAACATGAGCGCGTTCGGCGAGGCGGAGTTCGGGGCGATCTTCACGACCGACCCGCACTCGCTCAACGCCCTGCGCAACGACTACCCGCGGTACGGGTTGGACAAGCCCGTGTACCACTACACAGAACTGCTTGTGCGCCTGGCAGCGGACCGCGTGATCGACCTCCAGCCGACGCTGCGCGGCGCGCGCGCCACCTACCACGATCCCTGCTACCTGGCGCGCTACAACGACATCACCGACGCGCCGCGCACGCTGATCGGGCTGACCGGCGTCGAACTCGTCGAGATGCCACGGCACGGTGCGGCGACGTTCTGCTGCGGCGCCGGGGGCGGCCGCATCTGGATGTCCGAGTCCGACGCCGAGGAGCGGCCGAGCGAGCAACGGATCCGCGAGGCGCAGTCGCTCGGCGGGATCGACTACTTCGTCGTGAGCTGCCCGAAGGATCTCGTGATGTACACGACGGCGGCCGAGACTGTCGGCGGGGTCGAGTTCGAGGTCGTCGAGCTGACCTCGCTCATCGAGCGCGCGCTGAGCTCGTGAGCGGCGAGCGCGCGCTGAGCTGCTGAGCGGCGGGCGCGCGGTTGCGCATTGCCTGGGTTGGCGCGCCGGGGTCAGCCCGAAGACTGAAGCACGTTCCCACAGTCGGCCGAACCGCGCGCGGCTCGGTCGCCAACCTCGGCGGCGCGTAGGCAATCTCCCTCACCCCCTGGCGCCGCGTGAACTGCGGGACGTTCCGTCTGTTTCGTCGGGGTGCCGGGCTATGCCCGGCCCTGGATCGGTTCGCCGACCCGGGGGGCCGCGTCCGCGGCGTCGGCGGGATCCCCGGCGGCGGCGCCGCGCTCGTGCACGTGCGGATGACGTGGATACGCGCGCAGCGTCGAGATCAGCTCAGGGTCCTCTCCCGCGAGCGCCATCCATGCCGCCCGCATCCCCTCGCATGCGGCAGTGCGCAGCACCGCCGAGCGGGCCTCGAGCTGGCCTGCGAGCATCGCCCCGGTAGGGGGACGGACGACGCAGACCGCGGGCACGCGGTCCGGGTCGCGGGCGTGCGCGGCGAGCTCCGCGGTGAGCGCGTCGTAGCGTGGCGAACGTGTGCGTCGAAGCTCGACGAGGGCTGGGTTGATCCCCTGCAGGTAGCGATCGGTCAGGCTCCCGATCAGCGATGACAGCGGGGTGTGTGGAATGCCGTGCGGCCGCGTTTGCAGGACGAGCATGTGGGTGGCGGTCGAGGCGGCCGCGTGGACCGGGATCGCCTCGGCCAGCGTGGCGTCGAGCAGCCGCATCCCCTGGAAGCTGACCGGGCCGCCGGCGAGCCACGGGAGCCGGCCGGACGCCCGCAACGCCGACCGGATCTCGGCGTCGCTGCGCAGGTCGGTGAGATCGACGATCGAGGCCCGGTCGACGTCTGTCGCCGTGCAATGGAGCGCGATCCGTGACGAGCGGATCGCGTCGAACCGCAGGGGACGGTCGCGCGTCCAGACGTGGTCGATGACGTGGTCCATGTCGAACGCAGGACCTCCTCGCACGGCGCGCGCGAAGCTGACGAACCGTGGATCTCCAAAGCCGTGCTGGTAGAGGGTGGTGAGGTAGGCGGCCTGCCCCGCGAGCAGGAAGGCCGCGTTGAACGCACCTGCCGAGGCGCCGTGCACTTCGTCGAATGCATCGCGCAGCCCGAGTTGCTCGATCGCAGCGGTCATCCCGGCGGATACGACGCCGCGCATGCCACCACCCTCGATCACCAGGGCAACGCGATGCTCGTCGTTGCGCGCGCCCGGCCGCGAGCCCTCGTCGCGCCTGCGCAGGATCACCTGAACGACCGGGTGATCGCGGAGGTCCTCGGTCATCCGAACGCTGGGTCTGAACGGGTCAGGCGGGAAGCGAAGCGGCAACATCGGCGTGCTTAATCGTAGTTTCTGTCACGTGGCGTGCGCGTGACGGCGAGGGCGCAAAATGTAAGCTCCGCCGCGCGGTGACCCGTGTATTCATCACCGGGGGCACGGGCGTGATCGGCACGGCGCTCCTCACCCGGCTGCTCGATCGGGGCGACGATGTCGTTGCGCTGGCACGATCGGACGCGTCCGCCCGCGTGCTCGACGGTCGCGGCGTGCGGGTCGTTCGCGGCGAAGCCTACGACGAGGAGGCGCTGGCCGAAGGGATGGACGGCTGCACCCTCGCGTTCCACGTCGCCGGCATCAACACCTTGTGCGTCGAGGACGCAACCGAGATGGAGCTGCTCAACGCCGGCGCGCCGGCGGCGGCGGTCCGGGCTGCCGCGCGCGCGGGCGTCGACAGACTCGTTCACACGTCCTCGGCGGCGACGATGGGCGAAGCGCCCGGGACGATCGGCAACGAGGCCACACAGCATCGCGGCTGGTACCTCTCGACGTACGAGCGGACGAAGACCGAGGGAGAACGAGCGGCGCTCGCCGCCGCCCGGGAAGTGGGGCAGGACCTCGTCTGCGTCAACCCATCGTCGGTCCAGGGTCCGGGCCGATCTGGCGGCACCGCACGATTCCTGCTCGCGTTCCTCGACGGTCGCCTGAAGGTGTTCGTCCCGACGAACATCAGCCTGATCGACATCGACGACTGCGTCGCTGGACACCTGCTGGCAGCAGAGCGCGGCGTCGCCGGGGAGCGCTACGTGCTCAACGGCATGGCGCTCGAGATCACCGACGCGCTCGCGATGGCGAGCGAGGTCGCCGGCGTGGAGCGCCACCCGCGGCTGCTGCCGCGTCCGGTCGCGACCGTGGGCGCCGCGATCGCCGAGAAGGCCTTCCGCCTGGCCGGACGCCGGCCGCCGGTGTGCCGCGAGATGGTGCGCACGCTGTTGCACGGCCACCGCTACGACGGATCGCGCGCGCAGCGCGAACTTGGTCTGCACTACACGGACCCCCGCGAGACGCTGCGCAAGACCGTCGACTGGGCGCGGCGTCAGGGCCTGTTGCGCTCGTGACGCGGTGGTATCGTGCGCGCGCCGGTGATCCTCGACAACACCGATGATGGAGGTGTGTATGAGCGCTCCGCGGCCTGGTGGACCGGGCGGTACCGCGGGCATGCTGTCGCTGGATGAGTTGCGCGACCACGCGCAGCGGGGCACCATCGACACGGTCCTCACGGCGTTCACCGACATGCAGGGTCGGCTCATCGGCAAGCGGATCGAGGTCCATTACTTCCTCGACCAGGTCGTCGAGGAGGGGATCGAGGGGTGCGACTACCTGCTCGCGCTCGACATGGAAATGGATCCGGTCCCCGGATACGAGATGGCGAACTGGGAGAAGGGGTACGGCGACTTCGGGATCAAGCCGGATCTCGCCACGCTCAGACAGGTACCGTGGCTCGATCGGACCGCGCTCGTTCTCTGCGACGTCGTCGATCACCACGGCTCGCCGGTGCCGGCGTCACCGCGGCAGGTGTTGATCGCGCAATACGAGCGCGCGCACGAGATGGGCTTCACGCCGCTGTTCGCCTCCGAGCTCGAGTTCTTTCTCTACAAGGAGAGCTACGCCGAGGCGAACGACCAGGATTTTCGCAACCTGACTCCGACGATCCCCTACATCCTCGACTACCACATCCTCGCCACGACGATGGACGAAGACGTGATCGGGCAGATCCGCCGCGGTATGCAGCAGGCGGGCATTCCGGTGGAGTTCACCAAGGGCGAGGCATGGAACGGTCAGCACGAGCTCAACATGCGCTACGCCGATGCGGTCACGTCGGCCGACCGGCACACGATCTACAAGAACGGCGTCAAGGAGATCGCGTTCCTGAACGGCGTGTCGGCGACGTTTATGGCAAAGCCCTCCGAGAAGGACATCGGCAGCTCGTGCCACATCCACTCGAGCCTGATCGACGTCAACAGCAGCAAGGCCGCATTCGTCGACGGTGACGAGGAAACCGACGTCTTTCGTCACTACCTCGGCGGAATGCGGGCGCACGTCCGCGAGCTGGCGCTGTTCGTTGCCCCGTCCGTCAACTCGTACAAGCGCTACGCGACGGAGAGCTGGGCGCCGACGTCGATCTCCTGGGGACGGGACAACCGGACCTGTGGCTTCCGCGTCGTGGGACACGGGCAGTCACGGCGCGCTGAGTGCCGCATCCCGGGGGCAGACGTCAACCCGTACCTCGGCTATGCAGCGCTGCTGGCCGCCGGCCTCGACGGCATCGCGAACCGGACCGACCCGGGTCCTGAGCTGGTCGGCAATGCGTACGAGGCCGCTCACGCGGAACCATTCCCCTCGACGTTGCGCGAGGCCGTCGAGCTGTGGGAGGGCAGCGAGTTCGCCCGAGCGGCGTTCGGCGAGGCTGCCTGGCGCCACTACCTGAACTACGGACGCACCGAGCAGCGGCTGTTCGATCAGGTCGTAACCGATTACGAGCGGCGCCGCATGTTCGAGCGCGGCTGACGGCGCCGTCGCTCATCTGCGCGATCAGCGCTCGGCCGAGACCGAGTCTGGAGACGAACGCGATCTCCCCACTTCGACGCGCGCGTGCGACGACCGCTACGGGTGCAGCGGCAGCAGCTCGATCGGCAAACCGTCGCCCGGGAACGGCCCGGTTCCGTAGTCGAAGACCGGCTCGTAGCCAATCGGAATCCGCCAGCGATTGCGCAGCAGCAGTTGGTGCAGGATCGCCTTGACCTCCATCGAACCGAAGTGCATCCCGATGCACTTGTGCACGCCGCCGCCGAACGGCGTCCAGGCGTACTTGTGACTGGCGTCCTCCCGCCGGGCGTCGCTGAAGCGCTCGGGGTCGAACACGTCCGGGTCGCGCCACCACGGGTCCATGCGCTGCGTGGCGTAGATGCCGAGCATCAGGTTCGTGCCCTGCGGGATGTAGTGCCCGTCGAGCTCGGTGTCCGTGATCGCCCGACGCGCGAGCGTGCCCACAGGAGCATTCATCCGCAGCGTCTCCTTGAACACGAGGTCCATCGAGGTCAGCGCGTCGAGGTCTTCGTAGCCGATCGCGCCCTTGCCGAGCGCGCGTGATTCCTCGCGCAGGCGGTCCTGCCATTCGGGGTATCGCGCGAGGTAGTAGCCCATCATCGTGAGCGTGATCGTGCTCGTGTCATGGGCGGCCATCAGCGTGAAGATCATGTGGTTGACGACATCGTCGTCGCTGAACCGCTCGCCGTCCTCGCTCTGCGCGCGGCACAGCACGCTGAACAGATCGTCGCCGTCACTCACCCGCTTGGCCGCCAGCTGGCTGTGGAAGTAGCGCTCGAGCAGGCGCCTGCTCTCGAGGCCGCGATGCCACTTGCCGCCGGGCACGTCCGCGCGGATGATCGCCTGGCCACCGACCACGACGTCGATGAACGACGCGTTCAGCCGGTCGGCTTCGGCGCTGCGCTCGGCCCCGACGAAGACCTCCGTGGCAACGTCGAGCGTCAACTGCTTGGCGGCGCGGTAGAGCTGAAAGCCGCTGCCTGACTGCCAGCCCGCGATCCCCCGCTCGATCGCCGGGTTCATCTTCTCGAGGTACCCGACCAGACGCTCGTGCTTGAACGCCTGCTGCATGATCCGGCGGTGGTGGCGGTGCTCTTCGAAGTCCATCAGCATCACGCCTCGGTCGAAGAACGCGCCGATCAGTGGATCCCATCCGAGCTTGTTGGAGAACGCCTGGTCGCGGTTCGTCAGAACGGTCTCGAGACCATCGGGGCCGATCACCTGAACCCAGCGTCCGCCGACCGTGTTCAGCCAGAACACGGTCCCCAACCGCTCGTAGTACCGGCGGGTCTGGCGCAAGCCGTCATGGAGGAACTCGAGCGTATGCCCGACGACCGGCATCCCCGGATCGCCCATGACGGGCTCGAGGCCAGAGCCGGCCGGAGGTTGCGCGAGCGGCCGTAAGCCGCCGGATGGGACGTGCTCGACCAGCGTCGCGGCGACGCCGCGAGCCTTCAACTTGACGGGTGTGCGCATCGTGTCGTGGCTCCTCTCACGCGGGCGGGGAATCTGTACTCGGCGCGCGCGCGTCCGTCAAGCACTCCGCGGCCGCGCCGTGCGAGTCGCGGAGCGGCGCAGTGCGCACCATGGTTTGATTGCCCGCGCATGGTGGTCGAACGGATCCGGCTGGTCGATGTGCTCGCGGCGTTGTCTCTGACAACCGATCTCGCGTCCGGGTTTCCGTTCGAGCGCGGGCTGCGTGCGTGCCTGATCGCCGACGTTCTCGCGCGCGCGTTGGAACTCGGTCCGGCGGATCATCGCGCAGCCTTTCTGGCGTCCCTGCTGCGCGGGATCGGATGCGGGCATGCGAGCGAGAATGCGGCGCTGTTCGGCGACGACATCGCGTTCGAGCGCTTCCTCGTCACGTTTGATCCGAGCGACGAGGCGGTCGCAGGGGCGCAGCTGGCTGCCTTCGAGGCGGTCGTCGGCGCGGCCGCGATGCGACGGTTTGTCGAGGTCGCGCCGAGTGTCGGACCCGGCGCGGTGCGCGCATCGTGCGAGGTCGCTGTCGCGCTCGGCGCGCAGCTCGGGCTGCCGGCATCCGTGCTCGAAGGCTTCGACGACGCGTTCGAGCGGTGGGATGGACGCGGCCTGCCGCGGGGGCGCGCCGGTGAGCAGGTGCACCACATCGCCCGCATCCTGGCGGTCGCCGACCAGGCCGCGATCGCACACGCGATCGGCGGCGTCGCCGCCGCCCGCGCGGAGATCGCGCGGCGGTCGGGCGGCCAGCTCGACCCGTTCCTGTGCGACGCATTTCTCGCCAACGCCGACGAGGTACTCGCCCCGATCGAGGCGGCGCAAGACCTCGTCGAGGCAGTCCACAGCGCAGAGCCTCCTCCCGTGGTGTCGATCTCGCCGGCCGGGCTCGAGCGGACCTGCCTCGCGCTTGCGACGTTCGCGGATCTGAAGGGCACGCACCTGATCGGCCACTCACCGCACGTGACCGAACTCGCGGTCGGCGCGGCATCGCTCGCCGGCCTGGACGGCGTCGAGGAACTGCGACTCGCGGCCCTGCTCCACGATGTCGGCCGGGCGGGGGTCCTCAGCTCGATCTGGGACCGTGCGGGGCCGCTCGGCGCCGCCGACCGCGAGCGGGTGCGGCTGCATCCGCATTGGACCGAGCGGGTCCTCTCCGCGAGCCCCGCGCTCACTCCGCTCGCCGCGCTGGCGGCCGCGCATCATGAGCGTCTGGACGGGAGCGGCTACCATCGCGCGGCGCGCGCGTCGGATCTCCCGCGCGGCGCGCGCCTGCTCGCCGCCGCGGATGTCCTGGCGGCGATGACCGAGGACCGGCCGTACCGCCCGGCGGTGCCGCTCGAGCACGCGGCCGGGCTGATCCAGGACGAAGCGGTCGCGGGCCGGCTGGACCCCGAGATGGTCGCAGCGGTAATCGCCGCGGCGGGCGGGCAGCGGCCACGAACCGCGTGGCCCAACGACCTCACTGATCGCGAGGTCGAGGTGCTCCGTCTGGCGGCGCGCGGACTGTCCAACAAGGAGATCGCGGCGTCGTTGATCGTGTCCCCGCGCACGGTGCAGAATCACCTCGCCGCGGTCTACGACAAGATCGGCCGGCGCACGCGGGCCGGCGCCGCGGTGTTCGCCGTCGAGCACGGCCTCACCTGAACAATGAGCCAAATGGCTCATTCCCCCGGCGAGCCGGCGGCTCGACCATCATGGCATGACAACCATCACTCACTCACACACAGCCACCGTCACCGCCATGTACGAGGCGTTCGGACGTGGTGACATCGACGGCATCCTCTCCCACCTGTCCGAGAACGTCACGTGGGACGTGACCGAGGAGCCGTGGAGCCTCCGCGCGGCCGACGTGCCCTGGGCGCGGCCACGACGGGGCCACGCCGGGGTTCGGGAGTTCTTCGACATCGTCGGCGCCTGGACGTACGAGCGCTTCGAGGTGCGCGACATGCTCGAGTCTCCCACCCAGGTTGCCGTCGAACTGCGGATGACCGCGCAACTCCCCAACGGCGCCCGCATCGACGAAGCGGTGATCCATCTCTGGACGTTCGGCGAGGACGGGTTGGTCGTGGCTCTGCGCCGCATGCTCGACACCGCGGCCAACATCGCGGCGGCACGCGGCTGAGTTCGGCCCGCGGCGGACGACAAAGGCGATCGACGGCGCGCGCAGAAACTTGCGCAAAGCGCTAGGTTCTGCGCTCACCAGAGCAAACGAGGAGGTGTGACGGGTGTTCGTACGTATCGTCAGGTTCACCGGCGTGACGTCCGATCGCATCAAGGCCGTGGCCGCCCGGATCGAGGCCGAAGATGGGCCGCCCCCCGGCGTCCCCACGACGGAGCTCAAGTTGATGTTCGACGAAGCGCAGGGCACCGCCGTGGTCTTTCAGTACTTCGAGACCGCCGAGGAGATGAAGGCAGGCGCGCAGGCGCTCGGCGCGATGGACGCCTCGGAGACGCCGGGCACGCGCGTCTCGGTCGATATGTGCGAGATGGTGCTCGAGCGCACGATCATCTGACGCGAGCAGGGCGCAGCTGGTGTCGCCGCCTGGCCGATGACCCTGCTTGTCGACGTCGTCGCAGCCTCGCAGCAGATCACGGCCACGAGCTCCCGCTCGCGCAAGATCGCCGTCCTCGCGGAGCTGCTGGGCCGACTCGAGAGCGGCGAGGTCGCGATCGTCGTCGGCTTTCTCTCCGGCGTGCCGCGCCAGGGACGGATCGGAATCGGCCACGCGACCAGCTACGGGATCGACGTGGCACCCGCGCGCGAGCCATCCCTCACCGTCGAGGACGTCGACCGGGCGATCACCGAGATCGAACGGACGACCGGCGGCGGCTCGGCGACTCGTCGCAGGCAGCATCTCGCCGCCCTGGTCGAGCGCGCGACCGCCGAGGAGTCCGAGTTCCTCAGGCGCCTGTTCACGGGCGATCTGCGGCAGGGATCGCTGGCCGGCCTGATGGCGGATGCGGTCGCGAAGGCCGCGGCCGTGCCCGGTGGGCTCGCGCGGCGCGCACTGATGCTCTCCGGCGATCTCACCCGGATGGCGGAGATCGCGTTGACCAGCGGCGAGCCGGGCCTCCGAGCGGTCGGGTTCGAGCTGTTCCGTCCGATCCTGCCGATGCTTGCGTCCACGAGCGACGGCGTCGCCGAGGCGGTCGCGGGCTTCGAGTGCGCGTCGGTCGAATGGAAGCTCGACGGGATCCGCACCCAGATCCACCGCCGCGACGGCGAGGTCCGCATCTACACCCGCAACCTCAACGACATCACGGCGTCGTTGCCGGGGATCGTCGAGGCCATCCGCGCGCTTGCGGTCAGCCAGGCGGTGTTCGACGGCGAAGCGATCTGGATGAGTGCTGACGGACCGGCCGCGTTCCAGGACACCGTCTCGCAGATCGACAGCGACGCGCCGCCCGACGGGGTCGTGACCTTCCTGTTCGATCTGCTCCACCTCGACGGCGCCGACCTGCTCGACGCCCCGCTGCGCGAGCGGGCCGCCCGGCTGGAAGCGATCGCGCCGGAGCTGAGGATCCCCGCCGTCCTCACATCCGACCCGGCGGAGGCGCAGCACGTGCTCGACGAGGCGCTGCGCGCCGGTCACGAAGGCGTCGTCGTCAAGGATGCCTCCGCACCATATGCCGCGGGCCGGCGTGGAAAGGCATGGCTTAAGGTCAAGCCGGTCCGAACGTATGACCTCGTCGTGCTCGGCGCCGAATGGGGTCACGGCCGCCGCCGCGGCTGGCTCTCGAACCTCCACCTCGGCGCCCGCGACCCGAGCACCGGCGGATTCGTGATGGTCGGCAAGTGCTTCAAGGGGCTGACCGACGAGCTGCTGCGCCGGCAGACGGCCGAACTGCTCGCGCGCGAAACCGGGCGAGGCGGGATCGCGGTGTTCGTCCGGCCCGAACTCGTGGTCGAGATCGCGCTCGACGGCGTCCAATCCTCGACCCGGTACCCGGGTGGCGTCGCCCTGCGATTCGCACGCGTCAAGCGCTACCGCCCGGACAAGACGGCGACGCAGGCCGACACGATCGGCGCGCTACGCGCGCTCCTGCGCCGCGACCCGAGCCGCACGCGCGCGGCGATGGAGTCGCAGACGGGCGATCACACCCACTCGGGGAGCGGATGACGACCCCTGGCGCGCGCTGCGTGCGAGTCGTTCGCGTTCGGCATCACGGACAAAGTCGGCGCGACGCTCCTGGGCAACGAGGTAGTTCAGGTGGCTGGTCATCGGTCCCCTCGGATTCGCGTAAACAAAAAAGTCATCAGACGTCTGACTGATAGTGTTTAATGACCCAGACAGCAAGACCACGGCGGTCCTTCCCGCGCGGGCACCGGTCGGCGCAGGCGGGGGATTTCCGAAGCAGCCAATCGTCGATCACCTTGGCCATGGTGGGCAACGTCACCGTCACCCTTCTCAACGGTTTCTCGGCGTCCGTCGATGGCGTGTCCGTGGCCGAGGGGACGTGGCGGCTGAAGAAGGCCCGCGAGCTCGTCAAGCTGCTGGCGCTCGCCCCCGGGCGTCGCCTTCATCGCGAGCAGGCGATGGACGTGCTGTGGCGCGATCGTCCGCCCACGGCGGCCGCGAACAACCTCCACCAAGCCGTGTACGTCGCGCGCAAGGCGCTCACCCCGGAGGCGATCGAGGTGCGCGAAGAGATCCTTCAGCTGAGTGCGGACGTCGACGTCGATCGGTTCGAGGAGGCCGCTCGCGACGCGCGTCGGGCGCAGACGCCGGGCGCGTACCGTGCGGCGCTGTCGATCTACGGCGGCGAATTGCTGCCCGAGAACCGGTACGACGACTGGGTCACGGATCGACGGGACGAGCTCGCGGACCTCGTGGCGGAGCTGTCCGACGAGCTCGACGGCCTGGCGCCGACGGCAACGGAGGGGCTGCCCTCCCTGCCGGTCGATGCGAGCTCGTTCATCGGTCGCGACCGCGAGCTCAGCGAGCTGGGAGCGCTGCTGCGTGGTACTCGTCTGCTGACGCTTGCCGGCGCGGGCGGGGTCGGCAAGACCCGGCTGGCGCTCGAGCTCGCGCGCGGCATCGAAGCGACGCACGGGGGCGGGGCGGCGTTGGTCGAGCTCGCCGCCGAGTCGAATGCGCGGCTCGTGCCCGCGGCCGTGGCCACCGCGCTCGACGTCCGCGCGCTCCCAGGGCAGAACCTCGTCGAGGCGATCGCCGGGTTCCTCGCCTCGCGCTCGCTGCTGCTCGTCATCGACAACTGCGAGCACCTGCTCGCGGCAACCGCCGGTCTCGTTGACACGCTGCTGCGCACGGCCCCGCAGCTGACGGTCCTCGCCACGAGCCGGGAGCCGCTGCGCGTCCCCGGTGAGGTTGTCTTCCGGGTTCCGTCGCTCGACATCCCCGACCCGGATCAGACGACCGATCCGGCCGAGCTCCTCGGCTACGAGTCCGTGCGCCTGTTCGTCGAGCGCGCCGATGCGGCAGCTCCGGGCTTCGCGCTCGACGATCACAATGCGGCCGACGTGGCGCGCATCTGCCTGCGGCTTGACGGGTTACCGCTCGCGCTCGAGCTCGCGGCGGGGCGGCTGGGCGCGCTCGGGCCGGCCGCGATCTCGCAGCGGCTCGACGACAGATTCAGGGTGCTGCGCACCCTCAGCCATGCCTCACCGACCCGCCAGCACACGCTCACGGCCACGCTGCAATGGAGTCACGAGCTGCTCGAGCCCGACGAGCGCACCCTGTTCCGGCGCCTCGCGATCTTCGCTGGCGGGTTCACGCTGGAGGCGGCGGAGACCGTGTGTGCGAGCGACGATCTCGACACGTCGGCGATCGCCGACGTGCTCGCCCGCCTCGTCGAGAAGTCGCTCGTCGCGGCCGACCAGGGAACGTCCCGCGAGCGGCGCTACCGCCTGCTCGAGACGGTCCGGATGTACGCGCTCGAACGGCTCGGCGAATCGGACGACACGCCGGCGCTCGAGGATCGGCATGCCCGCTGGGCGCACGAGCTGGTGCGCGCGGAGCGCACCTCGCCACGGCTCGACTGCGAGGCAGCGAACCTGCATGCCGCGCTCGACACGCTGCTCCGAACCGCGCCCGCCGAAGCGCTACGTTTCTGCGTCGCGCTGTTGCCGTTCTGGCTGCGCCGGATCGACCTCCATGAGGCGGAGCGGCGATTCGACGAGGTTCTGGCCGCGGCGCCGGAGCGGACGGCAGCCCGGACCGATGCGCTCCATGCGGCTGCCGCGATCGGCTTCCGCAGGGGGTCGCTCGCGCGCGCGCAGACGTACACCGAGGAGAACCTGTCGGTCGCGAAAGAGATCGGCGACGCGCATGCACAGTGGCGTGCGCTCCAGCTGCTCGGAGAGTGCGGCATCGCCTACGATGCGGCCGACCGCGCGATTTGCTGGCTCGAGCGCGCGCTGGCCCTGGCGCGGCGGCAGCGATTTGCGGCCGCCGAAGCGATCTCCGCCTACACGCTCGGCGTGGTTGATTGGCTGGTCGGCGACCTGGCGAGAGCGGAGGAGCTCGTCTCCGAGAGTCTCGAGCTGTTTCGGGCCCTCGAGGGCTCTCCAGAACGGATTCCTTCGCCGGTGAACATCGCCGAGATCCGCATGAGCACCCCCGCCGACCATCGTGGACTGCGCGTCGTGTTCGAGGAGTCGCTGCAGCCGTTCACGGAGATCTCCTCCGACGCAGCGGTCAGCTACGTGCTCGCGAATCAGTCGGGGCTCGTGCGCGGGCGCGGCGATCTCGTGCGGTCCCGCGAGCTGCTCGATGAGAGCGCCGCGCGGTTCGCGGCTGCGGGGGACGAGGCCGGCATGGCCGCGGCGTTCGTCCGGCGCGCCTATCTCGAGCTCGCAGAGGGCGATCTGGCCGCAGCGCGGACGGCGCTCCGGACCGCCCTCGACATGCGCCGCGCACTGCGCGACCGCCGCGGCACCGGACTCGCACTCGCTGGACTTGGGCTCATCAACACGATCGCCGGCGATCACGACTGCGCCGCGCGGCACCTCGCCGAGGCCCGCGCGATCTTCCGCCGCGCCGGCGATCGGTGGGGGCTCGCCACAACGCTGTGGCGCACCGCTGACCTGGCGCTCGCCGACGGGAACCTCGATGAAGCCGAGGCGAGGTTGCGTGAAGCCCGCACCATCCTCGGTGAGACCGGCCGCACTCGGTGGATCGCGCACACCCTGTCGGGACTTGGCGAGGTGGCGCTGCTCCGGGGCGACGTCGAGTCCGCGGCCGCATTGCTTGCAGACGCGCGTGACCGGTACGCGTCACGCGACGACGGGCTCGGCGTCGCGGACGTCGAGGCGCTGATGCGCAGGTTCGACACCCCCGCCGTGAGCGCTTTGCCGGTGCGCTAAGGCCGCTCTAAGTGGGCGCAAAGCGCCGGCCCGTAGAACTTCTCCGACCTCCACAAACGAAAGGAAGACGGAGATGAGTCACACCATCGCCCCGGTGCTCGGGGAGGCAACAGTTCAGGAGCTGCGGGAGGCCGTCCGCGGAGAGATCGTGACGCCCTCTGACGACGGCTACGCCGAGGCCTGCCGCGTCTGGAACGCCGCGCACGACGGCCACCGGCCCGCACTCGTGGTCCGCTGTGGCGGCGCCGCCGATGTGATCGCAGCGGTCGGATTCGCGCGCGGCAACGGCCTGCCGATCGCCGTCCGTGGCGGCGGCCACAGCGTCGCCGGGTTCTCCACCTGCGACGACGGCATCGTGATCGACCTCTCGCCGATGCACAGCGTCCGCGTCGATCCGGGCGCGCGCCGGGCGACGGTCGGCGGCGGCGCGGTCTGGGCCGATGTCGACCACGAGACGCAGGCGCACGGCCTCGGGACGACCGGCGGTTTGATCTCGACCACGGGCGTCGCCGGCTACACGCTCGGCGGCGGGATCGGCTGGACGATGCGGAGGTTCGGCCTCGCGTGCGACAACCTCGTCGGGGCCGACGTCGTGCTCGCCGACGGGCGGCTCGTCCACGCCAGCGAGACCGAGAACGCGGACCTCCTGTGGGGGCTGCGCGGCGGTGGCGGGAACTTCGGCATCGTCACTCAGTTCGAGTTCAGCCTGTATCCCCTCGGACCGGTCGTGTATGGCGGGCCGATCTTCTATCCGGCCGACGCCGCAGGCGATCTGCTGCGCCTGTTCCGCGACTGGGCCCCGCACGCGCCGGATGAGATCACGGCGGTCGTCAACCTCACGAGCGCACCCCCGCTTCCGGTGATTCCGGAACAGTGGCACGGCAAGAAGGTCGCCGCGCTGGTCGCGGTCGCGACCGGGCCCGGCGACGAGGGCGAGGAGCTCGTCCGTCCGTTCCGCCGGGTGGCCGAGCCGATCGCCGACGTGCTCGGACCGATGCCGTACCAGGTGATCCAGACGCTGCTCGACCCGCTCTGGCCAAAGGGCGTGCACGCCTACTTCAAGGCGACGAACTTGCGGACGCTCGACGACGAGCTGATCGAGCGGCTGTGCCGCGTCCATCTCGCCGCCCCGGGGCCGCAGGCCGAGCTACACGTGCATCAGATGGGTGGAGCGGTGGGCCGGGTCGCGGAGGGCGCCACGGCGTTCGCGGAGCGCTCGATGCCGTTCGTCCTCAACGCCGCCGCCGCCTGGCAGGATCCCGATGCGACCACCGCGCATCGCGAGTGGGCGCGGACCGCGATTGAGGACGCACGCGATGCGTCCACCGGACGCGCGTACGTCAACTACCTCGGCGACGCCGACGCTGCCCGGAGTTCGTACGGGGCCGAGACGTACGCCCGGCTGGTTTCGCTGAAGGACGAATACGACCCGACGAACGTGTTCCGGCTCAACCAGAACATCGCGCCGTCGGACACGGACGCCTGAGGTCCCGAGGCACGACGTTCCGTTGGCGGGAGATGTGATCATGATCAGTCGCCACCACGAGCAGATTGCATCTCCCGCCGGCGACGGCGGCGACCACGGTGACAACGGCGCACCCGGCGAGCGTGCCGCACGGCCGCGACCGCGGCGGCTCGAGCCCGATCGCCTCGCGCGTCACATCGACGTGCTCTACCGGTCCGCGTGGGCGCTGTGCGGCTCGTCGCACGACGCCGAGGATCTCGTGCAGGAGACGTTCGCGTCCGTCCTCAAGCGCCCCCGGTTCCTCCGCGACGGCAACGAGCTTGGCTACCTGCTGCGAGCGCTGCGCAACACGTATGCCAACCGCAGGCGCGCAGCGGCACGCCGGCCCGCCACCCGGGAGCTGTACGACGAGGACATCCCGCAGTCCCCGCAGCGCGCCTCAGAGGCGCGCGAGATCATGGAGGCCATCGCGAGCGCACCGCCGGCGTACCGCGACGCGGTGATCGCCGTGGACCTCCTCGGCCTCTCCTACCGCGAGGCGGCGCGATCGCTGCGAACGAACGAGGCGACGATCACCTCGCGACTGCACCGCGGGCGCCAGCACGCGGCGCGCGCCTTGACTCCCGAGATCGCTCCCGCCTGAAGAGCTCCTGACGGATCGCTCGGTGATCTGGGTCGGGTGGTCCCTTTCACGTTTTTCCGCGGCGGCGCCTGATCCAGTGGACCGTCTCGCAATCACGACCCCACGTGATCGCCGGGATCGGCCGTGACGGTGTCGCGGCCCGGCCCGCACGACACCCGGTCCCGCGGGGTCCCGTCGCTCGCGTTGAGCGTGTCCGCTCCCGGGCCTCCGATGAGCCGATCTGCGCCGGGTCCGCCGACGAGCACGTCGTTGCCCGCGCGGCCGTCAAGCAGATCATCGCCCGCGTCTCGGTACAGCCGGTCGGCGCCCGCGCCGTCGGGCTCCACGACGCGGACATACCCGTCGACCGCCGGAAAGCCGAGGTCCGGCGTGCCGGCCGCGTCGAGCTTCGCCAGCCCATGGAGTCGCGGGCCGAGATAGCGGAAGTCACCGCCGAGGTACACCGTGTCACCGTCGCGCGCCAACGCGTGCACGTCGCCGTCGAGTAACCACGGATAGCTGTCGGCTACGCCAGGAAGCGACGCCGCGCGCACCCCCGCCGGCGCGGCCAGGAGGAGCGCGACGATGGCGCCCAGTATCGCCAGCCGCGGCGTGTGACATCCATGCCACATGCGGGTCCTACCCACGACAATCGACGGTCCCGGGCGGAACTTGACGGTGACGCGGCCGGTCCTGACGGCGCGTCAGGGCCCGCTTGGCGAGGGCAGTTGCACGACGTCGACGGCGAGCGGCGCGCACACCTGGGCGGGCTGGTCGGCGCGGCTCAGCTTGCGGCGGAGTAAGACGAACGCGGGCGCGCCGAGCAGCGCCGGAATCAGGAGCTGGAACAGGCGGTACAGAAGCACGGCCGCCGTCGCGTCGGGCACGCTCACGCCGTAGATGGCGAACACGCCGATGAGCGCCCCTTCGGTGCCGCCGATCCCACCCGGGACGGGGATCAGATTGCCAAGCTGCCCGATCAGGTAGCCGAGCACGAGGGTGCCAACCGGTGGTACCTGCCCGACGGCGGCGAACGCGGCGCCGAGCGCCGCGATATCGCATGCCATGTATGCGAACGAGCCGATCACGACGCCGGTGCTGTGGGAGCGCAGCAGGCTGATCGCTTCGTCGACGCCATCGGCCGCCACCTTCAACCCTGCGCGCACGCCGAGGCGGAGCCGGCCAGCCGCCTGGTGATCGCCGCCCGCGCCCCGCTCGCCGAGTGTGCGCAGAAGCCGGGGGCTCAGACAGACGAGCATCACGCCCGCGGCGGTTACAACCGCGGGCACCAGCGACAGCACGGCTGATCCCCGCCCGGCGATGATCCCGATAAAGACGCCGACGCCGACGACGATCAACGCGAAGAAGTTTGCGGCGCTCGTCACGACGAAGAACGCGACCGTCCGGTGGGCGATGTGCCTGGTCGGCATGCCGGCCTGGCGCAGCGCCCAGACGCCGAGCGCGAGCCCTCCCGCACCGCCCGCCGGCAGCAGCGAGTTCGCCGCCAGCTCGGCCATCGCGATGTCGTAGCTGAGCGCCCACGACATCTGCGAGCAGAACGTCGCGCGGAAGACGAGCAGGTACCCCGCGCACGACCCCAGCTCGGCGATCACGACGGCCGAGACCCAGGCTGGATCGGCTCCCTGCAGCCGGTGCTTGACGTCGTCCAGACCCGGCAGTGCGCTGATCGCAACCACGACGACGGCGATCACGGCGAGCACCTCGAGCACCCGCACGATCAGATGGCGGGGATGCAACGCGTCGGGCATCGCTGCCCCGGCCGCGGGCGCGGTGGTGTCCGGAACGCTCATCCCGGCCCTGCCCCACCCGGCGCGCCGACCATCGTGTCCCTCAGCTCAACAGTTCGAAGCCGTCCGCGTGGAGTCGTGTCTGCCCGCGGATTTCGACCAGCACGAAGACGACGTTCCCGCAGCGCGGGCATCGCGCGACCGCGCCGGGAGCACGCACGTAGACGCGCAGCGTCGCGACCTGCGCCTCGTGGCCGCACGTGCGGCAGGCGCCCGTGGCGGTCGTCATCTCCGCGTCGAACATCGCGTCGAGCGCGCCGGCGATCGCATTTCCGTCGAGCGGCTCCATCCTCTCTGCGCTCATCTGCCCGTCGGTCCAAACCGCTCGGTCCGGATGCGTCCGGCCTCGTGTCCCGCCACGACGAGCCCCTCCGCGAGAGTCTCGACGAAGCCACTCGGCCCGCAGATGTAGACGAGCGGCCGCTGCGCCGGGGACC
This sequence comes from Solirubrobacteraceae bacterium, assembly GCA_035524415.1. Classification (GTDB taxonomy): domain Bacteria; phylum Actinomycetota; class Thermoleophilia; order Solirubrobacterales; family Solirubrobacteraceae; genus Palsa-465. The sequence goes on along the minus strand of DATKOY010000148.1, from coordinate 6,003 downwards.
ATGCCGCGTCGGCCACGAGCTCAGGCGTGATCCGGCCGCGATGCCCGCGCCAGTCCGCCGGCCAGGAGCGCGTCAGGGCGAGCGTCACCTCGACGTGGTCGCGTGCGGCAAGCTCGGTCAGCTCCTGGTGGTAGATCAGATCCTCCAGCGAACGCGACGAGTACACAAGACGCACGTCCTCGGTGCTGCGCACCGCTGACCAGTGGCGCAGCATCGCACGCAACGGCACGATGCCGGAGCCGCCGGCGAGCAGCAGCAACGGCCCGCCCGAGCACTGATCCCACACGAAGTAGCCACCGATCGGACCGCGCAGCTCGAGCTCATCGCCGGGTCTGAGCTCGTCGACGAGATACGGCGAGACCTCGCCGTCCTCGAGCCGCTCGACGGTGAGCACCAGCGTCTCGTCCTCTGGTCCGGACGCGATCGAGTAGCTGCGCTGCACCTGATAGCCGTCCTCGGCGGTGAGACGAACGTCCACGTGCTGGCCGGCCTGATGCCCGGGCCAGGCCGGGGGTTCGAGGATGAGGCTCTTCGCGCGAGGTGTCTCATCGACGAGCTCGAGAACACGCGCGAGCTGCCAGGTCAGTCTCCCTGGTAGCGCTCTTCGAGCCATGGATCACCGTGACTGTGATAGCCGTAGCCCTCCCAGAACCCCGGCTCGTCATCGAGCGTCAGTGTCAGCCCGCGGACCCACTTCGCGCTCTTCCAGAAGTACAGGTGCGGAACGAGCAGGCGGGCCGGGCCGCCGTGCTCAGGATCGAGTGACGCGCCGCCGAACTCGTACACGACCCAGGCGCGGCCATCGGTGACATCCTCGAGCGCGAGATTCGTCGTGTATCCGCCATCCGACCATGCCGTCAGATACTCGGCCTCCGTCTCGACGCCGGAGAGCAAGTGGTCGACGGACACGCCGCGCCACGTGGTGTCGAGCTTGGACCACTTCGTCACGCAGTGGATGTCGACCGTGAACGTCTCGGCCGGGAGCTCGAGGAACTCATCCCAGGGCCACGACACGGGTTGATCGACAGCGCCGTGAATCGTGAAGCTCCACTCGTCCACCGGTGTGCGCGGCGTCGGCCCCGCCGACAGCACCGGGAAGTCAGCGGTGACGTACTGGCCCGGCGGCACCCTCGACGGATCGGCAACCGGCCGTCGACGGCCGCTGAAACCTCGACTAATCGGCGACATGAGCTCCGTGTCTCCGAGCGCGACAAAGCGTTACGTCCTCGATCCCCAAACCGACAAACCTTGCCCAAGCCTGGTGAAAGCGCCGAGTCCTCACGTCCCGAAAGAGTACGCGGTGTTGGACGATGTGTTAACCCGCGGAGAAGACGTGTCGACAAGATCGACCCCGAGACGGAGGATGCCGTCGGGCCCGGACAATTGCATGCGGGGGCGATGATCCGGGGGGGCCTGCGATGCTTGACCCCGCGTTGTCTGCGGACACCGGTGACGCCTGGGCGTTCAGCGTCGACCCGACCGCGACCTATTCGCCGCTGACGCTTGCGCCCGGCGACACCGGCACGAGCACGCTCACGATCACGCCCAACGCGCCGAGGGGCACGGTCATGCGCGGCTTCATCGGCGTCGACACGTTCAAGCTGCTGACAGACAGCGGCGACGAGGTGGCGACGATTCCATACGCCTATCGGGTCGGCTAGGCCGACGGGGCGACGCACGGGCGGGGTGCGTTTCGGGCCATTATCGGCTGGCGCCAAGTGGGGGCCTTCGGCCCGGCCTTGGTGGAAGATATGCCTCGTGCTGAGCTGGGGATGGGGTGGCTGGGGGGCACCGACGGGCCTGCACAACGTGAGAAGGTCCGCGCTGCGTTAAACGCTTTGCCCAATAAGCACCGTGGCGGTGCCTTTCGTGAAAACCGTCGAACCCGGCGCGAACTTTTTCACGTTATGCCGCCCGGGCCAACCGCACCCGCCCTTCAATGCCTCATACCGGGCAGACCTCCCACCAAAGCCGGGCCGAAGGCCCCTACTCGGCGCCAGCCGACCACATTCCCGAACCGCACCCCGCCACGACACTCCCGCGGCCCACTGGCATCCGGCTCTCGCGCTCACGCGCCACGCCGTCAAGCGCCCGGGGTTGCAGGCTTCACGCGGCTGCCGTCGAAGTTCGCCTGGATGCGCCAGGCACCCTCCACGCCGTCTAAACGACGGCCGCCGGTCAAACGGGTGCCGCCGCCGCTCGAGCATCGTGTGCTGATGACCGCGGCGCTGTGCCTGCTCGCGTTCGGCGCGGTGATGGTCTACAGCGCATCGTCGCCGATCGGCGTGCTCAAGGGCGGGGGAAACGGGACCTCCGAGTTCGTGCGCTACCTCGTGTTCGGCGCGGCGGGCCTCGCCGCGATGCACGTGCTCGAGCGCCGCGGCGTGTCCCTGCTCAACCGACACCTCGTGAACCTGATGCTGCTCGGGTCGTTCGTCCTGCTGGTGCTCGTGATGGTGCCGGGCTTTGGCGTGCGGGTCCTCGGCGCGCGGCGGTGGTTCTCCGCCGGACCGATCCAGTTCCAGCCCTCGGAGGTGATGAAGCTCGCCCTCGTGCTGTACGTGGCGCGGTACCTCGCCGACCATCCGAAACGGATCCGCAGCTTTCGGCAGGCGATCGGGCCGATCGCCGTCGTCGTCGGGCCGGCGTGCCTGCTGATCCTGGTCGAGCCGGATCTCGGGACGACGATGGTCGTGGCGTTCGCGATCGGCGCGCTGCTGATCGCCGCCGGAATCCCGATGCGCTATCTCGGCGGGCTGTGCCTGATCGCCGGAGGGCTGATCCTGGTGCTCGTCCTCGTCCAGCCCTACCAGCGCGCACGGCTCACGGCGTTCCTGCACCCGTGGTCATCAGCCGGGAACACCGGCTATCAGGCCGTCCAGGGACAGATCGCGCTCGGCTCCGGAGGATTGCTCGGCGTCGGCCTCGGTCGCTCGGTGCAGAAGGTCTTCTACCTGCCGGAGGCGCAAACCGACTTCATCCTCGCAGTGATCGGCGAGGAACTCGGCGTGCTCGGGATCTTCGGAGTCGTGGCTCTGTACGGCATGATCGCCTACGCAGGCCTGCGGACCGCGCGCCGCGCCGCCGACCGCTATGCGAAGCTGCTTGCGACGGGCCTCACGTCGCTGATCCTGTGCCAGGGGATTCTCAATATCTTCGTGGTGCTCGGACTGGCCCCACTCACCGGTGTTCCTCTGCCTTTCATCTCCTATGCGCCAACGAACCTATGCGTGATGCTCGCCGCGGTCGGCCTGCTGGCGAACATCGCCCGGCCCGGTGCTCGGCAGCTGCGTGCCGTCGACGGGTCGGACGGGGCGCGGCGGTCGCGTCAGGGAGCGGCCGGACGTGACGGCGCCACGGATCGTGATCGGGGCCGGCGGGACGGCGGGGCACGTCGTTCCGGCACTGGCGGTCGCCGACGCGCTGCGAGCTGAGGGGGCGGAGGTCGCGTTCATCGGCGGGGAACGAGCCGAGCTCGAGCTTGTGCCGGCGGCCGGCTACGAGCTTCAGCGCCTCCGCGTCGTGTCGCTGCCTCGCGACGCGCCGCTGAAGGCCGCGAAGGCCGTCATGATCGACGCGGGGGCCGGCCGCAGGGCGCGCCGGATTCTCCGCAGCCCGCGTGCCGCGGCCGTGCTCGGCGCGGGCGGGTATGTCGCGGGGCCGGTCGGCCTCGCCGCGATCGTCAGCCGGATCCCGCTGGTGCTGATGGAAGCCGACAGTCACCTCGGCCTCACGAACCGGCTGCTCTCACCGGTCGCCCGCCGCGTCTGTCTCGCGTTCCCGATCGAAGGTCGCGACTCGAACCGCTATCTCGTCACGGGGCGCCCGGTCCCGGCGCCGGCGACCGATCGCGCGGCGGCGCGGGCGCGGTTCGGGATCGCCCGGGACGAGACGTGCGTGCTCGTGTTCGGCGGCTCGCTCGGGGCGAGGTCGATCAATCACGCCGCGATCGAGGCATTCGCCGGCGCCCGGTTCCATGTGCTGCACGCAGCCGGCGAGCGCGATCTGCCCGACCTGCAGTCGCCGGGACCCCATTACGACCTGCGCGGGTACATCGCGCGCTTCGGCGAGGCGCTGCTGGCGAGCGATCTCGTGATCGCGCGATCGGGCGGGTCGGTGTTCGAGATCGCGGCGCACGGCCGTCCGGCGATTCTGATCCCGTATCCGTACGCGACCGCCGACCATCAGGCATCGAACGCGCGGTTCATGGAGCAGGCGGGGGCGGCGGTGGTGATCCCGGACGCCGAGTTGAGCGGCCCGCGGCTCGCGCAGGAAGTGGGGCACCTGCTCGCCGATCCAGGGCGCCTGGCGGCGATGGCGCGCGCCTCGGCGGCGGTCGCGCGCGTCGACGCCGCCCAGGTGATCGCACGCGAGGTGCTCGCAGCCGCGGTCCGCTCATGACGGACGACTGGTCATCCCGCCGGCTGCACTTCGTCGGGATCGGTGGCGCGGGAATGAGCGGCCTGGCGATCGTGGCGCAGGCGCTCGGCGCGCACGTCACGGGATCGGATCGCGCGGAGTCGTCGTACACCGAGCGACTGCGCGAGCACGGGATCGAGCCGGTGATCGGGCACGCCGCCGCGAACGTCCCTGCGGCAGCCGAGGTCGTGTACTCGACCGCGGTCCCCGCGTCGAACCCCGAGCGGGCGGCCGCGGGAGGCCATGAGCTTCACCGCGCCGACCTGCTCGCTCAGATCGCCGCGCTCCGGCGCTGCATCGCTGTGACCGGGACGCACGGCAAGACCACGACGACGGCGATGATCGTGCACGTGCTGCGCGGCTGCGGCATCGATCCGTCCTACGTCGTCGGCGGCGAGCTGCGCTCGACCGGCTCGAACGCGGGATGGGGGAGCGGCGAGTGGATCGTGATCGAAGCCGACGAATCGGACCGCTCGCTGCTGAAGCTCTCGCCGGAGATCGCCGTCCTCACGAACGCTGAGCTCGACCACCACTCCACGTACGCGACGCTCGCCGAGCTGGAGGACACGTTCCGCACGTTCATGGCGCGAGCCGGCGATCGGGCGGTCGTGTGGGACCGACCGGTGCTGCGGGCGCTGTGTCCCGCCGGCGCCCTCACCTACGACGCGCCCGATCCCGTCCTCACGCCTGCGGGCGCGCGCTTTCGCTGGCGCGAGCTCGAGGTATCGCTGTCCGTGCCCGGGGCCCACAACGCGATCAACGCAGCCGGCGCGCTGACGGCGTGCGCGCTCGCCGGCGCCGATCCCGCTGCGGCGGTGGTCGCGCTCGCCGACTTCAGGGGCGCCCGCCGGCGGTTCGAGTTGCTCGGGGAGACCGCCGCCGGGGTCCCCGTCTACGACGATTACGCCCACCACCCGACCGAGGTTGCCGCGGCCATCGCGGCGGCGCGGACGCTCGCCCCCAGGCGGGTCGTGGCCGTGTTCCAGCCGCACCTGTTCTCGCGCACGCGGGCGCTCGGGCGCGAATTCGGCGTCGCCCTGGCGCGGGCCGACGTTGCCGCGGTCCTCGGGATCTACCCGGCGCGCGAGCGGGCCGACGACTACCCCGGGATCGACGGGCGCCTGATCGCGTCCGCGGCCGCGGACGCGGGCGGCGGGAGAACGATCGCCTGGCTGCCGGCCTTCGACGACGCCCGGCGCTTTCTCGGCGCGACCCTGCGGCGCGGAGACCTGTGCCTGATGATGGGCGCGGGCGACATCGACTCGCTCGCCCGCTCGCTCGTCGCCTCAGATGAGTGATTCCACGGTGGGGTCCACGTCGTTGGGAGCCTCGCTCTCGCCTGCCACTCCTGGGTGCGCGTTCGGCCACACTCACGCGTTGGTGGGACGCGAGTGCGGATTCGCGCCCCGTTGGGGGGCGCGAATCCGCATTCACCTGCTCTTTGGCTGCGAGTGTCGGGTTATGACCGATGGTGCGACGATCTCGCGCGAAGCGAGGCTGCTGGCTGGATGGTTGATTCCGCGCGGTGGGGTGCAGTCGTTGACCAGTGCGCGGCGTGGGTGTCCGAGTTGGTGGTTGAGGGTG
>DATKOY010000147.1:0-4297 GCA_035524415.1 Solirubrobacteraceae bacterium | reverse complement strand
AGGTCGACCGCGTTGACGAGGTCGATCACGATCTTGCCGTCGATCTGCCCGGCGTAGTGGTCGAGGACCGGCCGTACGCAGACGTATGGCAGGGCGAGAACGATGACGTCGTCGCGAAGCGGCTCGGCAGGGCCGACCCCTATGCTCGAGCCGCGTCGGTCCGCGGCGAAGCGCTGGCCCCGGTTGTCCGTGAATCCGACGACGGTGAGGACGTGGCCTTGCTCGAGTGCCCAGTCCGCGAAACCGCGCGCGAAGGGATCAGTCGCTCCAATCATCGTGATGTTCATGTCGGTACCTCATCTGCGTAAAGCGGGTTGCGGCGGCCGGCGCCGCGTATCGTCGAAACTCCCGAGCTCATCGCGCAAAGCCGCCAAGCGGCTCCACTATGACCAGACTGATGTCAGGTACCGCCGCCAGCAGGGGCTCGATCCTCTGCTCCCGTATCGCCTTCGTGAGCTTCCCGTATGCGGTGAGTCGAGTAGGTCGGAAGGCCTGGGCGCGCTGGCCAAGCTCAGGCGGAAACGTTCGGGAATGGACTACGGCGGCCTGTGGGTCAGCGTAGCGTTCATAGATATGACAGGCGGTGCCGTCCTCCGTCATGAACCACTCGTAGTTCAGCGTGCCCGGCTCATCGCGCCGGGTCACGGACGCCATCTCGTCCATCACGCTCCGCAGCTCGCCGGTCTGGCCTGGCTTGACCTCGAGCTCGACAATGAAGAAGACATCGTGGCTCACAGTCCACCTCCTTGAGGGATCGAGGTGTCGCCCTCAGCATGGCCGACCTTCGCTTCGAGCGGCAGCTCGCATTGTCTGGGGGAGCTTCATGAACGGGCCGGCCACGAGAGGTCCGCGACCGCCTTGCCGGCCCAGTTCCGGTTGGCCCAGTCGGGATGCAGGTCGAGCAGCTCGCCGGTCACACGGTCCACGATCTCGCCCTCGGACAGCTCACCGGCGGAGCGAAGCTCATCGACGCGGTTCCTGGCGAGCTCGAAGTACGCGCGGTACTCGGGGATCAGCTGCGGATCTCCCATATGGCCGTGCCCGGGAACGACGATGTCGGCATGGAATCGCTCGAGGCGGTTGAGCCGGTCGATCCACGGGATGACGTGCGATTCGCTGTCCCCGAGGATCCCGAAGTAGCCCTCCTCGACCAGATCGCCGGTGAACAGCGCCGACCTCGGCCCCCGAACGACGATGGCCTGGTCGCCCCGCGAGTGGGCCCCGCCGACCTCGTGGAATCGCACCGTCTGCCCACCCCCCAGGTCGAGGGTCAGCGAGCCTGTGTAGAGAAAGTCGGGACGAACGAACTCGACTCCCTCGAGCATGGGTGCCAGCGAAGGGATCTGTTTCGTGAACATCCGCAGGAGGTTTGGACCCTTCTCCTCCAGCTCGTTCCATTGCGCCTCGTTGTAGACGATCGTCACCTCGTCGGCCACCACGTTGGCCCCGAACCCATGCTCGGGGTGGCAGTGCGTGTGGGTGAGGTAGATCGGACGGCCGTCGCTGAGCCGGCGCGCTGATTCCAGGACGGCGCGCGCGTTGTCGGGGCCAAAGCCCGTGTCGATCACCAGTGTCGCCCGAGCGCCGACGACGATCCCAACGTTCGGGACCAGCAGGATGTGATTCGCGTCCGGGATCACCCAGAGGCCGTCGGCAACCTCGGTGACCGCAGCCGGATCGACGATCGGTGCTTTGAACTGCGGCGTAGTCGCGCTCATCGTGATGCCTCCTCGCCGGGCGGCAGGTGCGTTGCGGCCGCTGCCGTGCGCGATGCCTGCTGCGCTTCCTCCATCGTCAGCAGGACGGTCGTCTCGAGTCGGGACACCTCGCCGGTTCCGCCGATGGCCATGGCGACCGCCGCCGCAGTGCTGTGGTCCGGCCCCTCGATCAGCACCACGCCGTCGAAAGCCCCGAACGAGTACCAGTAGCCGAGCAGCCGTCCCCCGAGCGAGGCGACCATGGCAGAGGCTTGCCCGGCGTGGTCGACGTCGGGCTGCTCGACGAGACTCTTGATCGAGCGCGATGCGTAGCTGAATTGGACTAGAAACTGGGGCATTTGCGCCTCCGGCTTGTCAGGGCTCCTTCGGGGGCGACCGGGCGGTCCGCCCGGTCGCCCCGAAGAGTTCGGGCCTACGCGGCCTGGGCTTCTCTGGGCACCTCATGCTCGGACTGGACGCTCGCCATGATGCCCGGCGAGGCCTCGGCGATGAGCGCGAAGTACGCCTGCGCCGTGTCACCCTTCGACCAGTCCATCTGGAGCTCGGTGGCCAGGGAGAGCCAGCTCACCGGCACAACGCCGGCCTGCACCATCCGCTGCACCGCGAGGTCGTGGGTCTCCCGCGTCTCGCCGGCGGTGGCGTCAGCGACGAGCGCGACCGTGTAGCCGCGGCGAAGCGCGCCGAACGCGGTCTCGATCACGCAGCCATCGGTCGAGATCCCGCCGATCGCGATGCGCTTACGACCGGTGGCCTCTACGGCTTTCGCCACCTGCGGATTGTCGAGGGCGTTGTACTCTCCACCCCGGTAGATGATGGGATGGTCGCCGATCGCATCGACGAGCTGCGGATATGGCTTTTGCCCAGCGCCCAGGTTGACCACGAATCCGGTGTGGAAGCCCACGGCCGTCTTGGCCAGGGCCACCGTGGCCGTCAGGTGGTCGCTGACGGCATGCGAACGGAAGCTGTTCAGGAATCCCACCGAGTAGTCGACCATCAGGATGGTCGTGTTCTCGGGAGTGAATGGCTCAAGTACTGGTTCACGTGCCATCTGTTGCCTCCTTTATGAACGACAATTGGCAGGGTGGTGGTTGCCCAGGAGAGGGTGAGCGCCTATCGCACGATTTGTGGTATCCGGCGTGTTTGCGCCTCGTCAGGCTGCCCGCTCCAACTCGGCGGGCTCGACGTCGCCCGCCGGTGCCACCGTCGCGCGAGCCGCCTGCTGGCTTCGCCAACCAAGGACTGCCAACAGCGCGGCGGAACCGACGATCCACACCGCCAGGACGGCGAAGTTCCGAGTCTGAGAGGCAGGCCCGAAGAAGATCGCGTTGCGAATGCCGTTCGTCGTGGCGCCGAACGGGTCGAAGGGACCGAGGACCCTGAAGACGCCTGAGTCCCAATTCCATGGTGTCGGCGCCGGCGCACTGGCGACTCCGAAGAAGAGGAGTGGAACGGCCGCGATGACGAAACCGGCTATGCCGACTGCCGCGACGAGGGCAGCGGCAAACGCCATGCTCGCCGTACAGAGCATGGTGCCCCAGGCCCATATCGCCAGCATCTCGGTCCCGCCGTACCCGAGGATGCCGTCAGCTATGAGGGCGATGAAGAGGGCTGTGACCGCCGAGGCGGCGACAGTGACCAGGACCCAGATTCCCGCGTCGGCCACTGAAATCGGACGACGTCCCTTGCTCAGGAGCGCGAGGACCAGCCCGCTCGGAAGGCCGCCGAGCACGCACGCCATCGTGATGAACATGAGTCCCAGCCCGGTGGAATCGCCGGGTTTCAGCGGCTTGATCTCGCTGGCCCGAAAGTGCACGCCGGCCTGTCCTGACGAGAGAGCCTGGGGAAGGGCCGCCGCCGTAAGCGTCGACGCGGCCTGGACCGTCTGCACTTGGCGCGTGTCGACGTTGATGATCGCGTCGACCTTCCGGCGCTGCACGAGGTCGATGGCTCTCGCCTCGCTGGGCGCGGATATGACCCGAAACGCACCGTTGTGTTGCAGCCCTGCGGCCAGCTGAGCGACCGCCGGTCGCGGGCCGATCACCGCCACGGGGACGTCGTGTGGCGTCTTGGAGACCGCGGATCCCTCGAGGGTCACCCACAGCCACAAGAGCGTTATGACGAGCCCGGCGATCAGGCCGAGGGCGACCGGCCGGCTCAGAGAAGTCGATTTCATTCTCCACCTCCCGTTGTCAGTGCTGTCCGGTACTCGCGACGCGGAAAACCGTGGACTTCCCGTCCGGAAGGTGAGCGGTCATCGCACGGAACGTGCTATTCGCAGCTGCCAACCCGGCGCGTGTCGGCGAGACCCGCGACGGTCGGCGATCCGCTTGCGACGGTGGTCAAGAGCCGGGCACTGAGGGCGGTGGCGGACCTGAGCCCTCGTCGGAGAACATCTCCAGACGATTTGCTCGCAGCCAGGTGCGATCCTGGTAGAGGATCAGCAACACGACGATGCCCAGGCCGACCACGACTCCGCCGCTCACCGAGGCGACCAGCGAGCGTGAGAGCACCCAGATGAGCAAGCCGATGGTCGAACCGCCGAGCACCGCGGTGACCACGGCGACCATGCCGGCCACCGT
>DATKOY010000146.1:0-2649 GCA_035524415.1 Solirubrobacteraceae bacterium | reverse complement strand
CAGTCGGTTTGACCGGGACGCGCCGCGGGCCGCGGGACGAGAATCCCGCGATCATGCGCAGGAATCGAAACGCGAACGACGAGATCCCCGAGGGGCGCTGGCGAGAGGGCGCGGCCCGACGAGTGCTGGCGCGGTGGCGGGAGAGCGGCTTGTCGGCATCCGCTTTCGCCCGCGCGAGCGGGCTGGCAAACCCGCAGCGCTTGAACTGGTGGCGCAAGCGCCTTGAGAAGCGGGACGCGAGGGCGCTGGCGCCGTTGACGTTCATCCCCGCCGAGGTGACCGGCGCGGCGGCCGCGACGGTGGTGCGGCTGCCCGGCGACGTGGTGCTTGAGCTCGCGGACGCGGCGGCGGTGCCGGCGAGTTGGGTGGCGGCGTTGGCGGCGGAGCTGAAGAGGCAGTCGTGATTCTGCTGCCGCGGGCGGTGCGCGTGTACTTCGCGACGGGGCCCGCGAGCCTGCGCAAGTCGTTCGAGGGGCTGTCGAACGAAGTGCGCGCCGTGCTCGGTCGAGACCCGTTGAGTGGGCACGTCTTCGTCTTCCTGAACCGGCGGCGGACTCAAGTGAAATTGCTTCTGTGGACGCGCGGCGGCTTCACGATCGTGCACAAGCGTTTGGAGCGCGGAACGTTCGCCTTCCCGGCGAAAGTGACGAGCGAAGCGACGAGCGTGCAGCTCGACGTGCACGAGCTGGGGATGCTGCTCGAAGGAATCGATGTGGCTCAGGCCCACGTGTCGCGCCGCTGGGAGCCCGCGATCCATACGCGATCGCCGTGAGCGACAGCGGCGCGAGGAAAATCTCCGTCGCTGATCGAATCTTCTTGCCAGCGCAGATCGTGCTCGGTACATGGAAAGCGTGAGCACCGCAGGCACGCGGCCAGCGACAGAGAGCGCCTCTGGTGAGCGGAAGGGACCGGTGCTCGAGGTGCTGCGAGAGCTGCTGGAGGAGCGGCGGGACGGCGAGGTGCTGTCGCTCTTCAAGCAACTGGTTGCGCGCAACGGTGAGCTGGAGCGGCGTCTGTCGCAGGTGCTTTCGCGCACGCGCAAGAACGAGGGCGTCTCGGAGGCGCAGCTCAAGCTCCTGCTCGACGTGCTGTCCAACGAGAGCGACGACGAACCGGGGACCGATCCGACGCTCGACGAGGCGAACGAGAAGCTTCGAGAGGCCTCCGGCATCGACAAGCCGGCGGAGACCGATCGGAACGCTGCTCGCAAGCGGCAGCCGCCGTTGCGCCGGCCGCCTCCGTCGCATCTGCCTCGCATCGACAATCCGATCTCGGTGCCGGCGACAGAGCGCCCGTGTCCGAAGTGCGGGGCCGAGCGCGCGTGCATCGGCCACGACATCACGGAAGTGATCGAACTGGTGCCAGCGCAAGTGGTGGTCCGGGTGGATCGCCGGGAGAAGCTTGCGTGCCAGAGCTGCGAAGGCGAGCTCGTCCGCGCGCCGCTGGGCGACAAGGTGGTCGCGGCGGGCAAGCTCGGCTCGACATTGGTGGCGGCGCTGGTGGTGGACAAGTATGACGACGGTCTGCCGCTGCACCGGCAGAAGCAACGCTTCGAGCGGATGGGCCTCGTCCTACCGGTGTCGACGCTGGCCGATCAGGTGGCATGGGCGACGGATCTGTTGCGGCCGCTGTGGCGGCTGGCCGTGCTGCAGGTGCTGGCGGCGAAGGTCATGCACCTCGATGCGACGGGGCTGCCGGTGCTCGACCGCGACGCCGCCGGAGGCAAGCGCCTGGGTGCGCTCTGGGGCTACGTCGGCGACGAGACCGTCGCTGCGTATCTGTACGCCTCGACGGGCAAGAAGACCGGTCAGAAGCCAGGAGAGCTCGGGCCCGAAGACATGCTGGCCAATCGCCAGGGCTTCACCGTCGCCGATGCTTCGAACCTCTTCGAGCAGAGCTTCAAGCGGCCGGGCCTGATCGAATGCGGCTGCAACATGCACGGGCGCAGGTATTTCACCAAGGCGCTCGACGCCGGGGATGCTCGGGCGGCGTTGCCACTGGCCGCGTACAAGAAGCTCTACGAGATCGAGGCCAAGCTCCGCGAGCGAACCATCGACGAGCGCTGCGCTGTCCGTCAGGAGGAGAGCAAGCCGGTCTGGGACGAGTTGTGTGCTTGGTGCGAGACGTACAAGCCGCATGAGCCTCCCTCGTCGAAGCTCGGGGAAGCGATCAGATATTTCACCAACAACGAGGAGGCGCTCGGTCGCTTCCTCGAGGACGGCGTAATTCCCATCGACAACGGGATCGTCGAGAGGCTCCACGTGAGGGCGGCGCTGACCCGAAAAAACTACCTCTTCGCGGGCTCGGACACCGGTGGCGAGCGGGCAGCAATCGCGTACACGATTCTCGGATCGTGCCGCCTCGTCGGCGTGAACCCGCTCGCCTACCTGACCGACGTCCTTCCGCGCCTCGCCCGCCGCCGCGTTCGCCTGCGCGACATGGCGGCGCTCATGCCCGCCAGGTGGAGGCCGGAGCGTGCCGCGAGCGCCGCGGACACGGCCGGCGACGTCGCCGCGGCTGGCTGACCCTCGCGATCCGCAGTTGCGGTCAAGCACAAACGGCCAGCCAGACCGGGTGCGGTCGACCGGACGGACACAGCTCTGAGGCAGCGGCCGGGTTGCGCGTCCAGGTGTGCAGCATCGCGGTCAC
>DATKOY010000145.1:0-19449 GCA_035524415.1 Solirubrobacteraceae bacterium | reverse complement strand
CTCACGCTCGGGACCGAAGTGGTCGTAGAACGCCTGCGCGAAGATGAACGTGTCGGCGATCAGGATGCCGCCCGAGTGGTTGCCGACGAGCAGCACCGGCCCCCGCGGCGGGATGTTCTCCAGCCCGCGCACCTCGGCGCGGAACCACACGTCGGCCATCACACGCAGCGCAGGGAGCGTGCGCGCGATGTACTCGGGGTCACGCAACTCGAACGCGTCAGCGGGCGGCGTCCGGCGCGCGAGATGGCGCGGGTCGGCGGTGTGGGCGACATCCGCCGATATCGCACGGAGCATCCGCGCGTCTGCGGAGACAGCGCCCAGGATTCGCCGCATTCCGCCGTCATGGCGATCGCGCACAGCCACCGAACGCACCCGACGATGCGCGGGCCGATCCGTTGTCTGTGGCATTGACGCCTCCTTATTTTCGCCTCCGACCATACGCCCGGGGTCGATGCCGCGCATCGGTACCGAGTACGGACCGCGCCGACACCTCGGCGGCGAAGCCGCCAGCTCTCCAGCAAAGCGCTCGCTCACCGCGGCGGGAAACCACTGCGGCTCGGAGGTGAGTGGGCCGGCGACGCGACCGTCCACCCGTGCGGCCTGCGTGCGAGGAGCTCGTACGGCGCTCGGTCGCGGTAGTGGATAGGCCGTGCTCGAGACCCAGTCTCCTGGCGAGCCGGCTGACATCGCGATGTTCGGCCGGCGCCTCGTCGCACCGAGCCACGGGCCCATCGAAGCGCAGGAGTTCGAAGCTGGCTCCGGCGCCTAGCGGGGGCAGGGTCCCACTGCCGCATTCAAGCTCAATGGCCGGGCAGGGAAGGAGTCCCCCGCATGCTCGCGCTGGCCCTCGGGAAGCTGTTCTGCGAGCTCGTGGTCCTCCTTGAGGCTGAAGGCGATCCGACCGCCTCCGACGGGGCGCGATAGATTTGTCACCGGGCTCTCGGTCAGTTCGGGTACGGCGATGAACTCAGCTCGACTCGCGTGAACGCAGCGCGCGCAGCCGTTCCTCGGCGCCCGTCAAGCGCCGCTCTAGCTCCCGCAGTTGCGGGGTTGAGCCCTCACCCCATCTGTATAGCTTCGCCCGCAGAAGGGCGACGCGGTCCCGGTAGTAGCGCGCATCGGCCTCGAGTAGCTCGATGTCCCTCGCGGAGCTCACGGGTCGAACTCCAGCACCGAGCACGCGCTCCAGTCCAGAACCTCGCGGGAGCCATCCTCTGTCGAAATGTCCGCTTCGCCCCACACGACAAACGGCTGACGTGCGCCCATGTCGAAGATCACCATGACGGTGCGACCCAGCCGATCCGGCCTGCCACCACCGTCATATAGTCGATGTTCCCCCTGCGCGCGCACAGCATCTCGATCCGCCGCGCGCTGGGGCGCCGGCCCATCTCGAGTTCCACGCATCTGCGCATGTCGCGATCCGCCAGATCGAGCGCGCGGCCATCACTGTCGCGGGAGATGCCCGGGATAAAGAACGCGGTCATCCGCAGCTACAGCCCGCGTTCACGGGCGTCCTTGCTCAGCGCGACGCCGAGCGCGGCGGGCTGGATCTGAGCCTCGAGCTCGGTGATCCGCTTGCTGTATCGCTCGGATTCCCGATGGACGGAGTCCTGAAGCGCCTCCACGAGCTGCTCCAGATGCGCGATTCGTGCCTGCAGAGCCTCCAGCGCGATCGTGTCATGTCCTGCCGCAGCCTTTCCCGGCGCCCCTGCCGCAGCCTTTCCCGGCGCCGCAGCTCCCGCCTCGGACGCGCGGCGGATCTGTCGGATCCGCGCGATCAGCCCCTCTCGCTCACGCACGACCTCACCCCTTCGCCGGACGTTTGGCTTCAGACGGGAGCGGCGGATAGCGCCGGCGCTCCTCCTCGGTCATCGGCCGGATGATGAGCTGGCCGTTCTCGACCTGCTCACCGACGAACTCCAGCTTCTCCCGCCGTTTCTCCTCAGCGCGGTCTCGTGCCGTTTTCATCAAACGGCCCGAGACGGGGGGTTGGGCATTGCACATCTCCCTTGGCCGACGCGCTCACATTCGTTTCGGGGGAGATTCGCTGCGTCGGCTCGGTGAACCTCCGGGCGACAAGCGTCACCCACCATCATGCACCGTAGCACGCGCATCCAGCCGTTCTTGCCGGGGCCGGTCGAAGGGAGTACTGTTATTTTGGCGCTGACCCCGCGGTCAATCGCTTAGCCTTGAGCTCGCAATCCACCAGCGCGCACCGGCGCTGAGGGTTGGGAGGGATTCAAGGCTCACAATCGACACCGGCGGGGCCAGTCGTTTAGGTGCGCGGAACGGAGACCGGATGCCACAACCTTCTCATTGCTCGACGCGCCAACACCACGCCGTGTGCGCTCCGGTGGGCCATTGACCGTGGAGTCACGCTGGCCGGCGGTCACGACTGAGATCACCATCGTCGGTGGCGAGCGCTACCGAGTCGAGGGCGCGGCTCAGGATATCGAGCGCGCGATTCTCGACGCAGCCCGCGGCTCGATCATGGAGCTCGCGTGGTTCGATGACGCGGACACCGGCGAGCGCATCGGGATCAACCCGGAGCACGTCGTCCTGCTTCGAGTTCCCCCGTCCTAGCAGCTTCGGTCGCCGCAAGCGGGCTGCGTCGATCCGCACACAAGCGCGCAGCGGCGATTGTCCATCGATGAGGGACATCCCGCAGACGCGGCTTGAGCGTTGGATCGGGTCCGGCCCGGGGTGACCATGACTGCTGTTGTGACGGGCGTGACTGCTACGCCTACTTCGGCTCCGGCGTCTCGCCGAGGCGCGCCGAGTCGTCAGATGCTGCCTGCTTACGGGCGTCCTTCCGAGCCTGCTTGACGAGCCGGCGCTCGCGAAGCTTGTGTTCACGGGCGAGCTTCGCCATCGTCGTCTTCTTGTTACGCGACGCCATGCTTGCGGTCCTTACGTGTCGAGTCTCGCCGGCGATCGTGTGCGCGCGGGCCCGTTAGTCAGCTGTTCGAGGGCTGACCCGGCACCTGCCTCGGGCGACGGAGGCGCGAGCCAATCCGTCGCCGTCGGCCCGCAGTTGCTACAGCGGCTGAACGTTCGCCGCCGCGGGACCCTTTGGTCCGCGTTCGGCGTCATAGCTCACCTTCGCGCCCTCGGCCAGCGACTTGAAGCCGCTCGCCTGGATCGCGCTGTGGTGAACGAACAAGTCCTTGCTCGCGTCATCGGGCGTGATGAATCCATAGCCCTTGTCGTCGCTGAACCACTTCACGGTTCCTGTTGCCATGTTGCTTTCCCTCCGGGATATGTGCGGCGAAACCCGGAGGACGCTGCATGGGCAACGACTGCGGAAACGCGGGGCACCTTCATCTGTTGAGCCACTGCTCAACCAGTTGGAGTGTAGCGCGAACACCGTCCGCCGACTCGATCAGGCTCGGCTGCCGGAGTCCTCCTGCGATCTCGGCGCCGTCACCCGCTCGTCCCCGGTGGTCTGGAAATGGGCGCGCCACTCCTCGAGATCGAACCGCGCTGGCTCGGTCTCCTCGATGAACCGCTCGAGTGCCGCGACGAACCGCGCCGGTGTCTCGATCTGCGGCATGTGTCCGATCCCGTCAAAGATCTCCAGACGGCTGCCGGCGATGGCCTCGTGGGCACGCTGTCCGTGGTGGGCGGGGATGATCGGGTCTTGCGCCCCCCACAGGATCAGCACCGGTAACCGCGCGGCCAGGTACAGCCGGTCGCTGGCATCGACGCTCTGGCCGCGCGTGCTGACAACTGCGCGCAGGGTGGCGAGGAACGCTGCCCGCCGATCACGGTCGGCGAGCGATGCGTAACCGCGGGCGACCTCGGCGACATCAGCGTTCGGCCGCAATCCGACCTTGGCCAGCCCGCGCCCGACCACGCCTCCCGCCGTGGTCGCCGAGCGGGCGGTCACAGCGATGAACAGCTCTGCGCCGGGGAGCGCAGCGGCCCGCAGAACTGGGCTCACCTCGTGGCCGAGACCGCCGCTGGACACGAGCACCAGGCGCTCGGCAAGCTCCGGGAAGTGATACGACAGCTCCATAGCGACTCCACCGCCGAGCGAGTGGCCGACAAGCGTCGCGCGTGTGTAGCCGAGCATGGTCAGCAGATCGCGCAGGCCCACGGCGAGCGCCCCGAGCGAATAGTCGCCCGCGCCGGGCGCCGAGGTGCCGTGCCCGGGCAGGTCTGGCGCGACGACGGTGTGACGGCGAGCCAGCGGCTCGATCACCGCGTGCCAGTTCTCGATGCTGCCCGCTATTCCGTGAATCAGCAGCAGTACCGGGCCGGAACCCACCTCGATGTATGTCACACGGCGTCCATGCAAGGTCGCGGTTTTTCGCTGCATCACCGTCATCATGACGCCCCGCGGACGGTCCGGCTCGCCGCGAATGCGGTGACGTCGCGATTCTCGGCTCTACACGTCTCGCGCTCTCCCATCCGATGACCGGCAGAAGCCGCTCGGCCCCACTCGATGTAGCCGGCACCGCGCTCGCTCACGGCGGCCCGGGTCGTCGCGATCGCGGGCCTCCGCGTTGATCGCGCCGAAGCGGCCGCGCTGACCACGGTCATGACGAAATCACGCACGCACTTGGTATACAGCGCCGGCGCCCGGCTGCACATCGGGACGATCCCGTACGTCGACGATCAGAACTACTGAGCAGTCCAGGCATTCAGGCTGGTAGTCGGAGGCGCACCGAGATCGACTGCTCACCACCGCGTGCGTCGACGGTTCGATCCGCTCGGTCACGAATGCAGTCCAGATCCGAGCTCGATCACTCGGCGTGTGCGCGCGGGGGCAGCGCTCGCCGGGGGAGTTCTGCTCTGCGAGGATCGGCTCGGGGCGGTCCCGCACGCACATGGCACATCCCTCTGCTGCGCGGCTGCAGCGCCGGCGGCGAGCGGCCCGGTCAGAGCGCGCCGGACGGCAGCGTTACGTGTGATCACAGCAAGGTCCCGCCGCCGATCGCTCCTCGGAGCAACTGCAGCGACTGCAGCGACTGCGCTTGCCTTACTCGCTTCGTGTTCGCAGATGTGGATTCACGCATGAGCGGTCCCGATCCAAGCGGGATCAGGACGTCGGGGCGTGCCTGAGAGAGACGGCCGCCGGTTCTTGCCCCGTGCTGCGCCCCGGTATGCTCGGTGTTCGCAGCGTTTCGCCCGGGTGCTCTCCCGCTCGACCCGCGTGGATCTGGACCACCGAGAGACGGGTGTGAGGCGGCCATGTCGCATGCCAGAGAACGGTTATCCGGGGGCGCGTTGAACGCCGCGATCGCGAACGAACTCGGCAAGCTCATCGCGGACTTCACGGGGCGCGGAGCCACCAAATCGCGCGCCTTCATCCATCAGGACCTCGTCGTGTGCGTGTTCGAGGACGGTGCGACCAAGTCAGAGCGAAACCTCGTGGCCGCCGGGAAGTCCGACCTGGTCCGACTCCAGCGGGACGCCCTACAGCACGCGGTCGGGCCGCAGCTGGTCGAAGCTGTCGAGCGGCTGACCAGCCGCACTGTCCGCACGTTCCTGAGCGGCACCGACGAGGAAGGTGGATCCTCGATCGAGGCGTTTCTCCTCGAACCAGGAGCGCCCGCCGGGGAACCGACAGCAGCCGGTTGAGGAACGCGGCGACGCTCGGTAGTAGCCTTCGCCGAAGACAGGGTCGACAGGGGTTCTGTCAACTCCCGAAGCCAGGTCAGACAACATGCGCCGGACGGCCACGACCTCGCGGGTCTGGCTGGACAGAGGAGCGACTGGATGGATTGTCCATCAGCCGAAGAGGGACAGACACCGCTCGCGGGCGGGAGGCTGCTGGCCGAGATCTCAACCAGCATCGTCGGGATCCTGCGCGAGCATTACGGTCGCGGGCCGATGAAGGCCAAGACGTATGCGCTCGACGACGTCGTCGTCGTCGTCATGCGGGGCAGCGGCTTCACCGCCCTGGAGCAGACGATCATGGACAGCGGCCAGCCGGGACGGGTCGTCGCGATGCGAGAGGAGTTCCAGGCCGTGATGGCCGAGCGATACAGCAAGACTATTGAGGAACTCACCGGCCGCAGGGTGGTTGCGTTCCTTTCTCAAGCGCACGTCGAACCAGACATCACCGTGGAGATGTTCTTCGTGGACGGGCCCCTTCCGGGATTTGGCGCGATCGAAGTCATCGAGGCTGACTGAGCGGCCGACGGTCCAGATCATCTTGCGCGGGTCGAACCTGGAGGTATGATGCAGACACGATCTCAGTCGCTTGCCACTGGCGGCGCCTAAAGGTTGTCGGTAGTAGCGCGGAACGTATCCGGCGATCGCACGGCGGTCGCCGAGCCCGGTCCGATCACAGAGATGTCGGCGTGATTCCGGATCAGGACCGTTTATGCGCCACCCCACAGCCATTAGCACGAAGCAGGCAGAGCGGGCGCAGCCTCTGGGGCCGCGCCAGAGAGCATCGGTCCTCGAGTACGCAGGCGACGAGCAGCTGTGTCTGATCACGCGTGACGCCGCGATCAGGACGGAAGCTCTGATCGGGCTGCTCGTCGCCTCGAACCCGCCACGGAGGCAACCGGATGTGCTCTGCGCGTACGGGGCCGCGGCGAGTACAGACCAGGTATCGCCTACGGCGAGGCTGTCAGGAATCGCCCGCCGCGTACTCGAGTGCGGGCACACGGTCTGCGAACCGATTACGGCGGGGCGAAGTCCACGCCAATCGGCCGACCCGGGTGCGCGCGGGGCTTACGCGATCGGAGCGCCCGTTCGGACGCCCGGAGGCGCGTCCGGCGCCTTGTGCGTAGGGTTCGCAGCCGGTCCGCCCGACCCGACGACCACGCGCTGGGTGGTGGAGTCCTATGCGCGACTTGCGTCGCTGTGCCTGCACGATGCAGACGCGCTCGATGGACTGCTGGCAGCCGGGCGATTCGATGCGCTAACCGGCTGCCTGAACCATGCCGAGATCCGCACCGAGCTCGAGCGGGAGATCGGACGCTCCGCCCGCCATCGGCGGGACTTGTCCTGCTGCTTCGTCGATCTGGACCGCTTCAAGCTGGTCAACGACGGCTACGGTCATCCGGAGGGCAGCCGCGTGCTGGCCGAGGTCGCGGCGATCCTGCGCACCGGTCTAAGAAGTGCCGACTCCGTCGGACGCTATGGCGGTGATGAGTTCATCGTGGTGCTGCCGGACACCGGTAGCGGCTCGGCTCGCGCGCTCGCCGAGCGCTTGCGCTCGATGATCCGCAGCGCGAACCTGACAGGTGGCCGCGAGCCGCTCGACGCGTCCATCGGCGTGGCGCAATGGCGCGCTGGGAGGACCGCTGCGGAGCTTGTGTCGGCGGCGGACGACGCGCTGCGAGCCGCGAAGCTCGCGGGTGGCGGCAACGTGGTCGCGGAAGGCGATGTCGCGGCCGGGGCGGGTCACCGCGTCGCGAAAGCCGCCCGTTGAACGCGCTCAGAATCGACCCGCCGGATTCGCAGGGCGACGGC
This sequence comes from Solirubrobacteraceae bacterium, assembly GCA_035524415.1. Taxonomy (GTDB): domain Bacteria; phylum Actinomycetota; class Thermoleophilia; order Solirubrobacterales; family Solirubrobacteraceae; genus Palsa-465. The sequence continues at coordinate 12,015 of DATKOY010000145.1, read as the reverse complement.
TGGTGCGAGCTCCTGCCCCACGCTCCGCCGCACATCAGAAGCTCCTGGTAGGTGGGCCGCCGGCCAGGACGCGCGACTTCAGGAGACGATGCCGAGTGGCTGCCCTACAGATTCTGGGAACGAACCCCTCGATGCGACGTGCGTGGCTCGAGCGCAACGCGGGGCACTCGCTCGAGGCGGCGGCTGAGGCCGCGTTCGCGCCAGAGGACGTGCGCACCAACATCGAGAACCTGGTCGGAGCGGTGCACGTGCCGCTCGGCATCGCCGGGCCGATTCGCGTAAACGGTACGCACGCCCAGGGGTCCTATTACGTCCCGTTCGCGACCACGGAGGGAACGCTTGTGGCGACCTATCAGGCCGGGATGCGTGCGATCACCGAGGCGGGCGGCGCGAACGCGTACGTGCTGGGCGACTCGCTCGACATCACGCCGTGCTTCATGCTCACCAGCGCGCGCGAGGCGATCGCGTTCTCGCAGTGGCTGAGCGATCATCTTGAGGAGCTCAGCGGGGTGGCGGCGCAGACCACCGCCCACGGACGTCTGGTGGAGCTGCACACGCACGTCGTTGGGCGCAGAGTGTTCGCCCGCTTCGTGTTCACGACGGGCGACGCCATGGGGATGAATATGGTCAACATCGCCGTCGATCAGATCTGCCGTCACGTGATGGGGTTGGAGCTCTGCGAGCGGTACTACCTGCGGTGTAACTACTCGAGCGACAAGAAGCCCGCCGCGATCAACCTCTTCCGTCCCTACGGCAAGGAAGTGGCGATCGACCTCACGCTCCCGGCCAGCGTTGTCGAAACCTATCTGGGCGTCTCACCACGTGAGCTGCTCGCGTTCATCGACACGGGTCGGCTCGGCGCCATGCAGGCGGGCGCGCTGGGGATGAACGCGCACTTCGCCAACGGGCTGACGGCGATCTTCATCGCATGTGGCCAAGACGTCGCGCAGGTCGTCAACGCCAGCATCGGGTTCAGTGACGCCGAGCTCGTCGGCGAAGACGACCTCTACGTGTTCGCCCGGCTCCCGAACCTCGTCGTCGGCACCGTCGGCGGCGGAACCAATCTGCCGACGCAGAGCGAATGCCTTGCCCTGCTCGATTGCCGCGGCGAGGGCACGGCACCGAAGCTCGCTGAGATCGTCGCGGCCACCCTCGTCGGAGGTGAACTCGCGATCGCCGCCGCCCTCGCGAACGGACGCTTCATCGAAGCTCATCGCCAAAACCGCCAACGACACCAGCATCCGGCGACCTAGCACGCAGTTCACGTCAAGGCGGCTGGTTTTCAGCGCCAGGCAGCCGTCTCAGCTGCAGACAGCGAAGAGCGCCGCGTTGCCTCCTCAATTCCGGAAGCCTCGCAATCAGTTCCATCAGGCGCTCGAGGCAGAAGCGAGCGCGCATGCGCCTCGTCCTCTTCCTGAGCTGAGCGCGATGTCGCGGCACATGCAGCTCACGATGCCGCGGTTCGAGGTCGGCCTCGTCGTCCTCGCCCGCACGGCTCTCCGCGGAATGGGCGAGATGCCAGATCAGGTCAGGCGGGCGCGGCTAACCTCCAGCGCGCCGGTAGGTCGGCCGGACCGGGCGCGCGTGATCAAAGCGCGCCACCGCCGGCGTGGAGACGTCTCTCGAGCCCCGCGCCGATGCGCCTCGAGTCGGCCGCCCTGTTACTCGGGTCTCGCCTCGAGGGGCGAGGCGCGGTCCTCCGTGCCGCGAGCGCGATCACGGCGGGTCTGGTCGCTTGAGAGTATGGGGCGATGCTTGCTGGTTTGGCACTGGCGTTGGGCTCTGCACTGGGCACCAACGTCGCGTTTCTGTTCAAGCAGCGCGGAGCGGTCCTCGCGCCTCCCGTGCGAGGTCGTCACCCGTTGCGCAGCGCCGTGGGCCTGTTTCGCTCGCGCTGGTTCTCGCTGGGTTGGGCGGTCGCGGTCGCAGCGTGGGCGCTTCACGTCGGCGCGCTTGCGCTCGCGCCGCTGTCGATCGTGCAGGCCGTCCTCTCCGGCGGGCTGGTGTTTCTCGCTGTGCTCGCCGAGCGCTACTTCGGCTTTCAACTCGGCCGCCGGCAATGGGCCTGCGTGACCGTCACCGCGTTCGGGCTGGCGGTGATCGCGGTCACCGGCGGCGCGCACACAAGCGCGGTGCGCCACTACTCGCTGGCCGCGCTGATCGCAGTGGAATGCGGCGTCTTCGCGCTCGGCGCCGCGCTGATCATGATCTCGATGCATGGCAGCGTCGACCCGGCCACAAAGGGACTGCTGCTCGGCGTCGCCGCCGGGGTGCTGTTCGGAGTGTCCGACATCGCCCTGAAGTACCTCACCGAAGCCGTACACGGTGGACTGCAAGGAATCGTCAGCGAGTGGACACTGACGGCAATCGCGGCCTCGGTGCTGGCGTTCTACGCCTCAGCCCGCGGACTTCAGCTCGGCCCCGGCGTGACCGTCATCGCGTTCACCTCGGTCGCCGCCAACCTCGCCGCGATCATGGGCGGCATCCTCGTCTTCCGCGACCCGATCGGAATCGGCGCGCCGGCGATCGTCGGACGCGTCATCGCGTTCGGGCTCGTCATCGCCGGCACGGCATTCCTGCCCGCCCGACAGCAAGCCGGACGCCAGCAAGAACGCAGCCCAGCCGCTCACCAAGTCTGAGTGCGTGAACACCCCCCGAAGTCGCCACGCCCTCCCACACCCCGCCCTCGCGATCAGCCACAGGCAATAGCGGACCCTCGTTCGAGCCTAGTTCAACAAAGTGGCCCGCAGCTGCCAGACGACGAAGAACGGGCCGAAGATCGGCACTGCGGTGACAAATCCGAGCAATGACCGATCATCCGCATCTCCGGAAACTTGCGCGGCAAACCGCAGCGCGAGCTCGCTGACTTGTGAAGAGGTCAACGCGTCCGTGGATGACGACCTCAACAGGCGGTCCGCCAGTCTGCCCAACGGGCGATGCGGTTAGCCGTCGCTGCTGCTGAGGTTGGTCGGCGGTGGGTCGACGAGCTCAAGCGCGCCGAGGCCTGCCAGCGGGCCGTCCATCAGGAACATCTCGATCGTGAGGTCGGGTTCGATGTGCGCCTGGCTGAGGAACGCGAGCACCTTGCGGCCGGTGAGCGCTTCGATCATTTCGCTATAGCGCGCTTTCATCATCCGTTGGAAGTCCCGGCGCATGTCCAGCACTCGTTCGGGTTCGCCGCCTTCCATCATCGTGCGCTCGATCGCGGTGAACCCGTCTGAGAGCACGCAGACGATCAGGTTGTCCAGCACGTAGGTCTTGGCTTTGATCGGCCCGCGCCCGTAGTGCTCGCGCATGAACGCGACGATCCGGTTGGTGATCTCGGACAGCAGCCAGCCGCCGGCGAGCGGTCGCAGCGCGGGGTTATCGGGTCCGGCGTCGCTCATCGCCGAGCTCGTGTGGGGCTGTGCTGATGGTGCTGCTCACTGGTGCGAGTGGTCCGCCGTTGAGCCTCTGCGCCAGACCCGGGCAGCTCGGCGTCAACGCATCTTGAGGGTACCCGAATGATGGATTCTCGTGATGCTCTTGTATTCGGTCCGAAACGGAGTGGTGTCGGAGCAGTTGAGGTTTGGCTGCGCCGTCTGCGGGTGGTGCGGCCAGGCATCAGCGCACAGCGAAAGCGTGCGCTCGCGGCGGCCGGTGGCGGCATGTGGGGTTGGTTGCAGCAGCAACGTCCGTCCCACATCAGGAATTCCAATGCCGCGCGTACCAAACCCTTGATCTCAGTGAAGCGTCTTGCACGCATCGCGAGCGTCCGCGCGGTGGCGTCCGGGTGCGGCGGCGCTCGCTTCGGCGACCCCGGGCGGCAAGTCATGAACTGGTGGTCCGCCGGTGCGGGTCACAGCATGAGGCTCGCGTGGTCGAGACGGAGCGAAGAGCGGGGCTGGAACCGCCATCCGGCCAGGTCGGTCGCGTTCGCCGCTCGAGGCTGTCAGCGGCCGGAAGCTTGACCTGCCGATCAAAGACTTCGCTCGCTTCATCATCTCCGAGGTCGCGCTGCCGTATGAGCCGGGGGGCAAGGGGCAGCCACCCGGGTGATCTCCTCGTGGGACCTTCGGGCAACCCACGAGCAGATCGCGCCGACCAAGCGAAGGAGGGTTCGTCGGCCGCGCGCTGGATCTCCCTGCACAGCGCGCGGCCCTCGAACTGGTCGACCCCTCGCCCTCCTCAGATTCCACAACCTGATCGACGCGAGGAACCCACCGCTGACTCACGCTGACGCGGTGCCAGTCCGTCTCCCGACCGAGCTCGGCAGTCGCCTCCTTGCCAGGTCTGCGACGGCACCGTAAGACAGCACGCTGACGCTGTGGAGCGCCCAGTCATCGCCGCCCGAGGTCAGAGTCCGAACCGGCGCCGTCGACGGGGGCGGGTAGCTTGAGCGCGGGGACGTCCGAGTTCTCTACGGATGGCACCGGGTAGAGGCTGGCCTATGGTGCTAGTGCAGAGGCGGCCGCGACGCCGAGCCCGCGAGCCGGGAGCGCCGGCCGACCGGCTTCCGTGCATGCTCTAGTGACGCGACGCACGTCGCGGGAAGGAGGGTGATCCACAATGCCAGAGACCAAGGCACAGCGCAGCGCGGCGGGACGCAAGGCGGCGGCCACTCGCAAGCGCCACATTGCCGAGAGCAAGGAGCAGGAGCAGGCGAGCGCAGTCGACCGGACTGCCGAGCTCTCCGATGAGGTCCTCAAGTCGCTCGAGGCGGGGCAACGAGCTGCGATCGAGGCGGTGCGCAAGTTCGTCGAGACTGTCGACCAAGCGCTGCCGCTGCACGGCGAGACCCCGTCCAGGCGACAGGACGTCATTGACAGCGCCATGGAGATGGCCGACCGGCTCGTGCACGTTCAATACGACTTCATTCGCAAGGTCGTCGCGAACGCAGCCAAGTCGCTGGGGAGATCCGGCGACGGCAAGTAGGACGCCGACGGGAGCGGCTGGCTTCGAGTCGGCCGTTTCCCATCGCGCACGACCGAACTCGGCGAGGTCTTGATGACACGTCAGCTGAGGCCGGCGCACTGGATCAGTCCGTCGGGGCCGCGGCGAGGCAAGTTGCACGCATGCGGCTCGCACCCGCTCGGTGCTGGCCGGGAAGGCGGTGGCCATGCCGGACGTCGATCCCGCGCGACCCCACGCCTCAACGACGAGACCGATGCGCGGGCCGAGGCCGCCGGCGGGCGGTCAAGATGCTGATGCTGGCCGAACCCCGGTCTGGGCGACCACCGCGCTGTTAGTCGGTGCGCGGGAACATTCTGCGCAACCTGGCGATCGCTGCGTCTGCGCACTTGGCGGTCGGGATCGTGGTCGCGCTCAGCTATGCCCGGTGGCGCCGTCGGCTTTGGATCAGTGCGTGGTTGAGGATCGTCTGGTCGTCGTCTTCGCGTGCGACGACGGCGATCTTGGTCCAGGCACCGGGATGGTTGACTCGGTCGTTGTAGGTCTCTGTGTGAAAGCGTCCTGCATAGACGGTGGGGAGAACGTCCGCGGCGCCGTACATGCGCCGCCCGCCGTCGCTGCCGCGGATGACCGCGACGAGCTCGTGGGTTTGCTGATAGTTGTCAGCGGCGACGAACTCGACCAGCGGCTGCTGCGGCGACCCGCCGCTGAGGAACGCGACGATGTACTTTCGGTCGCGCCCCCACTTGTTCTCGCGGATCGTCTCGCCCAGTCCGATCTGAACCGCGCCCTCGGCGCGCGTCGTGCCGATGAACACGCGGTAGCGCGCATAGCGATCGCGACCGTTCGGCCATCGATAGGACTCTCCTTCCCGCTCGCGCAGCAAGCGCCAGTCATCCGGCAGGTCGATGGTCCGCCGTGAGGCGCGGGCGTCCGCTGCCTCGAAAGCGCCGTCCACTCCCAGCAGCGTGATGATCGGACTGTCGAAGCCGGCGTGGGAGAGCTGCGTCAGCAGCGGGCCGAGATCTCGATCGGGAACGTTCGGCACGGTCACGGAAAATGGGCACATCGGTACTCCTATATCGATAACGTGTAAGAACGTAACAGCGTAGTTATATGTCGTCAAGACGTGTGATAGCGTACGTGGTGCGGCCAGAGCCCCGACGTCGTCGAGCTTCACAAGCTCCCTTCCACGTGACCCTGGGCCGGGCCGCATCGGGATGACTCAACTGAGTTGTTCCTCCCCTGAGAGAGAGTTGGGAGCATCACATGCATGCCACCATTCGACGCTACGAAGCGATCGACCAGACCCGCACCAGCGAACTCGCCAAGAAGGCCGAAGACAGCCTGCTTCCCAGCCTGGGCAAGCTGCCGGGCTTCAACGGCTACTACCTGATCGAGGCCGGCAACGGCGTCATCAGCTCCGTCAGCTTCTTCGACACCGCGGCTCACGCCGAGGAGTCCAACCGCGTCGCGTCCAGCTGGCTGCACGAGGAACGGCTCGAGACGGCGCTCCCGAAGCCACCAAAGATCACCAACGGCGAGGTCGTCGTCCACAGGACGCGCGAGCTCGTCGAGGCCTAAGAGCCTCCCGGCCTCTCGCCCACAGCGAGGAGGCCCGCGATCGCCGGCCACCGTGCCGGTCACGCGCAGACTCCGCGGGACGAGCGAACCCAACACAATCAGCTCCCGCGAGTCGTTCAACGCTCACAGCTGGAGGGCGCTGCTGCCCGGCGCCTCGGTTGGGCCCTCGTAGACGCCGAATAACGTAAGCAGGCGAGCCAGGCCTGACGCCGGGCGGCCGATGAAGTCCACTGTTCGTCATTGCTAACGATGCGGACCCCGGGCTCGGTTCAGTCTCTGCCTCCTGCCGCTGATTGCATTGAGACGCGACCGGCTACGGGCGCGGTCCGGTGGTCAGGGCTGACCACCGGGCCGGAAAACCCGTCGGACCTCGCCATTCATTTGTCCCGGCTTGCGCGCGGGCTGCCGTTCTGGTTCAGCCTTGCCACCCACGGCACCGACCGCTACGTCGCTGCTGTCGAGCGGACGCTCGAGACGACGCGGACGGTGGCCGACGCGATCCGCGCTTGCGACCATCTGGACCTCGTCTGCGAGCCGGAGCCCTCGGTGCTCCTGTTCCAGCGTCCCGGCTGGGCCGAGGAAGCGTACGCGGCTTGGTCGAACGCATTGGCGAAGAAGGGTGTGATCCTGTTCGTGCCGACGACGTGGCATGGCCGCGCGGTCCTACGCCTGGCGTTCGTGAACCCGGACACGCAGGCCGCGTGCGTGATCGAGGTGCTTGACACGCTACGGTGAGATCCGATCTCGTCGCGGCACATAAGCGCAAGTGTTCTGATCAGCGTGCCGATACTCCTTGTAGTCGTGAACAGACTCGGACTCTTTTGACCGACCAGAGCAAGTCATGGACAGCGCCCGAACAGCCCGCTACGACGCTTACAAAGCAGTTCGCAGTCTTGTCAACGAGCTCCGCGACATAAAGCTGTCGGAGGCCGAAGCCGACACTATCGTGTGGGCAGCCGAAGGACTTCTGCTCGCCAACTCCGCGACCGATGCTGAAGCCGTTGAGGCTCGCACGACGTTCGACTCGCTGATGGACGGCCTTGCCGCTGAACGCTGGCAGGACAATGGCCCGACCACGGCTGAGGTTCAGCGCAAGCGTCTGGTCGAGGCGTTCGGCGAGTGCGCGCCTGCGGGAACCGTTCCGGGGTCGGCCTAGGAACGCCCATCCGCCGGCGGGGTCGCATACGTCGGCAAGCCTGAAAGTCACCAAGCCGGACGCCGAGGCGACTTCGCCTGGTCGTTCTCGACCCTTCGCCAGTTCGATCCGCCGGCGACAAACGTCAGTCGCGGGCAGCGCCGAACCGCGGGCGTCAGCTGCTCGATCGGGGAGCGCGGATTCGCGTCTTGCTTGTTGGCGCGTCGGGCTTATCCGGATCACGTCCCATGCGAGGTGGCAACGGTCCCGTGGGGACTCGTCCGGCTCACGGCTCGGCGGTCTGGCACCGGTGGCTCGCTGGTGCCGTCACCAGGTTCACGGCCGTGGCTCGGAGGGGTGGGTTTGGCGGTGCCCGTGCGGGCGGTGGGCCACGATCTGGAAGATCGAGGTGAAGCCGTTTTCGAACCCGCGTCGCGCAGCGCGCAGGTACAGTCGCCAGACTCGTGTCCGCTCCGGGCCGGCGAGCGATTCGGCGCGCTCGGCGTGCTCATCGAGGTTGCGGGCCCATTCGCGCAGCGTGCGTGCGTAGTCGTCCCGAAAGCCCTCGACGTGCTTGGGCTCGAGGCCGGCGGACTCGAGCGCGGTGAGTACCCGCGAGAGGTGCAGCGGTGCCGCGTCAGGGAACACGAAGCGCTCGGAGAACGGTCCTGCCTCCGGGTCGCCGTAGCGAAGCCGGGCGATGCCGTGGTTCAGCAGCCGCCCGCCGGGCCGGAGGACCGCGGCGAGCTGCCGTGCGTAGGCGTCGATGTTTGCGCTGCCGACGTGCTCGACCATGCCGATTGAGGCGATCGCGTCGAACTGCTCGCCGGCAAGGTCACGGTAGTCCGCGACGCGGATCTCGATCCGGTCGGCGAGTCCCGCCGCCGCCGCCCGCTCGCGCGCGAACGCGGCCTGCGGCTCGGACAGCGTGATGGCGGTGACGTGAGCGCCGTGCGCGCGTGCGGCGTGCAGCGCGAAGCTGCCCCACCCGCAGCCGACATCGAGCACGCGCTCGCCGGCGCGTAGGCCGAGCTTTGTGCAAACGAGTTCAAGCTTTGCGCGCTGCGCCTCCTCGAGTGTCTGCGCGCCGCGGGAGAAGATCGCGCACGAGTACGTCATCGACTCGCCGAGGACCAGCCCGAAGAACTCGTTCGAGACGTCGTAGTGGTGCGTGACCGCGCGCCGGTCGCGCTCGCGGCTATGGCGTCGCCCCCGGGGGCGCAGCTCGGCCGCCGGCGCGCGAGGTACCGACCGCAAAGCGCCTGCGCGCAGAGCGGCACCCGCCAAGCGCGCCTTCTCGCGCGCGCCAAGCGAGGGCACGGCGTACCCATCCAGCAGCTCGAGCACGGCGTCGATGTCATCGACCTCGATCTCGCCGCTTACGTATGCGCGGCCGAGCCCGAGCTGGCCCGGCGCGCGCAGCAGGTGCGCGAGCGCACGCGGCGAGCGCACGCGGAACGTCGGCCCGTCGCCGTTCGTCGCCGGCAGCGCGCTGCCGTCCCAGAGTTCCACGCGGAAGGGACGCTCGGGAAGCGCTTCGGCGAGCGCCTCGCGCAGCAGGAGGGTCGCGCGCTCGCTGTTCACCGTGCCTGCAGCGACGCGAGCTTGGCCGCCTGCCGCTCCGGGCTCACGCGCACGACGTCCCACGCCAGTCCAGCCCGCTCAAGCGCACGGATGGCCCACGCGGACGGATCGAGCTCCCACCGGCCCAAACCGTGCTCGGCGGAGGTGGGGAACGCGTGATGGTTGTTGTGCCATGCCTCCCCGAGCGACAACGGCGCCAGCCACGCGAGATTGCGCGACTCATCGCCGGTCGCAAAGCGCTGGCGCCCGAAGAAATGACACAGCGAGTTGATGCTGTAGGTCACGTGATGGACCACAAGCATCCGCACCGCGCCGCCCCACAGAATGCCCGTCAGACCGTCGCGCAGGCTGCCGCCGAATAACCAACCGAGCCCGAACGCGGCGAGCAGACCGCTGAGAGCCCATGCGAGGAACGTCTGGTCAACCCAGCTCACGACTGGGTCGGCGAGCATGTCCGGCGCGTAACGCGTGCGCCGTGCGCGGTGGGTGTGGATGAACAGCCACCCAACATGCGCGTGCACCAGCCCACGCAGCGCGCCGCGCCAGCCATGACCGTGGTCGACATGCGGACTGTGCGGGTCGCCCTCACGATCAGAGAACGCGTGATGCTTGCGATGGTCGGCCACCCACGAGATGACCGGACCCTCGATCGCCGCCGAACCAAGGATCGCCAGCGCTGCGCGGATCGGGCGCGTGGTCTTGAACGCGCGGTGAGTGAGCAGGCGGTGAAAGCCCACCGTGACACCGAGGCCGGTCAGCACATACAGCACCACGAACACGAAGATGTCGTTCCAGCCCAACAGACTGGCCCACAACTGCCAGCCAACCAAGAACAGACTCAGGATCGGAACAGCGGTGACAAGCCCAGCGATGACCCGATCACGCCGCTCGCTGAGCACCGGCTCGACGTCATCGTGGACGGCAGCCGCTGACCCGGACACAGCCCCGCAGTCTAAACACTGGAGTCGAGCGGCGATCGGTACAACCCAACGCCAACCGAGCCTACTCAAGCGCGACGTCGGAGTCGGTCAGTCGGCCTGGTCGCACCGCCACGACGCGACCCGACCGAACGGTCCACCGTTTCGGGAGAGAGCCGTCGGCCACATCGCATCGCTGGCAAGATGCGGGCTACTCGAACGGCGCTGCCCCGACGCTCTTAAGAGAAGAGGAGCAAGCGTGTCGGGACCGAACTCGTCCCGACCGCGGATCACACACTCGGTTCTCGTCCTTGTCGCTAGCGCTGACGCACGTCGTCGACGCGCGTGCGCGCCTTGCAGAGCAGTAGCGACCCAGCCCGCTTCATGGAGCGGGCGCCGACAGGCTTCGAGGTTGTCCCGGGGCTCGTAGAAGTTTGAGGTGACGGCGGTCCCTCCCGGCCCGTCCGCTCCGCGTGGGAGCGTGGCGGGCGATCGGCCAAGATCGAAGGAGGAACCGCCGTGAGTAGCAACGCACCGGTCAAGGACCCTCTCCGCCGAGGGCGCCCGTGAACGTGCAGCAGGTGGGGCGCCTCGACAAGCTGGCCGAATCGCGACCCACAGCACGAAGGGCCGCGACGTTCGGGACGAGCGGAGCGGGACCGCCGGAGGCGATCCCATCCCGATGAAGATCCGTGGTGGGTACGGTCGCGAGCGGTCCGTCCGTGACCATCGCCTCGGCTACATCATCCCGCTCATGTCGGGCATGCCGCCGCCCCCGCCGCCGGACTGTTTGTCTGGGATCTCGGCGACGATCGCCTCCGTGGTGAGGATGTTCTTGGCGATCGATGCGGCGTTCTGCAGCGCGGAGCGCGTCACCATCGCGGGGTCGATGATGCCGGTGGCGACGAGGTCGACGATCTCGCCGGTGATGGCGTTCAACCCCTGGCCCTGCTTGGCCTTACGGACGTCGTTGACGACGATCGAGCCCTCGAGCCCGGCGTTGTGTGCGATCTGGCGAAGCGGCTCTTCGAGCGCGCGGAGCACGATCTTCGCGCCGGTCCTCTCGTCCTCGTCCTCGAAGCCGTCGAGACGGACGGCGTTCGCCGCCAGCAGCAGCGCGATGCCGCCGCCCGGCACGATGCCCTCCTCGAGCGCGGCGCGGGTGGCCTGCAGGGCGTCCTCGACGCGATGCTTCTTCTCCTTCATCTCGGTCTCGGTGGCCGCGCCGACCTTCACGACCGCGACGCCGCCCGAGAGCTTCGCGAGGCGCTCCTGGAGCTTCTCGCGATCGAAGTCCGAGTCGGTGTTCTCGATCTCGGTCTTGATCTGGTTGATCCGGCCCTTGATCGCGTTCCCGTCACCGGCGCCGTCGACGATCGTCGTCGTGTCCTTCGCGACGACGACGCGTCGTGCGCGGCCGAGCTGCGAGACCTGCGTGTTCTCGAGCTTGAGGCCCATCTCCTCGGTGATGACCTCGGCGTTCGTGAGGATCGCGATGTCCTCGAGCATCCGCTTGCGGCGATCGCCGAAGCCCGGCGCCTTGACGGCGACGCCCGTGAACGTGCCGCGCAGCTTGTTCACCACGAGCGTCGCGAGGGACTCGCCCTCGACGTCCTCGCTGATGATCAGCAGCGGCTTGCCGGACTGGATGACCTGCTCCAGGACCGGGAGGATGTCCCGCACGGAGCCGATCTTCTGGTTGGCGATGAGGATGTAGGGATCCTCGAGCACGGCCTCCATACGGTCCTGGTCGGTGACCATGTAGGGCGAGATGTAGCCCTTGTCGAACTGCATGCCCTCGGTGAACTCGAGGTCCATGCCGAAGGTCTGACCCTCCTCGACGTTGACGACGCCGTCTTTGCCGACCTTGTCGATCGCGTCCGCGATCACATCGCCGATCTCCTC
>DATKOY010000144.1:0-54265 GCA_035524415.1 Solirubrobacteraceae bacterium | reverse complement strand
GCGGTATCTCCAGGTGCTGACGCAGTCGAAGAAGATGGGGAAGGACCGCATCTCCTCCCAGGAGATCTCCGACTACACGAACATCAACGCGACGCAGATCCGCCGCGACCTCTCCGGCTTCGGCAAGTTCGGCAAGCGCGGCGTCGGCTACAACGTCGAGTCGCTCGTCACCCAGATCCGCAAGATCCTCCGCACCTCGGGACAGCACAACATCGCGCTGTTCGGAGCCGGCCATCTCGGGATCGCGATCGCGACATCCGACATCTTCGCCGACCACGGCTTTCGGGTGGTGGCCGTCTTCGACGTCGATCGGGACAAGGTCGGCACGCAGATCGGATCGCTTTCGGTTCGCCACAATTCGGAGCTACGCAAGGTCGTCGACGAGGAAGACATCGTCGTCGCCGTCCTCGCGGTCCCGTCGTCCGCCGCTCAGGCGCTGGCGGATGAGCTCTCCGATGCCGGGGTCAAGATCATCTTCAACTATTCCGACGCGCTGCTTCAGGTCCCGCCTGAGGTCACCGTCCACACGTCGAGTCCCGCGGTCGATCTGCTCTACGCGCTGTACTTCTACCTGACCTGACACCGATCTCGACACAGAGCGACACCGGACGTGGACCTCGACCTCGACAACGCGCGCGCCGTTTTTGAACGCTCGACCGACTTCACCGTCGGCCTCGAGGAGGAGTTTGCGCTGCTCGATCCTCGTGACCTCGGCCTGGCGTCGCGCTTCGATGAGCTCAAGGAGGCCGCTGCCGCAGATCCCGTGCTCGCAGCATCGCTCGCCGGCGAGCTGATCTCGTCCGAGATCGAGATCCGCTCCGGCCGCGGCGAGGACCTCGCAGCGGCGATCCTCCAGCAGCGCGACTGCCGGCGTCGGCTGTTCGCCCTCGCCGAGGAGCATCACGTCGCGCTCGGCGCGACCGCCACCCACCCCTGGTCGGAGTACCGCGAGCAGCACATCATTGCGACCGAGCACTACCGGCGGGTCGAGGAAGGACTCAAGTACGTCGCCTGGCGCAACAACACGTTCTCGCTGCACGTCCATGTCGGCGTCCGAGGCGCCGATCGCGCCGTGCAGGTGTGTGACCGGCTGCGGCCGGTCCTGCCGCTGCTGTTGGCGGTATCCGCCAATTCGCCGTTCCTCGACGGCCGCGATTCAGGACTACACAGCGCGCGCACCCAGATCTTCACGAAGAGCTTCCCCCGCTGCGGGGTGCCCGACGCCTTCGGCACATGGGACGCGTTCGCGCAGTACATCGAGTTCCTCGTCAAGACGCGCTCGATCGTCGAGTACACCCAGGTGTGGTGGTCGGTGCGCCCGCATTTCGCGTTCGGGACCGTCGAGGTGCGGATCTGCGACTGCCAGATGACCGCAGCCGAGTCCGAGGCTCTCGCCGGGCTGATCGTCGCGTGCGTCGCCCAGGCCGCTCGCGATCTCGACGACGGGGTCCCGCATCAGGACCAGCCCGCGCGGCTGATCGAGGAGAACATGTGGCGGGCGGTGCGATACGGGCTCGACGGCGAGATGCTCGACCTCGAGCGGGCGGAGCCGTTTCCCGCGAGCGAGACGGTTGAGCGCCTGCTGAAGTGGACCGCCCCGGTCCGGGCCGAGCTCGGGATCGAGGTCACGCTGCCGCAGCTCAACGGCGCGCAGCGCCAGCGCCGGATGGTCGAGGCCGGGATCGCGCTCGGCGAGATCTACGCGGCGGCGGTCGCGGAGACCCGCGAGACGTATGCTGGCGTGGTCGGGAGCGCTACGGAGGTGAGCAGATGAGCACACGCGAGGAGCACCAGGGACCGCAGCCGTCCGAGGCGGAGCTGCGGGCCGCCTATGAGGCGGAGATCAAGAAGATCCGCGTCGAGCACGTGCTGCTCGAACACGTGGTCACGCTCGTCAACCTCGGGATGCGCCGAACCGGCCTCGTTGCGGGCACCGAGGCCGAACGCGATCCGGGACAGGTGCGGCTGGCGATCGAGGCGATCCGCAGCCTGCTGCCGTTGGTCGAGCAGGCGGCGCCGGAGCAGACTGCACCGATTCGAGATGCGCTCTCACAGCTGCAGCTGGCATACGTCCGGATCGGCGGCCAGCCTGCCGGAGAACCCGGCGAGCCGGCGGGTGCCGCCGGCGGCGCGCAACCGGGCGCGCCGGCGCCTGGGGCCGCCGGTCCTGCGCCGGCGGAGGGCCCGGAGGCGCAGCAGCCGCCGCAACCACCGCCGAAGCCGGGCGAACCCGGGCCTGCGCAGCGCAGCGGCCGGCTGTGGGTGCCGGGTCAGTAGCGATCCCGGGACGGGCCGCCCGAGGCAGGAGACCTCCCCGCAGCGCCTTCCACGCTAGACTCAACCGCCGTCTACGCCGGGCCTCCGCTCATCTCACGGGTGGCGGCCCCTTTTCAGTTTGTTGGCGTCCCTGGGCGCGCCAACCCCACATAAGAGCTTCCCCGGAGGACCTTCTTGTCTAGCTTTCTGACGCAGCACGGCGTCCTTGTCGCGCTTGTGTGCGCAGCGGCCGCCATCGTGTACGGCGCGGTCACGGCCCGCTCGCTCCTGGCGCTGTCACCCGGCAACGAGCGGATGCAGGCGATTTCCGCCGCCGTCCAGGAGGGCGCCCGCGCCTACCTCAACCGTCAGTACGCCACGATCGCCGGCGTCGGCGTGCTCCTGTTCATCGTGCTGATCCCGATCCAGAACATCCGGGTCGCGATCGGCTTCGCGATCGGCGGGGTGTTGTCGGCGTCCGCCGGCTACATCGGGATGAACGTCTCGGTGCGAGCGAATGCGCGGGTCGCCGAGTCGGCGCGCGGCGGTGTCTCGCCGGCGCTCGCCGTCGCCTTCCGTGGCGGCGCCGTGACCGGCATGCTGGTGGTCGGCCTCGCCCTGCTCGGCGTTGCCGTCTACTACGGGATCCTCACCGCGATCGTCGGAGACTCCACGAAGGAGGCCGTCGACGCGCTCATCGGCCTCGGCTTCGGAGGCTCGCTGATCTCGGTGTTCGCACGTCTCGGCGGAGGCATCTTCACGAAGGCCGCCGACGTCGGCGCTGACCTCGTCGGCAAGATCGAGGCGGGCATTCCCGAGGACGATCCGCGCAACCCGGCGGTGATCGCCGACAACGTCGGCGACAACGTCGGCGACTGTGCCGGCATGGCCGCCGACCTGTTCGAGACGTACGCCGTCACCGCCGTCGCGGTGATGCTGCTCGGGGTGCTGCTGTTCCGCCAGCAGTCCGCCGTCGCCCTGTATCCGCTCGTGCTCGGCGGGGTCTCGATCATCGCCTCGATCATCGGCACGTTCGCGGTCCGCTCGAAGGCGGGCAACGTCGAGCGCGCGCTCTACCAGGGCCTGATCCTGTCGGGCGGCCTGGCCGCCCTCGCGTTCCTGCCGATCACCTACTGGATGATGAAAGACCTGACCCTCAAGGGCGTCGCCGCGGTGACCTCGGTCACGGGGCAGTCAGGAGGGGTCGTCGCGGTGCACGCCGTGGCCGCGCCGCACTGGTGGAAGTTCTACCTCTGCGCGCTGATCGGGATCGCCGTCACCGCGTGCCTGTTCGTGATCACCGACTACTTCACCTCGACGCGCTTCGCGCCGGTCAAGAGCATCTCGCGCGCGTCGCAGACCGGTCACGCGACGAACATCATCCAGGGCCTTGCCCAGGGGTTCCAGTCGACCGCACCGCCCGCGATCGTGATCGCGCTCGGCATCCTCGGCGCGTGGAAGCTCGCCGGCGGCGGAACGTTCGGCATCTACGGCATCGGCGTCGCCGTGATGGCGCAGCTGTCGCTCACCGGTCTGATCGTCGCGCTCGACGCGTTCGGTCCGATCACGGATAACGCGGGCGGTATCGCCGAGATGGCCGACCTGCCTGAGGAGGTCCGCAACGTCACCGACCCGCTCGACGCCGTCGGCAACACGACGAAGGCCGTGACGAAGGGATACGCGATCGGGTCGGCCGCGCTCGCCGCGCTCGTGCTGTTCAACGCGTTCGAGCGCGAGTTGCCGCACTCGTTCAACTTCCAGATCGGCAGCCCGCCGGTCCTCATCGGCCTGCTGATCGGCGGTCTGATGGTCTACCTGTTCGCCTCGCTGGCGATGGAGGCCGTCGGGCGCGCCGGTGGCGCGGTCGTCGAGGAAGTCCGCCGGCAGTTCCGGGAGAAGCCGGGGATCATGGAGGGCACCGACGAGCCGGAGTACGGCGCCGCGGTCGGCCTCGTGACGCGAGCGGCCCAGCGGGAGATGATCCTGCCCTCGCTGATTCCGATCCTCGTCCCGCTGATCGTCGGCCTGATCTCGGTCGAGGCGCTCGGCGGTCTGCTGATGGGCGTGATCGTCGTCGGGTTGTTCATGGCCGTGTCGATGACCTCGGGCGGCGGCGCGTGGGACAACGCGAAGAAGCTGATCGAGGACGGCGCCTACGGTGGCAAGGGGTCAGAGGCGCATGCCGCGGCCGTCACCGGCGACACGGTCGGCGACCCCTACAAGGACACGGCCGGGCCCGCGATCAACCCGATGATCAAGGTCGCCAACATCGTCGCTTTGCTCATCATTCCTCTGATCACTTGATCGTCTGCGAGGGCTGCGAGCGCCCCTGACGGGACGGGCTACCTTGTAGAGGTGCGATCTGCTCTCAAGGGCCACGCGACTCCCGTCAGTGGCGCTCGCACCCTCGCCGCCTGGGCGACCGTCGCACTACTCGCCGCTCCAGCCCTGCTAGCAGGCTGTGGCAGCTCGTCGCACAAGACCGTGAGCGCCGCGAAGAAGGCGGGACCTCCGCCCGTGTGTCGGTCGCAGGCCACCGTGGCGATCGCGGGCACGCTTGCGGTCAGCGCAGGCTCGGTTGTTCGACGCGCGGCCGTTGGCAGCAATGGCGCTCCTGAGTGTCGCTTCCATGCGGCTGTCGCCGGACGAACGGTTGAGGTGATAGTCAACGTCGATGGCTCGCCGCAGCCGTATGCGCGGCTCGAGCGGGCGATCGTCGAGGCCGGACAGCAGTTCGGGCTCCTGCGCGGATTCGCGGCGCCGGTGGCGGTGCCGAACTTGGGGCTGGACGCGTCGTGGTTTCCCGACACGCATGAGGTGATGACGACCGACGGGACGGACCTGATCACCGCGACGGTGTCGTGGCCTCACGCACAGCAGTCCCGCCGGCGCGTGCTCGCGACCGTGGCCGCGCGGGCATACGTCGGCAAGCTCAACCGGAAGGCCGCACTACAGACGGAAGTGTGACGCTGCACGCGCTACGCTCGGCGCAGCGATGTCCGTATCGGTGCAGCTCGGGTTGCTGCTGGCGCTCCTGACGGCGTTCGGTTCGGTCGCCGGCTTCCTCTACAAGTTCCGGGGCGCCCCAGAGGCGCCGGCGGTCGATCTGCGCCAACCGGTCCGCAGTTCGCTCGCGCTGTTCCGCTCGCCGCTGTACGCGGGGGGATCGTGATCGCGCTCGGATCGTGGGGGCTGCACGTCGGCGCGCTCGCGCTCGTCCCGATCTCGCTCGTGCGGCCTCGTTGTGAGAATGCTTGCGTTTGTGCTCGTGATCGCGGCAGCGGCCCTCACCCCACCGCCACTTCAGACGCCGACGCGCACATCGGCAAGCGAGAACGCGGCGTTCTCGGCCCCGCTCGGCGCCGTGGCGCCCACATCGGCAAGCGAGAACGCTTAGAGTCCAGATCATGTTCATCCTGATCGTTGGTTCCGGCCGCGTTGGATCGGCCGTCGCGAAGCGGGCGCTGGCCGCGGGACACGAGGTCTCGGTCATGGACAGCGATCCGCTCTCGCACGAGCGTCTCGACAAGGACCAGACGACGACCTGGGAGGACTCGGGAGGGAGGTTCACGGTCGGCACCGCGCTCGAGATCGACGGGCTGATCGAAGCCGGGATCGAGGAGGCCGACATCTTTCTTGCCGCGACGCGGGGCGACAACACCAACCTGGTGATTGCCCAGATCGCCCAACGGCGGTTCAAGGTGCCGCGGGTCGTCGTGCGGGTCGCTGATCCCGGGCGTGCCGCGTGGTATGCCGAGCAGGGGCTGCTGACGATCTGCCCCACGCAAATAGCGATCGACCAGGCCGAACGGCTGGTGCTGGCGCCATGAGGAGGTACAGCGGGCGATGTACGTGATCATTGCGGGAGCCGGGAAGGTGGGGTGGAACCTCGCGCGCGAGCTGATCGCCAAGGACCGCGAGGTGACGCTGATCGAGTCCGACCACAGCCGGTACCGGATCGTCGAAGAGGAGCTTGAGCACGCCGTCCAGTACGGCGACGCCACCGAGCTGTGGATCCTCGAACGCGCGGGAATCCAGCGTGCCGACCTCGTGATCGCCGTCACCGGCGACGACGAGGACAACATCCTGATCTGCCAGGTCGCGAAGGAGAAGTACGGCTGCCAACGGATCGTCGCGCGCGTCAACAACCCGCGCAACCTCCAGCACTTCAAGCTGCTGGGGATCCAGCCCGCCGTCTCCGCGACCGACCTCATCCTCCGGCTGATCGAGCACGAGGTGCCCGAGTACGGTCTCGTCCAGTTGCTCGCACTCGAGGAGGAGCACCTCGAGATCATCGAGCTCGAGGTCGGCGACGGCTCGCCTGCCGCCGGCCGGCGCGTCCAGGACGTCGCCCTCCCCGACGGGTCGCTGATCATCTCCGTGCTCCGGGGTGGCGCCGGGTTCGTCCCGAAGGCCGATTCGGTGATCGAAGCGGGCGATCAGGTGCTGCTGATTCTCGACCCAGGCCTCGAAGGGGACATCACCCCGCAGTTCATGCCCAACGGCTCGCGCCGGTAGTGGCCACTCGCGAGGTCGAGTGTGCGCCGACGGTCCGATCCTAAGCTGCGGGGCAAGGACTCGAACCTTGAATTCCAGGGCCAGAACCTGGCGAGTTGCCGATTACTCCACCCCGCAACAGGGCTCCCGAGGATAGCCGCTGCGAGCGATCGTTCGCCGGCTGAGCGCGAACCGGTTTCGCGCCGGGAGCGCCGGTTATGACGCCGGTGTCGAGGCGGGCGCGGAGTTGGCCGTCGCGCGGTTCGCCGTGGCGCCGTGGGCGGTCGCCGGCCCCGGCAGCACGGACGGCTCGATCGCGGTGAACGCGCCGACGACGCGCGGGTCGAACTGCCTGCCCGCCTGCGATTGGATTTCGGCGACGGCATGGTCCATGTCCCACGCGGCCTTGTACGGCCGTTCGTGGATGAGCGCGTCGAAGACGTCGGCGACGGCGGTGATGCGCCCGGCGAGCGGGATGTCCTCGCCGGTGAGCCCCGCGAGGTAGCCCTGTCCGTCCCACCGCTCGTGGTGGGTGCGGGCGATCTCCGCGGCGGCCCGCAGAACCGGCGAGCGCGCGTGCCCGAGGATCCGCGCACCGATCTCGACGTGGCGCATCATCGTCGCACGCTCGTCGGGCGTCAGCAGCCCCTGCTTGAGCAGGATCCGGTCGGAGATCCCGACCTTGCCGACGTCGTGCAGCAGCGCCGCGTCCTGGATCGTCGTCACGAATTGGTCCGGCATGTCGAGCGACTGGGCGATCAGCGATGCGATCTGCCCGACGCGCTGCGTGTGGTTGGCGGTCGCGTAGTCGTGGTATTCGGCCATCGTCGCGAGCACGACGAGGCTCTCGAGCCGCGCCTGCTCGAGCTGCACGGTGCGGATCCGCACCGCCTCGTCAAGCAGCGTGGCACGGCTCTCGAGTTGCTGTTGCAGCTGCCGGGTGCGGAGCAGGTTGCCCGCTCGCAGCAGCAACTCCGTGGGGTCGATCGGCTTGTTGATGAAATCCCGCGCGCCCATCGACAGCGCCCGGTGACGCGCCTCACGGCTCGAGTCCGCGGTCAGCACGAGCACCGGAAGGCTCCGCGGCGGGTCGATCAGATCGCGGATCCCGGCCATCACGTCATAGCCGGACAGGCCGGGCATGTGCAGGTCGAGCAGCAGGAGGTCCGGGCGGCTCTCGGCGCACAGCGCGCGGACGACGGTGGCGTCGCGCGTGCTCAGCACCGCGGTGTAGCCGGCTTGCCCGAGCACCTGCTCGAGCAGCTCGACGTTCGTCGCGTTGTCGTCCACGATCAGGATTCGCATGCCGGTCAGCTCGACCATCACGCGCCTGATCGCGCCGTGGACAGCGCAACGTTGCCGGCCGACGGTCGGTGTTCGCCGGCCACGTCCAACTCGATCGTGAAGGTCGCGCCGTGACCGGGCGTGCTGCGCACGGCGATTCGCCCGCCCATGGCCTCGATCATGCCGCGCGATACGGCCAGCCCGAGCCCGGTTCCCTCGACCGCGCTTTGCTCGGCGCCGAGACGCTCGAACGGACTGAACAACCTGTCGATCTTGTCCGGCGCGATCCCGGGGCCGTCGTCTGTGACCACGATCTCGACTCGCCGCTCGAGCGTGACCGCGGCGGCGACCTCGACGTGACCGTCGGCGTGGTTGTACTTGACGGCGTTGGACAGCAGGTTGAGCAGCACCTGCCGGAAGCGCTGCGCGTCGGCGTGCACCCAAAGGTCGGGATCTGGCAGCGTGGCACTCACGGCGATCCGCCTCGGCTCGGCGATCGGCGTGACGAGGTCGACAGCGTCGCCGATCACGCTACGGACGCTGACCGGCTCGAGCGACAGACGCAGATCTCCCGATTCGATCCGCGAGATGTCGAGGATCTCGTTGATCAGGTCGAGCAGGTGACGCCCAGCCGAGAGGATGTGCTCGACGTTCGCTCGCTGGCGCTCGTCGAGATCGGACATCGTCAGCAGCTGCCCGAACCCGAGCACCGCGTTCAGCGGCGTCCTCAGCTCGTGACTCATCCGTGAGATGAATTCGTCCTTGGCGCGGTTCGCGCGCTCTGCCTCGGCGCGCCTGAACCGCTCGGTGACGTCCAGGCTCGTGCCGATCAGGCGCCGGCGCCCGTCCGGTCCGGTGACGGTCGTGGCTGTCACGTGGATCAGGCGGCCGCCGTATGCCTCTCTCACGCGATAGTCGAAGTCGACCGGCGTGCCGTCCGTGGCCGCCTTCCCGAGCGCCTCGGCGACCCGTGGCCGGTCATCGGGCGAGACGAGGCCGAGCACGTCCATCGGGTCCTCCGCCGGGTCGGGGCTCGTCCAGCCGTGCAGGCGCGCGTGTTCGGCCGAGAACGACAAGAGCTCGCCTTCCGGCTCCCACTCCCAGCTGCCGACGCCCGCGAGGCGCTGGGCGCGCGCCAGGTGCGCCTCACTGCGTCGCAGCTCTTCGGTCAGCGCATCAGATTCCGCGTGCGCCTGGTACGCGCGCAGGTAGAAGATTGCGAAGCCCGCGAGCAGCAGGAGGACGACCGCGACCGCGCCGAGGGTCGCCTTGAGCTCGGCGGAGGAGGTCTGCGACTGGTACTGCTGGGCGGCCTCGCTCAGCGCCTGGGCGGTGCTGGCGTGCGCGGTGAGACCGGCGATCACCGCCAGCGCCAAGGCCGACAGCAGCGTCGCGCCGACGATCGCGGCCGCAGGCTTGACCGCCACCCGACGCCGTTGCCCAGCCGAGTCTGCTCCTCGCTTGTGCTGCCTCTCCTCCATCGCCCCGGTCACCCGCTCGTTGTCCGGCTGTGAAGTGGTAACACGCTATTTGCGAGATTGCGAGGGCATGGGAGAAAGTGTGCGGCGAACCCCTCGGAAATTCCGTATCGCGTCGCGCTCGCGTGGGTGATGACTACGGATGCGCGTCCGCGAATTCGGCGGGCTGACCACTGAGGCCCGCACTGACGGCCGCACGTTGGTTGGGCGAGCCGATCAGGTCGAGTTGCAGCTCGGCCTCGAGCGACAGCGTCTGCTCCGGAGCGCCGATCCACGCCTCGTCGTAGAGCCGTTTGGCGCCGCGGATCGCATCCGGGGACTTACCGGCGATCTCCTCCGCGAGCGCTCGCGCGGCCGCCACTGGATCTTCCGCGACATGGGTGACGATCCCGAGCCGGTCGGCCTCCGCGCCGGTGATCACGCGGCCCGTGTACGTCAGCTCCTTCGCCGTGTCGATCCCGACAAGCCGCGGCAGCGTCCGTGAGATCGACATGTCGGGAATCAACCCCCACTTGATCTCCATCACCGACAGGCGGGCGTCGGGAGCGGCGAACCGAATATCCGCGGCCAACGCGATCTGGAGGCCGCCACCGAAGCAATTCCCGTGAATCGCCGCGATCACGGGCACCGGCACGCGGATCCAGTCGTAGGCGGCGCGCTGGAACCAGTTCGGCGCCTCGCCGCGCAGCGGCTCGACGAGCCCGTCGAGCCCAGCCTGGCCGCCGACGATGCTCATCACGTCGATCCCCGAACAGAAGCTCGGTCCCTCGCCGCAGAGGACGACGGCCCGGACGCCCGGCTCCTCGCGCATGCGCTCGGCGGCGCCGATGATCCCCTCGAACATCGGCAGGTCGAGCGCGTTGTGCTTGTCCGGGCGCGCGAGCGTCACGACCGCGACGTGATCCTCGAGCTCGACCCGGACGCGCTGCTCGCTCATGCGCGCCAAGGGTAGACGGATTTGCCGCTCAGCCGCTAATCGGCCGGCACGACCGCGTCGCCGACGCGCACCGCGCCGGCCGCGAACACCTCGCCGTAGATCCCGAACGGCAGCGGCTCGGTGCTCGGGACCTCGCCCCTGTAGTTGCGCAGGATGTCGAGCGTCGGCAGGTCGACCTCGCCGGTCTCGGGGTGACGGCTGGTGAACAGACAGCGACCGACGTGCCCGTTGAAGCGCACGATGGCCTCGCCGATCCGAACCGTGCGCCCGACCCATGTGTCCTCGTCATGCGGGCCCACCCCGTCGATCTCGATCAGCATCCGGAAGCGTCGGACATCGACCGCGTCTCTGCCGCCGGCGACCGCGAGTCGCGCGAGCGAGGCGCGTGAGATGAGTGATGCGGCGCCGGTCGCGCCGCGGTCGACGGCGCCGGGGCCGTGGACGAGTCGCAAGGACTGCCCGGCGTGCGCCGAGAGCGCCTCAGACCACAATCCGGGGACGAGCCGGCTCTCGAGCGTGCGCGAGAAGAACCGCACGCTGACGGGAGCGCCCTCGTACACGGCGCCGTCGAGAGATGAGCCGTCCGGGAACATCAGCTCGAGGCGCCGGTCGTCCGGCGAGTACTCGGCGATCACCGACTGCAGGCGGCCTAATTGCTTGCCGCTGACCATCCGTCCGCGGTCGTCGATCACGAAGAACGCGCGGTTGCCGCGCGCGCCGCCCGCGTCGAGGTCGATTGCGTCGACGGCGCGCAGGCGCGTGCCCTTGATCGCGGTGATCGCGAGACCGCTGACGGTGATCTGCGCCATCGTGCGCTACGCCGCCGCCTGGTCCGCCCAGTCGCGATAGAGCTGCCAGTACCGGCCGCGTGCGTCGAGCAGCTCGTCGTGCGTGCCCTGCTCGACGACCTGTCCGTGCTCGAGCACGATGATCCGCCCCGCATGTCGGATGGTCGAGAGGCGGTGCGCGATGATGATCGCGGTCCGGCCGGCGACGAGCCGCCGGAGTCCCTGCTCGATCAGGCTCTCGGTGTGCACGTCGACGTTCGAGGTCGCCTCGTCGAGGACCAGGATCCTCGGGTCGGCGACGAGCGCGCGGGCGAACGCGAGTAGCTGGCGCTGGCCGGCCGAGAGTTGGACGCCGCGCTCGCCGACCTGGGTGCCGTAGCCGTGCTCGAGCGCGGAGATGAAGGTGTGAGCGCCGACCGCGCGGGCCGCGTGTGCGATCTCCTCATCCGAGGCGTCCGGGCGGCCGAACGCGATGTTCTCGCGAACCGTCCCGCTGAAGAGGAACGCCTCTTGCGGGACGATCCCCATCTGTGAGCGCAGCGAACGGGCGCGGATCGCGCGCAGGTCGTGACCGTCGACGCGGATCCGGCCCGAGGTCGGATCGTAAAAACGCGCGACGAGCTTGGCGAACGTCGACTTGCCGGCTCCCGTCGCGCCGACGAGCGCGACGGTCTGACCTGGAGGGATGACGAGGTCGACGTCGCGCAACGCCCAGCCGCCGTCGTCCTCGCCGGCGCCGTACCGGAACGAGACCGCCTCGAAGCGAAGCTCACCGCGGAGCTGTGGCAGCTCGATCGCATCCGGGGCATCGGCCAGCTCCGGCTCCTCGTCAAGGAGCTCGAAGATCTTGTCGAGCGCGGCCATGCCCGACTGGTAGGTCGTGTACAGCTGTGAAAGCTGCTGGATCGGGTCGAAGAAGTTGTTGAGCGCCGCGATGAACGCAAACACCACCCCGGTCGAGGTGTGGCCGTTGATCGCCGCGATCCCGCCGATCACGAGGATCTCAACCGTCACGAGCGCCGACAGCAGCTCGACGCCGGGGAAATATGCGGCGTTCAGGTAGACGGTCTTCATGTTCGCGTCGCGGTTCTCGTCATTGAGCTCGCCGAACCGCTCGATGTGGCGCGGCTCCTGCCCGAACGCGCGGACCACCCGGATCCCCGACAGCGTTTCCTGCAGGTAGCCGGTGATCCATGCGATCTTCTCGCGTGTCGCGCGGTACGCGTCGGCGGAGGCGATCCTGAAGGCGAGCGCGCCGAGCGCGAGCAGCGGCAGCACCAGGAAGGTCAGGAGCGCGAGCTGAGGATCCATCACGAACAGGATCACGACCACGCCGATCAGCGTGAGAGTGGACTGGAACAGGGTCGCGATCCCGTCGGAGACGAGCTGGTCGAGCGCTTCGACGTCGTTCGTGAGGCGCGAGATGATGACGCCTGCGCGGTTGCGCGAGTAGAACCCGATCGACAGCGATTGCAGGTGCTCGAACAGTTGCACACGCAGGTCCTGGAGGGCGCGCTGCCCGACCCAGCCGACGAGGTACGTCTGCGCGTATGTGGCGACCGCGTAGATCACCGCGCTCGCCAGGAACGCCGCAACGATCCAATCGAGCGTCGCGACGTCGTGACGGCGGATGCCGTTGTCGATCGCGAGCTTCGCGAGCGGCGCCGGCGCGAGCGCCGCGGCCGTCGCCGCGAGCAGCGAGACGAACATCGCGATCACCCGCCAGCGATATGGCGCAAGCAGTTGCGTCAGGCCGCGGACCTTGCGTCCGCGACCGGCCGTCTGGTGCAGCCGGCGCTGGATCTCTGCTGCGCGAAGCCTCACAGCCCCACGACCTGCGCTTCGAGCGGCTTGCGCGTGATGAAGACCTGATCGGGCATCCCCTTCTCGACGATCTCGCGGTACAGCTCGGAGCGCTCGACCAGGTCGTCGTGGGTGCCGTACGCGGCGAGCGCGCCGTCCTCGAGCACGACGATCTCGTCGGCGAGCGCAATCGTCGAGAGGCGGTGGGCGATCACGAACGTCGTGCGTCCAGCCATCACCTCGCGCAGCGCGAGCTTGATCTCGGCCTCGGTGGAGGCGTCGACGGACGACGTGGCGTCGTCGAGGATCAGGATCCGCGGGTCCGCGAGAATCGCGCGCGCGATCGCCAGCCGCTGGCGCTGCCCGCCCGACAGCGTAAGGCCGCGCTCGCCGACGAGCGTGTCGTAGCCCTGCGGGAGCGACTCGATGAACGCGTCGGCCTGAGCGACCCGCGCAGCGCCGACGATCTCCTCGCGAGTGGCATCCGGCCGCGCGTAGGCGATGTTGTCGTGGACGGTGGCGGAGAACAGGAACGGATCGTCGTTGACGACCGCGATCTCGCGCCGGAGGCTGACGAGATCGACGTCGCGGACGTCGGCCCCGTCGATCGTGACCGCGCCCGAGCTGACGTCGTAGAGCCGCGGCAGCAGCGATACGAGCGCGGTCTTGCCCGAGCCCATCGCGCCGACGAGCGCGACTGTCCGCCCGGGCTCGAGGTCGAGGTCGATGTGCCGGAGCGCGGGCCGCGTCGCGCCGTCGAACGTGAGCGTCACGTCCGCGAACGACACCCGGCCTGGCCCCGCCGGAAGCGGCGGTGCGTGCTCGTCGCTGGCCATGCTCGGTACGCGGTCGAGCACCTGGAAGATCCGAGCGCCCGAGGCCGTCGCCCGCTGCGCCGCCCCGAGCATGTAGCCGAGTGTCCGCATCGGCGAGATCAGCATCAACAGGTACGCGTAGAAGGCGGTGAACTGGCCGACGGTGATCGTCCCGTCCATCACCTGCCGGCCGCCGACGAACAGGATCAGCGCCAGCCCGACGTTGGGCACGAAACTGATCATCGGGCCGTACCGAGCCTGGATCTTCGTCGCGTAGATCGCCTGGTCGAACACCCTCGCGGTCGAGTGGCGGAAACGGTCGAGCTGTCGGTTCTCCTGCGCAAACGCCTTCACGACGCGCACGCCCGAGATGTTCTCCTCGACGTCCGCCGTCAGCTCCGCGATCCGCTGCTGAACCTCCTGCAGCGCCGGCCGTGAGCGCCGGCCGTAGCGAAACGCGATCACGACCACGAACGGCACGGGCGCGAGCGCGAGCGCCGCGAGGCCCGGCTGCAGGACGAACATCGCCGCCCCGGCGAGCACGATCGTCAGCAGCGACTGGCCGATGAAGATGAGTCCGTAGCCGAGGAAGAACCGCACCGCCTGGAGGTCGACGGTCGCGCGGGACATGAGCTGACCCGTCTGCTGCCGGTCGAAGAACGACAGCTCGAGCCGCTGCAGGTGTCCGTACAGCCGGTTGCGCATGTCGAGCTCGACGCCGAGCGACACCCGTCCCGCGACAAGCCGCCGCGCGATGCTCAGCGCGAGCCGCGCGAGGCCGGCGATTGCGATCGCGATCGCCCAGCCGATCAGCGTGTGCTGATGCTGGCCGCGGATCGCGTCGATCGCCCGACCGGTGAGGTACGGGATCAGGACGGTGGCGCCCATCGCGCCGAAGGCGAGCGCGAACGACAGTGCGACGGCCCTTCGATAGGGCCGCAAGAAGCCGAGCAGGCGCCTGAATGTCGTCACTTCAGAAAGTATAGCGATGCAGGCGTGACGACGGTCGCTCGCGGCGCGGTCCTCCGCCGGCGGGCGACCACATCCGCCCAGACGTTATTGGCCGCCTGCCAATTACATTGCTACGATCGTGCAGGTTGGCGGTCTAGATCGATTCTACGAGGAGCACACACGCATGAGCAGCACAGAGGCGCTGGTCTTCGATGCGATCCGCACGCCGCGAGGGCGCGGCAAGGTGAACGGGTCGCTGCACACGGTCAAGCCGGTCGATCTCGTGGTCGGGCTGATGCACGAAACGCTCGCCCGCCACGGGGATCTCGACGCAAACCGGGTCGATGACGTCGTGCTCGGCTGCGTCTCGCCGGTTGGCGATCAGGGTGCGGACATCGCGAAGACCGCGGCGATCAAGGCGGGCCTGCCGGACACGGTCGCCGGCCTGCAGATCAACAGGTTCTGCGCCTCGGGCCTCGATGCGGTCAACGTCGCCGCCCAGAAGGTCGCCTCAGGCTGGGAGGACCTCGTGTTCGCCGGCGGCGTCGAGTCGATGTCACGCGTGCCGATGGGCTCCGACGGCGGCGCGTGGGCGATGGATCCCGAGACCAACTACGACACGTACTTCGTCCCCCAGGGCATCAGCGCCGACCTGATCGCCACGATCGAGGAGTTCAGCCGCGAGGACGTCGACGCGTACGCCGCCCGCTCGCAGGAGCGGGCATCGGCAGCCCAGGCCGACGGGCGCTTCAAGGAGTCCGTCATCCCGGTCGTCGACATCAACGACAACGTGATCCTCGATCATGATGAGCACGTCCGAGCGGGGACGACCGTCGAGACGCTCGCGGGACTCAAGCCGTCGTTTGCAGCGATGGGGGAGATGGGCGGCTTTGACTCGGTCGCGCTGCAGAAGTACCACTGGGTCGAGAAGATCAACCACGTCCACACGCCCGGCAACTCGTCCGGCATCGTCGACGGCGCCGCGCTGGTCACGATCGGCAACGAGCGGATCGGCAACGAGCTCGGGATGAAGCCGAGGGCGCGGATCCTGGCGACGGCCCTGTCCGGCGCCGATCCGACGATCATGCTCACCGGGCCCGCGCCCGCGAGCCGCAAGGCGCTCGAGAAGGCAGGCCTCACCGTCGAGGACCTCGACCTCGTCGAGATCAACGAGGCGTTCGCCGCCGTTGTGCTGCGGTTCGTCCGGGACATGGGTCTCGACATGGAGAAGGTCAACGTCAACGGCGGTGCGATCGCGATGGGTCACCCGCTCGGCGCGACCGGGGCGATGATCCTCGGCACGCTGATCGACGAGCTGCACCGGACCGGAGGGAAGTACGGCCTCGCCACGCTGTGCGTCGGCGGCGGCATGGGAATTGCGACCGTCGTGGAGGCGATCTAGTCATGGCTGAAAGCAAAACGATCCGCTGGGAGAAGGGCGACGACGGCATCGTCGTCCTGACGCTCGACGACCCGGATCAGTCCGCCAACACGATGAACGCCGCTTACGCGGCGTCGATGGCCGCCACGGTCGAGCGGCTCGAGGCCGAGCGCGACGAGATCACCGGCGTCATCATCACCTCGGCGAAGTCGACGTTCTTCGCCGGTGGCGATCTGCACGATCTGCTCGCGGTGCGCAAGGACCAGGCTCAGGACATCGCCCAGGGGCTCCGCGAGGTCAAGCGCCAGCTCCGCCGTCTGGAGACGCTCGGCAAGCCCGTGGTCGCGGCGATCAACGGCGCCGCCCTCGGCGGCGGTTTCGAGATCGCGCTCGCGTGTCATCACCGCGTGGTCGTCGACGATTCCAAGGCGGTCGTCGGCTTCCCGGAGGTGCAGCTCGGCCTGCTCCCCGGCGCCGGCGGCGTCGTGCGCACGGTCCGCATGCTCGGGATCGCAAGCGCGCTGATGCAACTGCTGCTCCAGGGCCAGCGGCTGCGCCCCGCGCAAGCGAAGGAGCTCGGCGTCGTCGATGCGATCGTCCCGACGCGCGAGGACCTGATCCCGGCGGCGAAGCAGTGGATCGCCGAGAACCCTGAGGCGAAGCAGCCATGGGACGGCGAGAAGTACAAGATCCCGGGTGGCACCCCGAGCACGCCGGCGCTCGCGATGAACCTGCCGGCGTTCCCGGCCAACCTACGCAAGCAGATCAAGGGCGCCAACTACCCCGCGCCGCACCACATCATGGCGGTGGCCGTCGAATCGGCCCAGGTCGACTTCGACAACGCGATCGAGATCGAGGGCCGCTACTTCGTCGACCTCGTCACCGGCCAGGTCGCGAAGAACATGATCCAGGCGTTCTTCTTCGACATGCAGGCGGCCAGCGGCGACCGCGGCCGTCCCGAGTCGATCGAGGCCTTCAGCGCGACGAAGGTGGTCGTCCTCGGCGCCGGGATGATGGGCGCGGCGATCGCGTACGTGTGCGCGAAGGCGGGCATCGAGGTCGTCCTCAAGGACGTCAGCCTCGAGGCCGCCCAAAGAGGCAAGGGGTATTCCGAGAAGCTGGTCGCGAAGGCCGTCGAACGCGCCCGCTCGACCCAGGAGCAGGGCGATGCGCTGCTCGCGAAGATCACGCCGACCGACAACCCCGCGGACGCGGCGGGAGCCGACCTCGTGATCGAGGCGGTGTTCGAGGATCCGAACGTCAAGGCGCAGGTGTTCGCGGAGATCGAGCCTCATCTCGACCCCGACGCGCTGCTCGGCTCGAACACGTCGACGCTCCCGATCAGCGGGCTCGCCGAGCACGTGACCCGGCCGGATGACTTCATCGGGCTGCACTTCTTCAGCCCGGTCGACAAGATGCCGCTGCTCGAGATCATCAAGGGCGAGAAGTCCAGCGAGGAGACGCTGTATCGCGCGCTCGACGTGGCCAAGCAGATCAAGAAGACCCCGATCGTCGTCAACGACAGCCGCGGCTTCTTCACAAGCCGCGTGATCGGCACGTTCATCAACGAGGGGATCGCGATGCTGACCGAGGGCGTGCCCGCGCCGTCGATCGAGCAGGCGTCGAGCCAGGCCGGCTACCCGGCGCCCGTGCTCCAGCTCTCCGACGAGCTCAACATGAAGCTCATGCGGAAGATCCGCAACGCCGCCAAGGCGGCATCGGACGCGGCCAGCACCGGCTGGGATGCGCACCCGTCCGAGCAGGTGATCGACCGGATGCTCGATGAATTCGACCGGCCCGGCCGGCTCGAGGGTCGCGGCTTCTACGAGTACGCCGACGGCAGGCGGGTCGGCCTCTGGGGCGGGTTGCGCGATGCATTCCCGTCCGTCGAGGACCCGAGCTCGATCGACCTCACCGACCTCGAGGAGCGGATGCTGTTCATCGAGTCGATCGAGACGGTCAAGTGCCTCGACGAGGGCGTGATCGAGTCGGTCGCCGACGCGAACATCGGCTCGATCCTCGGGATCGGCTTCCCCGGCTGGACCGGCGGCGTGCTCCAGTACATCAACCAGTACGAGCACGCCGGTCACGACCGCGGGCCGGCGTCGTTCGTCGCGCGGGCCCGCGAGCTCGCGGCCACGTACGGCGAGCGGTTCGAGCCGCCGGCCTCGCTCGTCGAGAAGGCCGAGCGCGGCGAGACCTACTCGGACAAGACGCCGGTCGCCGCCTGACGAACGGCAGAGATGAATGCCGATTCACCGCCCACTGGTGGCGGTGAATCGGCATTCACCGCGCCGAGCGACCGACGCCGGCGGGGGGCCGACGCGGGCGCGGGCGGTCAGCCGAGTCGCGCGTCGAGGTAGGCGTCGAGCATCAGCGCGCTCTCGGCCAGCAGGGTCTCGTCGCCGGCCAGATCCAGCCGGAACGCCTCACGCAGCAGGCCGTCGCCGGCGAGCACGACCATCCGCGCAGCCTCGACGCGCCGCTCGCTGGACGCCTGCGGCCAGTGGACCGCGAGGATCCGCTCGATCGAGCGGCCAATCGCAATGCGCGTGGGCCGGGTCGCGTCGCGCAGCCGCTCGGTCCGCAGGCCGCCGTACCACAGCGCGAGGAAGCCGGGCCGCGCCCGGAAGCCGGCGGCGAGCACGTCGAGCACCGCCGCGCCGGGGTCCTCGAACGGCTGCTGCTCGTCGGCCTCGGCGACGCCCGCGACGAGATCCTCGAAGTCGCTCCAGTAGCGGACGGCGAGGGCCTCGGCGATCGCATCCTTGTCGGGAAAGTAGTGGTAGACCGACCCGACTGGAACGCCCGCGAACCGGGCGACGGCCCTGGTCGTAAACGCGTCCGCGCCCTCGGCGGCGAGCAGCGCGTCGGCCGCGTCGAGGACGCGCCGCAGCCGCCTGCGGCTGCGCGCCTGAGTGGGAACGTTGCGCAGCTTGCCTTCGAGATCGTCACGCGCGTCGGTCAACCGTGACCCCCCAACCGGTTCTGAACTTGAGCTTGAGTTCATGTTATCGTCGGTCCGGTGCGATTGCAAAGGGAACGAGAGCGCGTCGCTGCCGCCGCGCGCCGGCTCGCCTCGCTGCGGCTCGTACTCGGAACAGCCGGCAACGTCTCTGAGCGGTGCGGAGAGCTTGTCGCTGTCACACCCACCGGCGCCGTGCTCGAGCAGATCGAGGCCGCGGACGTCGCGGTCGTCGACCTCGCCGGGAACCAGCTCGACGGACCGTTCGCGCCGACGTCAGAGCTCGAGCTGCACCTCGGCATCTACAACCGTTACGTCACCGGCGCCGTCGTCCACACGCACGCGCCGATCGGGACCGCACTGTCGCTCGTGCTCGACGAGCTGCCGGTCGTCCACTACCAGATGCTCGCGCTCGGAGGCGCGATCCGCGTGGCCCCGTACGCGACGTTCGGCACTGCCGAACTCGCGCACCGGACCCTGGATGCGCTCGAGGGTCGCAGCGCGGCGCTGCTCGCCAACCACGGCACGATCGCGCACGGCCCGGACCTCGACGCAGCCGTCGGGCACGCGCAGCTGCTCGAGTGGGCATCCGAGCTGTACTGGCGGGCCGCCGCGATCGGGATTCCGCGGACGCTCGACGACCGCCAGCAGCAGGCCTTCCTGAACGCCGTCATCGATCGCGGCTACGGCACGACGCACGCCGTCACGCGATGACGGACGCGCCGCCCCGGATGACCGTCGTGGCGCTCGGCGTGCACGTCGTCGATGTGCTCGTCCGGCCTGTGACCGCAATCCCCGAGGGCCAGGGCGGCCAACTCGTCGAGCAGATCGCGATCACCGCAGCCGGGACGGCGGGCGGCACCGCGATCACGCTCGCGAAGCTCGGCGCGCAGGTGCACAGCGCCGGCGCGATCGGCGCCGACGCGCTCGGCGACGTCCTGATCGACCTGCTCGGGCGCCACGAGGTCGACACCACGCACCTGGTCCGCCGCGACGGCGTGCAGACCTCCGCAAGCGTCCTGCCGATCCGCCCGGACGGCTCGCGCCCGGCGTTCCACGTCGTCGGCGCCAACGCGACGTACACATCCGCCGACGCCCCCCGCGAGCTGATCGCGCAGGCGACGCACCTGCACCTCGGGGCTCCGGAGTTCATCGGCGGCGAGCAGGCAGCCGCGATCCTCGCGCACGCGCGCGAGCACGGCACGACCACGTCCGCCGACCTGCTCGCGCCGAATGAGCAGGCGGGAGCGATCCTCGACTGGATCGCCCCTGCGTTCGCGCACCTCGACTACTTCCTGCCCAACGAGGAGCAGG
This sequence comes from Solirubrobacteraceae bacterium, assembly GCA_035524415.1. GTDB lineage: Bacteria > Actinomycetota > Thermoleophilia > Solirubrobacterales > Solirubrobacteraceae > Palsa-465. Next base: position 33,796 of record DATKOY010000144.1, on the reverse strand, counting down.
CGCTCGGGCTCACGGGCACGGATGACGTGATCGACGGCGCACGAGCGCTGCTCGAGCGCGGCATCGGCTGCGTCGCGGCCACGTGCGGCGCCAAAGGCGTGGTCGTCGTCGACGCGGACAACGCCGAGCGCGTCCCCGCATTTGCCGTCGACGTCATCGACACGACGGGGTGCGGCGACGCCTTCTCGGCGGGCTTCCTGCGCGGGATCTCGCTGGGCCGAAGCCCACGCGACGCAGCGGTGCTCGGCGCGGCGGCCGCCGCGCTCGTCGCGACCGGCCTCGGCTCCGATTACGGCGACTTTGATCTCGACGCAGCGGATGCGTTCGCGCTGCGAACCCCGACGCTCGAGGAGGTCTCAAATCGATGAGCACAGATACGATCACGCGCCGGCGCTTCGTCGCCGGGGCCGCCGCGGGCGGCGCTGCCCTGTCGCTGCCCGCTGCTGCGGAGGCGACGACGAAGCGCACGCGCGCCACCTCACGCTCGCTGAACGCCGCCGACGTCGTCGTCGTCGGTGCCGGGTTCGCGGGTCTCACCGCGGCGCGGAGGATCGCGCAGGCGGGCAAGTCGGTGCTCGTGCTCGAGGCGCGCGACCGCGTCGGCGGCCGCGTGTGGAACCACGATCTCGGTGGCGGCCATGTCTCCGAGCGGGGCGGCACGTTCGTCGGCCCGACGCAGGACCGCGTGCTCGCGCTCGCGAAGTCCGTCGGCGTCGGGACGTTCCCCACGTACGACACCGGCCAGAACGTGTACATCGCCGACGGTCAGCGAATCACCTGGAGCGACAGGGGACCGACCGGAACGGCGCCGCCCGACCCGCTCGCGCTGCCCGACCTCGCGGTGGTCGTCTCCAAGCTCGACGAGCTGTCAAAGTCCGTGCCGGTGTCCGCACCGTGGAAGGCGGCGAACGCCGCTGCGTGGGACGGCCAGACACTCGAGACATGGATCGCCAGCCAGGTCGCGGTCACGCCGCGATTCAGGGAGCTGCTGCCGGTCGCCACGCGGCCGATCTTCGGCGCCGAGCCGCGCGAACTGTCGCTGCTGTTCGTGCTCTTCTACGTCGCGTCCTCCGGCAACGCTCAGCACGCGGGGACGTTCGAGCGCAACTTCGACACACGCGGCGGCGCACAGCAGTCGCGGTTCATCGGCGGCTCGCAGACGATCGCGCTGCGGGTGGCAACGCAACTGTCGACACGGGTCGTCCTGTCAACCCCGGTACGGACCATCACGCACGCGTCGTCAGGCGTCGCGGTCATCTCCGACAGGCTCACGGTCAAGGCGAAGCACGTGATCGTCGCGATCCCGCCGGCGCTGGCCGGAAGGATCGACTACGAGCCGATCCTCCCGTTCGAGCGTGACCAGCTGACCCAGCGCTACGGCCAGGGGACGCTGACGAAGGTCGCGGCGGTCTATGACCGCCCGTTCTGGCGCGATCAGGGCCTCACCGGGCAGGCCTTCTCGGCGAGTGGCCCGGTGAGCGCGACGTTCGATGACTCGCCGCCGAACGGACGGCCGGGAGTCGTGTTCGGATTCGTCGGCGGCGATGCCGCGCGCGCGTACAACGCGCTGTCCCCGGCGGCCCGCCGCGCGCAGGTGCTCGATCAGTTTGCGACGTTCTTCGGCCCGCGCGCACGCAGCCCGAAGGGGTTCTTCGAGACGACCTGGGCGGCCGAGCGGTGGACGCGCGGGTGCCCGGTCGGGATCCCGGCCGTCGGCGCGCTGTACGCGTACGGCGCGCGCCTGCGCCGGCCGGTCGGGCGGATCCACTGGGCGGGCACTGAGACCTCGGACTACTGGAACGGGTACATGGACGGCGCCGTGCGTTCCGGCGAGCGGGCGGCCACCGAAGTGCTCGCGGCGCTGTAGGGTCTCGACGCCCACCGAGGAGGAGACGCGCCACCGATGCCGACCGTTCGCGAAGCGACATTCGAGCTGTTCCGCGCCCACGGGATGACGACGATCTTCGGCAACCCGGGATCGACCGAGCTGCCGATGCTCGCCGAGCTCCCCGAGGACGGCACGCGATCCGGCGGACCGTCACGGGCACAGCGACCCCCGATCCGTCGGCGCTCGCGCAGGCGCTGCGTGAGGACATCGCCGTGAGCGACGGACCGCGGCTCGTGCAGGCACGGGTCGCGTCGGGGATGTGGTTCGACTGAGCGCGATCACGCGCCTGCTGCGCCCCGATCCGGCACGGATCGCTCCCGAACGCCCGCAGCCCTCGGGCGACCGGGCCCCGGAGTGGGTCGCCGCCGGCACGCCGGAGTCGCTGCGCGCGGACGTGATCGCGGCGCTCGGCGCCGACCGGGTCCTGACCCGCGCGATCGACCTCGTCAAGTACGCCTCCGACGCGAGCCCGTACCGGCTGATCCCGAAGGCGATCGCGATGCCGCACGACATCGACGACGTCGTCGGGCTGATGGCGTTCGCCCGGCGCACCGGCACTCCGCTCGTGTTCCGCGCCGGCGGGACGTCGCTGAACGGCCAATCCCAGACGGACTCGGTGCTCGTCGACGTCCGCCGCCACTGGCAGCGGGCGCAGGTGCTCGACGGCGGCGCGCAGGTGCGCGCGCAGCCGGGGATCGTGCTCGGCCATGTCAACCGGTTGCTCGCCCGCCACGACCGCAAGCTCGGGCCTGATCCGGCGAGCATCGACATCGCCTGCGTCGGCGGTGTCGTCGCGAACAACTCCGGGGGCATGCGCTGCGGCGTCGTGGCGGACTCCTACCGGACCGTTCGCTCGATGACGCTCGTCCTGCCGAGCGGCGCCGTGATCGACACCGCGGCTCCCGACGCCGAGGCGCGGTTTGCGGCCGCTGCGCCCGGGCTCGCGACGGGCCTCATCGAGATCCGCGACGAGTTGCGGGCCGACGCAGAGCTCGCGGAGCGGGTCCGGCGCAAGTTCGAGATCAAGAATACGACCGGCTACCGGCTGTGCGCGTTTCTCGACGCCGACACCCCGCTCGAGATCTTCCGCCGGCTCGTGATCGGCTCCGAGGGGACGCTCGCGTTCCTCGCCGAGGCCGTGTTCGACACGGTCCCGCTCGGGCGCCACACCACGATCGCGCTCGTGTTCTTCGAGGACGTCGACGCGGCGGCCGAGGCAGTTGCGCCGCTCGTCGCGGCCGGCGCGACCGCGACCGAGCTGATGGTCGCGCCGACGCTGATCGCCGCGGCGTGGAACATGCCGGGCACGCCGGAGCGCTGGAAGGAGCTGCCGCTCACGTCGGCCGCGCTGCTCGTCGAGTTCCGCGCGGAGGAGCCGGATGCACTCGATGCGCCCGAGCGTGCTGCGCTCGAGATCCTCCAGGCGCGGACCACGATCGACCCGCCCGCGTTTACGCGCGACGCCGAGGAGATCGAGATGGTGTGGCGCGTGCGCGAGGGGATGCAGGGCCTGCTCGCGGCGGTGCGGCCGCCCGGCGTGCAGCTGATCATCGAGGACGTGTGCGTCCCGCCGGCAAGGGTGGCGGAGGCCGCCAAGGACCTGCAGGCACTGCTCAGCAAGCACGGTTTCCTGCCCGGCCTGGCAGGGCACGCCTCGGCGGGCAACCTCCACTTCCTGCTCACGCCGAACTTCGGCGAGCCGGCCGACCTCGACCGCTACGACGCGTTCGTGCACGAGCTGACCGAAATGATCGTGGGCACCTACGACGGGTCGTTGAAGGCGGAGCACGGGACCGGGCTCAACATGGCCCCCTTCGTCGAGCGCGAGTGGGGGCGCAAGGCGACGGAGATGATGTGGCGGATCAAACAACTCGCGGATCCCGACGGGATCCTCGCGCCCGGGGTCGTGCTCAACCGGGATCCGGGCGTGCATCTGCGCAACCTCAAGTCGATCCCAGAGATCGAGGAGGTCGCGACGAAGTGCATCGAGTGCGGCTTCTGCGAGCCCGTGTGCCCATCGCGCAACGTGACGACGACGCCCCGCCAGCGGATCGCGGTGCGGCGCGAGATGGCGCGCCAGCTGCCGGGCTCGCCGGTGCTCGAGACACTGCTCGAGCAATACCAGCATGAAGGGATCGACACGTGCGCGGTCGATGGCTCGTGCATGCGCGCGTGTCCGGTCGCGATCGACACCGGCGCGCTCGTCAAGGGCCTTCGCCGCGCGGAGCACGGAGAGCAGGCCGAGCGCGCAGCGGCCGCGGTGGCGCGGCGCTACGAGCTTGCCGAGCGGTTCGCACGCGGCAGCCTGCGGGTCGGTCGGCCGGCGGCCCGCGCGTGGCGCCGCAACATCCCGCCGGCGGCGCCGGCGCAGCTGCCGTTCACGGTCAGAGAGGGCGCGGCGGCCGTCTACATGCCGGCCTGCATCAACCGGATCTTCGGCAACGGATCTGAGCGCGACGAGCATCCGACGGTGCCCGACGCGCTGGTGGCGATCTCGCGCCGCGCCGGCCTCCCGGTCTGGATCCCGGACGATGTCGGCGGACACTGCTGCGGGACGCCCTGGAGCTCGAAGGGGTTCGCTCGCGGGCACGAGCTGATGGCGCAGCGGATCGCGGCGGCGCTCGCGCGCTGGAGCGACGCGGGCGCGCTGCCGGTCGTCGTCGACGCGAGCTCCTGCAGCCATGGCCTGATCGCGGAGGTTGCGCCTGCGGGAGTCGAAATCCTCGACTCGATCGCATGGGTCCACGATCGCCTGCTCGAGCGCCTGCAGATCAGGCGCAAGCTGGGTCGCGTCGTCGTGCACCCGACGTGCTCGGCGACGCACCTCGGGCTGGCACGCAAGCTCGAGGCGATCGCGTCGGCGATCACCGACGATGTCGTCGTGCCGGCGTCGAGCGGCTGCTGCGGGATGGCCGGTGACCGCGGCTGGCTCCATCCCGAGCTGCCGCGCTCAGCCCTCCGGGACCTGGCGCACGAGCTCGAGGGCCAGACCTACGATGCCTGCCTGACGAGCAATCGCACGTGCGAGGTGGCCCTCCGGGAGGTCACCGGGCGGCCGTACACATCGTTCGTGCTCGCGCTCGAAGAACTGACGCGGTGAGGCTGGTTTCCTACCTCCGGCAACCCGATTAGCTCTCGATTTCGATCGGACGCTCGGGATGTGATGTTGACCCGGGACCAGGTGGCATAGGCGAATGTTCGAGCAACCGCCCGCCGGCCTGTGCGCCGCCTGCCGCCATCAGCGGCTCGTCCGCACGACGCGCGGCTCGGTCTTCTCGCTGTGCGAGCGCGCGAAGGACGAGCCCGAGCGCTTCCCGAAGTACCCGCGGCTGCCCGTGCTCCGCTGCGACGGGTACGGGCCGGCGGCGCCTACTGCGGCGGCTGCGGATCCAAGACGATGAGGTTGCTGCCGTCCTGCGCCTGGACGAGCTTCTCGGTGAACAGGCCACTCGCGGCGATTTGCGAGACGAGTCCGGCCTCCTCGGTCTGGCTCCAGCGGCCGAGCTCGGGCACCATCGGCGGGAACTGCTCGGGGAAGGTGTCGCTCAGCGGCCGATCGAGCCACGGCTTCAGCTCGCCCCGCAGGAACAGCAGGGCGATGTCGACCGGCTTGGAGGTGCTCTTGGCATTCGGCGACGGCGGCTTGCGCGTCAGCGTGCTCGTCTGCACCGTGTGGCCGGGCGGGAGGATCGCGACGACGTTCTGAACGCCGTGGACGTACTTCAACGTGTACAGGGCGAGCTCGAGCGCCTCACGCTTGAGCAGCAAGAGGCGCTCGGCCGACGGGGTGCCGGTCCCGATCGCGCAGTTCGTCGTGCCGATCCCGCAGAGGTTGTACGCGATCGTGTCGCCGCCGAGCAGCGACACCTGGCTCGTGGTCGGGTCCTGGCGCACGGCGACCTGGAGGCCGCCCGGCGAGCCGCTCGTGCTGGTGTTCGCGGACGGGCTGGAGAGGTTGACGACCGTCACGACGTCGAGCTGGTTGACAGCCGAGATCCGGTACGTCGGCGCGATGTGGTCGGCGATCTCGCGCGCGCCCTGCGTGCTGGTGTCGGGCGGCTTCCACGCTGACCACGCGAAGTTCGCCGTGGCCTTGTCGGAGCCTCCGAGGGCAGCGAGGGCGACGACGATTGCACCGATCGCGATCCCGACGAGCAGCGCGATCGCGACCCGGAACTTGTGCGAGTGCGGGGAGTGCTCGCGCGGGAGCCCGCCACGGCGTCCGAGCTTGACTGCGGACCCGAGGCGCGCGGGGGCGGCATGATCGTCGCTCGCGCGCACGATCTCAGGCCGGTCGTTCAGACCGTCGGCCATGTGCTCGGGTCCATCATGTCGATCTCGGGCCGCCGCAGGCCGACGCTGTTGAGGATGTCCACGACTTCGTCGCCGTGCATCTCCTTGCGTTCGATCAGGGTATCGGCAATCCGCTCGACCGCCGGCCTGTTCGACGCGATCAGGGCATAGGCATTGACGTACGCCTGACCGAGGATCTGTGCAGCCGCGGCGCGCTTGTCCCGGTCGCCGAGGACGGAGTTGATCGGGTCAGGCATCATCGGCATCGCGCCGTTCGCGCGGTTCATGATCGTCGTTCCGATCCGCTCGAGCCGCTTGAGCACCTGTTGCACGTCCTCCTCGACGTCGAGGCTGCCGTCGATGTGGACGGGATCGGCGCCCATCGCCCACATTCCGACCATGGCCGCGGCGGTCGCGGTGGCGCTCGCGACGTCACCGCTGACGCCCTGCGAGTTCTCCCCGTAGAACACGTGCTCGGCGGCCATCGCGCCGAGCGTCATGATCAGCCCGCCCATCACGCGGCTGCGGAAGTGCGAGAAGCGCTCGTCCTTCTCCATGCCCTGGTAGTGGCCGAGCGAGCCACCCCGCTTGCGGATCGACAGTCGCGTGGACTGGATGTCATCGCCGAGGAATGCATGGCCGGCAGCGGCATGCCCGGCCTCGTGGATCGCGACCGCGCGCGTCTCCTCCGGGATGTACTCGATGTTCTGGGCCGTTCCGGCCTCGACCGTCGTCATCGCCTCGACGATGTCGCCCCACCCGAACTGGCGGCGGCCCTCGGAGTGGGCGATCGTCAGCGCCATCGAGCAGCACTGCTCGATCATCGACGGCGAGTACCCGTTGGTGATCCGCGCGAGCTCGTCGCGGCGGCGGTAGGTGTCGAGGTCAGGCTCGTGTGCGACCTTGCCGAGGTACAGGTCGAAGATGTCGAGCCGGTCGTCCTTGGTCGGCGTGCGGAACCAGATGTGGCGTCCCATCCGTCCGGCGCGGGTGAGGGCCGGGTCGAGCTGCGAGATCGGGACGTTGCACGCGCCGATGAAATAGATCTGCTCCTCACGCGGCTTCGGCGGCGGCAACCGCAGCGACACCGGTCCGACCTTGCGCGGGACCACGAACATCGAATCGAGGAACGTGTTGAGGCGGTTCGTGAAGAACTTGCGCATCATCGGCGGCTCGTCGATTCCGTCCATCACGACGAGCAGCTGGTTGAGCGCCTGGCCGCCGTTGCCGCCGCCCATGCCGAAACCGGGATAGAAGCGGCGGACCTTGTCGCCCGCGCGCTCGACGAAGGTCGCGTATCCCGTGGTCGCCGGCTCGGCGCGCTGGGCGAACAGCCGATCGCGCCAAACGCGCGATTCGATCACGAGGTCCCCGGTGGGCGTCAGCGAGCCGTTCGGTCCGTAGAAGCAGATGTCGTGGATGCTCGCCGTCGCGGCGTCGCTCATCCCGATCCCGCTGCCGAGCGACGCGCGCCGCATGCCGACCGCGTCGATCTCGTCGATGAACACGATGCACTGGCCGCCCCACTTCTTCGCCAGCTTGCGCGCCTTGTGCGCGAGGAACTGGACGGTGATCGCGTCCATGCCGATGAACATCCCGGCGAACCCGGATCCGGGGATCGTCACGAACGGGCAGTTGAAGTTCGTGGCGATCGCCTTCGAGATCATCGTCTTGCCGGTGCCGGGCGCGCCGAGGAACAGCAGGCCGCGCTCGCGCTTACCGCCCGCCTTCTCGAACTCCTCGCCCGACTGCCACAGCGTGATCACGCGGGTGATCTCCTCCTTGGCCTCCGCCTGACCGCGGACGTCGTCGATCTTCACGCCCCAGCTCGCGTCGCCCGGCTCGTATCCGCGGATCTGGCGGACCGCGAAGAACAGGAACGGCCCGAAGAAGATCGCGAAGTTCACGAAGAACAGCAGCGGCAGCTGGATGAACACGAGCGCCAGCTGCGGGAGCGTGTCCGGCGGGAAGATCTGCCGCAGACCCTCGAACGGATGGAAGAAGGGGGCGCTCACGCCGGCGAACGCGAACAGCAGCTGGCAGAACGCCAGCAACGCGAGAACGATCAGGATGTAAATCGGCCAGCGTCGGAATTTCGTGCGCCAGAACCAGTAGCGCCTGCGCGCGACGATGTCCTCATGCTTGAGGCTCTCGTCGGCACCGTACAGGCTCGGCGACGGGATCAACTTCCGCGTTACGACCTCGACCAGGCCGCGGAAGACCAGGACCGCAAACGCTGTGACGATCAGCGCCAACACCAGGTTCATGTGGTTGGTGTCGTAGAGGACGAGGAAGAACGCCGGCGCGGTGATCAACGCAACCGCGGTGGCCGCGCGCGTCAGCCGACGCCACTCATCGGCGAGCGCGGATGCGTGCTCGTTGATCGCCGGGCCCCCGGCTGGACGGGATCCGATCCTGGGGCTCTGCTCGGCGTAGGCCATACGTCAGACATGAGGGTACAGGTGCGCGCCAATGGGGAGCGAAAGCGACACGATTCGTCCAGATCGACTTGTCGCGAGCGCCTGCGGCACGTAGTCTCGCGCCTCGGTTTCGAATCGACGGCACCCACTCAAGGAGGACACGCACATGGGATTCCTGGACAAGGCGAAGGCCGCGGCTGAGCAGGCCGCGACGAAGGCGAAGGAGGGCGTCGACGAGGTTCAGACCAAGCGCAACCTCAGCCACGCCTACGAGGAGCTCGGGAAGACCGCGTTCGAGCTGATCGAGTCCGGCGAGATCACGCACGAGCGGTTGAGCGGCCACGCGGACGAGATCCGCCGCCTTCGGTCGCAGGCGGCTGCGCCGGCCGCCTAGCGCGGCCGGGCGAGGGCGGCTCGGATGACGGGCGCGGGCGGGTCCGCTCGGATCCTGGTGCTGCAGCACGTCGCGTGCGAGCCGCCCGGCGCCTACGAGGATGAGCTGCGCGCGTGGGGCGCGCAGCTGGAGCGCGTGGAGGTCGACGCGGGCGAGTCGCTGCCCGACTGGCGCCGCTTCGACGGGATCATCGCGATGGGCGGCCCGATGGGCGCCTACGAGGACGACGAGCTGCCGTGGCTGACGGCCGAGAAGCGCCTGATCGCCGAGGCCGTCCACGCCGGAGCGCCGTACTGGGGGATCTGCCTCGGCGCGCAACTGCTGGCTTCGAGCCTCGGCGCGCGCGTGGCGCCGGGGCCCGCGGCCGAGGTCGGCGTGCTCGACGTGATCACGACCGCGGCGGCCGCGAAGGACCCCGTGTTCGCGCACGCGCCGGCGCGCTTGCAAGCGCTGCAATGGCACACCGATACCTGGGAGCTCCCCGCCGGCGCGGTCCAGCTCGCCCGCTCGGACGCGTATGAGCAGCAGGCGTTCTCGTTCAAGCGCGCGTACGGATTGCAGTTCCACCTCGAGGTGGGGGCCGCACTCGCGACGGAGTGGGGCGCGGTGCCCGCGTACGCGGACAGCCTCGAGCGGATCATGGGCACCGGGGCGCTATCGCGGCTTCTCGCCGGGATCAGCGAGCGCGAGCAGGAGATGACCGCGCTCGCGCGCTCGCTGTTCGCCGCCTGGCTTGCGCGAGTCGTCGGGCTCGTCGCCCCCGCCGGCCTCGCCACCGCTACAGGTTGATGGACTAGCAGAGAGTGGCTCTGAAACTGGAGCGGATGGACTACGTAGCTCGTTGGCGTGGCGCAAGCCGCTCGATGACTGGCTGGCGCAGCTGGCGATCGAAGTCCGCCGCGTCGTCAGCTTCAAGCTGGCACTCATCGGCTTCGAAGTGGACGAGGACGAGGTATTGGTGCAGAAAGCCCGAAGGGCCGGTGTTGTCATGGCGAACGACACCTACCTACCCGCGACCTGTTAGCCGGGATCCCCCGATCGCTGTCGGATCGGACTACAAGCCGCAGCGAGTGGCAGGTCCGGAACCGTCCTGAGCTGTGCGAGGACCAGAGTGCTGGTTCTCGATCAGTGGGGTAGCGGCGATCTCGATCCGGGTTTGTCTCTTCGCGCCCACCCCTCGGGCGGAAGCAGCCATTGTCCGGTCGCTGCTTCCGGATCGGGCTAAACGCAGCAGGGCATCCTGGAACGCGCCGGCTGGGACGAGACTACTGCTGCTCGATCAAAGCGCAGCCGACGCCCGATCGAGCATCGCACACCACTCGCTGGCATGAATCCGCGCACGTTCGACATGCTTGATCAATCAACGCCGCGGTCCCAGGGTAGGTTCCTGTCCGATTCGCTGGGTGAGATTGCACGGAACCGGGTGAACGCAATGGACTGGAGCGAAGCGGATGCGGCCGGGGGCGCGATGCTGAGGCCCTCTGTGTTGCGTTCGGTAGGGATCACGGTCGCCGTTGCAGGCTGTTGCGCGGTTGCGGCTGTGGGCTCGGCTTCAGGTGCCGTTCCGCTTCGATGCTCGCAGGCGGGCAACGCAGTCACGTGTTCGTTTGCGTCCACGGGCGCGGAGCAGACGTTCAGCGTTCCGTCAGGCGTGGCATCCGTGCATGTGGTCGCGGTCGGCGGGCGCGGGTACTCGCCGCTGGGCGGCGGGTTCGGTGCGGTCGCCACCGCGGATCTGCCGGTTGTGGCGGGCGAGGTGCTGTATGTCGAGGTGGCTGGCGACGGCGGGGCCGGAGACACCTTTGGTGGCAGCGGTGGCTTAACGGCGGAGGGCAGGGCGGGAACGGCAGCGTCGCTGGTGGTGGGGGCGGTGGCGCCTCAGACGTTCGGACTATCCCCACGTCTTCGCCCGGTTCGCTGGCGTCGAGACTGGTCGTCGCTGCCGGTGGCGGTGGCGACGGTGGGACGGGACAGGGCGCCGGCGTATCACAACCTGGCGTCGGCGGATCCGCCGGGACAGCCGGACAGTCCGGCACAGACGGATACAACAACGGCGGCGGGGCCGGAACGGCGATGGCGGGCGGCTCCCTTGGTCAAGCCGGCGCTTTGGGCAGCGCCGGCGCTCTCGGCGTGGGAGGACGTGGAGCAAACAACGCTGGGACTGGCGGTGGTGGCGGCGGCGGAGGAGTCTACGGAGGCGGAGGCGGAGGCGGTGGTGGTGGTTGCGACTCCTCGTGTGACGTGGCTGGCGGCGGGGGCGGGGGCGGCGGGTCGAGTGGCTTTGCCACATCGGCGCTGAACACGTCGATCGGTGCAGACTCGACCGGCGTAACTTCGGTGACCATCGGCTATGTGCTCGCACCGATCTCAAACGCGTTTCACGTGTCGTCGTCCCCATCGGCGAATCAGGCAGGAACGATCAAGTTCTCGATCATCCTCGCCGGGGCTGGACGGGTCACAGCACTCGGAACGGCAACGGTGCCGACCCGATTCCACAATCGCAACACCGCTCCGAAAATCATCTACGGTGCCACGAGTCTCGCCTCCGTCGGATCTGGCGCCGTGACGCTCCAGATCAAACCGGGACAAGCCGCAAAGCGGCTACTCCGGAAAGGCGCCCGGCTCACGGTTGTGCTCGTGGTGACCTTCACGCCGACCGGGGGGACAGCGAACAGCAAGACGATCCGTGTTGCGATCCCCGGCAGCGGGAAGCGCGGCCACCGTTAGATGCGTTGCGCGGCTCATGTCGCGCGTGTCGGAGTCCCGCTTCCCCTTCGGGCTGAAGGAGAGCCGAGCGCCGATCGACCGCGAAGGGCCGCTCGCCACGTACCTCGATCAGCGGCGCGCGCCGGGCTCGTCATGCTCCGACCCGAAGCACCCGATTCCGAAGCTCTCCGCGTGCGAATGCGCGCGCCCACTCCCACTCGACCACCGCCGCGGGCAGCAGCGGAAGTCCACCGACGAGACGCACCGCAAGGCGAGCGCAACGTCGGTCCGCCGGGGCGTGCGCCAGCTCGTTAGCTGAGCTGAGCTAGCGCCCAGGGCGCAGACCCGCTGGATGTCGGAAATTCGGCGTTAGCCGCCAGTTTCGCGGGCTCTATCTCCTATCCCCGCTACACGTTGATCGCGACGTACTTCGTCTCGAGGTACTCCTCGATCCCCTCGGGTCCGCCCTCGCGGCCGAAACCCGACTGCTTGATCCCGCCGAACGGCGCGGCCGCGTTGGACACCATGCCCTGATTGAGCCCGATCATGCCGGTCTCGAGTCGCTCGACGACGCGCAGCGCGCGCTTGATGTCACGGGTGAACACGTAGGCGACGAGGCCGTACTCGGTGTCGTTGGCCGCCGCGATCGCCTCGTCCTCATCGGAGAAGGTCCTGACCGGCGCGACGGGACCGAAGATCTCCTCCTTGAGCAGCTTCGCGTCGTCCGGCACGTCGGCGAGCACGGTGGGATCGAAGAAGTAGCCGGCGCCGTCGCGGGCGTGGCCGCCGACGAGGACGTGGGCGCCCTGCCCGACGGCGTCCTCGACGAGCTCGGCAACCTTGTGGCGTTGGATGTCGTCGATCAGCGGTCCGACGTCGACACGGTCGTCGGTGCCGCGCCCGACCGTGAGCGCGCCCATCCGTTCCGCGAGCTTGGTGGAGAACTCGTCGGCGACGGACCCGGCGACGTGGAAGCGGTTCGCCGCGGTGCAGGCCTCGCCGATGTTGCGCATCTTCGCGATCATCGCGCCCTGCACCGCTGCGTCGATGTCGGCGTCGTCGAACACGAGGAACGGCGCGTTGCCGCCGAGCTCCATCGACAGCCGCAAGAGGTTCTGCGATGCCTGCTCCATCAGCCTGCGACCCACCTCGGTCGAGCCCGTGAACGACAGCTTGCGCAGGCGCGGATCGGCGATCAGCGGCGCCATCGTCTCGCTCGAGGACGATGCCGTGATCAGGTTGACGACGCCCTTCGGCAAGCCCGCGTCCTCGAGGATCTTGACGAGCATCAGCATCGACAGCGGCGTCTGCTGCGCGGGCTTGACGACGATCGTGCAACCGGCGGCAATCGCGGGGCCGACCTTCCGGGTCCCCATCGCCAGCGGGAAGTTCCACGGCGTGATCAGCAGGCACGGCCCGACGGGCTGCCTCATCGTCAGCAGCCGGCCCTGGCCGTTGGGGGCGACGGCAAAGCGGCCGTCAATCCGCACCGACTGCTCGGAGAACCAGCGTAGGAACTCCGCCCCGTACGCGATCTCGGCTTTGGACTCCCTCAGCGGCTTGCCCATCTCGAGCGTCATCAGGAGCGCGAGCTCGTCCTCGCGCGCGATGATCGCCTCGAACGCACGGCGGAGGATCTCGCCGCGCTCGCGTGGGGCGGTCTGGCTCCATTGCGGTCCGGCGGCGACGGCGGCGTCGAGTGCCGCCTGTGCGTCGTCGGTCGAGGCGTCGGCGACGGCGCACAGCGACTCGCCGGTCGCGGGGTCCTCGACCGACAGCGTGCCCTTGGCGCCGTCGCGCCACTCACCGTCGATGTACAGCTGCTTGGGGACGGCGTCGACGATGCGTTGTTCTTCGGGAGCGGAGATCGTTGTCATGCCGTCAACCTACCCGACGCTGCGCGTAGGTCAACGGCTACTTGCGGGTCGCCTTCCAGGTGCCCTGCTCCTGGCAGGCGTAGATGATCAGGACGCCCAGCGATGTGACCCCGTCCGTCGTGCTGTAGCTGATCTTGTAGTGGCCGCTCGCCGTCTTGCCATTCGCCTTGCCGTCGACCTGCGCCTGCGTGCTCTGGATCTGCTTCCAGTAGTACTTGGCGCTGAATTTGCCGCTCGCTGAGATCGGCATGGGCTGTGGCGTGATGTGGTGCAGGATCGGGTCGAGATGGGTGGACGCCGCGACGACCGAGATGCACAGCGCGTGCACGGTCAGGCTGAAGTTGCGGACCTTCCCGCCCTGGATCTTGAACGTGACAGGGAGGCCGTTGGACGTCTTGCCCTTGTAGGTCCCGCTCGGCATGGTCGTCTTCGACGACGCCCCGGATGTCAACCCCGCCGCCGCGATCGCGGTCACCGCGCTCGCGATCGCCGCCCGCCTGCCCCAATGTCTGCTGCGAGTCATCGTGACCTCACTTCCCATGAGCTGCCGGCAATCGTCGAGCGTTGCACGCGGCCGCTGCGCGCGAAACCGGGGGACACCGAGAACTCGTTGCGCGCGACTACGGATCGGACAGCCGGCGCCACGGACTAGGCTTGGCGCTGTGAACGCCCGGGTGTGTGCCTCCGCAGCGGTGATCGCAGCTCTGCTCGCGGGGTGCGGATCGAGCGGGACGAAGACCGTGACGGTCACGAGCACGGCGAGCACGTCGACGAGCGGGCCGCCGATCACGACGCTGAGCGGGACGCAGACCCCGACGACGTCGTCGGCGACGCCAACGACCACGACCGCATCGTCGACGAGGAGCGCAGCGGTGTCGGTCGTTCATCTCGCGACGTTCATGTCACCATCGAGCAACATCGGCTGCATGATCATCGCCGGCACCGCGCGCTGCGATATCAAGCACAAGTCGTGGTCGCTGCCGCCGCGACCGAGCGCGTGCCCGCCGATCGTCGACTTCGGGCAGGGCCTGATCGTCACCGGTTCCGGACCCGGTCACCTCGTCTGCGCGGGCGATACGTCGCTCGACCCGAGCGCGAAGGTCCTGCCGTACGACACCGACACCGCCGTCGGTGCGTTTCACTGCCAGAGCCGGACGGACGGGATGACCTGCACGAACACGAGCACCGGTCACGGCTTCTTCATCTCCATCCAGAGCTACCGCGCGTTCTGAGCGCGGCGTCGCGGGGCGATCCGCGTGTGCGGAGCGCCCCCGGAGCGCCTGGACGGTCAGCCTATGCCGCTGAACGCAACGGCGCCGGCTCGAGCGCGACGGCGAGGACCTCGTCGATCGTCATCGCGAAGTGGAACTTCATCGCCTCGCGGACCTCGTCGGGAACGTCGTCGAGGTCGCCGCGATTGCGCTCGGGCAGCACCACCTCTGTAAGTCCTGCCGCGTGCGCCGCGAGCACCTTCTGCTTGACGCCGCCGATCGGCAGGACGCGGCCCTGAAGCGTGACCTCGCCGGTCATCCCGACCGTGTGACGGACCGGCCGGCCGCTCAACAGGGACGTCAGCGCCGTCACCATCGTGACGCCGGCGCTCGGGCCGTCCTTCGGGATTGCGCCCGCCGGAACGTGGACGTGGAACGAACGCTCCTCGAACGCGTTGTGCTCGATGCCGAGGGCATCGGCGTGCCCGCGGACATACGAGAGCGCGATTTGCGCCGATTCCTTCATTACGTCGCCGAGCTGGCCCGTCAGCGTGAGACCCGGCTTGCCGTGCATTCCCGTCGCCTCGACGAACAGCACGTCGCCGCCGGTGCCGGTCACCGCCAGTCCGGTCGCGACGCCGGGGACGGCGGTGCGGATCGCGGACTCCTGGAAGTGCTTCTGGCGGCCGAGGGCGTCGCGGGTCGCGTCGAGGTCGATGACGATCGGAGCGTCCGCCGCCCCTGAGGCGATCCTCGTGGCGCTCTTGCGCAGCAGCGTCCCGAGCTCGCGCTCGAGCTGGCGGACGCCGGCCTCGCGCGTGTACTCGGTTGCCACCGTCTGCAGCAGTTCGTCGGAGATCTCGACCTCCTCGGGCCTCAGCCCGTTGCGCTCGAGTTGCCGCGGCCACAGATACCCGCGTGCGATCGCGACCTTCTCGGAGGTCGTGTACCCGTCGAAGCGGATCACCTCCATCCGGTCGAGCAGCGGCCCCGGAATCGTGTCCGCCACGTTCGCGGTGGCGATGAACAGCACCTGGCTGAGATCGAGCTCGACGTCGAGGTAATGGTCGCGGAAGCTGTGATTCTGGGCTGGGTCGAGCACCTCGAGCAGGGCCGAGCTGGGGTCGCCGCGCCAGTCGGCGCCGACCTTGTCGACCTCGTCGAGCATGATCACCGGGTTCATCGTGCCGGCGTCCCTGAGCGCCCTGACCAGGCGACCCGGCAACGCGCCGATGTACGTCCGCCGGTGGCCGCGGATCTCGGCCTCGTCGCGGACCCCGCCGAGCGACATGCGGACGAACTCACGTCCGGTCGCGCGCGCGATCGACTCGCCGATCGAGGTCTTCCCGGTGCCGGGCGGTCCGATCAGCGTCAGGATCGCACCCGATCGTCTGTCCTCGGTGATCCCGCGCTCGACGCGCAGCTTCTTCACCGCGATGTACTCGACGATCCGGTCCTTGACGTCCTCGAGACCCGCATGATCGGCATCGAGGACCTCCCGCGCATGCCGCGGGTCAAGCCGCTCGTCCGAGCGCTTGCTCCACGGGACGCTGATCAGCCAGTCGAGATAGGTGCGGATCACGCTCGACTCGGCCGACTGCTCGCCGACGCGCTCGAGCCGTCCGAGCTCCTTCTCGGCCTGCTCCTTGACCGCGTCGGGCATTCCGGCCTCTTCGATCTTCGTCCGGTACTCCTCGACGATCGACGCATCGTCCTCGCCGAGCTCCTTGCGGATCGACTCCATCTGCTTGCGCAGGAAATAGTCGCGCTGCTGCTTCTCGGCGCCGGACTCGACGTCGTCGCGGATCCGCCTGCGGACCTGCAGTTCCGCGAGGCGCTCGCGCTGCAGCTTGAGCGCGAGCTCGAGGCGCTCGGTGACATCGAGCGTCTGCAGCAGCTCGACCTTCTGCTCGTAGCTCAGGTCGGGGCTGTAGCCGCTCGTATCGGCAAGCGCGCCGGGATCGGTGATGCTGCGCACGAACGCGGCGATCCGGCCGTCGTCCCCGCGCAGCTCGAGGATCTCCTCGACGACGGCACGGTACTCGCGCTCGAGGTTGCGGGTGCGCCCGTCGACGGGCACCTCATCGGGCCGCTCCTCGACCTCGACGAACAGCCGGCCGTCGGGCATCGTGTGGGCCGCGCCGGCGATCCCGCGGTGGAGTCCCTGGAGCGCGACAGCGCGCGCGCCACCGGGCAGCCGAACCCGGTCGGCGATCTCGGCGACGGTGCCGGCGTTGGCAAAGTCTGATTCGTGGTGGGGGGCTAGGAAGACGCGCTCCTCATCGCCGACATCGACGGCAAGCGTGAGCGACATCCCTGGGAAGACGACGACGTCGTCAAGGGGGACAAGAAGAAGGCGGCTCATCGATGGGTTGCTTCACTTTCGCTAGTTGCTTACGTCAGGTAAGCAGAAGCATAGCAAGAGATCATGGATCTCAGTCTCGGAGGCTCAGATTATGGCAGGGCGACGATGTTGGGGTGCGGCCAGCCGCCGCGCGAGCGCGTGCCGCAGGGGCCGCATTTGCGATGATCCGGCGCGATGGCCGACGTACCGACTCCAGACGAGCAGGCCCACGACATCCTCGCCGCGGAGGCGTTCGCGATGCCGGCGTCGGATCCGGAGCTTCATCACGGACCCGTCGTCGTGCCCGACGACCCTGCCGGGATCACCGAGCCCCACGATGTGCTCGCCGCTGAGGAGTTCCCGATGCCCGCAATGCTGCCCCACGCGTCCCTCGACGCGACGGGGTCAGCCGGACGTACGCCGCTGCGGCTCGGACTCGCCGCGGCCGCGGGGATTCTCGCGCTGCTCGTCATCCGCTCACTGCGTCGCCGCTGACGCTCGATGCGCAGTCTTCCCGGTATCCGGGAAGAACGTCGCGTCAGCGGCGGACGAGCAGGTCCGTGATCGACCCGTGGGCAACCTCGGCCGCGAACCCGATCGTTTCCGACAGCGTCGGATGCGGATGGATCGTGAGCGCGAGATCCTCGGCATCGGCTCCCATCTCGAGCGCGTGGACCGTCTCGGCGATCAGTTCGCCGGCGCCGACGCCCACGATCCCGGCCCCGAGCAGCCGGCGCGAGCCGGGCTCGAACAGCAGCTTGGTGATTCCGTCGGCGCGGCCGAGCGACAAGGCGCGCCCCGACGCCGCCCACGGGAACACCGCCTTCTCGTACGCGACTCCATCGCTGCGAGCGGCGGTCTCGGTCAGGCCCATCCACGCCACCTCCGGATCGGTGTACGCGACCGACGGGATCGCGCGCGGGTCGAACTCGGCGCCGGCCTCACCGGCGATCACCTCGGCCGCCACCTTGCCCTCGTGGCTGGCCTTGTGGGCGAGCATCGGCCCGCCGACGATGTCGCCGATCGCGTAGATCCACGGCACGTTCGTGCGCATCTGGCGGTCGACCGGGATGAACCCGCGCTCGTCGACGGCGACGCCGGCCGCCGTCGCATCGATCGCGTGCCCGTTCGGCACGCGGCCGACGGCCACGAGCACGCGGTCGTACACCGACGAGGAACCGTCGGACAGCTCCACCTTCAGCCCGCCCTTCTGTGCCTTCACGGAAGCGACCGATGTCTCCAGGTGGATCGCCTCGTATCGCTCCGAGATCCGCTGCTGGAGCGGTCGGACGAGGTCGCTGTCGCACCCTGGGATCAGCTGGCTCATCAACTCGACGACGGTCACGCGGGACCCGAGCGCGTCGTACACGGTCGCCATCTCCAGGCCGATGATCCCGCCGCCGATCACGAGCAGGCGCTTGGGAACGTCGGCCGGTGACAGTGCGCCGGTCGAGTCGATCACGCGCTCATCGTCGGGTAGGTCGGGGAGCATCGCGGCCTGCGACCCGGCGGCGATGATGCAGCTGTCAAACGTGATCGTGCGATCCCCAACGGCGAGGGTGTTGGGTCCGACGAACCGGCCGACCCCGTGCACGACCTCGACCTTCCGCTGCCTCGCGAGGCCAGTGAGGCCGCCCGTCAGCTTGTCCACCACCGTCTGCTTCCAGGCGAGCAGCGCCGCCAGGTCGAATCGCGGCTTGCCGAAGGTGATGCCCTTCGATGCCATCTCCTCAGCCTCGGCCACGACCCGCGCCGCGTGCAGCAGCGCCTTGGACGGAATGCAGCCGACGTTCAGGCATACGCCGCCGAGCGACTCGTACCGCTCGACGAGCACGGTCCTCAGTCCGAGGTCGGCCGCCCGGAACGCAGCCGTGTAGCCGCCGGGACCCGACCCGAGGACGAGCACCTGGGCGTCGTGCTCACCGCCCTCGGGCGACGGCGCGGCGGCGGGCGGCGCGGCCGCCTGAGCAGGCGCCGCTGCAGCGGCCTCGTCGTACGGCGGGGCACCGGCCGCAGACGGGCCCGCGCCGTCCAGCTCGAGCGTCAGCAGGACGCTGCCCTCGGAGACGCGGTCGCCGATCGAGACGCGCAGCTGGCGCACGACGCCCCCAAACGGCGCCGGCACGTCCATCGTCGCCTTGTCGGACTCGAGCGTGACGAGCGGGTCCTCGACCGACACCTCGTCGCCCGCGCCGACGTGGATCTCGATCACCGGAACGTCGGTGAAGTCCCCGATGTCGGGGACGCGGATCTCGACCTCGTCGCTCACAGCAGCGCTCGACGCAGGTCAGAGAGCACGCGCACGAGGTGCACGACGAACCGCGCAGCAGCCGCGCCGTCGATCACCCGGTGGTCATACGACAGCGACAGCGGCACCATCAGCCGCGGCACGAACGCCGCGCCGTCCCACACGGGCTTCATCGCCGCGCGCGTGACTCCGAGGATCGCGACCTCGGGCGCGTTGACGATCGGCGTGAACGACGTCCCGCCGATCCCGCCCAGCGACGAGATCGTGAACGTCGAGCCCTGCAGATCGGCGGGTCCGAGCTTGCCGGCCCGTGCTTTCGAGGACAGCTCGCCCAGCTCGCCGGCGATCTCCAGCAGCCCCTTCTCGTCGGCGTTCTTGATCACCGGCACGATCAGGCCGCCGGGCGTGTCGGCCGCGAAGCCGATGTTGTAGTAGCGCTTGAGGATGAGCTCGCCGCCGTCGAGCGAGGAGTTGAAGATCGGGAACTCCCTGAGCGTCGCCACCGACGCGACGACCAGGAACGCGACCATCGTCACCTTCACGTCCTGCTCGGAGTTGAGCCGCTTGCGCCACGCCTCGAGGTCGGTGATGTCGGCCTCATCGTTGTGGGTGACGTGCGGAATCATCACCCAGTTGCGGGCGAGATTCGGCGCGGAGATCTTCTGGATGCGCGAGCGCTCGACCCGCTGGATCTCGCCGAACTTCGAAAAATCGACGGTCGGCCATGGCGGCAGATCGAGCCCCAGCCCCGCCGCCGTCGCAGCCGGCGCGGGGGCTCCCTTCGTCGCAAACTCCTCGACGTCGGCCTTGATGATCCGCCCCTTGCGCCCGGTTCCGTGCACCTGGCGCAGGTCGATCCCGCGCTCCCGCGCAAGCCGGCGCACCGCCGGGCTCGCGTAGATCGGGCCCCCGCCGTTACTCGGAGGCGCCGCGGGGGCGGCCGCCGGCGCCGCGGGCTCAGGCTCCGGCGCTGCAGGCTCGGGCTCCGCTGCCGGCGCAGCCGCGGCGGACGGCGCCCCGTCGGACCGCGCGAGCGTCAACAGCAGCGACCCCTCCGAGACCCGGTCTCCGATCTGGACGCGCAGTTCCTGCACGATCCCGGCGAACGGGGCCGGCACGTCCATCGTCGCCTTGTCGGACTCGAGCGTGACGAGCGGGTCGTCGACTCCGACCGTGTCGCCGGCGGCGACGAGGATCTCGATCACCGGGACGTCGGCGAAGTCGCCGATGTCCGGAACCTCGACCGAGATGACGTCGGTCGCACTCATGCGGTCGTCGGCATTGGGGCGTCGGCATCGATCCCGTAGCGATCGATCGCTTCCTGCACCCGTGCCGGTTCGATCGCGCCGCTGTCGGCCAGTTCCTTGAGGGCAGCGATCGTCACGTAGTGACGGTCGACCTCGAAGAACCGCCGCAACGCCTTGCGGAAGTCGCTGCGCCCGAAGCCGTCGGTCCCGAGCACGCGGTAGCGGCCGGGGACCCACTGGCGAATCTGATCGGCAAACGCGCGGATGTAATCGCTCGACGCGATGACGGGGCCGCGTTCGGCGGACAGGCACTCCGACACGAACGCGCGGCGGGGCTCGCCGGCCGTTGGATGCAGCATGTTCCAGCGCTCGACCGCGATCCCGTCGCGGCGCAACTCGGTGAACGAGGTGACGCTCCAGACGTCCGCGCCGACGTCCCACTCGCTCTCGAGCAGTTCGGCGGCGGCGAGCACCTCCCGCAGGATCGTCCCCGAACCGAGCAGCTGCACGCGGGCCTTGCCGACCGCACGCGCTGACGGACGCAGCAGGTACATCCCGCGCAGGATCCCGTCCTGCGCACCGTCCGGCATCGCCGGGTGCTGGTAGTTCTCGTTCATCAAGGTGATGTAGTAGAAGATGTCCTCCTGCTCTCCGACCATCCGCCGCAGGCCGTCCTGGATGATCACGGCGAGCTCGTACCCGTACGCCGGGTCGTACGCGCGCACGCTCGGGACGACCGAGAACAGCACGTGGTTGTGGCCGTCCTCGTGCTGGAGCCCTTCGCCGTTGAGCGTCGTGCGCCCGGCGGTCCCGCCGAGCATGAAGCCGCGCATGCGGCTGTCGGCCCCCGCCCAGACGAGATCGCCGACCCGCTGGTAGCCGAACATCGAGTAGTAGATGTAAAACGGCACCATCGGGACGTCGTGCGCGCTGTAGGACGTCCCGGCGGCGATGAAGGACGAAATCGAGCCCGCCTCGGTGATGCCCTCCTCGAGGATCTGGCCCTTGCTGTCCTCCTTGTAGAACATCAGCTGGTCTGAGTCCTCGGGCTGGTAGAGCTGACCGAACGGCGAGTAGATCCCGATCTGGCGGAACATTCCCTCCATCCCGAAGGTGCGGGACTCGTCGGGCACGATCGGGACGATGTGCCGGTTGATCTGCTTGTCGCGCAGGAGCGCGGCCAGGATCCGAACGAACGCCATCGTCGTCGAGATCTCGCGGTCCGCGGTGCCCTCGAGCTGTGGCTTGAACAGCTCCAGCGACGGGACCGGCAGCTCGCTCGAGGACCTCCGCCGGCGCGCGGGCAGGCTGCCACCGAGCGCCGCGCGGCGCTCGCGCAGGTACGTCATCTCCGGGGAGTCGTCGGGCGGCTTGTAGTACTCGGCCTTGCGCACCTGCTCGTCGGACAGCGGCAGCTCGAACCGGTCGCGGAAGTTCAGCAACGCGTCCTCGGTCATCTTCTTCGCCTGGTGGGTGATCATCTGGCCCTCGCCGGAGACGCCCATGCCGTAGCCCTTGATCGTCTTCGCCAGGATCACCGTCGGCTGCCCCTCGTGCTGCACCGCGGCGTGATACGCCGCATAGACCTTCTGCTTGTCGAGGCCGCCGCGGTTCAGCTGCCAGATCTCGTCGTCGGACATATGTGAGACGCGCTCGAGCAGCACCGGGTCGCGGCCGAAGAAGTTCTCGCGCACGTAGGCGCCGTTGCGCGACTTGAACGTCTGATACTCGCCGTCGACGCAATCCTCCATCACCTGCACGAGGCGCCCGTCGACGTCGGCTGCGAGCAGCGGGTCCCAGCGCCGCCCCCAGATGACCTTGATCACGTTCCAGCCCGCGCCGCGGAAGTCGGACTCGAGCTCCTGGATGATCTTGCCGTTGCCTCGGACCGGGCCGTCGAGACGCTGGAGGTTGCAGTTGACGACCCAGATCAGGTTGTCGAGGTGCTCGCGGCCGGCGAGCCCGATCGAGCCCATCGTCTCGGGCTCGTCCACCTCGCCGTCGCCGATGAATGCCCAGACCTTGCGGCCCGCGGTGGGGGCGATTCCCCGGGCATCGAGGTACTTCATGAATCGCGCTTGGTAGATCGAGGTGATCGCACCGATCCCGAGCGACACCGTCGGAAACTGCCAGAACTCAGGCATCAACCACGGGTGGGGGTATGAGCTCAGCCCGCCCTGGGTCGAGACCTCCTGGCGGAAGCCGTCGAGTTGCTCCTCGGTCAGGCGCCCCTCGAGATACGCGCGCGCATAGTTACCCGGGGAGGAGTGCCCCTGGAAGTACACGAGATCTCCTCCGTGCGCCTCCGACCGGGCGTGCCAGAAGTGGTTGTAGCCCACCTCGTAGAGCGCCGACAGGGACTGGTAGCTGGCGATGTGGCCACCAAGCTCGGACGAGGCCTTGTTCGCGCGCACGACCATTGCGATCGCGTTCCATCGGACGATCGTGCGCAGCCGCCGCTCGATCGCCGGGTCGCCCGGGAACGGCGGCTCGCGATCCACGGGAATCGTGTTGACGTATGGGGTGTTGAGGCTCGCAATCGGCCCGGTGCCGGCGCTCTGCGCGCGCTCGACGACGCGGGTGAGGATCTGGCGGGCGCGCTGCGGGCCGTCGTGCTCGACGACGGCGTCAACCGCCTCGAGCCACTCGCTGGTCTCGGCGGCGTCGAGATCGGCTCCGGCGCCGTTTGCAGAGGGTGTCTGAACTCGCTCCGTCATGCCCTGTCCTGACTGATTCTCCGGTGACGCGGTCCGAGGAAGCACTATACCCCCGGCCTCGCCCCCCAGGCGGGGGGTTTGCGCCGTCGCGGTTCGGTACGGTCACGTCGATGGCTCTACGTGAGGTTGACGGGATCGCGGGCGCGCCGTGGGAGCGCCGGCTCGGTGGCTCGTTCGACGAGCTCCTGGTCGAATCGGACGCCCTCTCGGCCAACCCGCTGAACGACCCGCCGCGACGACCCCTGTATGTCTACAGCTCACCCGGCGTCGCGCGGGGTGCCGCGAGTGCCGTGCCCTCGGTCTACGTGATCCAGAGCTTCACCGGTCAGGTCGACATGTGGCGCGCGCGGGTCGCGTTCGAGCCGACGCTCGTCGAGCGCCTCGACGCGATGTTCAGCGAACATGACTGCCCGGATGCGGTGATCGTGTTCGTCGACGCGTGGACGTCGCGGGGCGGCTCGCAGTTCATCAACTCCGCCGGCACCGGGCGCTACATGGACTACCTCTGCGACGAGATTGTGCCGTTCGTCGACGGGCGCTACCCGACGCGTGCGAGTCGCGACCATCGCGGCCTCGCCGGCAAATCATCCGGCGGCTACGGCGCGATGGTCGTCCCGATGCTGCGCCCGGACGTCTTCGGCGCGCTCGCCTCGCACGCCGGCGATGCCCTGTTCGAGTGCTGTTACCAGCGCGAGTTCCCGAATGTCGCACGCGCGCTGCGCGACCGGTTCGAGGGGTCGTATGAGGTGTTCTTCGCGCGGCTCGCCGAGGCCGATCATTTCGACTGGTCGGTGTTCGGCCCGCCGTTTGAGATGTACGGGTACGCGTGCGCGTACTCACCCGACCCGGAGCGGCCCGGAGAGGCGCTGCTGCCGTTCGAGCCGGCCACCGGCAGGCTCGTGCTCGACGTCTGGGAGCAATGGCTCCTGCATGATCCCGTGCGGATGGCTCCGGGTCGCGCGCAGGCGCTCCGGAGCATGCGCCGGATCTACCTGGACGCGGGCCGCAGCGACGAGTATTTCCTCGATCTCGGCGCCCAGGCGTTTGCCGATGAGCTGACGACGCTCGGGGTCGCGCATACGCTCGAGCTGTTCGACGGCAAGCACGGCCGCATCGGCTACCGGTATCCCGGTGCGATCCGCGAGCTCGTGCGGGCGCTCGCGTAGCGCGCGCTTGCGTCGCGAGCGCCGCGACTGCGAAGCTTCGCCGTATGACGACTACCGCCGACCATGACCTTTTGTATTCCGGCCCTGTCGCGCTTGCCGAGCTCGTTCGCGCCAAGGAAGCCACGCCGCGCGAGCTCGTCGAGCTGTCCCTGCGGCGGATCGAGGCGCTCAACCCGCGGCTGAACGCGTTTCGCGTGACGATGGCGGAGGAAGCGCTGGCGGCAGCGTCGGCGAGCGGCGCCCCGAGCGGTCTCCTCGCGGGGGTCCCGATCGCGATCAAGGACGACGTTGCGGTCGCCGGACAGTCGGCGACGCACGGGTCGCGGTCCTACGTCGGGCGCGCCGCCGCTGACGCCGAGGCGGTGCGGCGCCTGCGCGCGGCCGGCGCGATTCCGGTCGGCATCACGAACGTGCCGGAGCTGACGATCTTCCCGTGGACGGCGACCGCCGCCAACGGCGTGACGCGCAATCCGTGGGACCTCACGCGCACGCCGGGTGGCTCCTCTGGCGGCTCCGCCGCCGCGGTGGCCGCGGGCCTGGTGCCATGCGCGACGGGATCTGACGGCGGCGGCTCGATCCGGATCCCCGCCGCTGCCTGCGGTCTGGTCGGGATGAAGCCGACCCGTGGCCGGGTCTCGATGCGGCCGGCGCGCGAGGGGTGGCTCGGCCTGACCGTGCTCGGCCCGCTCGCGCGCACGGTCGCGGACAGCGCGCTGATGCTCGACGCGATGCAGGGCGCGATCGAGGGCGACGCCCACGTGGCGCCGCCGTTTGACGGCTCATATCTGGACGCGGCGCGTCGCGCTCCCGGGCGCCTGCGGATCGCGGTCTCGCGCAAGGTTCCGCCGGGCCTGATCGCGAGGCTCTCGGCGGACCAGCGCGGCGCGTGGGAGCGGGTGGGGCGGTTGCTCGAGGAGCTTGGGCACGAGGTCGTCGAGCGCGATCCGGCGTACGGGCTCGCCCAGCTTGAGTTCCTGCAGCTGTGGCTGCGATCGATCTACGAGGAGTCCTGCGACGTGCCGGATCGGACGCAGCTCGAGCCGCTCACCCGCCAGATGGCGTGGGCTGGACAGCGCGTCGTGCCCGTCCGCCGTCGCGACCAGCTGCTCGGCAAGCGCCCGGAGACGACTGCGCGGATGCTTGCGCTGTGGAACGAGATCGACGTCCTGTTGACGCCCGGTCTCGCGAAGACCGCGATCGCGGCCGAGGGTGGCTTCGGCAAGCCGGCGCCCATTGCGATCGATATTGCGGGGAGGTTCACGCCGTTCACGCCGATCTTCAACCTCACCGGCCAGCCGGCGATCTCACTCCCGGCCGGGTACGGAAGCGACGGACTGCCGCTCAGCGTCCAGCTCGTCGGCCGGCCCGGCGCCGAGGATCTGCTGTATTCGCTCGCGGGTCAGATCGAGCACGCCCAACCGTGGGCCGACCGCCGGCCGCCGCTCGTCGCGCAGGCAGCCGGCGGCTGGTAAGGGCCTGTCGAGCCGGCTACGCAGTCGCGTGACGGCGCCCGTCGGCGCGCGGGGCATAGCGACGACGTTCGTCGTCGGTCATCTGCCGGATCACGAGCGACCCGTTCTCAACCTGCTCGCGGAGGAGCTCGAGCTTCGCCACGCGCCGCTCCTCGGCCTTCTCTCGCATCGTCTTCATCTGCACATCTCCACGCAATTTGCCAACCGGACGAGCTCTATGACTCGTATCGGCTCCCGACGCGGAACCCTGAAGGGCGATGTGGCGGCTCAGCCACTCAGCGGTGTGAGTTTAGCCCTTGCGCAGGGCGGGGGAGGTAGTGTCCGCGAAAGCCCCGATGTCGTTGGAAGGAGAGTCGCATGCCACAGGCCAGGAGTTCCGGTCCGAGGTCCACGTCGTCTGCCGGCACCAAGCGCGCCGCGGGAGCGTCGAGCGCGAAACGAGCATCGAGCGCGAAACGCTCAACGGGCGCCAAGCAGTCCGCCGGCCGGAGTTCGGCGGCGGCGGGCGCTGCCGAGCACGCCTCGTCAGCCCACGCCGGCACGGCCGACGCGCACGCCGACGCACTGGCGGAGCGCATCCGCAAGCTCAACGAGCGGATCATCGAGGCGGGTCGGGGAGCCGGCGAGGTGACGCTCACCTCCTATGAGAAGGCGCTCAAGACGATCGCGTCGACGCTCGAGCGCGGACCGGGGAGCAGCGATGTCGAGTGGATCTCGAGCATCGCGACGGCACAGGCGAAGTTCATCCGCGACGTGACCGAGGCGTGGACAAAGGCGGCTCGGGAAATGCTCAAGTAGCGCCTGAGGAGCAGCGGTGCGCGGTCCGGGGCCACAGAGCCACGGAGCGCGGCGGCACCGTCCACCCGGCTGACATCGGCGCGCGAATCCTTCTACCGTGCCGCTGCGCAGTTCCAGGCCCGATGCCGTCCAGTCACCGCAAGATGCCGACGAGGGCGCTCGCAACACTGCTCATCGCGAGCCTCGTCATGCTGCTCGCGGCGGCTCAGGCCGCGGCTCGTCCGCGCCCACCGCGTGGCGGCTGGTCCGTCGCCGGCTCGGGGGCCGTCAAGTGGGCGCGCTCATGGGACCAGCTGCGCTCGCGCCGCCAGGTCCGGCGGTCCACCGTCGTCCAGCCAGACGTGCAGGTCGTACAGACGACGTCCGATCTCCTGGAGCGGCTTGCCCCACTTCCCGGGATCAGCTTCTCGAAGACGCGGATCGCCGGAATTCCGGTGATCCACGTCGACTCGAACGTGCGCTACCAGCGGTTCACCGGCGTCGGCGGCGCGATGACCGACACCGCTGCGTGGCTGATCCAGGACCAGCTCTCGGCGCCGGCCCGGGCGTTCCTGATGGACGCGCTATTCGGTGCCGACGGCATCAGGCTCGGGTTCATCCGGGTCCCGATGGGTGCGTCGGACTTCACGGTCGGACGGGCTCCCTACTCCTACGACGACATGCCGGCGGGCCAGTCCGATCCGGGCCTCGCGAGCTTCTCGATCGCGCACGACCAGGCGTACATCATTCCCGCGCTGCGCGAGGCGCTCGCGGTCAACCCCGCGGCCGAGATTCTTGCCGAGCCGTGGAGCCCCCCGTCGTGGATGAAGGCCAACCAGGCTCCGAACAATGCGCAGCACATCGGCACGCTGCTGCCGTCGGCGTTTGCGCCGCTTGCCGACTACATCGTCAAGTTCATCCAGGCGTACGCCGCGAGCGGAATTCCGATTTCGGCGATCACGCCTCAGAACGAGCCGCACGCAGCGACCGCGTACCCCGGGATGGAGCTCACCGAGCCCGACGAGGCACGGTTGATCGCCGAGGATCTCGCGCCGGCGCTCAGTGCGGCGGGGCTGCACCCGAAGATCTACGGCGGTGATCTCGGGTGGGGCCTCCCGACGTACCCCCAGGCGTTGATCTCGAGCGAGGCCCGGGGAGCGCTCACCGGAATCGCGTGGCACTGCTACGGCGCCGATCCGTCGGTGCTGAGCGCGCTGCACGCGGCCGCGCCGGGCCTCGACCAGATCGTCAGCGAGTGCGCGCCCGGGATCATTCCCTATCCGGTCGCGGAGGTGCTGATCGGCTCGCTGCGCGAGTGGGCGAGCGCGGTGGCGTTCTGGAACCTGGCGCTCGACCAGCGCGGAGGTCCGGTTCAGCTTCCGAACGTCGGGTGTTTCGGCTGCACCGGCCTGGTCACGATCAGCGAGCGCACGCATTCGGTCGGGTTCACGCTTGCGTACTACCAGCTCGGCCAGGTCAGCCAGTTCGTCTCGTCCGGCGCGGTGCGGATCGCAACCGGGCGCCTCGTCGACTGGGTCGCTCCGGAGCCCGGCAACGACGGCGTCAGCCAGGGGCTTGACGACGTCGCGTTCCTGAACCCAGACGGCACGAAGGTGCTGATCGTCTACAACAACGCGCCGCTCGCGCGTCGCTTCGGCGTCAAGTGGCGGTCGCGGGCGTTCGGCTACACGCTTGCGCCGGCGGCGATGGTCACGTTCGTCTGGCGCTGACCGCACTCGTCGCGATCGCGTCCCGTCGGTGGCGCCCCTCGGTGCGACGGTGCTTACGTTCGGGCCCGCTAGTAGCCTCCAGCGCTCGTGGTGGAGCCGCCGAGTCAATACGCGCTGCGGCGCGCGCAGCGCCGTCGGCAGCTGCGCCGGCGCCGGCTTGCCGGTGTCGGTGTGCTGCTCGCGGTCGTCGCGGCGCTCGTGCTCGTCCTGGTCAGCACCGGTGGGGGTGGAAGCGCCACGGGTCGGCCGTCCGCGAGCGTGCGCGCCGCAGCGAACGGGTCGCAACTCGCCACGCACCGTGTTCGCGCCGGCCACCAGCGCGGCGCCGTGGCCAGGGCGGAGGTGATCGGTAACGAGACGGCTCAGCGGCTCGCGAAGCTCGGCCTCCCGGTCTATTGCGGCGGCCATCGCGGCGACGAGGTTGCGTTCACGTTCGACGACGGACCCGGTCCGTACACATCGCTCGCGCTCAAGAAGCTCCGCGAGGCCCACGAGCGCGCGACGTTCTTCGTCGTCGGGCGCAGCGCTGATCAGTTCCCGGGCTACCTGCCCCAGGAGCTGAAGGTCGCCGCGATCGGCGATCACACCTACACCCATCCCGAGCTGACCGCGCTGCCCGCGAGCGAGGTGTATTCGCAGATCTCGCGGACCGCCCAGAAGATCGAGGCCGAGTCGGGTGAGCACGTCGACCTGTTTCGCCCGCCGTACGAGCTGCACAACGCGACCGTCGATCAGATCGCCAAGCAGCTCGGCCTGCTCGAGATCCTCTGGAACGTCGATTCGGCGGACTCCCTCGGGGCCGATTACGCCCAGATCGCGCGTAACGTCGAGGCCGGGCTGCGGCCAGGGTCGATCATCCTGATGCACGAGAACCGCGGCCAGACGATCCGCGCGCTCACAACCCTGCTCCCCGAGTTGCACAGCCGCCACCTGCGGTCGGTGAGCATCCCCGGGCTGCTCGCCTCGGACCCGCCCTCGGAGGCGCAGCTCCGCGCCGGTCCGGCCGGCTGCGGCCTCGCCGGAACCGCGCGCCCCGGAAGCGGCGGATAGCCGCCGCCGGGTCAGCTCCCCTCGAACGACACCGCTGAGACGCGGACGCACGTTCCGGCTGGAGCAGGAGGGACTACGGAGGCGGATCAGTACCGCCGGCGGATGTGGACCGCGGCCCGCCGGAGCGACCATCCGTGCAGATCTAGGTTCCCGACCGGTGGGAGGGTGGGGCCATGAGGCTGTTACGGATTGTGTTGTTAGCGCTTGGCGTTGTTTTGATCACGGGCGCCTCTGCGTTCGCTGACGCGGCGCCTCCGGCCAACGACAACAGAGCTGCCGCGACGCACCTTGGCGCGCTGCCGCGGACGGTTGTCGGTACGACCATCGGGGCAACAACCGAGGTCAACGAGCAAGGCTCGGATTGCGCGTCAACCAGCGGATCGGTTTGGTACTCGCTCACGGTGGGCGCTTCACCACCGCCCCAGATCGGAATCACGCTGGCGGCCAACGGAGATCTCGATGCCGCTATCGACATCTACGCTCAACAGCGGTCGAGGCTCACGCCGGTCTCATGCGACGAGACCGACCGAAACGGTCGTGCTGCGCTCGCGTTCACGCCCGCCGCGAACACGACGTATCTCATCCGCGTTGCAGAGCTTGAGGAGTCTGTGGCGGGTACGTTCTCGCTCAACGTGTTCGCGTTGCCCGCGCCGCCGAGTCCCCCTGGTAAGCCGCTGGGTCCGCGCGGTGCCGACGGGCTCCTGGACGGCACGTTCGTCACAACGGCGGCCTACTCGATGGCGCTTACCGCCGGAACGACGTACAAGGTCAACCTCGTCAAACGGGCTAACGGGTGTATGGCGCTCCGCATCTTCCCGCCCGGGACGCAGTCGTTCGACGCGTCCTCACTCGGTGGCCTGTCCTGTGCCGGGTACCGTCTGTTCACGCCCCGGGTCAGTGGACGCTTCTCGTTCCTGATCGTTGCCGCCTCCAGCAACCGAGGCTCGCAGCCGTACGCCCTGCACGTCGCACCGGCGACCTCGAAGGAGATGATGCCGGGCATCTTCCTGCCCAACTACGCACACATCAAGGACTACCTCCGGGGGAACGTGATCGATGACGTCCGACTGTTCAGGTTCGATGTCACTCAGCGCAGCGACCTCGTGCTGTTCCTTCTTGCCGCATCGGACGCCCCATTCGACTTGAAGCTCCTTGATGACCAGGGGCACTACCTCCAGTGCAACTGCGGCTCCCTCGGGCAGGAAACCATCAGGCGGCAGACTCCGCCCGGGAGGTATTTCGTCGTCGTGCAGGCCCATGACTTCGGCTGGGGTCCATTCACGCTGTATCGGGAGACGCGCCTCATCACGCACGTGAACGTCACATTCGACGGTAAACGGTACGAGGAGGTGAGCCCCGGCACGGTGACTCACGTCATCGCGAACGTCACGCCTGCTGTCAGCGGTCCCGTCACAATCGAGGTGCAGGCGTTTGATCCCGTCGAGCACTGGCAGTTCTACCGCGACTTTCACACGCGAGCGGTGAACGGCGTCGCGTCGATCCCGTTCCTTGCGCCTCACATCGGACGGTGGCGGGTGTCGGTCTCGTTCGACGGCACGAAGACGGCCAGTCCCGCGACCGGCGGCGTTTCGCAGATTCTCGTCGCCGGCCCGCTGCATCAGTAGTCGCGGCGATCCGCCTCTTGGTGTAGCCCCTGCGACGCGAGCGCCGCTCGAGAACGCGCCCTCGGGCCCGCACAGGGAGCGGCTCGAGCCGCTCCCGGCGTGATCTGCTGCTTCACCCCGCCACGCGTCCATCCGCGATTCGAGGTTGAATGCACACCTGCACTCACGATTCAACTTCTGGAGGGACAAGTTGGCATTGACGCAGACGCAGCTCGTGGCGGCCGTGGCCGATCGAGCAGAATTGACGAAGAACGACGCAAAGGCGGCCCTCGCGGCGCTCGAGGAAGTCGTGCTCGAGGAGCTTGGGAACGCTCAGAAAGTGCGGATCGGCGGCCTGGTCCAGCTGACGGTGCGGCTCAAGCCGGCACAGAAGGCCCGCAAGGGCCGCAATCCCGCGACGGGGGAAGAGATCACGATCGCTGCGAAGCCCGCAAGCGTCGATCTGCGCGCACGCCCGCTGGCGAAGGCGAAGGCCGCGCTGCCGTCCGTGCAGAAGGCGCGCCGCCGGCTCGCTGCATAAGCGCTGCCCGAGCGTCTCAGGAAGGAGCTGTGGGAGATCTCTGGTTGGGTGTGCCCGGAAAT
This sequence comes from Solirubrobacteraceae bacterium, assembly GCA_035524415.1. GTDB lineage: Bacteria > Actinomycetota > Thermoleophilia > Solirubrobacterales > Solirubrobacteraceae > Palsa-465. Next base: position 2,049 of record DATKOY010000144.1, on the reverse strand, counting down.
CTCCCGGGCCTCTCGCCGCCGGCTCGACGGCGGGGCGCGATGACCCGCCTCAGCGCCGCAAGCTGCCAGGATGCGCGCTGATGGAGACCGCATCGGTGCCAGACGCAGCCGCGCGGCAGACGACCGGGTCGACGACGATCGCCGACCTGCTGCCGCGCGCGGTCGAGCTGTTCGGCGACCGCGTCGCGCAGAAGCACAAGGTCGACGGCGAGTGGCGCGGGCTCACGTTCGCCGAGCTCGGCGAGATCACCTCAGAGATCGGCCGCGGGTTCATCGACCTTGGGATCGCGCCCGGCGAACGGGTCAGCGTGCTCTGCACGACGCGGGTCGAGTGGGCCTGGTGCAGCCTCGCGATCAGTGCAGCGGGGGCGGTCGTCGTCCCAATCTACCCGAGCAACTCGCCCGAGGAGTGCGCCTGGGTGACCGGGAACTCGGAGTCGGTCGCGATCGTCTGCGAGGACGCGTCGCAGGTCGCCAAGATCGATGCGATTCGCGACCAGCTCCCGTGCCTGCGGTACGTGGTCGTGATCGAGGGCGCCGACGCCGACGACGGCATGATCGCGCTCAGCGATCTCCGTGCCCGCGGGCGCGCGCGCGACCGCGCCGAACTCGAGGAGCGCTCCCGTGCCGTCGCGAAGAACGATCCCTACACGTTCATCTACACCTCGGGCACGACGGGACCGCCGAAAGGCTGCGTCCTCACCCACGGCAACTACCGCGCCGTGCTCGACATGGTCGCCGAGCGCGGCGTCGTCTCCGAACCCGACGATCTGATCTACCTGTTCCTGCCGCTCGCGCACGCGTTCGGTCTGCTGCTGATGCTGATCAGCGCCGATCGCGGCGTGGCGATCGCGTTCTGGGGCGGGGATGCGGCGAAGATCATCCCGGAGCTGTCCGAGGTCCATCCGACGTATCTGCCGTCCGTCCCGCGGATCTTCGAGAAGCTCTACACGTTCGTGACCTCGAACGCCGACCCCGCGCTTGTCGCGCGGGCGACGCAGATCGGGCTGCGCGTCCGCGAGCTCGAGGTCGCCGGGGAGGAGGTCCCGCCCGATCTGAAAGCCGCGTTCGACCAGGCCGACGAGCGCTTGTTCCGGTCGGTGCGCGCGGCGTTCGGCGGGCGGCTGCGCGAGGCGGTGACGGGCGCCGCGCCGATCGCCAAGGAGATTCTCGAGTTCTTCTACGCGGCCGGGGTGCCTGTGATGGAGGGCTACGGGATGACCGAAACGTCGACGACGGCGACCGGTATGCGGCCGGGCGATCACCGCTTCGGGTCGGTCGGGCGGGCGCATCCGGGCGTCGAGATCCGGATCGCCGACGACGGCGAGATCCTGCTCAAGGGCGCCAACGTCTTCCAGGGCTACTACAGGAACGACGACGCGTCATTCGGCGCGATTGAAGACGGCTGGCTGCACACGGGCGATCTCGGCCGGCTTGACGACGATGGCTTTCTCTACATCACCGGCCGCAAGAAGGACATCATCATCACGGCGGGCGGGAAGAACCTCACCCCTGCGAACCTCGAGAACGACCTCAAGCAGACGCGCTACGTCTCGCAGGCTGTCATGCACGGCGACCGCCGGCCGTTCCCAACGATGCTGATTACCCTCGACGAGGAGGAGATCGTGCCGTGGGCGCAGCAGCGGGGGATCGAGGATGCCTCGATCGCATCGCTCTCTCAGCATCCCGACGTCCGTGCGCTGATCCAAGCTGAGCTCGACAAGGCCAACGCCAAATATGCGCGCGCCGAGCAGGCCAAGAAGTTCTTCATTCTCGACCACGACTTCTCGCAGGAGACCGGAGAACTGACGCCGACGCTCAAGATCAAGCGCAGCGTGATCGGCGAGAAGTACGCCGAGCGCTTCGACGCGCTGTACCGCTCAGACTGATCCGTGGCGTGAGGTGGGCGCTGCCTCAAGGGCCGGGCGCGGGGCGCGCAGTGTCTTGCCGCTTCGGCACGTGCGCCCCTGACGGGACCGGCGCTGTCGGACCGCCCTGATCGTGCGGTCGGCCGTGAGCGCGAGTCCCGTCCGCGGCACACGCGCCTGC
>DATKOY010000143.1:0-3445 GCA_035524415.1 Solirubrobacteraceae bacterium | reverse complement strand
CGAGAGCGCGCGCCGGTTGTAGCCGAGCCCCTGCCACTCCCGGATCACGTCGCCGGCCGGAGCCGCGGCAAGCTTCTCCACGGTCGGCCAGCGCTCGAGCCAGCGCCGCCAGCGAGGCACGACGCGCTCGACTTGCGTCTGCTGCGACATGACCTCGCTGACGAGGATCGCGTACGGATCGCGCGTCCTCCGCCAGGGCAGATCCCGCCCGTTTTCCCTGTACCAAGCCAAGAGCAGCTCTTCCACGCCGGGGAGCCTAGAGCAGCGGCATAGCACTCGAAAGCAGGGAAAGGCCTGTCGGCGCGCTGTCTCTCACGGGCGGGCGGCGATTCGGACGGCGTCGGCGATCAGGAGCCCGGGCGTGCTGGTGCGGCGCGATAGCTGGATCAGGTAGTGGTCGCCGGCGTGGAGGCGGTAGCTGCCGAGGTAGACCCAACGGCCGCCGTCACGGCGTTGATCCACGCGCACCCAGCGCGTGCCGCGGATTGTGCTGATGCCGAAGGGGGCGGAGCTGTTGTTTTCCGGCGCGGCGGCCCAGCGGGCGTAGAGGATGTAGCTGCCGGTTCGCGGGATGTGCGCCTTGAAGCGGGCGGGGTCGGCGATGGGGGCGGGCTCGGCGTAGTGGTAGCCGCTTCGGTAGCGCTGGCGGCTCGACGAGCTGTGGCCCCAGGACGCGGAGGCGCTGAAGCGGCTCGTTGTCGCGTCATCGACCACCTCCCGAGTGCTTCCCGTGTAGTCGGTGAGCGTCGTGAATCCGTAGCCGCGGGCGGCAATCGCTTGGATCAGGGCCGGCAGAGCGTTCGCGTCGGGGGTCGAGCCGTCGCGCGCTGTGCCGACGTGCATCAGCACGATCTCCCCCGGCTGGAGCTGGGAGACGACCCGGGCGACGATCGCAGGGGTCCCGCCTGCTGAGCGGCCCTTCGAGCCGAGGGTGGCGACCGTCCAGGCGATCGAGCCGTATCCGAGGCTTCCCGCGAGGGCGATCGTGCGCTGGTTGCGGTCGAGATACGGGAAGCGGAAGAGAGGCTTCGTGGCGGCACCCGTGATCGAGCGGATCACGCGTTCTCCGCGAGTGATTTCCGCTCGCACGACGGCGTCCGACTCGCGGGCGAGATGCGGGTGGGAGTATGTGTGGTTCCCGACCGGATAACGGGCGGCGATCTGGCGTGCCTGGCCCGGATAGGCCTCGGACCACTTCCCTGTGAGGAAGAACGTGGCCGCCGCGTGCCGGTCCGCGAGCACCTGCAAGATCTTCCTCAGGCCCGCAGTGTTGTTGCCACAGTCGAAGGTGAGCGCCACCACGCGCTGACGTGTCGGGATGCGACTCCACTCGTTACCGACCAGTGGCCGGGCCGTGCCTGCGCTCGCACTCGAGAGAAGAGCCCCCGCCGAGACGGCGAGCGCCGTCAGAACAATCCAAACGAGACGCCGCAAGGTTGGTCTCCCTGACTGTGCCTGGTACCCGCCGCCAGTGTCGCTCTCGAAGCCGCGACTCGCATCAGCAGAAAACACCATCTTGGCCGCCGCGTCCGATCCTTATCGCGTCCGGCCTCGTTCAACTGGGAGGGCTGCTTGCGACCAGGCATGCATGCCGCCCTTGAGGTTCTCCACCTGGTGGCCACTCCGTCGGAGGGTTCGGGCGGCGGCTGCGCTGCGGTGGCCGCTGGCGCAGACAGTGACGATCGTCTTGTCCCGGGGAAGCGTTGCGAGCCGGCTCTTGACCTGCATGAGCGGCACGTTCCGGGAGCCGTGGATGTGGCCTTGGCGCCACTCGTTCGGCTGGCGCACGTCCAGTATGTACACGCTGCCCTGAGCGAGCCTCTCTGCAAGATCGGCGGGGTCGGTGCTCGGGGCGCGGGTGAAGAGGCCCACGAATCAGGCCGAGGCGGCGTGGTCGAGGACGCGGGCGAGCTTGTCGCGCACCTGTGCTGCGATCGGAGCGAGCTCGTCGTTGCCCACGATCGAGAGCATGCGCTCGGCGTCGATCGCCGAGATGTGTGTCTCACCGTCGCGTTCGTAGACGACGAGGTTGCAGGGCAGGAGCGTGCCGAGTTCTGGCTCCTGTTCGAGCGCCCGGTGCGCGAGTGGTGGGTTGCAGGCGCCGAGGATCACGTAGGGGCCACCGTCGACGCCGAGCTTCTCCTTCAGGGTGGCTTGGACGTCGATCTCGCAGAGGACGCCGAAGCCCTCGGCTTTGAGCTCGTCGCGGAGGCGCGCGACCGCGTCGCCGTGGTCGAGTCCGGTGGTCGTGCTCAGCGTGTAGCTGGTTGCGGTGGACATTCGCACTCCTCCTCCAGGTAGCGGCGACGTGCTTTCTCGGCCTTCAGTCGATGGGCGCGCGCCTCTGCAGGAACGGCTTCACGGGCCTCCAGGAACGCGAGGATCGTCGCCTCGCCGACGACCGGCGGCCGCCCCGGCACGACGAGGACGGGGATCGTGTCGGTGCCGGCGCGCTCGCGGAGGAGTATGCGGTCGTCCTTGTCGACCGGCACCTGTCGGGTGATGTAGTCGATCCCCAGCTCGGTGAGTCGCTGCCGCACTCGACGCGACGCCGGACACCACTCCGTTTGCCACAGCTCATACACTGGAGACACCATACACTACTATACAACTACACAGTGTGTTATTGTAGTAACCGAGATGTTGATCCCACACCCACTCCCCTCGGATCTCGCCGAACTGATCGCCCGACGCTTCCATGTCCTGAGCGATCCATTGCGCGTGCGGATCCTCGATCTGCTTCGCGACGGAGAGCTGAGCGTCACGGCGATCGCCGAGCAGCTCGGAGCCGGGCAGCAGAACGTCTCCAAGCACCTGAACGTCCTCACCGAGGCGGCGATGCTCCAACGCCGCAAGCAGGGGACGCACGTCTACTACGGCATCGCCGACCAGGGTGTGTTCGCCCTCTGCGAACAGGTCTGCGGCTCCCTTCACGCGCAGCTCGCGACACTCGCCGCGCTGGTCGGCGCCACCGAATCGACAGCCAGTCTCCAGTCAACGCACAACTGAAAGGAACAACGAGATGGACGTCACCACAGAGAGCTTCGAAGCGGAGGTCATCCAGCGCTCGCACGAGCTGCCGGTCGTCGTCGACTTCTGGGCGGCCTGGTGCGGCCCCTGTCGCGCGCTCGGCCCCGCGATCGAGTCGGAGGTCGAGAAGCGCGACGGCAAGGTCGCCCTCGTCAAGATCGACGTCGACGCCGAACAGGCGCTCGCCGCTCGCTACGGAATCCAGAGCATCCCCACGGTCGCCGTCTTCCGCGACGGCGAGGCGGTCACCGGCTTCATCGGTGCGCATCCGGCGGGCGCGATCGGCAGCTTCCTCGACGAGGTCATCGAGAAGCACGGCGCGACCGTGGAGGTCGCATGAGCCTCACCGCGACATCGCGCTCCATCCCCGGGACCCTTCGCCAGGAAATCGTCATCGACGGCAAGCACCGCCTCA
>DATKOY010000142.1:0-48973 GCA_035524415.1 Solirubrobacteraceae bacterium | reverse complement strand
GGGCTAGCCCTAACCCGCCCTAACCCCGGTTAATACCCGCGCAATCACTTCTGAGGATCATCTGTAGCGCTGATGCCGCTGCTGATGGTGTTTGCCTTCATTGCCGGAGCGGGCACGGCGATCACGCCGTGCGTGCTGCCGGTGCTGCCCGCGTTGCTGTCGGCTGGCGCCGTCGGCGGGCGCCGCCGCCCGCTCGGGATCGTGATCGGACTCGCGGGGACGTTCACGATCGCGATCGTCGCGCTCGCCCAGCTCGTCAAGGGCGTCGGGCTCGCGAGCGGCGCGGCGCGGACGCTCGCGATCGTCGTGCTGATCGGCTTCGGCATCGTGATGCTGATCCCCGATGTCGCGGCGCGCGTCCAGGCGCCGCTCTCGCGGCTCGCGCGGTTCGGTCCGCGCCGGCGCGGTGACGGGTTCTGGTCGGGCGTGGCGGTCGGCGGGGCGCTCGGATTCGTGTGCGCGCCGTGCGCCGGCCCGATCCTCGCGGCGGTCACCTCGGTGAGCGCCTCGGGCGGGGCCTCCGCCCGCGTCGTGGCGGTCGCGATCGCGTATTCGCTCGGCCTGAGCGCGGTGCTGCTGCTGTACGCGCTCGGCGGTCGGGCCGTGGTCGACCGCGTGAAGCGCTCCGCGCGCGGCCACGTCGTCGAGCGCTCGCTCGGCGTCGTGCTGATCGCCACGGGAGTCGTGATGGCGACGAACCTCGACGTCCGCTTCGAGGAGGCCCTCGCGAAGGACCGCAGCCTGCCCGCGTTCCTCGTCGATCCGACGCGCTCGCTCGAGAACTCGAGCACCGTGCAGAACCGGCTCGCCGATCTGCGCCCGGCGTCGCCGTTCGCCGTCCGCCAGCAGCAGCTCGCCGCGGCGCACACGGCCGGAACTCCGTCGAGCCTGCCGCGGCTCGGCGCCGCGCCGGACTTCACGAACACCGAGCGCTGGTTCAACACGCCCGGTGCCCGCCCGCTCACGCTCGCCGGCCTGCACGGCCATGTCGTGCTCGTCGACTTCTGGACGTACACGTGCATCAACTGCATCCGCACGCTGCCGTTCCTGAAAGGGCTGTACGCCACCTACCACCCGTACGGCCTCGAGATCGTCGGGGTCGAGACGCCGGAGTTCACGTTCGAGCAGGACGCCGGCAACGTCGAGCAGGCGATCCGATCCGATGGGCTGCGCTATCCGGTCGTCCAGGACAACGCATACGGGACGTGGAACGCCTACGGCAACGAATACTGGCCGGCCGAGTACCTGATCGACGCCCAGGGACAGGTCCGCCACAGTCAATTCGGCGAGGGCGATTACACGCAGAGCGAGGACGCCGTCCGCGCGCTGCTGCGCGAGGCGGGCGCGACGCACCTCCCGCCGCCGATGACCGCCACGGCGATCATGCCCTCAGCAAAGCTCGCGACCCCCGAGACGTACCTGAACACCCAGCGCGCGCAGGGGTTCCTCCCCCCGCTGCAGCCGGGGACCCACCTGTACGCGGGCGCCGGCGGCCTCACGCTGAACGAGTTTGCGCTGAAAGGAAGTTGGTCGGTGAACAGCGAATCGGCAACCCCGGTCGGCGCCACCGGGACGATCGCCGCGCGCGTGCAGGCGGCCAACGTCTATCTCGTGCTCACGTCGGCGGGCAACGTCCCGAGGAGCGTCCGCGTCCTGCTCGACGGCCGCCCGATCACCGCCCGGGACGCGGGCAGCGACGTCCACAACTCCGACGCGACCGTCCAAGGCCAGCGCTTGTACTCGCTCGTGGCGCTCCCAGCAGCTCAGCAACACAACCTCACCGTCGAGGTGCCGCCGGGGGTCCGCGCCTACGACTTCACGTTCGGGTAGCGGCGCGCTCGCGCCGGTCGAGCATCGCCGTCGCTTGCAGCAGATCGTCGGGCCCGTTGACGTTGAACAGCTCGTCGGGGTCTCCGACCTCGAGGAGCCGCGGGCCGATCGCGCTGACGAGCTCGCGCACCGGCCGGTCGGCGACGGTCCCAAGCTGCGCGGCGGCAGCCTGCTGGTAGCAGCCGAGCAGCGGCTGGATCACGCCCGCATGCGAGGCGATCACGCACGGCGATCCGGCCGGATTGCAGTGCACGATCCGGTCGATCAGCGCCGGGCTGACGAGCGGCAGGTCGGCTGCGCAGATCACGACGGGACGTCCGCCGGACATTGCCAGCGCGTAGGTGATCCCGACGATCGGATGGCGCGGCGTCTCCGGCTCGATCCAGACCTTGACGCCCGGTAAGTCGGGGAGCTCCGTATCGGGCTTGGCCACGACGACGACGTCGCCGAGCACGCTCGCCATCACCTCGAGCGGATAGGCGATCAGCGGCTTGCCGCGGAGTTTCACGAGCGCCTTCGCACCGCCGATGCGCCGCCCCTGACCACCGGCCAGGATCACCCCGATCGGCCCGCGGCGCAGTCGCATCAGACGCTCTGCGAGAGGTTGCTCACAGGAGGATCGTAGAATCAAACAGATGGAGGGCTCAACCGAGGTCCGCAGCTGGCTTCGTTGCTACCGCTGCTGGTCGCAGAACCTTGAAGTGCAGGTCCATTACGAGGGGATTCACCGCATCGATCCGGAGACGGGCGAGCGCGGCGAGGTGGTCGACGAGATGCAGGAGGCAGTCGTGCAATGCCTCGAGTGCATGCACGACCAGCCCCATCTGGGATTCCACAACGGCCGGGTCGAGCCAATCGAGGACCGCTGGGAGCGGATGATCGCCGGCACGCCCTGGGTGGCGTCGTGCACGGTGACGGTCGACGCCGATGACGTCGAGACGTGCTCTGGCCCCGAGGCCGGCGACGCGCTCTCGTACGCGGCGTTCGGCGACCACGGCACCCGCGAATTCTTCACCCACGTCCGCTTCCACAAGCACGACGAGGACCGCATCGTCGTGCACCTGCTCGTCGAGCTGTACGCGCGCTCGGCCGAAGAGGCGACCGAGGTGCTCGAGGAGGCGGCGCGCGGCCAGCTCGCGATCACCACGCTGGCCGAGGAGTCGCGCCCGCCGGCCTCGACGGGCGACGCAAAGCACTGAGTCTGGGCGGCGCGCAGGGTCAGTAGAAGGTCCGGCGAGCCATGCGCGCTCCTACGGATGCGCGGAGCTCACCGCCGTGCGATCGTGTCGGCAGCGCCGGGGTTTGTTTGTATGCCTGATTTCGAGAGGAGGCAGTCGTGGTCTTCTCGTTCCTCGTCCACGGACGGCGCGCCGGCGCTCGGCGGCTGATCCAGGCCGGAGCGCTGACGCTGACGGCGTCCGCGGCGGCGTGTGCCGGCGCGCTCGTCGCGGTGCCGGCCGGCACGGCGGCGCGCAGCGTCGCCGCGTCCCCTCCCAAGATCGTGCGGGCGACACCGCTTCCCGCTCCCGTGCGCGGGCCGTACCGGCCGGGCACGGTCGTCGCGTCCTCGAAGCTCGGCGTCCGCGTGTTCGTCGGTGCCGAGCGTGGCTTTGCGCTCGCCACGTTGTTCTATGGCGGCGAGGCGACCTACCCCGCCGCGACCGTCGACGGCGGCGAGACCTGGCGGGTCGCCGGACCCGTGTTTCACATTCCGGCGGCGAACGCGCCCAATGTCGTCACGCAGGTGGGCGGCGCAGCTCCCGCGACGTACTTCGCCTATGGCGGTCCTGCTGGCGGCGGCGCGGTCAACGTGAGCACCGACGGCGCGAAGCATTGGTTCCAGGCCCAATTCGGAGCGGTGTACGCGGTCGTCGCGATCAACGGCAGGTCGCTGCTGGCGTTCACTCAGGCGCCCGGCATCTATCTCTCAACCGACGGCGGTCGCTCGTGGCACTACCGCACGTCGACGACCGGCATCGTGTAGCCCGATCCCTACGTTTTGCTCATCGCGGGCGCTCCGCGGCTTCGCACCTCGTAGCGCCCGTAGAGTTCCATCACGATCACCGTCAGCGCAACGGGAACCGTGGCCGGCAGCTCGCTGACGACGAAGAACAGCAGGTCGAACACGGCGGCGATCGCAAACGTGAGCAGCGCCGCGGTGCGCTGCAGGCGCACGTCGCGCGCCAGCACCGCGCCGAGCACGCCCGCCACGAACAGGTCCCCGTAGCCCATCGACACGGTCCCGAAGATCTCCGACTGCAGCCGCGGCAGCCCGCCGGCGGGATGTGCTGCGACGAGCGTCGCGTTCGGCGCCTGGAGCAGGTCGGACACGACCAGCCAGGTGTCCGCTCCCGCCATCAGCAGAATCCCGACCTTCAGCCATCCGGCCGGCGTCACGGCGGCGAGCAGCACGCCGAGCGTCACGCAACTGAGCGCTGAGAGCAGCGCCGCCGATCCTTCTCCGACGAGCGAGTGCGGCGTCACCCAGGCGAGCACGAACAGCGGGATCGCGAGCAGCGCCGCCCACGGCCGCGAACCGCGCATCGCCCAGCCGAGCGCCACGGCGGCGAGCAGCGGAACCGCGATCAGCGCGAGGTATGTGAGCCCGGTCGCCGTGTCCGACACATAGCGGATCGCAAACACGACGATGACGATCGAGGCGATCGGCACGAGCGCCCACGCCGGACCGTGCAGCCGCGCGAGCCACCGCCACCGCGGCGGCTCGCGTGGTGCCGCGACGACGCCCGCCTGGAGGGCGAGCATCGCGGCGTCAGAGGGAATGAATGGGAGGGCCACGCCGTAGCAAGCGTACGGCGGGCGCTCGAGAGTCACATAAGAGCCGCGACTACGCGCTCAGGCGCTTCTCCAGCTGCAGCAGCTGAGCGCGCAGCTCCTCCGGGAGCTTGTCGCCGAACTCGGCGTAGTGCTCGTGCATCTGGGGCAGCTGCTGCTTCCAGCCGGCCACATCGACCGTGAGCAGCTCCGCGAGCGCCTCCGGCGTCACCTCGAGCCCGTCGATGTTGATGCCGCCGTCGCCGACCGGCGGCAGCAGCCCGATCGCCGTGTCGACCGCCTCGGCCGTGCCCTGGCAGCGCCGGAAGATCCAATCGAGGACGCGAGAGTTCTCGCCGTAGCCGGGCCACTGGAACTTGCCCCCGGCGTCCTTGCGGAACCAGTTGACGTAGAAGATCCGCGGCAGCTTCGCGCTGTCGCGCTTGCCGATCGTCAGCCAGTGGCGGAAGTAGTCGGCCATGTGGTAGCCGCAGAACGGCAGCATTGCCATCGGGTCCCAGCGCAGGCGGCCCACCTTGCCGGCGGCTGCGGCCGTCGTCTCCGAGGACATCGTCGAGCCCAGGAACACACCGTGCTCCCAGTCGCGCGCCTCGTACACGAGCGGCACGACGCTCGAGCGACGGCCGCCGAACAGCATCGCGTCGATCGGCACGCCCCGCGGGTCCTCCCACTCGGCCGCGATCGACGGGCACTGGGCGGCGGGGGTCGTAAAGCGGGCGTTCGGATGCGCGGCCGGCGTCTCGGACTCCGGCGTCCAGTCGTTCCGGCGCCAGTCGATCGCGTGCGACGGTGGCTCGGCCGTCAGGCCCTCCCACCAGACGTCGTTGTCATCGGTCTTCGCGCAGTTGGTGAAGATCGAGTTGCGCCCGATCGTGTCGATCGCGTTCGGGTTGGTGATCGAGCCCGTGCCCGGCGCGACGCCGAAGAACCCGGCCTCGGGATTGACGGCGTACAGCCGCCCGTCGGAGCCGAACTTCATCCACGCGATGTCGTCGCCGATCGTCTCGACCTTCCAGTCCGGCAGCGTCGGGATCAGCATCGCGAGGTTGGTCTTGCCGCACGCGCTCGGGAACGCGCCCGTGACGTACTTCACCTCTCCGTCGGGCGAGGTCACTTTGAGGATCAGCATGTGCTCGGCGAGCCAGCCCTCGTCGCGCGCCATCACCGACGCGATCCGGAGCGCGAAGCACTTCTTGCCGAGCAGTGCGTTGCCGCCGTAGCCCGACCCGTAGGACCAGATCTCGCGCGTCTCGGGGAAGTGGACGATGTACTTGTTGTCCGCGTTGCACGGCCACGGGACGTCCTGGACGCCTTCGGTGAGGGGCATCCCGACCGAGTGCAGGCACGGCACGAAGTCGCCGTCGTCGCCGAGGCAGTCGAGCGCGGGCTGGCCCATGCGGGTCATGATCCGCATCGAGCACGCCACATACGCCGAGTCGGTCAGCTGCACGCCGATGTAGGAGATCGGCGAGCCGAGCGGGCCCATGCTGAACGGGACGACGTACATCGTGCGCCCGCGCATCGAGCCCTCGAACAGCCCGGTCAGCGCGACCCGCATCTCCTCCGGCTCGCGCCAGTTGTTCGTCGGGCCGGCGTCGAGCTCGTCCTGGGAGCAGATGAACGTGCGGTCCTCGACCCGGGCCACGTCGTCGGGATCCGACAGCGCCAGGTAGGAGTTCGGCCGCTTCGCGTCCGACAGCCGCTCGAACGTGCCGGCGTCGACGAGCGCCTGCGCGAGCCAGTCGTACTCCTCCGCGGATCCGTCGCACCAGTGGACATCGTCGGGCTGGGTCAGGGCTGTTACTTCGTCAACCCACTCCAACAACCGGGTGTGATTGGTAGTCGCTTGGTGCTTCGGTGCGGTCTGAGCCATGAGGTCTGTGCTGCTCCTTAAATGAGTCGGTGGCACGAAAAGGGTAGCCGGATCAAGACCCGATCAGGGTGGCTTTTTCCGGCGGAAATCGACCTACTCGACGTTCGTCTCGGCCCGGCTCAAAGGTGCGCCAGGCTCCTTGCGCGGCACCAAAACGAGCCGCTTGAACTCGGCTACTAATACTCCATCCTGGTTCAGAACGCGCGTGTGAACGCGCACAACGCCCCGATCCGGCTTTGACTGCGACGGCTTGACCTCGAGCACCTCCGACTCGCAAAACAGCGTGTCCCCATGGAACACAGGTGCCGGATGCTTCAGCTCCTCGGTCGCGAGGTTCGCGATCGCCTTGCCGCTGACGTCCGAGACGCTCATCCCAAGCGCCAGCGAATACACGAGCGGTCCGACGACGACGTTGCGCCCCTGCTGGGACTGCTGCGCGTACACGTCGTTGATGTGGAGCGGGTGGTGGTTCATCGTGATCAGACAGAACATGTGGTCGTCCGCCTCGGTCACGGTCTTGGCCGGCCAGTGCTTGTACACCGCCCCGACCTCGAACTCCTCCAGATACCGGCCGTAAGGGTGCGCCCCGCTTGCCTCGCGGGCTGCCTGATCGGTCTCGACTCCAGTCATGGTTATCTCCTGATCGCACTCACCAAAGGTCATGAGCATGCCATTCCCCGCTAGCTTTCGGTGTCAAGCGACCAGGAGAGCAGTTCAGTGAGAAACCCCCGCGACTTCGGAAAACCCCTTGCGATCGGCGCGCCGGCCCCCGTGCTGGAGATCCCGTTTCGGCCGTCGCGGATGATCCACTTCCTCGACTTCTCCAACGAGAAGATGGTCGCGAAGGTGCCCGAGATCGCACCGACCGTCGACATCCTGCTCGGCAATCTCGAGGACGCGGTCCCGGTCGACCGCAAGGAGGCCGCGCGTGAGGGCCTGCTGCGCGTCGGTCGCGACATGGAGCTCGGCGAGACGCAGCTCTGGACCCGGGTCAATTCGCTCGAGTCGCCGTGGGTGCTCGACGACATCACGCAGATCGTCACCGAGATCGGCCACAAGCTCGACGTGATGATGATCCCGAAGGTCGAGGGCGCCTGGGACATCCACTACGTCGACCGGCTGCTCGCGCAGCTCGAGGCCCGCGCCGGGCTCGAGCGCCCGATCCTGATCCACGCGATCCTCGAGACCGGGCTCGGGGTGGTGAATCTGGAAGAGATCGCCACGGCGTCGCCGCGGATGCAGGGCATGAGCTTCGGGCCAGCCGATCTGGCCGCGTCGCGGCGGATGAAGACGACCCGGGTCGGCGGCGGGCATCCGGGCTACCGGGTGATCGAGGATCCGAGTCCGGATGATCCGGCGGCGCCGCGGGTGAGCGCGCAGCAGGATCCCTGGCACTACTCGATCGCGCGGATGGTCGACGCCTGCACGTCCGCCGGAATCCTCCCGTTCTACGGCCCGTACGGCGACATTCGCGACGTGGAGGGCTGCGAGACCCAGTTCCGCGCGGCGTTCCTGCTGGGCTGCGTCGGCGCGTGGTCGCTGCACCCGGTTCAGATCGGGATCGCCAAGAAGGTGTTCAGCCCGGATCCCGACGAGGTTCTGTTCGCCAAGAAGGTGCTCGAGGCGATCCCCGACGGCCGCGGCGTCCACATGATCGACGGCAAGATGCAGGACGACGCGACCTGGAAGCAGTGCAAGGTGATGGTCTCGCTCGCGGAGATGCTCGCCCACAAAGACGCGGACCTGGCCGAGGCGTACGGGTTCTCTCCGAGCGCGGTGTAAGAATCGCGCAATGCGGATCTCGGCCAAAGCCGACTATGCAGTCCGCGCGGCGGTCGAGCTGGCCGCCGCGCCCGACGAGAAGCCGGTCAAGGCCGAGCGCATCGCGACCGCCCAGGGAATCCCCCTCAACTTCCTCGAGAACATCCTCGGGGAGCTGCGGCACGCCGGCATCGTCCGCAGCCACCGCGGCGCCGAGGGTGGGTTCCGGCTCGCCAAGCCGGCCGCCGAGGTATCGATCGCGGACGTGATCCGGGCGGTCGAGGGCCCGCTCGCGAGCGTCCGCGGCGGACCGCCCGAGGAAGCCGAATACGGCGGCGCCTCCGAGGCCCTGCTGCGCGTGTGGATCGCCGTGCGGGCAAACCTGCGCGCGGTCGTCGAGCACGTGACGGTGGCGGACGTCGCGGCCGGACGGCTGCCGAAGTCGATCGACAAGCTCGCCCAGGACCCGGAGGCCTGGGTCACCCGCTAGGCCCGATGCAAAGTTCCCATCGCATAGCGGAGGGAACTTTGCGTCAGGGAGCCGCTGCGACGGCCACGTCCGCCGGCGGGCGCACGTAGACGATGTCGCCGCGGGTCAGCTCGAGCTCCTCGGTCTGGCCGCGGGTCAGCTGAGCCCGGGCGCGCTCGCCGGTTGGCAGCTCGAGCTCGACCCGGACCTCGAAGCCGAGGTGGACGACACGCGAGACCATCGCTTCGACCGCGTCCTCGGCGGGAACGAGCGAGACGCTGACGTCATGCGGGCGCACCAGTCTGCCGTCGATCCGGCTGACCGGGCCGAGGAAGCTCATCACGAAGTCGGTCGCGGGCGCGTCGTAGACCTCGCGGGGCGAGCCGACCTGCTCGATCCTGCCGACGTTCATGACCGCGATCGTGTCGGCGACCTCCATCGCCTCCTCCTGGTCGTGGGTGACGAGCACGGTCGTCACCCCCTGCTCGTCGTGCAGCCGGCGCAGCCACGCCCGCAGTTCGGCGCGGACGTTCGCGTCGAGCGCGCCGAACGGCTCGTCGAGCAGAAGCACGCGCGGCTCGACCGCCAGTGCCCGGGCGAGGGCCATCCGCTGGCGTTGCCCACCCGAGAGCTGGTGGGGGCGCTGCCCCGACCACGTCGTGAGCCCGACGAGCGCGAGCAGCTCGTCGACCCGCTTGCGGACCTCGTCCTTGGGGCGCTTGCGGATCTGCAATCCGAACGCGACGTTGTCGCGGACGCTCATGTGCGCGAAGGCGGCGTAGTGCTGGAACACGAAGCCGATCCCGCGATCCTGCGGTCGTGCGCTCGTCACGTCGCTGCCGTCGATCAGAACCTTCCCGGTATCCGGGCTCTCGAGACCGGCGATGATCCGCAGCAGCGTCGACTTTCCGGAGCCGCTCGGTCCGAGCAGCGCCGTCAGCGATCCCTCCGGGACCTCGAGCGTGACGTTCTCCAGCGCGGTGAACTCCCCGAACGTCTTCGACACGGAGGTGACGTCGATTCTCATCGGGATTGATGCCTCCCGGGCGCGAGCACGGTCATCGCGAGCAGCACGACCAACGACATGATGGCGAGTTCGGTTGCGGCGGCATAGGACCCCGTGATCGCTTGTGGACCGACCTGCTGGGAGCGCTGGTAGACGAGCAGGGGCAGCGTCAAGGTCGAGCCCGCGACGTTCGAGGACACGACGAGCACCGCGCCGATTTCGCCCAGCGCACGGGCGGTCGTCAAGACGACGCCGTACGCGACCCCCCAGCGGATCGACGGTAGCGTGATCCGCCTGAACGTCTGCCACGCCGAGGCCCCCAGCGTCGCGGCGGCCTGTTCCTGCTCGTCGCCGATCTCGACGAGCACCGGCGCGACCTCGCGGACGACGAACGGCAGCGAGACGAAGATCGTCGCGATGATCATGCCCGCCGGCGCGTAGATGATCCTGATCCCGCGGTGGGCGAACCAGTCGCCGAACCAGCCGGTCTCCCCGTAGACGAGGATCAGCGCGAGCCCGACGATCACCGGCGAGACGACGAACGGCAGGTCGATCATCGCGTCAAGCGCCGCGCGCGCCCGCGAGTGGCCCTTGCCGCGCACGATCACCAGCGCGCAGCCGATGCCGAAGATCGTGTTGAGCGGCACCGCGATCACGGCGACCGTCACGGTCAGCCAGAAGGCGCTGACGGCTGCCGGAGTCGTCATCCAGTTCCACGCGACGCCGAACCCGTGCTCGAAGGTGCGCGCGAACACGACGCCGATCGGCAGCAGGAGCAGCAGCGTGAGGTACAGCAGCGCGATCGCGCGCAGCGACAGGGTTGCCCGGCGGCTAATGCGCAACGCGGCCTCCGAACCGTCGCAGCGCGATCAGGATCACGAGCGAGATCGCCAGCAGCACGACCGACAGCGAGGCCGCCGCCCGCGGCGCGTCGCTCTCGATGTCGGCGAAGATGACGATGCTCGCGATCTGCACCTTGCCGACGATCAGCACGAGCGAGCCGATCTCGCCGACCGAGCGCGCAAATGCGAGCGCGGCGCCCGACAGGATCGCCGGACGCAGAGCGGGCAGCACGATCCGCCGGAACGTCGT
Source organism: Solirubrobacteraceae bacterium (assembly GCA_035524415.1). GTDB lineage: Bacteria > Actinomycetota > Thermoleophilia > Solirubrobacterales > Solirubrobacteraceae > Palsa-465. The sequence goes on along the minus strand of DATKOY010000142.1, from coordinate 38,149 downwards.
CGTGTTCGAGGCGCCGAGCGATGCGGCGGCCTCCTCGACCTCCTGGTCGAGCTCGATCAGGACCGGCTGCACCGAACGGACCACGAACGGCAGCGTCACGAACATCAGCGCGACGATCACCGCCGCGCGGGTGTAGGCGAGATGGACGCCGAAGGGACTGTCGGGACCGTACAGCGCCACGAGCGTGAGCCCGGCGACGATTGTCGGCAGCGCGAACGGAAGGTCGATCAGCGCGTTGATGAAGCGCTTGCCGCGGAACTCGTCGCGCACGAGCACCCACGCCACGAGCGTGCCCATCACCCCGCCGATCGCGGCGACGAGCAGCGACACGCCGACCGTGACGGCGAGGGACTTGAGCGCGATCGGGCTCGTGACCGAGTCAAAGAACGCGGACAGACCCCCCGAGAACGCCTTCGCCGCGACGGCCGCGAGCGGGATCAGCACGATCACGCTCAGGTACAAAGTGGCGAGCCCAAGCCCGAGCGTGCCGCGCGTGCGCGGATTGTCGACAATTTTGTCGACAATCCGCCGCGGGGTCGGAGCCGGCGCGGGCGCCGGCGCGACGTACGTGTCAGCTGGAGGCAGTGGGCACCCCCGCCGCCTGCTCGATCTTCGTAATCGATCCGGTCGAGGGGTCGAAGAACGCCTTCTTCACGCTCGTCCACCCGCCGAGGTACGCGATCGTGAACAGCTGCGGTGGTGTCGGGAACGTGCTCGCGAACTGCTTGGCGACCGACTCGAGCACCGGGCGGTAGCCCTGCTGGGCCCAGATCGTCTGGCCGGCCTGCGACCACTGCCAGTTGACGAACGCCTGCGCCTGGGTCGCGTGGCTGCTCTTGGCGGTCATCGCGATCGGCGTCTCGATCAGAATCGTCTGCTTGGGGTAGACGATGTCGATCGCGTCACCGGCCTTCTGCGCGGCCATCGCGTCGCTCTCGTAGTCGAGCAGCACGTCGCCCTTGCCGCTCGTGAACGTCTGCAGCGCGGCGCTCGCGCTCGAGTCCTGGACGCTCACGTTCTTGGTGAGCAGCGTCTTGACGTAGTCGAGCGCCTGTGAGGGCGTCTTGCCCTGCTTCAGTTGCGCCCCGTAGCCGGCGAGGATGTTCCACCGCGCGCTTCCGGACGTCGAGGGGTTCGGCGTGATCACGTCGACGCCGGGCTTGATCAGGTCATCCCAGGTGGCGATCTGCTTCGGGTTGCCCTTGCGCACGACAAACACCACGACCGAGTCCGACGACATGCCCTTCTCGGGGTTCGCGTCCCAGGTCTTGGCGACGATCGCGTCCTTGACGAGCCGCGTCATGTCCGGGGTGGTCGAGAACGCGACGACGTCGGCCGGCTGCCCCGAGTCAACCGCCCGGCTCTGCGACCCGGACGCGCCGAACGATTGGCTGAACGTGACGCCCTCGCCCGTCGGGGTCTGCCCGAACGCGGTCGTCAGCGCGTCGTAGGCCTTCTTCGGGGTCGAGTAGGCCACAAGCGCGAGCTGGGTGCTCGACTTCCCGCTCGACGCGGAGCCGGAGGCGGAGCTCGCACTCGAGCTCGTGTCCGACGATCCGCCGCAGCCCGCCATAACGGCGGACACGACGGCAGCAACAATCGCAGGGGCAGCCAGACGGCGCCCCGACTTCACTCGTGTCATGTGCTCTTGGTCCTCGTGTCAGGCAGCGCAGTCAGCGCAATACGCTGCTTTTTCAATCAAACACATCTAGATTGTCAGCCTAGTTGTATCACAATGGCAAGTGCCTTTATGGGGATTTGGTGGGCGGTGAGCACGGCCGTGGATGAGCCGTGAGCACGGCCGCCGCTCTCCGCACAGATCACCTGGAACGGTGCTCGATCCGGCTACAGTCGTCCAGGCGCCAATTGGCCGACCTCGCTACCCTCCCCGCCCCCATGCGCTTCTTTGAATACGAATCCAGGGCAATCGTGGCCAAAGCCGGGATCCCCGTGACCAAGCATGGCTTTGCCAAGACCGCCGACGAAGCCCGCCGGATCGCCGAGCAGATCGCCGGTCCGGTCGTGATCAAGTCCCAGGTCCTCACCGGCGGCCGGATGAAGGCCGGCGGCGTCCAATTCGCCGACAATCCGGATGACGCCGCGCGTCACGCCGAGCACGTGCTCGACCTCGAAATCAACGGCCACATGCCGCGCGGGGTGCTCGTCGACTCGCGGGCCGCCGTCAAGCACGAGTACTACGCGGGCGTCGTCTGGGACGGAATCCGCAAGCGGCCGGTGATGCTCTTCTCCGACATGGGGGGGATCGACATCGAAGAGGTCGCCGAGCAGCACCCCGACCACGTCGCGCGCGCGCATTTCTCGACGCTGCGCCCGTTCTCGGACTGGCAGGCCAAGCAGCTGATCTCGACGCTCGGGATCACGGGTTCCGCGCTCAACCGCCTGACGCCGATTCTCGCGCGCCTCGCCCGCCTGTTTCTGCAGTACGACATGACCCTGGCGGAGATCAACCCGCTCGGCGAGCTCGAGGACGGCTCGTTCGTCGCGCTCGACGCGCACATGGACATGGAGAACGAGGCCCGCCCGCGCCAGAAGGCGCTGCTGCACGAGCTCGGCGTCGGCGACGAGGAGACGCGCCAGGCGCGCGAGGCGACGCCGTTCGAGCTCGCCGGCGAGCAGGTCGACGCCCAGGACCACCGCGGCGTGGCCGGCAATGTCACCGAGTTCGACGGCAACCTCGGGCTCGTGATCGGCGCCGGCGGCGGCTCGCTGACGCTGTTCGACGCGGTCCGCGCCCACGGGGGCGAGCCCGCGAACTACTGCGAGATCGGCGGCAACCCGTCGGTGCGCAAGGCGTGCGGGCTGGCGAAGCTCGTCCTCCAGAAGCCGGGCGTCGACAAGATCGCGGTGATGATGTCGATCGTCTCCAACACGCGGGTGGACATCGTTGCGCGCGGCGTGATCAAGGCGTGCGTCGAGCTCGGGTACGACCCGGCCGAGAAGATCGCGATCTTCCGGATCCCCGGCGCCTGGGAGGAGGAGGGCTTCAAGATCCTCGAGCAGTACGGCGTCGAGTACGCCGACCGCAGCGTCTCGCTGCACGAGGCCGCCAGACGTGCCGTCGAGAAGATCCAAGGAGCCGCGGCATGAGCATTCTGATCAACGCCGACACCACCTTCATCGTCCAGGGCATCACCGGCCGGGAGGCGGTCAACCTCACGCGCGAGTGCCTCGACTACGGCGCCGGCGCGAAGATCGTGGGCGGCGTCACGCCCGGTCGGCTCGGGCGCGACGTGCACGGCGTGCCCGTGTTCGACACGGTGGCGCAGGCGGTCGCGCATCACGGCGCGCCGATCGACGGGTCGGTCGTGACCGTCCCGCCCGCGTTCACCAAGGACGCCGTGCTCGAGGCGATCGAGAACGGCATCAAGCTGGTGGTGATCGTCACCGAGCGGATCCCGCGCGGCGACGTCGCCCAGATGGTCGAGCTCGCGAGCGAGCACGATGCGCGGATCATCGGCCCCAACTGCCTCGGCATCATCGTCCCTGACGTCATCAAGATGGGCGGGATCGGCGGGCCGGCGAAGGACGCCGCCAAGTCCTACACGCCCGGGCCCGTCGGCGTCATCTCACGCTCCGGCGGGATGACGACCGAGATGTCCTCGACGCTGACCGCCGCCGGCCTCGGCCAGTCGACCGCGGTGTCGATCGGCGGCGATGCGATCATCGGCTCGAGCTACGCCGAGCTGATGCCGCTGTTCGAAGACGATGAGCAGACCGAGGCGATCGTGATCTACACGGAGCCGGGAGGCCGGATGGAGGCCGAGCTCGCTCGCCACGTGACGGCCAACGACTCGCGGCTGCCGATCGTCGCGTTCATGGCCGGGCGGTTTATGGACGAGATGCCCGGCATGAGCTTCGGCCATGCCGGCACGATCGTCGAGGGCAAGGAGGACACCGCCTCGGAGAAGATCGCCAGGCTCGCCGAGGCGGGCATCACGGTCGCCGAGGAGATCTCCCAGATTCCCGAGATCGTCAAGCAGAAGATCGGATCGAAGGTGAGCTCGTGAGCAAGGCGCTGTTCATCAACGTCGAGGTCGACGCGTCCGTCGCATCGGACCCGACGCTCGCAGCGAAGCTCGCCGAGGTCTGCCCGGTCGACATCTTCGGCCAGAGCGAGGACGGGACGCTGCGCATCGTCGAGGAGAATCTCGACGAGTGCGTGCTGTGCGAGCTGTGCATCAACGCCACGCCGGCCGGGACGGTCAAGGTCATCAAGCTCTACGACGGCGGCGCCGTCCTCGGGCAGCGCTGAGCACGGCCAGGCGCCCGGGCTGATCAGAACCAGGCGACCGCGATCGGGCGCATCGCCAGCGTCGCGCTGTGCGGCGTGCCGACGAAGATCGTCCAGGCCGCGGTGGAGCGCTGCACGCTGCCGTAGAGCCCGTCGCCGCCCTTGCAGAAGTAGCCGAGTCGCTGACCGGCGATCTCGTTCGTCGCGCCACTCACCGCCAGGCACCTGGTGCCGTCGGCGAGCTGGATCGCCCACGGCGGGGCTTTCGTGCCCTGATCGCTCCCTCCCGCCGAGCTCGGCAGCGGGCCGCTCAGGTTCAGCAGCAGCCCGGAATCGGCCCATGGCCCGTCCGTCGGGCACAGCACCTGCGTCTGGTTGACGAAGAAACAGGGGTCAAAGATGGTGTTGCCCGCGGTGCAGCGGTACGCGTCCGAGCGCAACGTGACGTTCGAGGTCGTGAAGCACGAGCCTCGCGCGGTGCGCGGATTCGAGACTGCCAGGCCGCCGCTGGCGTTCGCGGGGCTGTAGATCTGCTTGGCGGTCGCCTGGAGCGTGCTCGTACTCGTGCTCGAGGTGGTCGCGGACGCCGGTGTCGTCGTCGTCGTCGTGGTGGTCGTCGTCGACGACGTACCGGAGCCGCCGGCCGCGATCGCGATCGCGATGCCCCCGCCGATCAGCAGGGCGAGCACCGCGAGCCCGGCCGCGAGCCGCGAGCGCCTCGGCGCCGGCCCCTGCGGGGCCGGCGGCGCGCCCGGCGGCGCACCGGGCGGTGTCGCCGTAGCGCCGGCGCTCAGCCCGACCGTCGTCGCCACGGATGCCCCAGTCCCGGCGGCGGCGTCGCCCCCGAGCGGAACCGCCGAGCGTCCCTCGAGCTCCGTCGGCGCGCCGGCATCGGCGAACGCCGCCGCCCCTGTGGCCACCGACCGATCACCGGCCGGAGCGGTCTCGCCCGCGGCCCCGGCGCTGACGGCGCGCCCGAAGTCTCCCGCCGACTGGAAGCGGTCCGCCGGCCGCTTGGCCATCGCGCGCTGGACGGCGTCCGCGAGCGGCGCGGGGACGTTCTGGAGTCGCGGTGGCGGATCGTTGACGTGGGCGAAGATCGTCGCCACGTCGGAGTCGCGCGGGAACGGGACCGCGCCCGAGAGCGTCTCATACGTCACGCATCCGAGTGCGTACACGTCGGCGCGCGCGTCGATGCGGCGGCCTTCGACCTGCTCGGGGGCGATGTAGTCGACGGTGCCGACGAACATCCCGGTCCGGGTCATTCCACGGGAATCGCTGGCCCGCTTCGTCAGGCCGAAATCGGTCAGGTAGACGTGGTCCGTGCTGGTCACAAGGATGTTGCCCGGCTTGACGTCGCGGTGCACAAGGCCCCGCGCGTGCGCCGCATCCAGCGCATCGGCGACCTGAGAGATAAGCGGCGCGGCCCGCTTGGGATCAAGCGCGCCGGCCTCGCGCAGCAACCGTCCGAGGTCGACCCCTTGGACGAACCGCATCGAGATGAACAGCAGCCCATCCTCATCCCCGACCTCGTAGACCGGGATCACATTGGGGTGCTCGATCTCGGCGGCCGTCGCCGATTCCTGCTCGAAGCGCGCGCGGAAGCCCGGATCGGCAGCGAGCTCGGGCGCGATCACCTTGATCGCGACGATCCGGTCGGGGCGTCGCTGGCGCGCGCGGTACACCAACCCCATGCCACCGCGTCCGGCGAGGGCCTCGATCCGGTAACCGCCAATCTCGTCACCGGGCCCCAGCTGTCGCAAGGGCGCCAGCCTACGACCAAGCGCGGTCGCTGGCAACCGGCGGCGCCGGGCCCCTGCCCCCCGCCCGAACCGCCATAGACGATCCCCCGCCCTTCACCGAGGCGGCTAGGCTTGAACCGGCATGGCCCTGACGAAATGCGAGCACTGCGGCAGCGAGGTGCCGGCGAGCCGGTTCTGCATCCGCTGCGGTCACGAGCTCGAGGGCGGCGAGACGGCGCTCTCGCAGTTCAGCCGGGTCCCCGGCGCGTCGGCCGTTGGCCGCGGGCTCTCGGGCGTGCTCAGCATCGATCCCTCGTCGCTCTCGGGCGTCAGGCGTGCGTTCGCGGCGGCGCCGCATGAGAGCGTGTTGCGCCCGACGATCGTCTCGACGATCTTCCCGCAGCTCCCGCGGCCGTCGATGGCGGCGTTCCGGACCTGCCTCGGGCTGGGTCTCGCGTCGGTCCTCGTGCTCGGGCTCGCCGGGCTCTACCCGGTCGCCCTGATCGCCGGCGCGGTGCTGCTGCCCGTGCTCGTCGTCCTGTACATGGTCGACGTGAACGTGTTCGAGGAGCAGTCGCTGCCGGTGATCGGTGGGACGCTCCTGTGGGGCCTGGCAGCCGGTGCGGTCACGGCGGTGATCGCCAAGAGCCTGTCGCCGTCAGGCAGCGACGTGTTCGTCGGCGACCACAGCAGCCTCGTGCTCACGCGCGGAATTCTGATCCCGCTGCTGAGCATGGTGCTGATCCTCGCCGGACCGCTGGCGATGCTTCGCTATCCGCGCTTCGCGACGGTCCTCGACGGCGCGACGTTCGGCGCCGCGAGCGCGTCGGCGTTCGTCGCCGCGGAGGTCATCGTCCAGGCCCTGTCGGTGCTCGGCCACGGGTTGCGCCCGCCGGGATCCGTCGGACCGTGGCTCGTCCAGCTCGCGATCATCGCGATCGCGTTGCCGCTCGTGACGATGGCCTCGATGGCCGCGTCGGCCGGTGTCGTCTGGCTGCGCGTCCGCGCGCCGATCCGCGACCGCAGCGCCCTCGGCCGGCTGGGGTCGCTGTATCTCGCGCTTCCGGTGGGCGCGGCATTTCTGGTCGTCTCGGCAGTCGTCCAGATCACGCTGCCGAGCGGAGTGGCACTCGCGATCATCGCAGTGCTGGCCGTGCTCGCGCTGCTGTGGCTGCGGCAGGTCATCCACCTCGGGCTGCTGGAGGAGGCGCTCCTGATCGAGGACGCACCGATCATCACGTGCGCCAACTGCGGCCACCGCACGCGGCGCGGCACATTCTGCGAGAACTGCGGGATCGCGCTGGCGGCGCTGCCGGCGAGTCGCTCGAGCCTGCACCGATCTCCAACCTCCTCCTCTTCCACCACGACTCAGTAAGCTCAGGAAACGGGGCACCAGGCGACGAATCGGGGCGCAGACAATGGGCATAGTGCTGCGGTGCACGCACGGCGCGCGCACCGGAGAGACGATCACAATCGAGTCTGAGCTGATGCTCGGGCGGGAGGAGCCCGAGCCTGGACATCTGCCGGGCGATCCACGGGTCTCGCGGCGCCACGCCCGCCTGTTCGTCGACGCCGACGGCCGCGCGTTCGCTGAGGACCTCGGATCCTCGAACGGCACGTTCGTCAACGAGCAGCGGCTGACCGGGCCGCACGCGATCGAGACCGGGGACGTGCTGCGGGTCGGCCAGACGACGTTCGAGATCGACGTTCCGGTCAGCCCGGCGGCGACTCAGCTCGACACGGTCACCCCCCAGGCGTCCGCGACGGTCGCCGACGCCCCGCCGCCGCAGCCGCGATTGGTGGTCATCTCCGGTCCGAAGCAGGGCGAGGAGATCCCGCTCGACCACGAGTTCCTGATCGGCCGCGGCTACGGTGAGCCGGGCGCGCTCGGCGGCGACCGCCGGCTGTCACGCAAGCATGCCCGGATCGCCGCCGGGCCCGGCGGGGTGTTCTTCATCGAGGACACCGGGTCGTCCAACGGCACGACCTTGAACGGCGCGCAGCTCCGGCGGGTGCACTCGCTCAAGGACGGAGACCAGATCGGCGTCGGCTCGAGCACGCTCGAGCCACACGGGTTCCCGCGGGTGCCGCTCGAGCTCGAACTCGAGCTCGGCGAGCAGGAGGCGGTCGCGCAACCGGCCCCCGCCGCGCCCGTCCACCCGCCGCCACCGCCGCCGGCCGTCGCGATCCCGCCCCCGGAGCCGCCACCCCCGCCACTCCCGCCACCGGCGGCCGTTCCCGCGGCCGCGCCGGCCGGGCACTACGTGCCGCAGGGCGCCGCCCACACGCGGCTCTCACACCGGCACGGCCGACTTGTCGGCATCTTCATCGGCGTGTTCGCGCTGGCCGCGGCCGTTGCGGTGGCGGTCGTCGTGCTCGTGAAGCCGCTCGGCACGCGCGCGTGCCCGTCGGGCTTCGTCTGCCAGCAGCCCTTGACCGCACCGCCGCTCCACGCGCTGACGACGTTCACCGGGGCGCTCGGGTGGCGCGTGGAGTACGACACGCAGTCGGCGGTCCCGGCAACCGCGAACGCCGCCGGCAACGAGCTCGCGCTCCACGAGAGCTCGTCGTACGACCAGCATGTATTGGGGAACACGGGCAGCCCGATCATCGCGATCCTGATCCGCGGCTACCGCAGCTCGGAGGTGTCGCCGAACGCGGCCATCAAAAAGCTCGCCGGGACGATCGAGTCGCAACTGGTGGGGACCGTCACCGCGCCGAGCTCCGATCAGCTGTTCGGCAGGCCGGTGCTCGGTTTTCACCCCGCGATCGGCGAGGTGCTCGAGGGCAACGCACAGACGCCGCAGGGACCGGGGCCACTGGTCAAACTGGCGATCGTGTCAGCCGCGGCGGGCGGCGTCACGGTCGGGCTCGCGGTCATCTATCCGGTGCAGCGGGGCCAGAGCCAGGGGGATAACCCCGACCGGGCGCTCGACGTGTTCGGCGATCAGATCCTGGGGACCGTTCGCTTCCCGAGTGACGGTGCGACGTGAGCGAGGCACGCCGGTCCATCCGCTCCCGACCGGGAACGCTGGCCGCGATCGCCGCGATCGCCGTCGTCTGCGCGATCGGCGTGGTCATCATCGCCACCGGCGCGACGCGCTCGCACTCCGGCGGGTTGCCTCGAGCGGCGCCGGCATTCGCCGGGGGCCCGCGGCGCGTCGGCCGCGTGTCGAGCGGAACGATTCGCTTTGCCCTGAACCTGCGCCTGCAGGAGCATGCGCTCGACGCGTACCTGCAGCACGTTCGCCCGGGCGCTCAGGGCGGGGGGCTGACCGCATCGAGGTTCGGCGCGCGGTTCGGGCAGAGCCTCAGCCGGCTCGCGCAGCTACGGACCGTTCTGAACCGACTCGGCATCGCGGTCGATCACCTGTACCCGCAGCGGACGGCGATGATCGTGCACGCGACCGTGCCGCGCGTGGAGCGACTGTTCGCCCTGCACTTCGACCGCTTCGCCCTGCCGGACGGACGGCGGTATTTCGCTCCCGAAGCCCCGCCGCGGATCCCGCCGGCGCTGGCGCCGTACATCACCGGTCTTGGCGACCTGTCCGATCACCCGCTCGCGTCCGAGGACATCCCCAGCAGCGGCCTGACGCCGACGCTGATCGCGAACGCGTATGACATCGCGCCGCTGTGGAACGCCGGCATCCGCGGGCAGGGGGAGACGCTCGCGATCGCGACGGCGTCCGGTGCGGTCAACCCTGCGGACCTGCAGGCGTTTGCGGCCCACACGGGCGCTCGGCTTCCGCAGATCGACGTCAAGCAGGTCGACGGCGGCAGCCATTACGACCCCGCCCGCGGCTCGGACACCGAGGTCGACCTCGACCTCCAGGTGAGCCTCGGCATCCTGCCCGAGGGCCACATCATCGATTACCAGGGCCCGGACGGCTCTGCTGGCGGCGCGAACCAGAGCTTCGGCCACTCACTCGCGGACATTTACAACCAGATCGAGCAGGATGGGCTCGCGCATGTCGTCACCACGAGCTACGGGCTGTGCGAGAGCGTCCTGCACCTGCAGAGCCCCGGTGACCAGCAGCTGATCGACAACTCGCTCAAGGCACTGGACGCGAGCAACGTCACCGTGTTCGAGTCGACCGGCGACAGCGGCGCTTTTGCGTGCCTGCAGGCCCTTCAGATCCAGCCCGCAAGCAAACTGCCGCCTGCGTTCGAGGGCCTGTCCGTCCAGACGCCGAGCAGCACCCCGTACGCGGTTGCAGTGGGCGGCACGCGCGTGGAACTGCGCTCCGACGGCAGCTACCTGACCGAGTCGGCGTGGGCGAACCCGCTCGCGCGCGACGGCGGCGGTGGCGGCGTCTCCGATGTCGAGCCGCGCCCGACGTGGCAGCAGGGACCGGGGGTCAGCCAGCCCGCGCTCAATCCGAAGGGCCTGCGGCAGACCCCCGACGTCGCGGGGCCCGCGGATCCGAACAGCGGCTTTCTCGTGTGCGTGACGGACCCGGGGGCCTCGCACCCGACGTGTGGCGGGGGCAACGGCGGGACCAGCGCGGCGGCCCCCTTCTGGGCGGCGTCGATGGTGCTCGTCGAGCAGTACGCCGCCGCGCACGGGGCGGGCGCGCTCGCCCATTGCTTCGCGGGCCCGATCCTGTACGACCTGGCAGCCGCGCGCCAGCCGGTGCCCGCCTTCCATCAGGTCACGCTCGGCAACAACGGCTACTACCCGGCGACGCCGGGCTGGAACTTCGCAACCGGACTCGGCTCGCCCGACGTCTTCAATCTCGCACAGGACTACGCAAATCTCCTGCGCCACCAACCCTCCGGTCGCTGTCCGTTCTGAGACGATGGACGGGACTGAGCACGACCCCGACGCGGCACCGGAGAGGACGATCCTCGATGCAACGGTCGTGGATCGCTCAGCGGTCGAGCTCGCAGCCGGCACGCAGTTCGCCGGCTACGTGGTCGAGGGCATCGCCGGGCGAGGTGGCATGGGGATCGTCTACCGCGCGCGGCAGCTGCGCCCCGCACGGACGGTCGCGCTGAAGGTCATCTCCCCCGCCCTCGCGGACGACCGCGAGTTTCGCGAGCGCTTCGCTCGCGAGTCCGAGATCGCGGCCTCGATCGAGCACTCGAACGTGATCCCGGTGTACCAGGTCGGCGAGGAGTCGCACCTGCTGTACATCGTCATGCGCTACGTCGAGGGGACTGACCTGCGGGCGGTGCTCGCGGCCGAGGGGCGGCTCGCGCCGGCGCGGGCGATCGCGATTCTGTCCGAGCTGACCGCCGCGCTCGACGCAGCTCACGCGCACGGCCTCGTTCACCGGGACGTCAAGCCGGCGAACGTGCTGATCGCCCGCGAGGGACAGCGCGACCACGTGTACCTGACCGATTTCGGGCTCGCCAAGCTGAGCGCCGGCGACGGCCGGACGCGCGCGGGGATGTTCGTCGGCACGCTGGATTACGCCGCGCCCGAGCAGATCGAGGGCCGGCAGGTCGACGCTCGGACCGACGTGTACGCCGCCGGGTGCCTCCTCTACGAGATGCTGACCGGCAGTGTGCCGTTCCGGAAGGACAGCCAAGCCGCGATCATGTTCGCGCACGTGTCCGCGGATCCGCCGTCCGCGCGGAGCCTGGTCCCGAGCCTTCCGCCGGCGCTCGATGCGGTGATCGCGCGCGCGATGGCGAAGGACCCCTCGCGCCGCCACCAGTCCGCGGGGGACCTCGCCCGGGACGCTGCGGCGGCCGCCCCACGCCGGCGCCGCAGCTGGATGCTGGTGGGCGGCGCCGCCGCGCTCGTCGCCGTCGTCCTCGTCGCCGTGATCCTGATCAGCGGCTCGCGCGGCCATGGGTCACACGGCACCACCACGACGGCGTCGCACACGACGACACCGGCGCCGACGACGAAGACTTATGCGAACACCCAACTCGGCGTCAGCTTCAGCTACCCGGCGAGCTGGCACGCGTTCAGCCTGCAAGGCTCGCCGGCCGACTTCGGGACCGGGAGCGGAGCAAGCGAGACACGTTGCGCGCTCGTGATCGAGCGCGGCGTGGGCCCGGCGGGCGCCTCGCAAGAGGCGCGCTTTGCGTTCGTCCGCGACCGCTCGGCAACGGCCGCCCACGACGCGAAGCACTACGAGCTTCGCGCGATCGTGACCGAGCAGGCCGCGAACACGACCGGCGTCGGCCTGCTCCGCGTTGCGGACGGCCAGGGCGGTCACCTCGGTTTCTTCTTCCGCGGACGCGATGTCTATGTCTTCGACTGCATCACGCCGGCGGCGGGCCTCGACCAGGTCGATCGTCAGGCGTTCCAGCCGCTGCTCGCCAGCGTGCGCATCGGCTGACCCGCCGCCCTATGGCGTTCTCTGGACCTGGACGATGCTGGCGTCGATCTGGTCCAAGGCCCGTTGCGCGCGCTCGAGATCGCGCCGCGCGCCGCTGAAATCCCGGTTGTCGCCGTCGGTCGCGAGCGATCGAAATGCCTGCTCCATCTCGCGCAGGTGCGTCACCAGGCTCTCGTGGTCGACGAGCAGCGCCGGCGGTGGCGAGAGCGCGTCGAGGTTGTCGGCGATTCCGCGCAGTCCCGCTGCGTCCTCGAGCGCCGTCCGGCTGAACGCGGGCTTGCCGAAGTCCGCGCCGCGCGGGAAGCGCTCGAACACTGCCTTGATCCGCGGGATGATGCGCGCGACCTGCGCGTGGTACGCGGCAATCAGCGCGGCGTCTGTATTCGTGCTCGTCGAGCTGGTCACCGTCGTCAGCGCCTGCCCGCTGTTCGTCGCCGCGCGGGTGCTTGTCGAGGTCACCGTCACGGGCGCCTTGTGGCCGCCACCGCCGCTCGCCACGATCGCCACGATCGCCACGAGCACGACGACCCCGGCAACCGCAGCGGCGGCGTACAGGCGCGTCCGGCTCGTCCGAGCGGCCGGGGTCGGGGCCGGCGGTGGGGCCGGCGGTGGGGCCGGGGTCGGGGCCGGCGGTGGAGCCGGGGTCGGGGCCGGCGGTGGGGCCTGTGGAATCGCCGACACCTCCGTTCGGTCAAGCGGACCCGCTCCGGCCGCATCCCCACCCGCCCCTACCGCCGCCGCTCCGATACCCACGGCGGCCCGCGCCGCGCGCGCGAACTCTCCCGCTGAGGCGAACCGCTCCCCCGGACGCTTCGACATCCCGCGACGGATCACCGCATCGAGCTCGGGTGACACCGAGGGCGTCGTCATCGACGCCGACGGCGGCGGATCGTTCAGGTGAGCCCACATCTTCGCGACGTCGCCCGGACGGTCGAACGGGACGGTTCCCGTCACGGCGCGGTACAGCACGCACGCGAGCGCGTAGGTGTCGGCGCGCCCGTCCACGGTCCCGCCCTGCACCTGCTCCGGAGCGACGTAGTCGAGCGTGCCGACCACGTAGCCGGTGCGGGTCAGGTGCGCGCCGGTCGCCATGCTCTTGGTCAGGCCGAAATCGGTCAGATAGGCGCGCTCTTCGCCGTACTCCTCGGCGATCAAGATGTTCCCCGGCTTGACGTCGCGGTGCACGAGGCCGCGGCTGTGAGCGGCGTCGAGCGCCCCCGCGACCTGCGTGAGGATCGCCACGGCCCGGTCGGGCGCGAGTCTCCCCTCGCGCCGGATGAGCGTGTCGAGGTCGGTGCCGACGACGAAGCGCATCGCCAGGAACAGCCGGCCGTCGACCTCGCCCGCCTCGTACACCGGCAGGATGTTCGGATGGTCGAGCGAGGCCGCGAGCCGCGCCTCGCGCTTGAAGCGCTCACGGAACGCCTCGTCGTGCGCGAGCTCGGGTGCGACGAGCTTGACCGCGACGGTCCGCTCGAGCTCCAGCTGGGTGGCTCGGTAGATCACACCCATCCCGCCACGCGCCACGCGCGACTCGATCCGGTAGCCACCGATCACGCTTCCCGGCTCCAGGCCGCCGTTCAGATCGGCCATCTACCGACCACCCCCCGCCGCGGAGCGCGTCAGGCGCCGGTGCGCGGCCTCCGTCAGCGGACGGTACGTCTCGCCGGATGCATCCCGATACCACGCCTTCACGCCGGGCCCGGGGTGCGGAAGGCCCGCGCTCCGCAGCGGGCCTGTGATCGGCCGGAACCACGTCGTCACCGGAATCTGCTCGACGACGTGCACGATCGCGGGCCGCCGCTCACGCGGCACACCGCGCAGCGCCATCCCGATGTCCTTGCCGCGAAGCTCGCGCCCGGCACGCACCGTCACCGCGGCCACGGCGAGCTCGTGCGCGGCGCCCGGCGGCGTCACGCCGTACGCGACGGCCAGGTCGACCGCCGGCAGATCCCCGAGCGCGTCGCGGATCGGCCCCGTGAACACCGCGCCGTCGGGGGTGTGGATCACGTCCCCGACGTGATCGATGCGCCAGTAGTCGCCGTCGCCGTCGCGGCGGAACAGATCGCCGGTCAGCAGCCACGCGTCGTCGCGCGCGAACACCCCGCGCATCGGGATCATCGTCGTCGGGTCGGCCGGACGCACCCGCGCGAGCAACATGCCGACCTCGTCGACCCGGCACTCCCGCGCAAAGCCGCTGCGCTCAAGCACCAGGCCGCCCGCGTCGGCGTCATAGGCGGCGATCCGCACCTCGCTCGAGCCAGGCAGCGGCCGGCCCATCGATCCGGGCTTGGCGCCGCTCAGGTTCACGAGGATCGCGCCCGCCTCGGTCGAGGCGTAGAACTCGAGCACCCGGGCCGGTTTGAAGCGCTCCTGCACGCGCCGCCAGAGCCCCCGCGGCATCCCGGAACCGATGAACAGGCGCACCGGGTGATGGCGCTCGCCCGGCTGCAGCGGCGCATCCACCAACTCGTGCAGCAGCGTCCATGTGTACGACGCCACGGTCACGCCGTAGCGGCGCGTTTCCTCCCAGAACGTCGCCGGCTCAAAGCGTGAGGCGAGCGCGAGCCGCGCCCCGCCCGCGACCGCCCCGCCGATGCTCATCATCAGTCCCGACGGGTGATACAGCGGTGTGACGCTGTAGACCGTATCGCCGTCGCCGAGGGCGGCCGAGGAAGCGGTGCCGAACGCCGACAGCGCCCAGCGCTTGTTCGTGATCCGATTCATCCGGATGTTCGCCCCCTCGCCGGTGAAGAGGATGAACGCGAGGTCGCTCGCCCGGCCCGGATTTGGGCGATACCAGCGCGGCAGCGTCACCGCGTCCGGGTCAATCTGCTCCATATCGCCCGCGAGCGGGATGCCGAGGTCGCGCGGCCCGCCGCCGCCGCCGAGCACGAACGTGTGCAGCTCGCCCAGGCCCGCCGCGAGCGGTGCGCGCTCTGGGTCGGCGATGATCCGCTCGACCTGTCCGAGCTCCGCCTCCCGCGCGACATCGGCGTCGGGGCGCAGCAACACGGCGACGGCACCGACCCGGCTGATCGCCGCCGCGAGCGCGAGCGCGCTCGGCCGCGGGCCCATCAGCACGCCGATGTGCTCCCCCTGGCGCACGCCGATCGAGAGCAGTCCGCGCACGACGTTGTCGATCCGCTCGTTGACCTGCCGCGCGCTGTAGGCGCGGTCCTCGAACAGGAAGAAGTTCTCGTCGGGCACTTTGCGCCGGCGCTCGTCGACGAGCAGCCCGAGCGAGATGCGGGTGCTGGGCTGGATCTGCTCGAGCCGCGCGAGCCGCGGCAGCTGCCCGGCCGCCTCCCGGGTCAGCTCGCGGACGCTGCCGACGGTGCGCCGTGCGGCCCCGAGCGCCGAGCGCGCCATCCCGGTCCCGACGGCGGTCGCGAGCTCAGCCCCGTACACGACCCGGTTGCGCACCCTTGGAGAGAGGTCGAGCGCAGTCTCGTCGGTGATCCGCTTGACGTTCTCGGGCAGCCCCCCCTCCCCCGCGCGCCATCGCGCCCACGCGGCGACCGTCGGCCAGGTCACATGGTTGGACAGCGACCCCACGACGAGGCCGAAGTGCCCGGCGCGCAGGCACAGCTCGTAGACGTCGGCCCGGGGCGCGGCGAGCCGCACGGCGCGTACGCCCGGCGCGGGCGCGATCTCGTCGACGCTGCCGACGACCGACAGGATCGGGCACTCGAGGTCCGCGAGCGTCACGAGCCGGTCCTCGATCACGAACCCCCCTTCGAGCATCCGGTTGTGCGCGATGAACTGCCGCAGGAAGTCGGCCATCGCCGGGCCGGGCCACGCCACCCACCCCTCCGCCTCGAGGAAGCGGCGCTGGCCCTCGCGGGGGAGCAGGGCCTCGCGGTCGTGCAGCTGCAGGATGAAGTCGATCCGGCTGCGCAGCGACTTGACCGGGTCGAGCAGGCGAAAGCCGGTCCGGCTGGCCCATGCCGGCAGCGCCCACCCGCGGAACACGCGGTCGGCCAGCACGCCGGCTGCGCCGGCCGCGAATTGCTCGGGTAGCCCGAACGGCATCGCCAGCCGCGTATCGACCGGGCTGCCGAACGTGATCACCGAGCTGAGCCCGTCGTTGCGGCGATACGCGGCGGTCTGGTAGCAGAACATCCCGCCCTGCGAATAGCCGGCGAGATGGACCTCGCGGCCGGTGTGCGCGCGGACCCGGTCGACCGCCTCGGAAACGGCGAGTACGTGGTCGGCGAGCGTGCGCTCGAGGCCGCCCTCCTGCTTCTCGGGCGCTCCGAAGTCCACCACCCAGGGATCGACGCCGTGTTCGTGCAGGATCGTCACCGCGCTCGTCCGAGGCGAGACGTCATACACCTCGGCGGCGAGCATCAGCGGCGGGACGAGCAACACCGGCGCGGCGGATTGCGTACTCGCGTCCGCGTAGTAGCGCCGCAGACGGTAGACCCGCTGCTCGCTGACGACCTCGTACGGGGAGGGTTCCTCGTCCGTTGTGAGCCCGCCGAAGCGCGCCACCTCGAGGGCGTTCTGCGCGGCGGCGCCGATCCTGCCAACCGGTCGGGTGATCGTCTTGACGTCGATCGGCACATCTTCGCGGAAACGCCCGCCGGTGCGGGCGGCGCATCCGCCCGACCGCTATTGTCCGAGCGCCAACAAGAGGGAGAGACCGATGCTGAGTCAGGACCTGCAGACCGTCCAGCTGACGATCGACGACCGCGTCGCGTGGATCGAGCTCAACCGTCCTGAGGCGCTCAACGCCTGGATCAAGCAGCTCGGCGTCGACCTGCATGCCGCGCTCGAGCATGCGGCCGAGGACCCCGAGATCCGCGCGATCGTCATCACCGGCGCCGGCCGCGGGTTCTCCTCCGGCGCTGACCTGAAGGCCGGCGAGGGCGTCGGCGAGAACGGGCGCCCGGACGTTCTCACGCGTCTGCGCGAGGTCTACAACCCGCTGATCCTCCGCGTGCGCACGATCCCGAAGCCCGTGATCGCGGCCGTCAACGGCCCGGCGGTCGGGATCGGCTGCTCGCTCGCGCTCGCCTGCGACCTGATCATCGCCGCGGAGTCCGCCTACTTCCTGCTCGCGTTCGTCAACATCGGTCTCGGCCTCGACGGCGGCGCCTCGATGACGCTGCCGGCGCGCGTCGGGCACGCGCGCGCGTTCGAGATGACCTACCTCGGAGAGCGGATCCCCGCGGCCCGGGCGCTCGAATGGGGGCTCGTCAACCGCGTCGTCCCCGACGCCGATCTGCGCGAGGCGACCGAGACGCTCGCGGCCCGCCTGGCGGCGGGACCGCCGGGCTCCTACGCGAACATCAAGCGCACGATCAACGCGAGCGCGTACGACGGCTTTGACCGGCTCCTCGACCTCGAGGCGACGCTCCAGCAGGAGCGCGCCGAGTCCGCGGACTTCATGGAGGGCGTCCTGTCGTTCATCCAGAAGCGCGCGCCGCAGTTCACCGGAGACTGAGCGCGGATAGGCTACGCCCGGACACGCGATGAACCTGGCGAGCATCCTCACCGCATCCGCCGCGAGCGACGGCAGCCACACGGCGCTGCGACTCGACGACGCGGAGCTCAGCTACGCCCTGCTCGACGGCGCGACGGCGCACATCGCCGGTCTGCTGCGGGATCACGGAGTCGCTCGCGGCGATCGCGTCGGGATCATGCTTCCCAACGTCCCCTACTTCGCCGTCTGCTACTACGGCGTGCTGCGCGCGGGCGCCGTCGTGGTCCCGATGAACGTCCTGCTCAAGCGGCGCGAGGTCGCGTTCTACCTACAGGATTCGGGGGCGAAGCTGCTGTTCGCCTGGCAGGGCTTTGCGCAGGACGCGCAGACCGGCGCGGGCGATGCCGGCTGCGAGTGCCTGATCGTCACGCCGGGTGAGTTCGAGCAGGCCGTCGGCGCGGCGAGCCCGATCACGGATGTCGCCGACACCGACGACACCGACACGGCCGTGATCCTGTACACGTCGGGGACGACGGGAACGCCGAAGGGAGCGGAGCTCACGCACGCGAATCTCGTGCGCAACGCCGAGGTCTCGCGCGCCCTCTTCGGCCTCGGCTCCGATGCGGTCACGCTCGGCGCGCTGCCGCTGTTTCACTCGTTCGGACAGACGTGCTCGCTGAACGCGACGATCGCCGGCGGCGGCACGCTCACCTTGATTCCGCGGTTCGACCCGGCGAAGGCACTCGCGATCATCGAGCGCGACCGGGTCAACATCTTTGAGGGCGTCCCGACGATGTACGGCGCGCTGCTGCACCTCCCCGACCGCGACCGCTACGACACCTCGACGCTGGACGTGTGCGTCTCGGGCGGATCGGCGCTGCCGGTCGAACTGCTGCGCGGCTTCGAGCGGGCGTTCGGCTGCAAGGTGCTCGAGGGCTACGGCCTGTCGGAGACCTCGCCGGTCGCGTCGTTCAACCACCCCGATCGCGAACGCAAGCCCGGCTCGATCGGCACCCCGATCGAGGGCGTTGAGATGAAGCTCGTCGACGAGCAGGACAACGACGTGCCGCAGGGCGAGGTCGGCGAGATCGTGATCCGCGGCCACAACGTGATGAAGGGCTACTGGCAGCGACCGGACGCGACCGCCGAGGCGATCAAGGGCGGCTGGTTTCACAGTGGCGACATGGCGACGATCGACGAGGAGGGCTACTTCTTCATCGTCGACCGCAAGAAGGACATGATCATCCGCGGCGGCTACAACGTCTACCCACGGGAGGTAGAGGAGGTGCTCTACGAGCACCCGGCCGTGCTCGAGGCCGCCGTGATCGGCGTGCCCGACGAGGAGTACGGCGAGGAGGTCGGCGCCGCGGTCACGCTCAAGGACGGCGCGAGCGCCACAGCCGACGAGCTGCGTGACTTCGTCAAAGCGCAGGTCGCCGCGTACAAGTACCCCCGCTACGTGTGGTTCGTCGAGGAGCTGCCGAAGGGGCCGACGGGGAAGATCCTCAAGCGCGAGATCGAGCCTCCCCCGAATGCCTGAGCACGGCTGATGGGCGACGCTGCGGCGGTACCTCTGCGTACCGTCGCACGGGAGTGGCTGCGGATCGGCGTCACCGGCTTCGGCGGACCGCCGACGCACATCGCGCTGTTGCGGCGGCTGGTCGTCGAGCGCCGGCAGTGGATCGACGCTCACGAGCTCGAGGACGCGATCGCCGCGTGCAACCTGATGCCCGGTCCCGCTTCGACGCAGTTGGCGATCTTCTGCGCCCGGCGCGTGGCGGGGCCGGCCGGCGCGATCGTCGGCGGCTTCGCGTTCATCGTTCCCGCGGTCGTGATGGTCCTCGCGCTCTCAGCGCTGTTTCTCGGCGGCTCGCCCCCGCGCTGGGTGCGCGGCGCGGGCGCGGGCGCGGGCGCCGCCGTCGCCGCGGTCGCGGTGCACGCCGCGGTCGGCCTGATCGGCCCGAGCTTCGTGCGGGCGCGAGCGGCGGCCGCCCGGCGCGCCCGGTGGGGCGCGTACGTTGCCCTCGGCGGGCTGGCCGGAGCGGTCGTCGGTCCGTTTGTTGTGCTCGTGCTGCTCGGTTGCGGCGCGATCGAACTGGCCGTGCGCGTTCGCGTGCCGGGGGGGCTGCACAGCCATGCCGGCGCGATCTTCTCGCCGGTCGTTGCGGCGGCCGCGGCCGGGGGCTTGGGCGCGCTCGCGTGGGTCGCGCTCAAGGTCGGCGCGCTGTCGTACGGCGGCGGCTTCGTGATCGTGCCGCTGATGCGCGGCGACGCCGTCCACACCTACCACTGGA
Organism: Solirubrobacteraceae bacterium; assembly: GCA_035524415.1. Lineage (GTDB taxonomy): Bacteria > Actinomycetota > Thermoleophilia > Solirubrobacterales > Solirubrobacteraceae > Palsa-465. The sequence goes on along the minus strand of DATKOY010000142.1, from coordinate 18,134 downwards.
TGACCTCGAGCCAGTTCAACAGCGCGGTCGCGCTCGGTCAGGTCACGCCGGGACCCGTCGTTGCCACGATCGCCGCGGTCGGCTACGCCGCCCACCGCGTCGCGGGCGGCGTGCTCGCCGCCGCGATCGCGTTCGCGCCCTCGTTCGCGTTCGTGCTGATCGGCGCTCGGCATTTCGACCGCCTGCGCGCCGACCGCCGTGCCCAGGCCTTCCTCGACGGCGCCGGTCCCGCCGCGATCGGCGCGATCCTCGGCGCCGCGATTCCGCTCGCCGCGGCGCTCGTCGAGGCCTGGCAGTTCGTCGTTCTCGGGCTCGCCGCGGTGGCGCTCCTGGTGGCGCGGATCGGGATCGTGCCGACGCTGCTCGGCGCCGGCGCGGTCGGCGTCGTGATCGCGCTGGCGGGCGGGCCACTGCCGAACTGAGACGGCCGCCGGGCCCGGATGTTGTTGTGGATATCCACAACAACATCCAGACGGCGACTGGGGCTAACGACCGGTGTCGTCCGGCGAATGGCCGCCGAAGCTCAGGACCTGTTGGATCCCGCTCGGGCGGTTCGTGTAGCGCATCGTGTACGGCAGGACCCCGGGCACGAACGTGATCCGCTCGTCGATCGCGCTCCAGCGCCACGCGGACGTGCCAACCGGTCTTCTGCCCACCCGGCGGTTGCTCGAACGGTTCCTGCGGCACGTTCACAACCAGACCCCACCGCGTCGTGTAGAAACGTGTGCGCGGCAACGGTCGATCGGAACGAGTTGACGACCGTGACCTTGCCCATCCGCTCGGGCTTGCCGTCGACGTAGTAACTGAGCGGGTCGCCTGGCACGAGCTTCAGCTGGTAGAGCACGAATCGCCGGCTCGTCGACACCGTGTGGGTCCACGCAAGGTGGCGGTTGAAGATCCCCGATGCCTTCACGTAGCGCCAGTAGAAGTCGGACTCGAGGTTCGTGCTGGCCGTGCCGGCGGAGTAGTTACGACCTTGCGGTTGGGGCCGAAGAACGGGGAGGGCTCGCCGTTGACCGTGACGAACTGCTCGGCCAGCGTGCACAGGTTGTCCTGTGCGCACGCGTACCCCTCACCGAAGCCGAGCGAGCGGAAGTTGCGCGCGACGATGCGCGGGATGCCGGCCCGGTCACGGGTGACGCTGAACTCGTTCGCGGGCGGCGTCGACGAGCCGGCTCCTGGCGAGGCCGCCGCCGCGAGCGCGGCGAACGACGCTGCAGCCACGGCCGGCGCACACCGTCACCAGCGCGAGCCGTTCGACACGGCGCTTAAACGAAGTCATCAGCCACCTTCCTCTCTCTCCATGCTCCAGGCGGCCCCCGGATCGGGCGTCCTAGCCGACTGGTGCTGGCGGTCGCCGGAGCGGGCACGTCGGGTGAGCGCGGGTTGACACCTGCCGTGCCACCAGACAGGATTCGGCGGTCCATCGCCTCGAGAGGGATCACCGCTGACCGGGGTTCTGTATTCGATCGCGCAGTTCTGTGTCCGCAGGCGGTTCGTGGTGCTCGGCGTGTGGTTCGTCGCCGCCGTCGCGCTCGTGGCGATCTCGCATCAACTCGGCGACAACACCAACGACAACCTGTCGCTCCCCGGCACCGACAGTCAGCGCGCGATGGCCACGCTGGCGAGCGCGTTTCCCAACCAGGCGAACGGCTCGAGCCCGATCGTCATCCACGCACCGCACGGCAAGCTCACCGACACCGACAACGCGAATGCGGTGAACTCCGCGGCCGCGGCGGTCGCGAAGAATCCGGACGTCGCCTCGGTCGTCAACCCGCTGACGCCGCAGGGCGCCGGAGCGCTCAGCAAGGATCAGAGCACGGGCTATCTGTCGGTCACGCTTTCCGTCAGCCCGGGATCGCTGTCGGTGGAGGACGCGCAGAAGATCATCGATGCCGCCGCCAAGCCGTTGAAAGCCGCCGGCCTCGAGGTCCAGACCGGCGGGCAGCTCGGCCAGAAGGTCTCCAAGCCCGCGACCGAGTCGAGTGAGCTCGTCGGAATCATCGCCGCGATGGTGATCTTGACGTTCACGTTCGGGACGGTCACGGCGATGCTCTTGCCGATCGTCACCGCGATCTTCGCGCTGGCCTCGACGCTCGCGATCATCCGGATGCTCGGTCATGTGGCGACCGTCCCGACCGTCGCTCCGACGCTCGCGACGATGATCGGCCTCGGCGTCGGGATCGACTACGCCCTGTTCATCGTCACGCGCCATCTGCGCGGGTTACACGATGGGCTGCCGATGGACGAGGCGATCGCGCGCGCCGCGGCAACCTCGGGCGGGGCGGTGTTCTTCGCCGGCTGCACGGTGACGATCGCGCTCGTCTCGCTGGCCGTGGCCGGCATTCCGCTCGTGACGACGATGGGTCTGATGGCCGCGATCGCGGTCGTGGTCGCGGTGATCGCCGCGCTGACCCTGCTCCCCGCCGTGCTCGCGATCCTCGGGCCGCGCATCAATGCGCTCCGCGTTCGGCAACCGCCGACCGACAGCGACGCGCACACGGGGGTGTGGGCGAAGTGGGCGCGCGACATCGCCAAGCAACCGCTGATCGCCGGTCTCGCCGCGCTCGCGATCCTGATCCCGCTGATGATCCCTCTGCTGTCGCTGACGCTCGGCCAGCAGGATGTGGCGGCGCTGTCGAAGTCGACCACGGCGCGCCAGGCGTATGACCTCGTCGCCGAGAACTTTGGCCCGGGCACGAACGGTCCCCTGCTGATCGCCGCCTCGCTCGGATCGCCCGCGCAGAACGGCGCGAGCGATCCGCGCCTCGCGACGCTCCAGAAGGACGTGGCCGCGACCGCGGGCGTCGCCGGCGTCACTCCGATCCAGGTGAGCAAGGACGGTACGGTCGCGTACTTCAACGCGATCTCGAAGTACGGGCCAGCCGACAGCCAGACCTCCGATCTCGTCAACACGCTGCGCGACAGCGTCATTCCGAACGCCGAGAAGGGCACCAACATGCGCGCGAGCGTGGGCGGCAGCACGGCCGGCTACGAGGATCTCGCGGCGCGGATCTCGAGCAAGCTGCCGCTCCAGATCCTCGTCGTGATCGCGCTCAGCTTCGTGCTGCTGATCATCGCCTTCCGATCCGTGGTGATTCCCCCGCAGGCCGCGGCCATGAACCTGCTCTCGATCGGCGCCTCCTACGGGGTGCTCACCGCGATCTTCCAGTACGGCTGGCTGCACGGCGTGATCGGCCTGAGCGGCCCGGTCCCGATCGTCTCCTACGTGCCGCTGTTCATGTTCGCAATCCTGTTCGGGCTGTCGATGGATTACGAGGTGTTCCTCGTCAGCCAGATCGAGGAGCACGTCCACGCCGGCGAGGACAACACGAGCTCGGTTGTGTCGGGCCTCGTGACGAGCGCGCGCGTGATCACCGCCGCCGCGCTGATCATGGTGTTCGTGTTCGGCAGCTTCGTGCTCAACGGCGACCCGACGATCAAGCAATTCGGGATCGGTCTCGCCGTCGCCGTGATCCTCGACGCGACCGTCGTGCGCTGCCTGCTCGTGCCGGCGTTGATGGTGATCATGGGCAAGTACAACTGGTACATGCCACGGTGGCTCGATCGGGTCGTGCCGCGGCTCAGCATCGAGGGCGCCGAGTTCTTCGAGCGGCGCGACCGCGCGGGCGCGCCGGCGGGCGAGCCCGTTGCCGTGGGCGCCTCGGCGGGCTCGGCGTAAGCGTGGGCCCGTTTTAGGTTGCGATGTTCGGGGCTGCTGTCGGCTAGCTTAGCTAGCGCCGAGTAGGGGCCCTCGGCCCGGCTCGGGTGGGAGGGATGCCCGGTATTAGGCATTGAAGGGTGGGTGCGGTTGGCCCGGGCGGGATAACGTGAAAAAGCTCGCGCCGGGTTCGACGGTTGTCACGAAAGGCACCGCCACGGTGCTATGTGGCAACACGTCGTGACGCCGCGGAGCTCTTTCACGGTTTGCAGGCCCATCGCGCCCCGCACCCACCCTTCAATGCCTAATACCGAGCAGTTCTTCCACCCCCGGGCCGGGCCGAAGGCCCCTACTCGGCGCCAGCCGACCATTCGGGGGACAGGCGGCGTTCTGGGGCAGGGGTTCTGGGATTTCCGTAACGCTGTGCGTTACTGAGATCCCACAAGCTCCTGCCGCCGAGCCGCTCGCGGGGAGAGAGTGCGCACGGCGCGGGCCCAGCGCGCACCGCGCCGGCCCAGCGCGCACCTGAGGGGAGAAAGTGCCCACGGTTCGGTTCCGCGCCTGAGGTGTGGGCACTTCCCCGCGCATGTGAGGGTTTATGCCCTCGCCGCATGGCTCGCCCCCGAACTGCGGGCAACACCCCCTCCCGCGCGGGCGACGTCGATGGGCCCTGCGCTGCGCGGCGTCTTACTTGCGCAGCCGCTCCGGATCCCAGCCGAGCGTGACGCAGCCGAACCTGCGTCCCTTGACGTAGAGCGGCACCGACAGCGTCGTCAGTACCGCCCCCGTGTCGCGCGCGTACGTCTGGAGCAGGAACGTGTGCGAGCCGCCCGGGGGTTCCTCGAGCCGCGCGCCCGAGCGCTCGATCTCCCCGCGCGTCAATCGCCGCGCCGGCAGCTCGACCCCGAGCTCCATCCGCGAGGCCCGCGTCAGCGCCGCGGAGTCGAGGAAGAAGCGCTTCGTGCGGTTCGCGGCGAGATCCTGATCGGGATCGCCGGTGCAGTCGCGCGTGAACGCGCTGTTGTGCGCCGGCGCGTACGCGTTGAGATCGAACGGAAGCGCAAACGTCAATCCTGGCTCGGCCGCGAGCACCGCGTCCATCCGCTCCATCATCTGGACGTCGACCAGCGCGTCATACGCCGTCACAAACTTCGGCGGATCGAACCCGCGCTCGGGAACGCGAGTGACATCGAATAGGCGCTGCAGGCGCGAGATCAGCTTCCCGTTCACTTCCTGATACTCCAGCGCGAGCACCTGTTGGGCGGTCACCCGGCCGCTGTCGACAGCCGCCTCGAGAATCGTGCGCAGCTCGGACGCAAGGTCACGGCACATCCCGTGAAGGACGTCGATCGTGCCGCCGGTGTGGAATGTCGCGAGCTTCAGTGAGGCCCGCTCGGTCGTCGCTGACAGTTCGAGCTGATGCGCAGAGACCGCGTCCGCCCGCGTGCGGATCTCCGCCGCCGAGGCCGTGATCTGCTCCAGGTTCGTCGCGACGTGCTGTACGTCCTCGAGCTGCCGGGCGGCGAGCTCCGCGAGCTCGGTGGCCGAGCGCGACGAGCTCTCGACAAGGGCTCCGATCCGCTCGAGCGCGACGCGCCCTTCGTCGGTGTCAGCGGCGCTCTCCAACGTGCGATCCCGAGCCGCCTCGGCGGCCTGCTGGATCTCCTTCATCTCGGTGCGCGTCCGGTTGATCGTTTCGCGGATCTGCGCCGTCTGGTCCTCCGTCTCGGAGGCAAGCCGTCCGACCTCGCCGGCGACGACAGCGAATCCGCGGCCGTGCTCGCCGGCCCGCGCCGCCTCGATCGCCGCGTTGAGCGCGAGCAGCTTCGTCTGACGGGCGACGCCGTCGATCAGCGAGGAGAACATGCCGATGTCGGTCAGTTCCTTGCGGACGAGGCCGTCCAGCAGGTCGGCGACCCGGACGCTGTGGCCCTGCAGCTCGCTGATCGCGTCGATGACCCGCCCGACGACGGCGAGCCCGCGGTCCGCTTCGGTGGCAAGCTCGCCGGTGATGCCGGCGGACTCGGTCGCCTCGCTGGATGCGTCCTCGGACGACTCCCGCAACGACTGGACACGCCCGGCCAGGTCCTCCAACTCGCCTTGCAGGCGCTCCACCTCGGACCCGATCACGCCGACGGACACCGCGCTGCGCGCGGCACCGATCGAGAACTCCGCCGTCGTCTGCCGGAGCTCGTCGATCGTCTCCGAGATGTCACTGGCGAGCGGCGCGGTGACTCCGCCGCGCTCGATCAGCTCGAGCAGGTTCCAGGCCCCGTCCGAGCCGCGCGTCAGAACATCGGCGGGAGCAGCCGGGGACGGCGCTCCATCAGAGGTGTCCGGTTCGGTGGCATTCGGCGCCGCCGTAAGCTCGGCGGCGCCGTTGTTGCCGTCTGGATCGGAGCCGGGCGCTGCATGCGCCGCGTCCCGCCTCGGCCCTCGCCTCGGGCCTGCCGAGATCGGACTTCGGCGTCTGGGAAATCTGAGAATCGACATTCGTCCAGCCTTATCCTGCGTGCTCGGCGCAGGCGGCGGATTCTTGAGGCCAATCGTTGCGATCCAACGCACCGCCACTCCAGCCCTGACGAACCTCCGCTCGGATCACGTCGTGCGCCGGTGCGCAGATGGAGAAGCCCCGCGCGGGCGGGGCTTCCCTGTAGCAGGCCGATAAGCCGGATCCTGTCGTGAGCAGTCATCCATCTGAGCGGCCTACCCGGACCTTGGCGGGCCACCTACAAGCGGTCCTGCTTGGCCTAGCATCGGGTGGGGTTTACCTGGCCGCCGCGTCACCGCGACGCCGGTGCGCTCTTACCGCACCTTTTCACCCTTACCGGCCTGGAGCTCTGCAGCGGCTCCAAGCTTAGGCGGTGTCTTTTCTGTGGCACTTTCCCGCGGGTTTCCCCGGGTCGGCGTTACCGACCACCCGGCCCTGTGATGTCCGGACTTTCCTCGAAGGTGTCTCACCTCCGCGACTGCTTAGCCTGCAATTCGGAGCATAGCGCTCGTTCCCGGCGATCGGGCCCACCGAAAGATCCGTGTGAGCACTCAAGGCCGACACCGCCGCCGCCCGATCAATGGCCGGAAACGGACGTGGTCCATGATCTCTCTCTCCGAGCAGGGAGCGCGGTCTATGGACCTGTGACCAACACCGGGTTGCGCTCGGCGGTTGAGCTGCAGCACGAATCGCCTCACTCGGGCACGATCGCCGGGCGGTCCTCGCGCTCGTCGTCGAGCGAACGCGCGAGCTGACCGGCGCAACGGCCGCACACGTCTCAACGCTCGTGGGCGACGAGCTCGTGACCGGAAGCGGCGAGCGGCCGCGACGACGTCGTGCTTCCCGAACTGCTGCCGGCGGCGGGCAACCTCTGCGGGCTCGCCGGGCAAACGGACGCTCGGCGTTGTGCTTCGACACGGAGCAGGATGCGAGGCCGACGCCGATAGGGCTCGGTGCGTCGGCATCCGCTCGCTGATCTGCGTGCCTCTGCAGCACGCGCACACGACGATCGGCGTGCTGATCGTCGTCGCGCGCCAGCCCGGGACGTTCTTGGAGCGCGATGTGACGAACGTGGAGATGCTCTCGGTCGTCCGATCGGCTGCGATCGCCCACCTTGCGCAGGTGGAGGCGCACGCGAGCAGGAGTCAGCGCTTGTCCGCTTGCGCACACTGTTCGCGGCGCTTCGGTCGGGATCGCGCGGATCGACGATGTCGGCCACGCGCTCGAGGCCAACGGCCGGAACCTTGGGCTCGAGGTCGTCGCTGAGGGCGTCGAGAGTGAGGCCGTCTGGAATCGCCTCACCGCCCTCGGCTGCACCGTCGCGCAGGGCGACTTCCTCAGCCGCCCCGTCCCACCCGACGAGCTGCGCGCCTAGGTCGGCGAGCGCCGGCGGATGCTTGCGCGCCGCAACCTCGGCGTCTGAGCCCGTGGCCGGCCCTCGGGCGCCGGCTCAGCGAGGACGGCCCGAGTATGGCCGGCTCGAAGGGCACTGTCGCCGTCGTGTCATCTGAATGTCGTCGCGCAGCGCTCGCACCTCCCTGCGATCGGCAACGCCTGCGCCCCGTACTCGGGCTGCATCTCTCCCTCACACACAGGACACTGAACGACCCGGTGAGCGACGAGCCCCTCCCATGCGCCGACGATCATCTCGTCCAGCGTAGGCTCACCACCCACCGCGTCGAACAGCGACGGCGCCACCGTGAGGGTCGCCGGTGTCACTACGCAAGCCTCCTCATCAGTCCGACGACCTTCCCGAGCACGCGCACGTCTCGACTGCGGATCGGCTCCATCGTCTCGTTCTCCGGCTGTAGCCGGATGTGGTCCGCTTCCTGGAAGAACCGCTTGACGGTCGCCTCCTCCCCCACGAGCGCGACGACAATGTCTCCATCGTTGGCGGTCTCCTGAGGCCGGACGACCACGAGGTCCCCCTCGAGGATCCCGACATCCTTCATCGACTCACCGCGCACCCGCAACAGGTACTCGCCGTCGTTGCCGCCGGCGAACGCCGGCGTCTGGATGTAGTCCTCGATGTTCTCCTCGGCGAACACCGGCTGTCCGGCAGCCACATGGCCGACGAGCGGCAGCCCCGGACGCACAAATCCGCGCACGCCGGCAGCGGCGCGGTCGAGCAACTCGATCGCTCGCGGCTTCGACGGATCCCGCCGCAGCATGCCGATCTTCTCGAGGTTGGCCAGGTGCGCGTGGACGGTCGAGGACGAGGCCAGGCCGACCGCCTTGCCGATGTCCCGAACCGTCGGCGGATAGCCGTACTTCGCCGAGTATCGCTTGATGAAATCGAAGATCTCCTGCTGGCGTTTGGTCAAGTCCATCCGTCAACTCCTTGCTCGCGTTGACCCAGGGTGGCCACTAATGGTCGTGTGCGTACGTGCGGACGCAGCCACGAGTACCCGCGTCCGGAAGTTCGGGTCGGAATCGGCGAGTGGCTGGGCGTGGATGACGGCCCCCGCTCGCCGCGATCTTACTGGTGGCACGTGAGGGCGAGCCGGGGCCGTCAGGCGCGTCCAGACGCCGCCGACACGATCTGAATTGATCGACGGGGGTACTAGCTCGAACATGTGTTCGGGAATGTAGCGCGAGCCAAGGACGGACTCAATCGAACGTCCCAGATCGGCCGCCTGAGCGGCCGCCAAAGCCGTGCAGACCGGGATCGATCCCCCGGAACGAGCGATCACGAAGCTATACTGGCCGCCCCACGCGCCTGTGGCGGAATTGGTAGACGCGCAAGGTTGAGGGCCTTGTGGACTGTATGGTCCGTGGAGGTTCGAGTCCTCTCGGGCGCACTCGGAAAGCCCCGGAAATCAAGTGTTTCCGGGGCTCATCCGGAGGGACCTCGAGGGAAACGCCAAGCCCGTGTGGCAAGACTTTGGCAAGAGTCGGTAAGCCGGCTCGGCCGCCAGAGCGAGGAGAACCGCATGGCTCGACGCGAATATCCCGGGGTCTACCCGTACCCCGCGGCCGGCGGCCGCACGCTCTACCGGACGCTGTACAACGACAGCAACGGGCGCCAGCGCCGGAAGCGCGGGTTCACCAGCCCGAGCGCGGCGGCGAAGTTCCGCGCGCGGATGCAGGTCCGCGCCGAGCCCGGCGAGCTCCGCATCACGCGCGAGACATTCGCTGAGCATTTCGACGCCTGGCTGAAGCTCGGCGCAACGCGCCCTGCTCTCGCGCTAACGCGGTACTTCAACCGATCGTCGTCAACGACCGGCGATGGGAGGTCACGCTGCGCCCCGCAGGTGGCGAGGAGGAGTTCTAGCGCTGGCCGCCGATGCCCGGCCCTGCCTTTGGGTCGATTCGGGTCCAGCGGAGCGGTCCGGCGCGATGGCGATGTCCGTATAGGCCCCGCTTTCTCGAAACACGTGCGATCAGCTCATGTGCGACGCCGACTGCCCGGTCGGCGCTGAGGATTGGCTCAGGCTGCGCGATGCCGCCGGCGTGCGGTGGTGGATCCATACTGAGACACTCGCGCCGTCGGAAGCGAACGTCTGGAAGAAGCCCGAGATTGCGCGCGGGGAGGCGCGACGCTGATACTGCCCTTCGCCGTTGTGAGATGCTGAGGCGGAGCCCGGCGCCGGCCCGGCTCCAAATCCGAAGGAGAGGGCTTTATGTCCCCCCACATCGACGCTACCCCGCGGACGCTGGCGCGCCTGCCTCTGTTTGCGGCAGAGCAGCAGGGCGGCCGACGGGCCGTGCTGGTCAAACGCGACGGTTACTGGCAGGAGCGGTCCTACGCGGAGGTCTCAGAGGAGATCGAGCGCTTGGCAAGCGGCTTCGTGGGGTGCGGCGTTCAGCCCGGCGAGCGGGTGTGCATTCTGGCGGACACGCGCCCGGAGTGGTCGGTGGCGGCGTTCGCGCTGTGGAGCGTGGGCGCTGTCGTGGTTCCGATCTATCCGACGAGCTCGCCTGAGGAATGCGAGTGGATCGTCGGTAACTCTGGGGCAGTCGCGGTCATCGTCGAGGACGCGGGCCAGCTCGCGAAGATCGTCGCGATCCGCGAGGCGCTCCCGGCGTTGCGCACGATCTTCGTGGTGGAGGCTCGCGATGCTGCCGAGGGGGTGGTCGCGCTGGGCGATGTCTTGGCGTCGGGTGGTGAGGACGAGGAGCTCTCGCGCCGCCGCGACGCGGTGGCTGCCGTCGATCCCGCGCTGATCATCTACACGTCGGGCACGACGGGTCCGCCGAAGGGTTGCGTTCTGACGCATCGCAACGCGATGTCGCTTCACGCGATCGTTATGGAGCTCAAGACGCTCCTGCCCGGCGACGTCGCTTACCTCTACCTTCCGCTCGCGCACGCGTTCGCGCAGATGGTGCAGTTCGCTGCCTTTCAAGTCGGTGCCGCGATCGCGTACTACGGCGGTGACGCGAAGCAGATCATCCCCGAGCTGATGGAGGTGCATCCCGACTTCTTGCCGTCGGTGCCGCGCATCTTCGAGAAGCTCTACGCGCTGGCGATGACGCAGGTCCCACCCGAGGAGCACGAGGACCTCCGTCGCGCCGTGCAGATCGGCGTGCAAGTCCACGCGCTGGAGGCCCGCGGCGAGCGGGTGCCTGACGAGTTGCGCGGGCCGTTCGAGCGGGCGGACGAGCGGGTGTTCTCGAGGGTCCGGCCTCTATTCGGCGGCCACCTGCGTGAGGCGCTGACGGCTGGCGCGCCGATCGCCCTGGAGGTCCTCGAGTTCTTCTATGCGGCCGGCGTCCCCGTGATGGAGGGCTACGGCATGACCGAGACGATGGCCATCGGCACGATCAACCTCACGGACACATTCCGCTTCGGGACCGTCGGGCGCGCCGCACCCAGCGTCGAGGTCCAGATCGCCGAGGACGGCGAGATCCTCATGCGCGGACCCCACGTCTTCACGGGCTATTGGGAGAACGAGGCGGCCACACAGGAAGTCCTCGACGAGGACGGGTGGCTGCACACGGGAGACCTGGGATCGCTCGACGAGGACGGCTTTCTGAGCATCACCGGCCGCATCAAGGACATCATCATCACCGCCGGAGGCAAGAACATCACCCCCCAGAACCTCGAGAACGACCTCAAGCAGTCGCCTTTCATCTCGCAGGCGGTCATGTACGGCGACCGCCGGCCGTACCTCGTGGCGCTCGTAACGCTCGACCCCGAAGTGCTCATCCCGTGGGCGCACCAGCGTGGGCTACCGGGGGACGTCGGCGCCCTCGCACAGCACCCCGAGGTGAAACGCCTCATGCAGGAGGCGCTCGATCATGCTAACGCCCGCTACGCGCAGGTCGAGCAAATCAAGCGCTTCACGATCCTCGACCACGACCTCACGCAGGAGACCGGCGAGCTGACGCCGACGATGAAGGTCAAGCGCAACGTCGTCAACGAGCGCTACGCCGACGTCTTCGACGAGCTATACGCGCTAAACCGGGGCGGCGCGGATCAGGACCGCGTCAGGTCGATTTGAGCTCCCCGCCGCCGACGATACCTGCCGTTCCCGGTGGTCGTGAAACCGACGACGCGGTAGTGCCGCTTCTCGCGCCTCCGGGAGAGCTGCTGCTTGTTGTGGCACTCGTCGTTCCACCTCAGGAGCTCCCCAGATGACGGGCTGCGCTTCTCACCGGGATGATGGAGTTGCACGATCCGAACGGAGTGTCCCGTGGCAATCTTGAGGAGTGCCGTCGCAGCGTCCTTGGGCGTTGATCATCCGACGGGTTCGCTCGCGCTCCCGGAGATGGTTCGCCGTGGCACAGCCTTCAGTTGGGAGGCTGACCATAGATCAGCGGCGGGCACGTCCAGCGCTTGGAAAGGTGGGGACAGTCAGGCCAGTGGTTCGCCCAGATCAGACGGGTCAAGCGCTTCGCGATCGTCCCTCTCTCACATACAGCCCGGGAAGCTGAGCGCGGTGCAGAAGGCAAGGCTCGCAATGGCCCCCTCCAGGTTCAGAGATGTCACAGCTTCCCTCTACGAATGAGCTGAAGGTCCTGGGGGCGTCGATCGAGCTGCGCGACGGCTCGCGCGTACGGGTGCGGCAAGGCCACAGCTCCGACAGGGATCTCTTGCTGCGCGGGTTCGCGCGCCTCAGCGCGGAATCGCGCTACCGGCGGTTCCTCGCACCGAAGCCCGAGCTGAGCGAGGCGAACATCCACCACCTCACCGAGATCGACCACCACGACCAGGAGGCGATGATCGCGCTCGACGAGGCCACGGGCGAAGGGATCGGCGTAGCGCGCTACGTCCGCAACTCGGAGCGCCCCGACGCGGCTGAGGTTGCCGTGACCGTGATCGACGACTGGCAGGGAAGAGGGCTCGGGACGCTGCTGCTCGAGGTGATCAGCGCTCGCGCACGCGAGGAGGGCATCACCACCTTCACCGCGCTGATGCTCGCCACCAACAAGGAGATGATGGACGTGATCACGGCCCTGGGACCGGTGCGGATCGTCGAGCAACAGACCGGCACCGTCGAGATCGAGATGCCGATACCGAAACTCGGCCTGTCGCCCACGCTCAAGAAACTACTGCGGGTCTCGGCGCGCAGCGACGTGGTGGTGCCGCTCGCTGACCGCCACGGACCGCAGCGCGAAGCCGACGACCAACACCGAAGCGTCGGCTTTGGGCAAACGCCTCCGCCCAGGCGCTAGCCGAGCGCGGTGAGGCGCCCGAGCTGCAAGATCAATCCGCCACCAAGCTTCGATCGGGAGCGCCTCCCCTTCAAGATGCCTATCCCGCCATCAGCTACCCCAACCTTGAGGCCCGGAACTGCGACGGCGATCTGCGCCATGAGTTGCCACTCCGCGCGACGCGAGCCGGCAGCGTCGAAGACCCCCTTTCTTCGCGGCGCAGGCATCACGTCACTGCCTTCGAGCCGCGCACGTGCTCCGCGCGGCAGGCGCGTCTCCGAGCTCGGTCCGGCGGGGTCTTGCCCGCTTCGGCGGCCCGGAGATGCTCGAGATCCGACCTGAAGGTCACTCAGATCGACCTCTCGGGCATATCGACCCCGCCGTTCTTCATCGAGGAGACCGACGGCAGCATTCCGAACGACGAGATCAGCGTGACCGTGACCAACATCGACAACCGCGGCTTTCCCCGGACGACGCTCGAGATCGAGCTCGAGCAGGGACCGCTGCAGCCGCCGCGCGTGATCGGCAGGGCGATCGCGCCCGTGCCGGCGCTCCGCGCCGAAAAGAGCCACACCGTGACCGTCGACACCAACGGGTTCAAGTTGCCGAAGCACATCAGCCTGCATCCCATCGAGGTCGTGGGGTTCGTGAACCCCAAGTTCCACCCCCACGAGCTGCATTTCGCCAACAATGCTCACGTCTCACCCCCGATCCCCGTGATCGCGCGGCGATGGAACGTGAGTCAGTTCTCGGCACACACCACCTCCACGACCTTCGTCGGAGGCGGCCCCGGGACGCTCGACATCAAAGACCAGACCCAGCCCGGCTTCTACTGGCAGTACGACCACTTCGACTTCCTCAACCACATCTTTCTGCACGACGGCCACGGGGCGATCGGCGAGACCGCCACGCTCAGCGGCACCGTCTGCAACGGGACGGGATCGGGTTGCGCCAGTCACGCCACGTGGTCGACGCCGAACACCGACTTCGCCATCGACTACGGCGAAACGCATTACAACGGGACGCTCTTTGCCAAGTCCGAGTCGCCGTTCGCGGTCCCGCTCCAGTGCACACCGGCCAGCCCACCGCCGCTGATGCAGCGATGGCTCGACATCACGACGTACGCCAACGGTTTCGATGGGGTGAGCAGCCACGTCGGCGCCCAGACGCTGAGCGACACCGGCACCCAAGCGGGGGCGATCACGTACGCCTGGAAGTTCACCGCCGACGTCCCCTAACCTCAGACGGCGACCGTCTCCAATGACCGACACGACGCTCGCTGATCGCAGTCAGTGACGGTCTCGACGATCGCTTGAGCGTTCCGGGAGAACCCACCTTCCCTTCTGAGACGTGATCGCCATCGAGCTCGACGCCCGGCCTGGCGGCCGGAATCCGTCTCACTGAGCGCTATCGGACGCAGTCAGCCGCTGGCACACGGCATCGCGGCTGCCTTCTCGGTGAGCCCCGAGTCCGCGCGTTGCGGGGCGCTCGCCGAGCCGGGGCAAGAGTCGGGTCGTGGCGCGAACGCGGGTGTGCGCATCGACGACCCGAACCAGCTCTTCCGCATCGTCTTTGGCGATGCAGGCGTTCGCTGGAGTACAGCCGTCGCTCTTGCTGCTCGTCCTTGGGGAAGAGATTCGAGGAGTCGATCGGGCGCTTTGCTCCGGGTATGGAAGCGACAGTGCTGGACCGCGCGGGCGACGCGCTGCCGCCCCTCGCCGGTGGAGCGGAACACTGGGTTGAGGTAGCTTCGGACCACCGGCCGAGTCACGCAAAGCGCGTGATGACGCCTCACCCACACGTCGAGTGAGATCGGCCCGAGCGATCCGAGGAAAGGAGGAGAAACCATGGCGGCCGCACATGTTCTCGGGCCCAGGCGACGCATCGACCACCGGAAGTCGTGGGGGCTCGTCGACGTCGTGGAGCGCCGGCTGATGCGTCCCTGGACGCGCAGGCAGCCGCCCGAGGTCGAGGAACTGCTCGTCGGGCTAACGCGGGCGGGGGAGCATTCGGTCCTCTGGCTGGTCCTGGCGGCGGCGGGAGCCTTGCTCGGGGGCCGGCCGAGACGCGCGGCGGAGCACGGGGTCCTCGCACTCGTATGCACCTCGACGACCGTGAATGGATTGAAGCTGGTCAGCAGGCGCCGCAGGCCCCGTCGGCGCCGGCTACTTCGCCGCACACCACGTTCCTCGTCGTTTCCCTCAGGCCATTCCGCCTCGGCTTTCGCGTTCGCTGTCGCGGCCAGCCGCGAGCTGCCGGAGGCGGGGCCGTTGCTGGTGCCGCTCGCTGCCGGCGTCGCCTACTCTCGGGTGTACCTAGGAGTGCACTACCCGAGCGACGTGATCGTCGGTGCGGCGATTGGTACGGCGTTCGGGCTTGCGGCACGCCCCGCCGCCCAACGGCTCGGCATCGACAGCGGAGAGGCGCCCGACTCCACGTCTGCGCGAGCTCACGTCGCCACGCTGCGGCGGCAGGCCGCATCCGCCCTGACAACCGTTCGCGAAGCACAGCACGCGACGGCGGCTTGGCTCGCCGCTCACGCCGACGCCACCGAACAACTGCTGCACCTCGGCAGGAGGATCAAGGACGCCGAGCACGGGCCCACGGCAGACCCGGCGGCCGACAGAACGATGAGCACGGACGCATGAAGGAAGACGTCGAGGATCTCCTACAGACGATCCCCGACCTTACGCCCCCCCGCAGCCCGGGTCCGTGTTCAGCCGTGCCCATTGCCATTGCGACGACCTGTCGTTGGCTCGCGTATGAGCTCACCCAGATCCTCGACCTCCGATGCCTGGGCCCGGTCGAGTACCACAACCTTGCTCCACCCCTCCTCGGCAACGAGAGCGCCGCTCCGGGCGGCATCGAGTAGGCGGCCCCAGCTGGCGGTATTCGCGTGCATAACGGGTGCGGGGGCGACGCGCCCGCGGACCTTCTGACCGGCCAGCGCGTCCTCGGTCGACGCGTCGAGCAGGACGATAACCGCCTCTCGGCCGCGTGCGCGCGCGCAGGCCGTGACCAGCCGTCGCAACCACGCGTACGTGCCGCGGGATTCGGCGACTACGTGCGTGTGCCGCGCGATCGCTGCGACGAGCGCCAACACGTAAACTGGATACAGAACGGGCATCCTGCGCACCGCCGTCGGAAGCCGGCGCCGGACCCGGTCCAGGTCAAGCACCGTCCACTCTGACGAGTTCGCCGCGCGATCGATCAGCACCGTCTTGCCCGCGCCCGGAATCCCAACCACGAGGACGACGACGGAGTGCGCCGTCGCCTCCACCAATCGCTTGAGGTTGAGCAGCTGCCGGCGCTGCATCGCGAAATGGACCGGACGCCAGAAGACCTGCAGCATCAGGCCGAGCGCGAGACGGTCATAGGCTCCCCTTGACCGGGTGATCACGCGCGTGTGCGACGCGTCGAGCGGCTCGAGCACGAACGACCAGGACATGGAGCCCGCATCGTCGCCAAGTACAAGAGCGGACCCCGGCTCGACAGCCCGGACGACAAAGCGGTCCTCGGCCTTCGGTGTCTGCGGAAAGACGTCGCCGACCCGAACGTGCTGAAGCTGCGGCAGGATTCGGTCCGCACTCGGCACACCTCCGTTGTCCAGACCGTCATAGCTGTACCAACCAGCGCGCCGGCAGCCCATCTGCGCGACCCACGGCCAGACGTCGGCGGGGCGCGCATCGATCGTGATGGCGTGCGTCCAGCCGAGCTTCGCATCCGTCACCAGCTCGTCTCCCGGAAGCGATCGGTCTTGCTCGTCGGCAACCGGACGACTGCGACGCCCCGAGAGCGGGGCCGTCAGCATGACCCCCGCCAGCCTCAACGCGTCCCGAAGAGGTTGGACGCGCCGGGTTCCCGCAAACAGTTCCTGCGCTTCCGAGTCCCCTGTCTCCAACAGCCGCTTGAGATTCCCCCAGATAGCCTGCTCCTGGCGGCGACCGATCAGCCCGACGACCGAGGGGATCAGAAGCAGCGCCCCCCGCGGTTGCACGTCCCGCGACCATTGCACCCGCGTGCCATCAGCGACCGGCTCGAAGGTGAGCGCTCCAACGGTATCCACGAGCGACGAGTGGGTCGATGAGGCAAGCCGACGCGATCGATCGAACTCGGTGAACTCGATCGTCATCGGCACCGTCCGCCGGCGCGTCCCCAGCCTCGCGCTGAACACGCTGCGCTTACCGATAGGTTCGTCCGTGAGGAGCTCGACGCCCCGCATATGCGGGTTGTAACGCGGCTCATTCCGCTCGTCGGCAACGAAGTCAAACACCTCATCGACCGGCCGTCGGATCACAATCTCACCTTCCACTCGCGCCATGACCACCTCAACCCATACCGTTTAGAGGAAAATGCTCGTCCTCAGCACCCGGCGCCGCATCCGCGGGAAGACGATCTGCAAATCCGTACTTCCCCACATGGGCCAACGCGCAGGGGCGGCGTTTGTACGAGGAACCGTATAGGCATCCGCTCGGGCCACTATGCATGCGGCTGACGACGCGACGGGAGCCAAGGTGTCCGAACGCGCCACCGCCGCCGAGGACAAGATCCAGCAGCTGGGCGCCAGCCTCAAGGCCGCCGAGCACAGGCTCACCACGGAGCTCGCAGACGACAAGAAGGCGTTCATGGACGCCGTCGAGGGTGAGATGAGCGACTTCAAGGTCTTCTTCGACGACCTGAGTCCGAAGGCCGGCACGCAGGCTGGCGCAGCCAAGAAGCAGCTCGACTCCACCCTCACCAATCTGCGCAGCAGACGGAACAAGCTGGCCGAGCGCTCCGCTCCCGCCCGAAAGCAGGAGCAGGTGGATGCTCGATGCTGGCCAACGCCGGCTTCGTCTCCAGGCTGGAAAGGCGGCACACCCATGGGAAAATACAGAGCAGGGCGTGACCCTGCCCTGGCTGCGAGACCCGTATTCACCAAGGTACGCATCGTCGTGTCGTCAACGGTGCAGTGCGGTGACTGGCCACATCGGCTGGCCTGCTATGCCGCGGTGGCCCGAGCTGCAGACGAATGACCGTAGCGTTTGCGGCGATCCTCGGCGTCTCCGTTCACAGGTGGCCAAGCGCAGGAGGGGTCGTATCTCAACGGCATTGAGGCCCAGGCGTGCAGGCGCCGCCGAAGGCGTCGGCACGGGCCGCCGCCCAGGGCCCGCACAGATCGGTAACAGTGGACGGCGCGGGCCATTCTCCGGCCTGCAGTCGTTTGAGCGCACCGCCGCCGCGCCGGCGCGCGTGCGTGCGTGCGCGACCAGTCGTAGGAGGACGGCGCAGCGCCGCAGCGCGCTCGCCACGCGCGCCAGCGAAACCGCCCGGCGCCGCTCGACCACGCGATCCGTACCCGCGCTTGCTGCGGAGCCCGTCACACCGGTCACGCTACCTCGCGCA
>DATKOY010000141.1:0-40604 GCA_035524415.1 Solirubrobacteraceae bacterium | reverse complement strand
TCACAGCCGACGCCGGTGTACAGCCGCATGGTGCAGATCACCGTTTACTAGCCGGCGGTGTTGGGGGCGCTGCCTCGCGGGCCGGGCGCGGGCGGCGCATTGTCTTGCCGCTTCGGCACATGCGCCCCTGACGGGACCGGCGCTTTCGAACCGCCCTGATCGTGCGGTCGGCCTTGAGCGCGAGTCCCGTCAGCGGCGCACGCGCCTGCGCAAGTGTCCCGAGCGACTGCCCTCGGCGGGCGCCATAACGTGAAAAAGTGCGCGCCGGGTTCGACGGTTTTCACGAAAGGCACCGCCACGGTGCTTATCCGGCAAAACGTCGTGACGCCGTGGAGCTTTTTCACGTTGTGCAGGCCCGTAGGCGCCCCGCACCACCCCTTCCCCAGCCCATCACCGAGCGGTTCTCCCACCGGGGCCGGGCCGAAGGCCCCTCCTCGGCGCCAGCCGACCCGGCCCCGAAAACAAAGAAGGCCATGGCTACGTCTCGTCGCATGCGGCGGCGTAGATCGCGGCCAGCCGTGGCGCGACGACCTCGGGCGCGGCAACGCCGCGCACGCGCTCGAGCGCAGCCGCCCCGGCCCGCGCGTCACCGCGAATCCTCGCGATCACGGCCCCGAGCGCCCGCGCATCGCCCGGCGCGACGAGCCACTCGTCGGGCACGAGCTCGGGCAGGGCGCCGATCCGCGAGCCGGCGACCGGCAGGCCGTCGGCCATCGCCTCCGCGGCCGCGAGACCGAATGTCTCCGCGGCCCGGGAGGGCAGCAGCGCGACCGACGCCTCGCCGCGCAGGCGGGCCAGCCCGGCACGATCGACGAGCCCCGCGAACGAGACCTCGCCGTCCGCGTGTCGGAGGCGCTCGCGCTCCGGGCCATCGCCGGCGATCACGAGCGGCACTCCCGCGATCCGGCACGCCTCGATCGCGACGTCGACGCCCTTCTCCGGCGCGAGCCTCGTCGCCAGCAGCGCCGGCCCGTCGGCTGACCCGCGGGGCGCCTGCGCAAACGAGCGGATCACGTGCGGCAGCACGTGCGGGCTGCGCACCGGCGCGCGCAGCTCGCGCAGACGTTCGATCGCAAACCGGCTCGGGGCGACGAACTCGTCGACATGGTCGACGACGCGCCGCTGCCACGCGGCGAGCGCCGCCGCGTACAGCGCCGACTCCGCGCGTGAACCACGGCAGTTGCGACGGACGGCGGGGAGCGTCTGGCGCCCGTGGCAGCGGGTGCAGTCCTCGCCGTGGGTGAAGCAGACCCCGACCGCGCAGACGAGCCGGTACTGGTGCAGATGCAACACGACGCGCGCGCCCGCGGCTCTCGCGGCGGCGAGCGCCCGCCACCCGAGCGTCGGATTGAGGTTGTGGACATGGACAATCCGCGCGCGGGTGCGGCGCACCGCGCGCGCGATCTCGTCGGGGCGCATGCCCCCGGCGAGCAGCCCCGCCGCCGCCGCGCCGCGACCGATCGTCTGCGAATCACGCTGCAGAAGCTCGGCCTCCTCGCCCAGCCGCTCGCGCACGAGCCACAGCAGATCCTCGACTGCGCGCTCCTCGCCGCCGATGGTCCGGTAGCGGTTGTGCAGGAACAGGATCACGGCCCAAACCTAGACTCCCCGGGCGATGCGCGTCGCGGTCGTCACCGAGTTCTATCCGAGGGCGCATGATCCCGTGCTCGGGATCTGGGCGCACCGTCAGGTCCGCGCGACGCTCGAGGCGGGCGCGGAGCCGTCGGTGTTCGTGCTGCACCGGATCGTGCCGCCACGCTCCGAGTTCACGTGGGCGGCCCTCCGGCGCCTGGTCGCGCAGCCGCGCGCGGTCGCGCTCGACGGAATCCCGATCCGCTACGTCCGCTACGTCTCGCCGCCGCGCGGGCGCACGTATGCAAGCTGGGGTGCGTGGGCGATGCCGGCGCTCAAGACGGCGCTGCGCGCGGCCGGGCCGTTCGACCTGATCCACGCTCACAACGCCGTGCCCGCCGGCGATGCGGTGCTGCGGGCCGGTGCGCCGCAGCCGCTGATCGTCTCCGTCCACGGCGGGGATGTCCTGTGGACCGCGCACGCGGTGCGCGGCGGCGGGCGCGCGGTGTCCCGCGTGCTCGACGCCGCGCGGCTCGTGCTCGCCAACAGCGAGGGCATCGCGGCGCTCGCGCGGACCCACGGCGCCCGCGACACCCGCGTCGTCGGGCTCGGAACCGATCTCCCCGAGCGGGTCGAGCGGACCGCCGAGCCGCTGCTCGTCACCGTCGGTCACCTCGTCGCGCGCAAACGCCACGCGGACGTGATTCGCGCGCTCGCGCGGCTGCCCGCCGACGTCCGCTACCTCGTGATCGGCGACGGCCCCGAGCGCCCCGCGGTCGCGGCGCTCGCGGCCGAGCTGGGCGTCCGCGATCGGGTCGAGTTCGCGGGCCAGCTCGAGCCCGAGCTCGCCCTGCGGCGGGCACGAACGGCGTGGTTGTTCGTGATGCCGTCGGTTGCCGAGGCGTTCGGCGTGGCGTACATCGAGGCGATGGCCGGCGGCGTCCCCGCGATCGGTGCCGTCGGGGAGCCGGGCCCCGAGGAGATCGCCGCCGCGGGCCCCGGGATCGAGCTCGTGCCGTCCGCGGACCCCCCTGCGCTCGCGGACCGGATCGCGACGCTCGTGAACGACCGCCCTGCGCTGGACGTGCTCGCGGCGTCCGCGCGCACCACCGTCGCCGAGCACTTCTCGTGGGAGCGGTGCGGTCAGCTGACGCTCGCGGCGTACCGCGAGGCGCTCGGCGAGCGCAGCGGCTCGCACGCACAGGCGTAGTGGACCGTGAACAGCCGTTGCGCGGCGCGCGCAGAGAGCGCGTGGGTCCCTGCCCGGACCGCCCACTTCGCATCGGCCTTGATGCCGGCGGCACGCGAGCCGGCGAAGAACGCGTGCGCCTCGCGCCCGAGCGGATCGGACAGCTCGCCCGTGATCCGCAGGCCCGCCTGCGCGATCAGCGCCCGCAACCCGGATCGAGAGAATCGCTGGATATGCCCCACGTCGCGCGCAATCTGACGCCGCGACTCCCGGTGCGTCGAGAGATTCGCCTCGAGCGGCACCTCGACGACGAGCAGCCGTGAGACCCGCGCGGCCTCGCGCAGCGCCGGCACCGGATCCGGCACGTGCTCGAGCACGTGCGAGAGGATCGCGAGGTCGAAGCGCCCCGCCTCGAACGGGAGCACGGCTCCGTCGTAGATCGTGATGTCCGCGTCGGGGCAGCGCGCGCGTGCCAGCTCGACCGCACGGGCGGCGATCTCGACGCCCGAGAACTCCCAGCGCGGGCGGCATGTGCCGAGCCGGGCGATCAGCGCGCCGTCACCGCAGCCGATGTCGAGCACCCGTGCGCCGTGCGCGCCGAGCACGTCGGTCAGCGCGATGACGTGGTCGGCCTTCGCTCGCGCGCTCATCTCCCGCCAGGCGGCAAACCGCTGCGCCTGCGCCCCACTCGCCGAGTAGCTGCGCTCATAGAACTCACGGAGATCCACGCGCACAGGGTAGGAACTCGACGCACCACGCGGCGCGGGCAGCGTACGACCTCGGGAACTTTGGCGTTTCGCCGCGCCCCCTGCGAGGCGAAACGCCAAAGAATGGCCAGGCGATGGCGACCCGCGAGCGAAGCTTCTCCGGCAGCGCCTCCGCGTGAGGGATACTTCCGGGGATGGCCAACGACGTCGAGCTGATCGGTCGTTTGCAGGCGATCTGCGGTAAGGAGCACGTCCTCACCCATCCGCATGCGCTCGCGACGTACCGCTCGGACGGGCTCAAGCACTACCAGCAGACCCCCGTCGCGGCCGTGCTCCCGGGCACGAGCGAGCAGGTGCAGGCCGTCGTGCGCGCGTGCTTCGATGCCGGTGTGCCGTGGGTCGCGCGCGGCGCGGGAACCGGCCTGTCCGGTGGCGCGCTCCCCGTCGCGGAAGGCGTGCTGATCGTGCTGGCGCGGCTGCGGCGGATCCTCGAGATCGAACTCGACGATTCGCGCGTCGTGGTCGAACCAGGGGTGACGAACCTCGCGATCTCGCGGGCCGTCGGCCCGACTCACTTCTACCCGCCCGACCCGTCGAGCCAGATCGTGTGCTCGATCGGCGGCAACGTCGCCGAGAACTCGGGTGGCGCACACTGCTTCAAGTACGGCTTCACGACGAATTACGTGACCGGGCTCGAGATCGTGCTGACCGACGGCACCGTCGTCCAGCTCGACCGCGACGCGCCGGGGTACGACCTGCTCGGCGCGTTCGTCGGCTCCGAGGGCACGCTCGGGGTCGCCACGCGGATCACGCTCCGGGTCATGCCCGTGCCGGAGTCCGTCCGCACGCTCGTCGCGTTCTTCGAGGACACCGTCTCGGCGGGTGAGGCGGTGACCGCAATCGTGGGCTCGGGGATCGTCCCGGGCGCGATCGAGATGATGGACCGGCTGTCGATCCGCGCCGCCGAGGCGGCGACCGGAGCCGGCTATCGCCTCGACGCCGGCGCGGCACTGCTCGTCGAGCTCGACGGACCGCGCGAAGAGTGCACGACCCGGTTCGAGCACCTGATGGCGCTCTGCGCACAGGCCGGTGCCGCCGACGTGCGCGTCGCGCTCACGGAGTTCGAGCGCGCTGAGATCTGGCGCGCGCGCAAGGCCGCGTTTGCCGCGATGGGCCGGATCGCCCCCGCGTACTACGTGCAGGACGGGGTCATTCCGCGGACCCGGCTCGCCGAGGTGCTGGGCCAGATCGACGCCCTCGCGACGGAGTACGACCTTCAGGTCGCGAACGTCTTCCATGCGGGCGACGGCAACCTGCACCCGCTCGTCTGCTACGACGCCGACCGCGAGGGCGAGCCTGAGCGAGCCGAGGAGCTCGCCGGCCGCATCATCAAGGCGTGCGTCGACGCCGAGGGGTCGATCACCGGCGAGCACGGCGTCGGGATCGACAAGAAGGCCTACATGCCCTCGATGTTCTCGCCGGCTGATCTCGACGCGTTTCATCGCTTGCGGTGCGCGTTTGACCCGCGCGGGCTGGCGAACCCCGGCAAGCTGATGCCGACCCCACGGCTGTGCGGCGAGGTTCCGGGGCCCTACCGGGAGCATCCACTCGAGCGCGCCGGAGTGGCCACGCGGTTCTAGGACGTGGGCGGCGAGCTCTCACCGACCACCTTCGACGAGGCGGCAGCCGCGCTGTCGGCGGCCGCGGCCGAGGGCCAGTCGGTCCGGATTCGCGGTGCCGGCACAAAGCTGGGATGGGGCAACCCGGTCGTCGATCCGGCGCTCACGCTGTCGACGGCCCGGCTTGACCGCATCCTCGAGCACAACGCGGGCGACCACACCGCGATCGTCGAAGCGGGGACCCCGCTCGGGCGCCTCCAGGACGAGCTCAGCGGCGCCGGACAGGTGTTGTCGCTCGACCCGCCGCTCGGCATCGATACGCAGGACGCGACGATCGGGGGCGTGATCGCGACCGCCGACTCCGGGCCGCTCCGACACCGCTATGGCGCTCCACGCGATCTCGTGCTCGGCGTGACCGTCGCGCTCAGCGACGGGACGATCGCGCGCGCCGGCGGCAAGGTGATCAAGAACGTCGCGGGGTATGACCTCGGCAAGCTGTTCACGGGCTCGTTCGGGACGCTCGGACTGATCCTGTCGGTGTGCCTTCGCCTGCATCCGCGTCCGACGGTGACGACCACGGTGATCGGAGCAAGCGCCGATCCGCAGACGCTGTCGGCGGCCGCCCGTGCGCTGGCGGCCGCACCGCTCGAGCTCGAGGGCCTCGACGTGGCGTGGCGCGGCGGCCGCGGAGGCGTGCTGGCGCGAGCCGCCGGGGTCGAATCAGCCCGGCGGGCCGGTCGGGTCGGGGAGCTGATGCGCGACGCCGGCCTCGATCACGTCGAGCTCGTCGAGGATGACGAGCCGCTGTGGGCACGCCAGCGCGCCGGCCAGCGCTCGCGCGCCCTGGTGATCGTGAAGGTGGCGGCCCGGCCCCGGCAGCTCGGCGCCGTGCTGAGCGCGGTGGACGGCGCCGGCGGCACGCTCGTCGGCCGCGCGGCGCTCGGCACGAGCTACGTCGAGGTCGACCCCGACGGCGTCTCGGCGCTGTGCGATGCCCTCCCGCAGGGAGCGGTGACGATGCTCCTCGATATCCCGGAGCAGGCGCGCGCGTCGCTTCAGCCGTGGGGCGCCGGCGAGGGGCCGGCGCTCGAGCTGATGCGCCGCGTCAAGGGACGCTTCGATCCCGTCGGCGCATGCAACCCCGGCGTGTTCGTCGGGGGGATCTGACGATGCCCGCGTTCGACCTGCACCGCCCGCCGGATCAAACGATCATCGAGGACTGCGTGCATTGCGGGTTCTGCCTGGACGCGTGCCCCACGTATGCGCTGTGGGCGCAGGAGGCGGATTCTCCTCGCGGGCGCATCGTCCTGATCGACGAGGCGCTCAACGGCGCGAGCGAGCTGTCGGACGAGATGGTCACGCACTTCGACCGGTGCCTGGGGTGCATGGCCTGCGTCACCGCATGCCCCTCCGGGGTCCGCTATGACCGCCTGATCGAGCGGGTGCGCCCGCAGGTCGAGCGGCTGCACAGCCGTCGCGGCTCGGAGCACGCGCTGCGCCTGTTGCTGTTCGAGACGCTGCCGCATCCCAAGCGCCTGCGCCGCCTCGTGCCGCTGATGGCGGCAGCGCGCACGCTTGGCTTCGGCAGGCTCCCGGGCAGCCTCGGCACGCTCACCCGGGTCGCGCCGCGCAAGCCGACCCGCGAGATCCGCCGCGCGCAGATCCTGCGCGCCCGTGCGACGGCCGCCGGTGAGCAGCGGGGCCGCGTGGGCATGCTGCTCGGCTGCGTGCAGCGCGTCTTCTACCCGGAGGTTCACCGGGCGACGATCGCGGTGCTCTCGGCGGAGGGATACGAGGTGATCGCGCCGGAGCTGCCGGACTGCTGCGGGGCGCTCGAGTTTCACTCCGGCGAGGAGGAGGCGGCGATCGCTCGCGCACGCTCGACGATCGCGGCGTTCGCCGAGCTCGGCGAGCTCGACCACGTGATCGTCAATGCGGCCGGCTGCGGCTCGGCGATGAAGGAGTACGGCGACCTGCTGGGCACGCCCGAGGCCGCAGAGTTCTCCTCGCGCGTGCGCGACATCTCGGAGCTGCTCGGCTCGGTGCAGCCGCGGGCTCCGCGCGGGCCCGTTCCGTTGCGCGTCGCGTATCACGACGCCTGTCACCTCGCGCACGCGCAGGGCGTTCGCGCCCAGCCACGAACGCTGCTGAACGGGATCCCCGAGCTCGAGCTGCTCGAGGTCACCACTGAGCCGCAGATCTGCTGCGGCTCGGCCGGGATCTACAACCTCGTCCAGCCGCAGGCGGCAGCGGACCTCGGGCAGCGCAAGGCGCGCCACGTGCTCGAGACCGGTGCCGAGGCGGTCGCCGCCGGCAATCCGGGGTGCGCCGCCCAGCTCGATCTGCACCTGCGCCGCCTCGGCAGTCCGCTGCCGATCCACCATCCGATCGAGCTGCTGTGGCGCTCGATCGAAGCGGTCGGCGGCGACGCGCTGCGCTGAGGCGGCGCTCAGGCCGCGTCGGCGTCCGCGTCGGCGTCGGCCAGGTCGCGCACCGTGTCGTTCGCCCACGAGAGCGCCGTGACGTAGTGGCGCGCGGCGTGCGCCAGCTGGCGGACTGACGCGTTCATGTCCCCGCGCTCGATCGCCTCGACGCACGTGAGCAGGCGTCCGCCGCCGTAGCGCTTGACGAGGGCGTCACGCATCCGCGGCGGCAGCGGCAGCGACTCCACCGCCCTCTCCATCGTCGTGTCCATCAGCGCGTCGAGCACTGAGAACAGGCCGAGCGTGAACCGCTCCTCGGGCGATCCGTCCACCGGTTCACCGGCGAGCTCGCAGAAGCGCGCCCGGACGAGCGCCGTCACGAACAGTTCCCTCGGTTTGTCGTCGATCGCCGCGAACGTCGTGAGCGTGGCCCACTGCTTGACGTTCTGCAGGCCGAGCAGCGTGACGGCGTGCATGATCGACGAGACGCGGTTGCGCAGCCCGAAGTACGCGGAGTTGATGTACCGCAACAGCCGGTAGCTGAGGGTGACGTCGTTCGCGATCAGCCGCTCGAGGTCGGCGAGCTCGAGGCGTGGATCCGCCAGCGCAGCGGCGAGGCGCAGCAGCGCCATTCCGGTCGGCGCGATTGCGCGATCGCGGATGAACTCGGGGCGGCAGAAGAAGAATCCCTGAAACAGGTCGCAGCCGGCCTGCGCGCCAAGCTCGAACTCCTCATGCGTCTCGACCTTTTCCGCGACCAGCGTGACGTCGTAATCCTGCAGCCGCTGCGCTTCGGCGACAAACGCGTCGGGACCGAGGTTGAGCAGATCCAGCTTGACGTACGCGACGAGCGGCAGCAGCTGCTCGATTGCCGGCGAGTACGTGAAGTCGTCGAGCGCGAGCACGTATCCCGACGATCGGAGCTCCGCGACCAATGTGAGCAGCGGCTCGTCGACGATCTGGCGCTCGAGGATCTCGAGCACGACACGCTCGGCCGGCAGGTTCCGCGCGAGGCCTCGCAGCAGGAACTCGCGCGTGACGTTGATCCACGCGATCTGCTCGCCGACGAGCCGGTCGAGTCCCATCTCGGTCAGTGCATTCAGCGCGACCGCCGCCGTCGCTGCCTCCGCGTCCTCGACGATCGCGCGCGGGGCAATCCCGCCCCGGTAGAGGAGCTCGTAGCCGGTGACAGCCCGCTCCCGGTCGAAGATGGGCTGGCGTGCAAGAAAGACATGCGACATGAGTTCAGCCCCGCTGTGGGTTCGACCCAGTGGTCGGCAGGAACCCGGCGGAGTTAAACGGATCGCGGCAAAACGGTCATGTTCGTGACAAAACGTCGCGAGATTGGCCACGTGGGCATGTTCGTGGACCGGCGGTCGGCGCGGTTATCCGTACATCTGTTCGATCGCGTCGTGGTACTTCTTCGCGATCGGGGTGCGCTTGAGCTTCATCGTCGGCGTCAGCTCGTCACCGCCCGGGACCCAGTCTTCGGGGACGATCGTGAACCTCTTGATCTGCTCGACGCGCGCGAGGTGGGCATTGGCCGCGTCGATGCCCTCCTGGACGGCGGCGATCACCGCCGGGTCACGGGCAAGATCCGCGAGGCCGGTGGACGCCAGGCCCCGCTGCGCGGCCCACTGCGGCGCAAAATCCGCGTCGAGCACGATCAGGGCGGTGTTGTAGCGCCGGTTGTCACCGATGCAGACGGCCTGGCCGATCAGCGGGCTCGCGGTCTTGATCGCCGCCTCGATGTTCGCCGGCGACATGTTCTTGCCCGCCGCGTTGATGATGATCTCCTTCTTGCGATCGACGATCTTCACGTAGCCGTCCTCGTCGATCTCGGCGATGTCGCCGGTGTGCAGCCACCCCTCGGAGTCGATCGCCTCGGCGGTCTTGTCCGGCGCGTTGCGGTAGCCGAGCATGACGAATTCTCCGCGCACGAGCAGCTCCCCGTCCTCGGCGATCGTGACCTCGACGCCGGGCGACGGCGGCCCGACCGTCCCGATCTTGACCGCGCCGGGGCGGTTGCAGGTCCCGAACCCGCACGTTTCCGACATCCCCCACAGCTCCGCCAGCTCGATCCCGAGCCCGTGGAAGAACTCGATGACCTCGGCCGGGGTCGGGGCGGCCCCGACGTTGACGGCAATCGCCTGATCGAAGCCGAGCAGCTCCCGGATCTTCGAGAAGATCTGCTCGTCGGCCTGGGCGACCTGCGCCTCGAGCTCCGCCGGGACGGCCTCGCCCCGCTGCCGCAGCCGGACGCGCTCGATGGACGCCTGGAGCGCGTCCTGAAGCGGTTTGCGCGCCTCTTCTGGCTGCGCGGCCTGCATCGCCTCGAGGCCGGCCTTCAACTTCTCCCAGATCCGCGGCACGGCGAAGAACCACGTCGGGCGCACCTGCGGGAGATAGGAGATGACCTCGCGTGGATTCGGGCAGGTCGTGATCGAGCCCGCGTAGATGACCGGAACGTAGTGGTGGGCCATGCGCTCGGCGATATGCGCCGCCGGAAGCCATGAGATCAGCCGCCCGCCGACCTCGAACGGGATGATCTGCTCGATCGCCTTGGCCGAGAACATGATGCTGTGATGCGAGAGCTGGACGCCCTTCGGCGGCCCGGTCGTGCCGGAGGTGTAGATCAGCGTCAGCACGTCGTCGGGCGAGATCTCGGCCGCAGCCGCCGCGACGTCGAATTCCGGATTGGAGCCCTCGACGTCCTCGAGCGGGATCGTCCCCGGCGGTGCGTTGCCGTCCACGACGATCACGTGCTTGAGGTGTGGCAGGCCCTTGCGCGCCTCCAGCATCACGGGCAGGAACGCCTGCTCGACGACCGCGACGCGCGACGCGGCATCGGTGATCAGGTACTCGAGCTCCTCCGCCGGGTATGTGTTGTAGATCGAGAACGGGGTCGCCCCGAGCATCGCCGTCGCGAGGTCGGCGATGTGAAACTCGGGCCGGTTGGAGAGCATGATCGCGACGGTGTCGCCACGGCCGATGCCGAGCTTCGCGAGCCCGCCGGCGAGCGCGTCGACGCGGCTGAGCAACGCTGACCATGTGAGCGAGACGCTGTCATCGGGCGTCCGCACCGCCACCAGGTCGGGATGATTCGCCGCCGTGCGCCGCAGCGCCTCCGTGACTGTCGGTGCATCAACTGCGCGCCCTGCCGCCGCCGTGACGGTGCTGCTCTCCATTCTCTTCTCCACTGTCGTGAGGCTGAACGAGAGCGAACGCTATCGAAGCGTGCGCTCAGCGCACGTTGAAGCCCTTGCCGGTGAGCGTCGAGATGTCGTTGCTCAGACCGATCGCGAACAGCACGAGGATCAGCACGAACCCGACGACTCCGGCCCGTTCCATCACGTCGAACGGGATTCGCTTGCCGCGCACCTTCTCCGCGAGCGCCCAGAACACGTGGCCGCCGTCGAGCGGCAGGAACGGGAACAGGTTGATCACCGCCAGCGACAGGGAGATCAGCGCGAGCACCTGAAGCGCCAGCGTCGGGCTCGTCGCGAACGACTCCTGCGTGACGGTGTAGCCGCCGACGATGCCGTTGAGCTGCTTGCGCTCTTGCGGCTCGAAGATCCGCACGATCACGCCGACGGTCTGCGTGGTGACCCGCCACATGCCACTGACCGTCAGTGAGGCCGCGTGCACCGGCCCGACGCTCACCTTCGCCGAATCGAACGCAAAGCCGAGCAGGGGGCGGTGCTCGGCCGCGCTGTAGCGGGGCCGCAGGTGGAACGTCAGCAGCTGCCCGTTGCGGCGGACGACCACGGTGGCCGGGGTCGCGGCGAGGCACCCATTCACCTGAGTTCCCGCGCAACGATGCGTGCCGAGCTGGGTGCGGAGCTTCTCGGGAGAGCCGCCGACGCCGTCGATCGAGATGATCCGGTCACCGGAATGCAGCGCCGTCGCTGCCGCTGTCCCGCTCTCCACGGACGCGACCCGGTTGATCGCCGGGCCTTGCTGCCCGTTGGACATGATCAGCACCCAGATGATCAGGAACGCGATCACGAGGTTGACGAACGGGCCGGCGAGGATCACGAAGCACCGCTTCCAGACCGGCTGGTTGTAATACGCACGCGCGACGGCCTCCGGCGGAATCTCTTCGGCTGGATTCATGCCGGTGATCTTCACGTAGCCACCGAGTGGGATCGGACCGATCCCATATTCCGTGTCCCCGCGCCGCACCTTCCACAGCATCGGGCCGAAGAACAGCGAGAACCGCTCGACGCGCATCCCGACCATCTTGGCCGCGGTGAAGTGCCCCGCTTCGTGCAGGATGATGAGGGCGGCGAAGCCGAGAAATGCGAGCAGGTACGACATGCCCTGAGATCAGTGTGCCAGGGGCATGTAAGAACTCGATCAGGCCGTGGCCCGCGCCTGCACGAGCGCGTCGGCGACGCGCCGCGCTGCCGCGTCGGCGTGGCCGAGGCTCTCGAACGAATGGACGGGCGCCGCACCCAGCTCAGCGAGCGTCTCCTCGATCACCGCGGCGATGTCGAGGAACCGCAGCCGTCCGCCGAGAAACGCGTACACCGCGACCTCGTTGGCCGCGTTCAGCGTGCAGGGCGCCGTCCCACCGGCGATCGCGGCCTCGCGCGCGAGGCGCACGCACGCGAACGTGGTCGTGTCGGCCGGCTCGAACGTCAGTGCGCCGAGCTCGACGAGGTCGAGCGCCTTCACCGGGACGTCGACGCGCTCGGGGTAGTGCACGGCGTACGAGATCGGCACCCGCATGTCCGGGTAGCCGAGATGCGCGAGCGTCGCGCCGTCGCACAGCTGGACGAGGCTGTGGATGATCGACTGCGGGTGGACGACGATGTCGATCTGCTCGTACGGCGTGCCGAACAGGTAGTGAGCCTCGATCAGCTCGAGTCCCTTGTTCATCAGCGTCGCGGAGTCGATCGTGATCTTGCCGCCCATCGCCCATGTCGGGTGCGCGAGCGCCTGCTCGACGGTCACGTCGTCGAGCTCGGCCGCGGTGCGGCCGCGGAACGGTCCGCCCGACGCTGTGAGGATCAGCCGATCGACGGTCCCGGGCCGCTCGGCGGCGAGCAGCTGGTGCAGCGCCGAGTGCTCGGAGTCGACCGGGATGATCGTGGCGCCGGTCGCCTGCGCCAGCTGCGTGACGAGCTCACCGCCGACGACGAGCGACTCCTTGTTCGCCAGCGCGAGATCGATGCCCTCGCCGAGCGCGGCGACCGTCGGCACGAGCCCGGCAGAGCCCACGATCGCGTTGAGGACCATGTCGCACCCGCATTCGGTGATCAGCCGCACGAGGCCGTCGGGTCCGCCGAGCACCTCCCCCTCGGTCCAGGACTCGGCGGCCAGCGCCGCCGCATCGGGATCGGACAGCGCGATCCGCTCGACGCAGAACCGCTTCGCCTGCTCGAGCAGCGGCTCCCACGCAGTCGCCGCGCTCAGCGCGACGACGCTGAGCTCGCCGCCGGCGCGCGAGACGACATCGAGCGCCTGAACGCCGATCGAGCCGGTGGAGCCGAGAATGGCAAGGCGGCGGGGCACGGTGGCGATTGTAGGTCGCGGCTGGACGGTGCCGGGCCGGATCCGGCCCGCGCCTATCCGCCCTGCCGGACGATCGCCTGGGCGCTGACCCGGATCGTCCCGCGGTCGGCGAAGCGGAGCGTCGCCAGCGTGACGCTCACCTCGACCCGGTCATCGGGCTGTCCCAGCGTAAACTCGATCGCCGTCCGGGCCGGCTCGTACGCCGCCGCCTCGCCGAGGATCACGTGCCCCCCGTCGGGGCCGTACGCACCGCCGGTCATCTCGAGCTGCCCGGTCGACAGGTTGCGGACGATCGTCCGCAACGTGTCCCCGCTCACAGTGATGTCGAGCCGGAAGAGACCCTCGGCGAGCAGCAGCATCGCGCGGGCTTCGGGCTCGAGCTCCTTCGAGCCGGTGAGGACGAGGCCGGCGCGGCCGCCCGGCAGTGTCAGCGGGTTCGTGAGCTGGTGCTCGATGCGCCCGTCAGACCCCACCGGTGAACGCTTGTGCCACGGCCTCCGGCTGGCTCGTGGTCGGATTGGGCGTGAGCCCGATCAGGATCGAGACGACGCTCGTGAACGACCCGCCGGGGAAGATCTGGAGCCGGATCTCGGCGGCCTGGCTTTGGACGGCCGGCAGCTGCGTGTCGCCGTTCGGCTTGAGCGTCAGCGCCTGAGAAACTGACCCGTCGCCCATCGAGACCGCGCCGGCAAGCGTGTTCGACGTGCCGTTGTGGATCGTGAGCAGGGATCCCGCCCCCGGTGTGTTCGAGATGCTCACGACGATGATCCCGCCCGGCAGGCTCAGCAGCTGCTGAGAGCTCGTGCCGAGGCTGGAGAGCGCGCCGCTGACGACGTTGCCGTTGCCCTGGAAGAACGAGCTCGCGGCTGATGCCGGCAGGTACTTCTGGTTCGCGTCATCGATCTTCAGGAACTTCGCGTTCGCGTCATCGATCTTCAGGAACTTCGCGTTCGCGTCATTGACCTTCAGGAACTTCGCGTTCGCGTCGGCGATCTTCAGGAAGGTGTTGTTGGCGCTCTTGATCTTCAGGTAGCTCGGGAGCGCCTTGTCGATCTTCTGCAGCGAGGTGTCGAGCTTGAGCAGCTTGTTCTCAAGCTTGAGCAAGTTGCCGCTGATCGCACTGCTGAGCCCCTGCAGCTTCAGGAAGCTCCCCACCGAGACGCTTGCGGTCGCCCGCGGCGAGGATGCCTGCGCTCTGTCCGTGATCCCGGCGATCAGTGCCATCAGCGCGAGCGTCACACCCGCCTTGGCTGCCGTTACCCGGAACTTGATGTATTCGGCCACTCCATGCCCCCCTCTGCTTGCTCAATGACTGTCCCGAAGGCCGCGACAGTGTCGCGCATGCGCACGCGGTCCGCAAGTGGCCCTGGACGGGTGTTGATCGACGCCACCTTTGGGCTCGACCTGCTGTGATCCCCCCGGCCGGGCCCTGCACAACGTGAAAACAGACGCGGGCCCGCCGGATCCATGCCGCGTAAGCACCGTGGCGGTGCTTATGTGCACACACGTCGAACGGGGCGCGGACTTTTTCACGTTGTGTACGCCGTCGGCGGCCCGCGCGCGCCTGCCTCCCAGCCGATACATGCCGTGAGTCAACAATCGCGTGCGACCAGCGCGACGGACCAGCCGCCGCGTGCGATCCGCCGTTGTTCGCGCAGGCCGATCGCGGTGTAGGAGTCGATCACGGCGGCCGCCTCGGACGGGCCGAAGCCGCTCACGACGCCGACGCGCGGCGGCGACGCCTTCCAGCCCGCGGCGAGCGTCGTGTGCAGCTCAGCCGGGACGTTCGCCGCGAACCCGTCCGCCGGCGGGGGCGGCGCGGCGGCGAGATCGATCGCACGGACATCGACCGCGACGTGATTGCGGCTCGCGTTGGCGCCGGCCGCCTCGAGGCTGTGCGGCTGCACGTCGACCGCCACGACCGGCGTCCATCCGAGCTTCGCGGCGAGAATCGCGAGGACCCCCGTACCGCACCCGAGGTCGGCGAACGCGCCGCCGGGCGCGAGCTCGAGCAGCCATTCGAGGCACGTCCGCGTGGTCGGGTGGGTTCCGCCGCCGAACGCGGCGCTGTCCTCCAAGACGATGTCGATCACGCCGGCGCCCGGCGCCGGCGCCCACGACGGGCGGACGATCAGCCGGCCACCGATCGGGTCGGCCTCGTAGTCGAGCAGCCGCCGCTCGCGCCAGTCGTCGGGGACTTCGCGCTCCTCGAGCCCGAGACGCCGGCGCCCGGCCGCCGCGACGATCTCGGCGAGCGCCGGCAGATCGGGGCCCCGCATCACCAGCACGACGTCGTCGCCTGCCGGTCGCTCGCGAACGCCGCCGGGCACGAGCAGGAGCAGCCGGTCGAGCACGTCCTCGACGGCGGTCGCACGGACGCGGAGCCGGATCTCGCGCATCACGCGTGCTGCATCACGGCGGCCCAGATGTAGTACCCGGCGACAACCGTGAAGATGACGGCGTCGAGTCGATCGAGCGCGCCCCCATGCGGACCAAACAGCGTGCCCGCGTCCTTGGTCCCCGAATCCCGCTTGACGAGCGACTCGAACAGGTCTCCGAGCGGCCCGAGGATCGCGACCGCAAGGCCGAGCACGAGCGCGTCGGTCTGCGTGAGCCAATCCTCGTAGAGGCCGGCGAAGAACACGGCCAGCACCGCGATCAGCATGCCGCAGAAGAGGCCCTCGACGGTCTTGTTCGGGGAGATCGCAGGGGCGAGCGGGCGCCGCCCGAACAGCCTCCCGCCGAGGTACGCGGCCGTGTCGCCGAGGAACGTTCCGACCAGCACGTCGATCAGGATCGCGTTGCCGTGCGGGAGCTCTCGGAGCAGGACCGCGTGCGCGAACGCGAGCGCGATCCAGTAGACGCCGAGCAGGGTGCCCGCGATCGCGACCGTCGCGCCGCCGTGCTGGGGCCGGGTGAGGATCGCCAGGAACAGCACGGGCACGGCCGCGACCATCACCTCCATCACCTGCCGCTGGCCGCCGTAACGAGCCGCCAGCACCATCCCGGCGAGTGCGGCGAAGCCGACGATCGGGACGGGCCGCCAGCGGTCGAGCATCCGGTAGAGCTCGTGCAGGCAGATGCAGCCGACCAGGATCATGAGCAGCGCGAAGGCGATCCCGCCAAGGTCGATGAAGACGATCGCCACGAGTGCGGCGGGGATGGCGACGAGCGTCCGTGCGAGCAGGTCGGACCGCTGGCGGCGCTCGCGACGGCGCGGTGGCGGGGATCGGACCGGCCGCGACCGGGCCGCACTCGGCCGCCGGTTGCCGCGCCGCGCCGCGCGTGCCGGCGGGGGGCGCCTCCCCGACGGCATCAGCGTCCCCCGTAGCGCCGCTTGCGGGCCGTGAACTCCTCGAGGCTCTGCTCGAACGCCTCGCGTGAGAAATCGGGCCACAGCTCATCGCGGAACACGAGCTCCGAGTACGCGGACTGCCACAGCAGGTAGTTGGAGATGCGCTGCTCTCCGCTCGTCCGGATGATCAGATCAGGATCGTGCATGTCGGGTGCGTACAGGTGGGCGCGGAAATCGTCCTCGTCTCCGCCCGTAAAGGTTCGCGCTGCGTCGACGATCTCCGCCCTGCCGCCATAGTTGAACGCGACGAACAGGGTGATCCGGGTGTTCGCGCTCGTCGTCCGCTCGGCCCATTCCATCCGCTCGACGAGCGTCGCCGGGACCGGAGCGGTCCGCCGGCCGATGAACCGCATCCGCACGCCTTCGGCGTCGAGCTCGGGGGTCTCGCCCTCGATCCGACGGCTGAACATCTCCATCAGCGCGGAGACTTCCGCCGCCGAGCGACTCCAGTTCTCGGTCGAGAACGAATAGACGGTCAGCTCCTCGATCCCGAGCGAGACGGCGTCGCGAAGCCGTGCCTTGACCGTGTCGGCGCCGGCCTCGTGGCCGGCCACGACGGGCAGCCCGCGGCGCTGCGCCCAGCGACCGTTGCCGTCGGTGATGATCGCGACGTAGCGCGCCCGTGCCGCCTCGGCGCCGGTGGACCCCTCGGCGGCCACCCCACTACACCTCGAGAATCTCTTGTTCCTTCTGCTTGAGAAGCTCGTCGAGCTCGCTGATCCGGCCGTCGGTGACCTTCTGCAGCTCGACCTCGGCGCGGTGCTCGTCGTCGGAGCCGGCCTCGCCCGCCTCCTTGAGCTCCCGCAGATCGTGCATCACGTCGCGACGGATGTTGCGGATCGCGACCCGACCCTCCTCAGCAATCCCGCGGACGACCTTCACGAGCTGCTTGCGGCGCTCCTCGGTCAGCTCCGGAATGCCGAGTCGGATCAGGTTGCCGTCGTTGGAGGGCGTCAAGCCGATGTCCGACTCGAGGATCGCCCGCTCGATCGCCTTGATCGAGGTCTTGTCGTAGGGCTGGATCGTCAGCAGTCGCGGCTCGGGCGCGCTGATCGTCGCCAGCTGCTTGAGCGGCGTCGAGGACCCGTAGTAGTCGACCGAGATGCGGTCCAGCAGCGCCGGGCTTGCCCGTCCGGTGCGCACCGACCCGAACTCGTGGCGAATCGACTCGACCGATTTGCTCATCCGCTCGCGCGCGTCCACGAGCAGTCCGTCCAACAGCTCACTCTCGCTCATGTCCTCACCAACGTCCCCACTTTCTCGCCGGACACTATCTTGTCGATGTTCCGCTCGTCGGCCATGTTGAAGACGATGATCGGAAGGTTGTTGTCCATGCACAGCGCAAACGCGGTCGAGTCCATCACCTGCAGCCCGCGCGTCAGGGCATCCTTATGCGTGATCTCGGGGATGAACTCGGCGGCGGCGTTCGTCGCCGGATCGGCGCTGTAGACCCCTTTGACGTTGTTCTTCGCCATCAGCACGACCTCCGCGTGCAGCTCCGCCGCGCGCAGCGCCGCGGCCGTGTCGGTGGTGAAGAACGGGTTGCCGGTGCCCGCGGCGAAGATCACGATGCGCCCCTTCTCGAGGTGGCGCATCGCGCGCCTGCGGATGTACGGCTCGGCGACCTCGGAGATCGTGATCGCGGACTGGACCCGGGTCGCGATCTGCTCCTTCTCGAGCGCGTCCTGGAGCGCGAGCGCGTTCAGCACCGTGGCGAGCATGCCCATGTAGTCGCCGGTCGCGCGGTCCATCCCCTTTGCCGCGGCGGCGAGACCGCGGTAGATGTTGCCGCCGCCGACGACGATCGCGATCTCGACCCCGCGCCGGTGAACGGCTGCCACCTCTGAGGCGATCGCCTGCACGCGCGCAGGGTCCGTGCCGTAGTCCCGCTCGCCCATCAACGCCTCGCCCGAGAGCTTGAGCAGCACGCGCCGGAACACCGGCTTCGCGTTCGCTCCGTTTTCGGCCACGGGCTCAGCCGCCGACTGCGAAGCGGGCGAAGCGGCGCACGACGATGTTCTCGCGCGTCTCCGCCGACAGCTCCGCCCGCAGCTCTTCGATCGTCTTGCCGCCGTGCTTGTCCTCGTTGACGTGCCTCTGGCGCAGCAGGACAACCTCGTCGAGCCACTTGTCGAGCTTCCCCTTGACGATCCGCTCGCGGACGTTCTCTGGACGGTCGGCCGCCTGCTCGGTCGCGATCCGCTGCTCGCGCTCACGATCCTCGGTGGGGACGTCGTCCTCGGTGATCGCCAGCGGAGCTGCGGCCGCGATGTGCAGCGCCAGGTCCCGAGCGAACTCGACGAACTTCTCGTTGCGCGCGACGAAGTCCGTCTGGCAGTTGATCTCGACGAGGACGCCGATCTTGCCGCCGCCGTGGATGTAGCTCTGGACCACGCCCTCGCTCGCCTCGGCCTCCGCGCGCTTGGCTGCCTGGGCCTGACCACGCGTGCGCAGCAGCTCGATCGCGCGCTCGATGTCGCCGTCGGTCTCCTGCAGCGCCTTCTTGCAGTCCATCATCGGGGCGCCGGTGCGGTCGCGCAGCCCCTTGACGTCCTTGGCGGAGATCTCGCTCACGCTGTCTCCTTTGGCTCGTCGGCGGGCTCTGGCTCTGGGTCCGGGGCCGCCGGCGCGTCCGGCTCGGCCTCCGCCGAGGCGGCGGGCTCGACCGGGGCCTCGGCGACGGGCTCGGGCTCCGCGGGAGCCTCCACAACGGGCTCCGGCGCGGCTGGGGCCTCCACAACGGGCTCCGGCGGGGCCGGGGCCTCCACAACGGGCTCTGGTGCGGCCGGGGCTTCCACAACGGGCTCTGGTGCGGCCGGAGCCTCCACAACCGCCTCAGGGTCAGCCGCCGCAACC
The DNA here is from genome assembly GCA_035524415.1 of Solirubrobacteraceae bacterium. Taxonomy (GTDB): domain Bacteria; phylum Actinomycetota; class Thermoleophilia; order Solirubrobacterales; family Solirubrobacteraceae; genus Palsa-465. The sequence goes on along the minus strand of DATKOY010000141.1, from coordinate 21,363 downwards.
GCCTCCGCCGCCGCGGCCGCCTCTGCCTCGGCAGCCGCTGCGGCCGCCGCCTCCGCCTCGGCGCGCGCCCGCTCCTGCGCCTCACGACGCGCCCGCTCCTCGGCCTCCTGGCGCGCCCGCTCCTCGGCCTCGCGTCGCTCGCGCTCGAGCCGCACTCGCTCCTCCTCCGCGCGGAACACGTTGTGTCCCTGCGCAACGACATCGCCGATCGCCCTGGTGATCGCCGCGCACGAGCGGATCGCGTCATCGTTGCCGGGGATCACGTAGTCGATCCCGTCGGGATCGCAGTTCGTGTCGACGAGCCCGATGATCGGGATCCGCAGGCGCTGCGCCTCGCGTACCGCGATCGCCTCGGTCTTGAGATCGATCACGAACACCGCGTCGGGCGTGCGCTGCATGTTCTTGACCCCGCCGAGGTTCGCGCGGAGCTTCTCGAGGTCGGCCTGCGCGGCCATCCGCTCACGGGTCGGCAGCAGCTGCAGCTGACCCTCGGACTCGTAGCGCTCGAGGTCGTGCAGACGCTTGATCCGCAGCGAGATCGTCTGAAAGTTCGTCAGCAGGCCGCCCAACCAGCGGTGGTTGACGTACGGCATGTCCGACGCCTCGGCGGTGTCGCGGATCGCGTCGCGGGCCTGCTTCTTGGTCCCGACGAACAGGACGGTGCCGCCGCGATGAGCGACATCCGATGCAAACCGCTGCGCGTTGTCCAGCAGCGCCTGCGTCTGCAACAGATCGATGATGTAGATGCCGTCCCGCTCACCGAAGATGAAGCGGCGCATCTTGGGGTTCCAGCGGCGCGTCTGGTGGCCGAAGTGCACTCCAGCCTCCAGCAGCTCCTTGATACCGATTTGAGCCACTGATACTGCTCCCTTGTTGTGCTGTGGTGTTGGATGGGCCCATCCGACGGTGCTCGTGAACCTCGGCGGTCACCGAGGCAGGGCACGACCCGCGCGGATGGGGTCGAAGGACGAATCTGCAAAAAAAGTTTACGCAAGTTTGGCAAACACGGTACGTTTTATGGTGTAGCGGGCCGTCACCCTTCCCCTACCTTCGGTGGCGATTCGCTCCGCGGGCCGAACCTCCCTTCCCCTACCTCCGGTGGCTCGGTTCGCAACTGACTGACGGGGCGGCTTTGGACGGGCCGCCCCGTCGGCTTTGTGGACCCCGCACCGGTTTTTAGGGGGTCGGCCCAGAGCGGGTCAAACGCAGCGCAGCCCGCGAGCCCGCGGGCCGTCCGCGCACACGATCTCCCACGCTCGGGCCGAGTCGGTGGACCGTGGGCGACCCGCTACCGCCACCGGACACACACGCCCACGCCCCTCCCACCATCGCGAGGCGCGGGAGATCCCTTCCGTTACCGAGAGCCGCTCTCGTGCGCGGCGTGCCGGACCTCGCCCACGCGGCCACCGCCCGGCAGCAATCGCCGGCGGCAGCGCGTGGCCTCCCCGCCGAGGCGGGGCCCTCGGCGCCAGTCGACGACAACCATCGTCCCCACCCCCGTGTTCAGGCCTGTTCGGCCCGCCCGAGCGCCGCCGCGAGATCGTCCGGCAGCGGCGAGCGCACGTCGAGCTCGGCGCCCGTCACCGGGTGGGGGAACGCGAGGCGCGCCGCGTGCAGGAACTGTCGCTCCAGCCCGTAGCGCATCGGCCCGCCATACTGGCGATCGCCGATGACCGGATGGCCGATCGCGGCCATGTGGACCCGGATCTGATGGGTTCGCCCGGTGTCGAGCACGACCCGCAGCAGCGTCGTCTCCGGCAGCCGGCGCTCGATCTCGAAGTGCGTCCGTGCCTCGCGAGGGTCATCGGAATCGATCGACATCAGCACGCGGTCGCGCCGGTCGCGCCCGATCGGAGCCTCGATCGTCCCCGTCCGCGCCTCGGGCCGGCCGTCGACGAGCGCGAGATACTCGCGCCGCACTTTGCGCTCGACGATCATCTGCTTGAGCGCGCGATGCACTGCGTCGCTCTTCGCGACGACGAGCAGCCCCGACGTATCGCGGTCGAGGCGGTGGACGATGCCCGCCCGCCACGGCTCCTCGCCACCGGCGCCGCGGCCGCTCAGCGCCTGCGCGAGCGTTCCCGTCCGGTGGCCGCGTGCCGGGTGCACGACGACGCCGGCAGGCTTGTCGACGACGAGCAGGTGCTCGTCTTCGTACGCAACGCCGAACGGCACGTCGTCGGCCGGCTCGGCCGCGGGCACGTCGATGGTCACGTCGACCGCCACGCGCTCGCCGCGCCGCAGGGCGTAGCGCTTCGGCCTGATCCGGCCGTCGACCCACACCTGCCCGGCCTCGATCAGGCTCTGGGCCTGCGCCCGCGATCCCAGCGGCCCCGCGAGGAACACGTCGAGCCGCGTCCCGGCCGCGTTTTTGCCGACGACGAACTGGCGCCGCGCTGCGAGCACCCCGTCAGCCGGCATCTCTGCGCGGTCTCTCGAGCACCCACAGCAGCAGCAGCACGCCGAACGTGATCGACATGTCGGCGACGTTGAACGCCGGCCAGTGCGGAAGCTTGATGAAGTCGGTGACGGCCCCGTTCGCCAGGCGGTCGATCAGGTTCCCGATCGCTCCGCCGATCAGCATCCCCGTCGGCAGCCACAGCAGCGGTCGATCCGGGTGCCGAACGAAATAGCCCACGAGCGCGGCGAGCGCGACGAACGTGAACACCAGCAGAATCGTCCCGCCTCCCGAGAGGAAGCCGAAGGCCACGCCGTCGTTGCGAACGTGGACGAGATGGATGCCGGGCAGCAGGCTGCGTGCCTCGCCGTCGTGGATGCCGTTGGGAATCGTGTGCTTCGTGATCTGATCGAGCGCGAGCACGAGGCAGACGACGGCGCCGGCCCGCGCACACGCGGCGGTTCTGACCCGCGGCGATGGAGTCGCCTGAAGCGCCATCGTGAGCCCGGGCCGCTCAGCCCTGAATCGCGTTGACAAGCAGCGCCCGCACGATGTACAGGACGAAGATCGCCAGGATCGGGCTGAGGTCGAACATCCCGAGCGGCGGGATGAACTTGCGGAAGATCCGCAGGTAGGGCTCGCAGACGTCGCGCAGGAACGTGAGGATCGTGTCCGCAGCCCGTGAGTACGGCGTCCGCATGCCGAACGAGAACAGCATGTTCAGCAACAGGTAGACGAAGATCAGCACGATGTAGACGAGGAACAGCTTGTCCACATAGTTCGCGATGTCGTAACGCGTGATCGCCTCGACGAGCATCATCGCCACCCGCTGTCGAGCACCGCGTCGGTCGCATCCTGGAATGCCGCCCTGACGCCCGCGCGTTCGAGCGCCGCCAGCCCGCGCGCGGTCAGCCCGCCCGGCGAGGTCACCTCGCGGCGCACGCTGAGCGTGTCGTAGCCGCGTGCGTGCAGCAGCGACGCCGTCCCGAGCATCGTGTCCGCCATCAGCTGTCCCGCGAACGGCGCCCCGAGGCCGTGGCGGACGGCGGCGTCGACGTGGGCCTCCGCCAGCAGCGCCAGATAGGCCGGCCCCACCCCCATCACCGCGGTCGCGGCCGGCATCAGCCGCTCGTCGACCCGGACGACCTTGCCGAGCCGGCCGAGCAGCGCAAGGACCTCGGATTCGATGCCGGGATCGACGCCCGGCGCGGGCGAGTAGCAGATCACGCCCGACCGGACCTCGACCGGTGTGTTTGGCATCAGCCGAAACACGGGAACGCCCGGGTATGCCTCCTGGAGCGCCCCGACCGAGACTCCGCCGAGCACGGACGCGACCGCCTTCGTGCTCCTGGCGATCTCGCACGCGACCTCGTCAAGTTGCGCGGGCTTGTGGCACAGCACGACGAGATCCGCCCGCTGCGCGACCGCGAGGTTCGAGTCGAGCGCTTCGCCGCCCAGTTCGGCGGCGAGCGCCCGGGCGCGTCCGGAGCCGTGGTCAGAGCAGATCACGGGCTCACCCCAGCCGCGCGCCATCGCGCGTGCCATGTTGCCGGCTCCGATCAGCCCTACGTGCATGTGCTGAACGTTACCGCTGGAAACGGTGCGAACCGTTTCTGCCCGCCGGGAAGGCTACGACTGATTGAAGAAGCCCTTCTCGACCAACCGCGCGCGCTCCTCGGCCGAAACCTCGACGTTGCGCGGCGTCAGCAGGAAGACCTTGTCGGCCACCCGCTGCATTCCGCCGTCGAGCGCGTACGTCAGCCCGCTCGAGAAGTCGATCAAGCGCTTTGACAGGTCGGTGTCCGTGCTCTGGAGGTTGAGGATCACCGGGATCTCGTCCTTGAACTTGTCAGCGACGTCCTGCACGTCGTTGAAGCTCTTCGGCGCGACGAAGTGCACGCGCACGTCGCCCCCGCTGCTGCGTCCGTTGCCACGGCCGCTGCCGACCGGCCGCAGCGAGGTCGTGCGGCGCTCGGTGCCGGCGTCGTCGGCGAAGATGTCGTCGAACTCGTCGCGCCGGCGGCGGGAGCTGAGCCTGCGCACGTTGGGCCGCTCCCGGTAGGTGTCCTGAAGTTCGACTTCGGGCTCGGCGTACGGCTCGATGTCTTCGTCGTACGCCTCGTCCTCGGCGAGTCCGAAGTAGACGAGGGTGCGGTGCCAGGTGTCGCGAAAGGCCATGGTCGAGGGAGAGGTTCGCTGGGCCGCGAGATTTCCCTGCCGTGATTATGACGCGCCGGGCGCGGCGTCAGAACGGTTATGTGTACAAACTTGTGCCGAGACGCACAATTGTTGCCCCTTCCTGCACCGCGACCAGGTAGTCCTGGCTCGTCCCCATCGAGAGCTCGCGCAGGCCGTGGCGCTCCGCGAGCGCTCGGAGCGCCGCGAAGTACGGCCGGCTCTCCTCCGCCCGCGAGGCGAGCGGCGGCATCGTCATCAGGCCGACGACCGTGACCGGGCAGCGCTCGATGAATGCCTCGAGCTCCGCCGGCGCGATCCCGCTCTTCCCAGGCTCACCGCTGATGTTGATCTCGATCATGACCTCGGTCTCGGGCGGCGCGTGCCGCTCGAGCCGAAGCAGGACGGAATCGCTCGCGACCGAGTGGATGTAGCGGACGTACGGGAGGATCTGGCGGACCTTACGGCTCTGCAGATGGCCGATGAAGTCCCACGTGAACCGCCCGGGATATGCGTCGGCCTTCGCGACCAGATCTTGCGCTCGGTTTTCCCCGACGAGCGTCACGCCGCCCTGCGCGAGCGCCTCGAGCTCCTGCACCGGCACGTATTTGACGGCGGCGAGGACCTCGACCTGGCCGGCGCGCCCGGCCGCCGCGATCTCCGCCCGCACCCGCTCGAGGTTGGCCTGGACCCGTTCGGGCCGCAGGCCGTGGATCAGGTCAACCACGCGATCCCCGCCTGGCGCCCGGTGACCCCGTGATCTCGCCGGTGCGAGAAGAACAGGCCGGGATCCGAGCAGATCGTGCACAGGCCGATGTCGTGGATGGTCGCGACCCCGGCGCGCTCGAGCTGGATCCGCGCGACCGCCGCGAGATCGAGGGTGCGGCCACGCCACACCCTCGTCCCGTACTGCGCGAACGCCTCGTGGACATCGTCACTGACCTCGTAGCAGCAGCCACCGGCTCCGGGACCGATCGCTGCGGTCAGCAGCACGTCGTCGCCGAGCTCGCGCACCGCGCTCACCCCTTCCGCGACGACGCCGGCCGCGAGCCCGCGCCAGCCGGCGTGCAGCATCGCGACGGCGCCGCCGCCGGCGACCGCGATCGGCAAGCAGTCCGCTGTGAGCACCATCGGCGCGAGGCCGCGCAGCGACGTCGCCTGCCCGTCGGCGTCCGCCGGGACGCCGCCCCCGGGTGGGGCAACGGTCACGCGCTGCACGCGCACCCCGTGAACCTGACGGCCGTACGCGAAGCGCACGCCGAGATGGCGCTCGAGCGCCTCCCGGTTGCGCTCGACGGCGGCCGGCTCGTCGTCGGTGAAACGCCCGAGGTTGAGGCTCTCGTACGGCCCGCCCGAGTACCCGCCGCGACGGGTCGTGAACAGCGCCCGCGCACCCGGCAGGTCGATCGCGAGGTGCTCACCATCGGCGTAGAACGGCTCCGGGACGCTCACGCCGTCAGCAGCTCCACGTCGGGCACCGGAGTCCGCTGCGCGTATTCGAAGTGCGCTCGGCCGTGGGCGACAAGCGTCTCCCGGTGGGCCCAGCCACCAACCTGTTTCGCGCGCTCGTACAGGTGGACTCGCATCGAAGCCGTCTCGCTGTTGTAGCAGTAGGCCGGCTCCCCGTCCGGATCGTGGTAGGTGACACCGGCAAGCTGGTCGCGGGTTGCCTCGACCTCGCCGACGAGCTTGCGCGCGCCGGCAACGGCCTCGAACCGCCACCCGGTGAGGGCGAACACACTCGGGTTCGTGATCACCCGCAGCGGCGATGTCGAGGCGAAGTCCTGACCATCGATCCGGGCGACGACGGGCGTGTTCGGCCCGAGCTCGCGTCCAAGGCGCGGGACGATCACCGACACGCCGTCGATGAACGCCCCGGGCACTGGCTCGCCGTCTTCGGTCATGAAGTCGTTGCAGTGGACCCAGGCCCATGCCCCGGCGTGCTTGGAGCCCCACAGGTGCGCCTGCGCCCCGCGCGCGCAGGCGAGCTCGAGCCGCCGGCCGCCGAACTCGACCGAGCCGTCGATCACCAGGTCCGCGTGCGGGAGGACGAGCACCGTCTTCGCGACCCGCAGGCGCCGCAGCAGCGGGTGCACGTGCTCGTATCGATGAGCCGAGCCGGTCCAGCGCAGATCCCACGCGACGTCCTCGAAGCTGCCGCTCATGCCGGAATCGGTCAGGGTCGCATTGTCGATCCTCAGCTCGAACGGGTCAGCCGTCGCACTGAGCGCGGCCACGGGGAACGTCACCTTGCGGGCGAACGTGGCCACTCGCGCATCCGGCCGCGGGTCCATCGCGAGGAACCACAGCGCGGCCGTCGCCGGCTCGCCCTGCGGCGCCACCATCGTGTAGCGGAGCCAAAGCCCCACGCCCGTCTCCGGGTCGGTGAGCGTCACGTAGTAGACCTCGTAGTGGCCCGGCCGTGCGTTCCACTGCAGTGTGTTCGGGCGGGCCAGCATCGGGGCGCAGGCTACCCGTTCGCCGTCGCGGCCCGCAGGGCCTCGGCGAGCTCCTGCTCGCGCGTGCCGGCGCGGCCGTCGAGCTTGGCCGCCAGCGCGGCCTTCAAGCCCGCGCCGATCGCGGGCCCCTGCGCGACGCCGGCCGCGACGAGGTCGCCGCCGTCGATCTCGAGCCGGACGTGGCGCAGCCGATCGAGCCACGCGCGTGCCTGCTCGGACGCACCGAGCGCGCCGGCGAGCGCGACCGCCTCCGGCGAGGCGCCCTCGGCGGCCGCGGCGATTCGCGACGGCGCGTGCGCGGCGGCGAGCTCGCGGGCGAGCGTCTGCGCGCGTGTCGCGGCGTCGACGATCGCGTCGCGGTCGGGCGCCTCGAACGCGAGCCGGTCAAGCAGGTCCCGCAGCGCGGCCGCGCCGATCCCGCGCGAGGCGGCCGCGAGCACGAGCCGATCGCGCTTGACGTCCGGCGGCGCAGCGGCGAGCGCGGCCCGGGCCGGGCCGGGGTCGGCCAGCCCGAAGCCGGGGTCGATCTCGCGGTCGAGCCCGAGCGCGTGCAGCGCCGCCAGCGCCGCCACCGGGTCGGGCTCCCGCGCGAGCAGCCTCAGCTCGGCGCCGATCCGGGCGCCGCTCACCGTGCCCAGGGCATGGTCCTGCCTCGCCGCGCGCACGAGCTCGCGGGTGTGCGGCTCGGGCTCAAACCCCAGTCGTGCCGCGTAACGCGCGAGGCGCAACAGCCGGGTCGGATCGTCGATGAAGCTGCGCTCATGGAGGATCCGGAGTCGCTTGGCGTCGAGATCCTCGAGTGCGTGCGGTGGCGCACGCAGCTCGCCTGCGGTCTCGCCCGTGAGCGCGACCGCGATCGCGTTGACGGAGAAGTCTCGCCGCCGGAGATCGTCCTCGAGGCTGGCCTCTGCCACCTGCGGGAGGGCACCGGGACGGGCGTACGTCTCGCGCCGAGCCCGGGCGATGTCGTAGCTGTGCCCGTCGAGTCGCACCGTCGAGGTTCCGAAGCGGTCATGCGCGCGCCGGCGCCCGCCGAGCCGGTCCGCGAGTGCCGCGGCATCGCCCTCGACCACGAGGTCGAGATCGCCCGGCGTGCCGCCCCTCAGCAGATCGCGGACCGCCCCGCCGACGAGGTAGACACCGGGTTCGTCGTCGAGCCTCGCGAGCAGCGGCGCGGCCGCCGGCAGCGACCGGATCCGGCGCAGCAGGGTGCTCGCGTCGGGGACCTCCATGCGCGGGATCTTCGCGCGGGCGGCGGCGGCCCGGGTGCCCGGGTCGCCCTGACCGCATTAAGTTGCGGCCACTAGCATGGCCCGGATGTCGAGTCTCTGGTCGCGGCGCTGGCTGCGATGGGGACTCGCCGTCGTGGCCATCATGCTCCTGCTCGCGGGTGGCGCGGCGGCGTTCCTCATCCTCCACACGCCCGGCAACGTCTCACATCCGAATCTGTCGTTCACGGCGCCCACGACCACGACGGCGAGCACCCCTCCGCCAACGAAGAAGGCCGCGGTGAGCACGTTCATCTGGCCGCGCTACGGCTTCGACGCGGCCCGCACGCGCCTGTTCCCGAACTCCGCCGCGCTCACCCCCCCGCTGCGGGTCGGCTGGACCTTCGAGGACTACGCGCTGCTCGAGTTTCCGCCGGTGATCTACAACAACGTGCTCTACCTCGTCGACGACGACGGCTCGGCGAAGGCGATCAATGCGCTCAACGGGCATCTCATCTGGCAGCACAAGATCGGCACGCTTGCCGCTGCCTCGCCGGCAGTCGGGGCTCGGGAGCGGATGATCTTCGTGCCGCTGCTGTCGGTGAACTCGAACGCCGGACAGACCCCCGGCAACGGGCGGATCGTGGCGCTGTCGATGAAGACCGGCCGCGTCGCCTGGTCCCACGTCATTGCACCCGGCACGGAGTCCTCCCCGATCGTCTGGGGCACGACGCTGTACTTCGGCGACCAGGGCGGAACCATGTACTCGATGCGCGCCCGCGACGGGCACGTGAACTGGACCTACCACGCGAGCGGGGCGGTCAAGGGCGGGCCGGCGCTCGACCACGGGATCCTGTATTTCGGTGACTACACCGGCCGCGCGTATGCGCTGAATGCCGACAACGGGCACCAGATCTGGGCGGTCAGCACGAACGGCGCGCGGTTCGGGTTCGGCTCGGGCAACTTCTACTCGACTCCCGCGGTCGCGTTCGGCCGCGTCTACATGGGCAACACGGACGGGCGCGTGTACTCGTTCGCGGCGCACACCGGTCAGCTCGCGTGGGCGACCGGGACGGGCGCGTATGTGTATTCGTCGGCTGCCGTCGCCGACCCGCCCGGGATCGGCCCGACCGTCTACCTCGGCTCCTACGACGGCAACTTCTACGCGTTCAACGCGCAGTCGGGCGCGATTCGCTGGACCCACGCCGCCGGCGGCAGGATCTCGGGGTCGCCGATCATCATCGGCGACGTCGTGTACTTCTCCGACCTCGGCACTAAGAGCACCGCGGGCCTCAACCTCCGCACCGGGCAGCAGGTGTTCTCCTTCCCCGATGGTGCGTTTAACCCTGCGGTCGCCGACGACCGCGCGATCTACCTGGTCGGCTACTCGAAGCTGTACGAGCTGTTGCCACGGCGTTCACATCGTGCTAAGACCACTGCCACGCGCGCCGCCGTGGCCGCCGCGGTCCACCGCGCGGCGCACAAAGTGCAACAAAAGCGCCGCAAATGAGCCGCCCACGGAACGTGCGTTCGGGCACATTTGCTATGCTCATGGGTCTATGCGTTGTCGTAGTGGAAGTCACTGTCAGCAGCCGGCCCTGAAGGGTCGTCGGTTCTGCGCGGAACACGCGGCTGAGCTTGATCGCATGCGCGAAGAGCTCAAAGATGCCGCCGCTGCCCGCATTGGTCGGGGCCGGCCCAAGCGGTCGTCAACTTGCTGTCGTCCCGGCTGCTACGAGCCCCGTGTCCCCCCCGCCGCGTATTGCGATTCGTGCGCGGCTGCCGGATACGTGGAAGAAGCCGCCTAACAGCGGCGCTCAATAGCCGGACATCAAAACCAATTGCATCTTCGCCGGAAGGCGGCCGGGGTTTTCGCGGCTCGTGGGCCTGTGCCCGCGAGCGGCCGTCAGCCACGGCCGCCTTTCAGTGACGCTGTTCGCGTGACCCGCGCGGGCCCTATGCCTGCGGCCGGATCGCCACGCCCGCCCGTGCCATGTACTCCTTGACCTCGGGGACGGTGTGGTGTTCGTAGTGCAGGATCGACGCGCACAGCACCGCGTCGGCGCCGGCGTCGACCGCCTCGACGAGGTGCTCGAGCGTGCCCGCGCCGCCCGAGGCGATCACCGGGACGCCGACGGCGCCGGCCACCGCTGAGGTGAGCGGCAGGTCGTAACCCGCGCTCGTCCCATCGCGGTCCATGCTCGTCAGCAGGATCTCCCCGGCGCCGCGCTCCACGCCCTCGCGCGCCCATGCGACGGCGTCGCGTCCGGTCGGCGTGCGGCCGCCGGCCACATACGCCTCCCACTCGGGCGGGCGCGATCCGATTCGGGCCTTCGCGTCGATCGCGAGCACGACGCACTGGGCGCCGAACACGCTCGCGAGCTCGTCGATCAGCTCTGGCCGAGCGAGCGCGGCCGAGTTGACCGAGATCTTGTCGGCGCCGGCGTCGAGCACGGCCTGCGCATCCTGCACCGATCGGATCCCGCCTCCGATCGTGAACGGGATGAACACGTCGTCGGCCGTTCGCCGCGCGAGCTCGACAACCGTCTCGCGCTTGTCGGAGGTCGCGGTGATGTCGAGGAACACGAGCTCGTCGGCGCCGGCGGCGTCATACCGGCAGGCGAGCTCGACCGGATCGCCGGCGTCTCTGAGGTCGACGAACTCGACGCCCTTGACCACGCGGCCGCGGTCGACGTCGAGGCAGGGGATCACCCGCTTGTAGTGCACGATCTCGGCGTCAGTCCTTGCCGTCGAGCACGGCGAGGGCATCCGGCACGCTGAAGCGCCGCTCGTACAGCGCCTTCCCGACGATCACGCCAGAGAGGTTGACCTGCCGCAGGGCGACGAGCGCGCGCAGGTCGTCCAGTGTCGAGATCCCGCCGGAATAGACGAAGCTCCCCTGGAGCGCCTGCGCGAACCGCCGCGCGCGGTCGAGATCGGGGCCGTTCATCGTCCCGTCGCGGTCGATGCTCGAGTAGACGAAGCGGCGCACCCCGCGGGAGCGCATCCGCTCGACGACGTCCTCGACCGGGATCTCCGTCTGCACGGTCCAACCCGAGGTGGCGAGCCTGCCTGCGCGCGCATCGATCGAGACGGAGACCCGCTCCCCGTAGCGCTCGACGGCCTCGTCGAGGAACTCGAGGTCACTGAACGCGGCGGTGCCGAGCACGACGCGCGCGGCGCCGGCCTCGATCGCGGCGTCCACGGCCTCGATCGTGCGCAGTCCGCCGCCGACCTGTAGCGGCACGTCGACCGCGCGCGCGATCCGCCTGACGTGCTCGAGGTTGACCGGCTCGCCGGTGCGCGCGCCGTCGAGATCGACGACGTGCAGCCTGCGAGCGCCGCCGGCCACCCAGCGCTTGGCGGCCTCGAGTGGGTCGGCGTCATAGACGGTCTTCGCGTCGAAGTCACCCTTGGCGAGGCGCACGGCCTTGCCGTCGAGCATGTCGATCGCCGGTAGCAGGATCATGCGCCTGCGGAGGTCGTTGTCGCCGCGCGGGCGGCGTGCTGACTGCACAGGCGCACGAAGCTCCCGAGCATCCGCAGGCCGTGCAGCGAGGACTTCTCGGGGTGGAACTGGACGCCGAACACGAGGCCGCGCTGGACGATCGTCGCAAACCGCTCTCCGTACTCGGTCGTGCCGACGATGTCGGCGTCGTGCTGCGGCCGGACCGCGAGCGAATGGACGTGGTAGAACGGGCATCCGTCCTTGGGGAGGTCGTCCGTGAGCGCCGACGGCTGCTCGAAGCGGACCTCGTTCCAGCCGATGTGCGGGATCCGCAGGCCCTCGGCGTCAAGCCACGAGACCTCGCCCGCGATCAGCCCGAGCCCGGCCGTCTCGCCGAGCTCCTGCGAGCTGTCGAACAGCACCTGCATGCCCAGGCAGATGCCGAGGATCGGGACCCGCTGTGCGCGCTCGCGGATCAGGTCGGCGAGCCCCAGGTCGGCGAGGTTCGCCATCGCCTTCGGGAACGCTCCGACGCCCGGCACCACGAGCGCGTCGGCGCCGGTCAGGCTGTCGAGGTCGCGCGTGATCTCGGCCCGCGCCCCGGCGTGCTCGAGCGCCTTCTGCACCGAGCGGCGGTTTCCCATGCCGTAGTCGACGACGGCGATCTGCGGCCGGCGCTCGGCGCTCATACGAGCGTGCCCTTGGTGCTGGGGACGCCGTGCTCGGTCGGGTCGAGTGCCACGGCGGGACGCAGCGCCCGCGCGAACGCCTTGAACGCCGCCTCGATCACGTGGTGCGCGTTGGTCCCGCGCTGCACCGTCAGGTGCAGCGTCAGCCTGGCGTTGCCCGCCACGGCGCGGAAGAACTCCTCGGCGAGCTCGTGATCGAAGTTCCCGATCGCGCCCGGCGGCAGCGACGCCTCGAACGTGCACAGCCCGCGGCCGGAGATGTCGATCGCGCAGGCCGCGCGGGCTTCGTCCATCGGCACCGTCGCGTCGCCGTAGCGAGCGATGCCGGCGCGGTCGCCGAGCGCCTGGTCGAGCGCCTGCCCGATGCAGATGCCGACGTCTTCGACGGTGTGGTGCGCGCCGGTCTCGAGATCCCCGGTCGCCTTCACGGTCAGGTCGAGACGCCCGTGACGAGCGAGCAGGTCGAGCATGTGGTCGAAGAAGCCGACGCCGGTGTCGCGCTCGCCTGAGCCGTCTCCGTCAAGCGTCAGGCTGACGTGCACGTCCGTCTCGCCGGTCTTGCGATCGATCTCAGCCACGCGCGCCATCACTCGCCATTGTCCCGAATGCGGGCCTCCATCGACTCGGCGTGCACTGCGAAGCCCTCCGCTCGCGCCACGGGCGCGGCCGCTCGCGCGAGTTCGCCTGGGTCGGCGATCCGCACCTCGGTGAAGCTCCGCGTGAAGTGCAGCGGCGACAGCGACGACGCGTACCGGGCGGCGCCGTTGGTCGGCAGGATGTGGTTGGAGCCGGCGATGTAGTCGCCGAATGCGGTCCCCGCTTGTGGTCCGACGAACACACAGCCGGCATGCGTCACGCGGGCCGCGAGTGCCTCGGCGTGCAGCCCGACGAGCTGGATGTGCTCGGGGGCGAACGCCTGCGCGAATGCAAGCGCCTGCTCGTGATCGTCCGCGTTGATCAGGCACGCGACGGCGGCGGTGTCGGGCGCGGGATCAAGGCGGGCTTGGAGATCCCCGAGCAGGCGTTGTGAGGTGGACAGCGCGACCACGAGCGTCCCGGGGCCGTGCTCGGCTTGCGCGAGCAGGTCGAGCGCGAGCGGGCCGGTGTCCGATCCGCCGTCGGCGATCAACAGGAGGTCGCTGGGGCCGGCGAAGCCGTCGATGCCGACGTGGCCGAACACCTGGCGCTTGGCCTCCTGGACGTACAGGTTGCCGGGTCCGACGATGACGTCCACAGGGGTGACCGTCTCGGTTCCATACGCGAGCGCGGCGATCGCCTGCGCGCCGCCCATCCGGTAGACGGACGTGGCCTGTGTGAGCTTGCACGCGGCGAGCACGACCGGGTCGATGTCTCCGGTGGCGCCGGGCGGAGCACAGACGGCGACGTCGGTGACACCGGCCGCGCGCGCGGTGACGACGCCCATCACGACCGTGCTCGGGTACGGGGCGCGTCCGCCCGGAACGTAGACAGCGGCGCGATCGACGGGAGCGCTGCGCACCGCGACCCGATGACTGCCGAGGTCGAGCGCGATCTCGGGCTCGCGCTGGGCCGCGTGCGCGACGGCGCCGACGTTCTCGATCGCACGCAAGAGACCGTGCGCGATCGCCCGGTCGAGCGCCGCGGCGGCATGATCGAGCTCGGCCTCGGTGAGCTCGAGCGCGAGCGGCTCGGTGCCGCCGGTGTCGAACCGCCGGCTGTACTCGTGCACGGCCTCGTCGCCGCCGGCACGGACCTGGGCGATGATCTCGGAGACCGCATCCTGGACCGAACGCGGCGAGGGGACGAGATCGCGGACGTGGGCCGCGGCGGCCGCCGGATCGCCGCCGGCGGGCAGCGCGAAGCGCTCACACCGCATCGAGCCGCTCCAGCAGCGCGTCGAGCTGTGTCGCCTTCAACTTGTGCGCGACCCGGTTCGCGATCAGCCGGGCGCTGCAGTGCGCGATCTCCTCGCGGATCACGAGCCCGTTTTCGCGCAGCGTCGTCCCCGTGGCGGTGAGATCAACGATCCCTTCGACAAGACCCGTCAGCGGGGCGAGCTCGACGGATCCCTTGACCTCGACGATCTCGGCCTGACGTCCGGTCTCCTCGAAGTACCGCGCCGCGATTCGTGGATACTTGGTCGCGATCCGGACGACGCCGAGTCGCCTGAGCGCCTCCGCGGCCCTGTCCTCGCCCGCTTCGGTCGCGAGCACCATCGTGCACCGGCCGTAGCCGAGATCGACCAGCTCGTAGATCTCGCGCTCGGACTGCTCCATCAGCACGTCCTTGCCGGTGATGCCGATGTCCGCCGCACCCGCCTCGACGTACGTGGGCACGTCGGAGGGGCGCATCGTGACGATCCCCGCCTGCTCGAACAGCAGCTTGCGGTCGTTCTCGCGCACCTCGCGCGTGTCGAGGCCGAGCAGGTCGAGCAGGTCGAGCGTGTCGGTGAACAGCGCGCCACGCGGAACCGCGATCCGTAGCGTCCTCACTCTTGGCCCCGCTCTTCCCCCGTCAGCGCGATGTGCAGGCGCTCGACGTGGAGCGCGAAGCCGACCGCGGGCAACGGACGGCCAAAGCTCCCAAGCAGCTCGTCGTAGCGCCCGCCGCTGCCGATCGGGACGCCATGCGCCGGGTCGTAGACCTGAAAGATCGCGCCCGTGTAATAGCCGAGGCTGCGCACCAGGCCGAAGTCGAAGATGAGTCGTTGTGCGACGCGTGGTGCGAGGAGGGACAGGACCTCGCGCATACCCGTACCCGCTTGTTCGAGTGGGCCGTGCAGGCCCTCCAGCACCTCGGCGCCGCCGCGGGTCTGCGGCACGCGCAGCAGCAACTCGAGGTCGTCGGGTGCCAGGTCGAGGTCGTGAAGCTCTTGCTCGACCCCGACGAAATCGCCCGTCACGAGCTCGGAGAGGATCCGCTCGCGCCGGTCCTCCGGGACGCCGACCGCCTCGAGCAGGGACGGATACAGGCTCGCGTCGCCGACGCCGATGCGGTAGGTGGCCAGGCCGGCGGCGTCGAGCGCGTCGCACATGACCGTCAGCGCCTCCGCCGTGCCTTCCGGGGCCTTGGAGCCGATCAGCTCGAGGCCGGCCTGGAGGAACTCCCGCGACTGGCCGCGCTGCGGCCTGACGCCGCGGTAGGCGTGCGCCATGTAGCAGAACCGCAGCGGTGGATCGGCATGGGCGTAGCGCGTTGAGACCAGCCGTGCGATCGGCACGGTCATGTCCGAGCGCAGCACGAGCACGTTGCCCTGCTCGTCGAACATCCGATAGGCAGGCCGCGTCGGCGTCACGTTCGCGAGCTCGAACGTGCGCTCGTACTCGAGCGCCGGGGTGTACACCTCGCCGTACCCGGCCGTGTCGAACACCGCTCGGATGCGGTCGGTCATCGCCCGCAGCTCGCGCATCTCGTCGGGCAGGAAGTCTCGGGTTCCGCTCGGGATCCGGTGAACCATGGCCGGGAGTATTCCGGACGACCGGCTCTGAGCTCAGACGTGTGCGGGGACGTCGTCCACGCGCTCGATCCGCGCTCCGAGCTGCCGCAGCCGCTCGTCGATCCGCTCGTAGCCGCGGTCGATCTGGCGGATGTTGCCGATCTCGGTGATGCCGTCGGCGCACAGCGCCGCGATCAGCATCGCCATGCCGGCACGGATGTCCGGCGACTCGACCCGTGCTGCGTGGAGTCTGCGTGGACCCATCACGATCGCGCGGTGGGGGTCGCAAATCGTGATCGCGGCACCCATCAGCTGCAGCTTGTCGGTGAAGAACAGCCGGTTCTCGAACATCTTCTCGTGGATGATCACCGAGCCCGATGCCTGCGTGGCGAGCGCGAGCGCGATGCTCGTCAGGTCCGCCGGGAACGCCGGCCACGGTCCATCCTCGACCTTCGGGATGTAGTCGCCGGCGTCGTTGCGAATGACCATCTCCTGGTTGCCCGGCACGATCACGTCGTTGCCTGACTGCTCCGTGCGCAGCCCGAGGCGTTCGAACACGAGCCGGATCATGCGGAGATCCTGCGGGAAGGTGTCCTTGACGATCAGCTCGCCACCGGTGACGCCCGCGAGCGCCATGAACGACCCGATCTCGATGTGGTCGGGCGCGATCTCGTGCGTGCAGCCGCGCAGGCTTGTCGTCCCGTGAACGGTCATGACGTTCGAGCCGACGCCGTCGATCGAGGCGCCCATGTGGATCAGCATCCGGGCGAGATCCTGGACGTGCGGTTCCGACGCAGCGTTCCTGATGACGGTCGGGCCCGGCGTCAGCGCGGCAGCCATGAGCGCGTTCTCGGTCGCCATCACCGATGGTTCGTCCATCAGGAAGTCGCAGTTCCTCAAACCCGCCGCGGGCGCCTCGAGCTCGATGTCGAGGCCGTGCTTCACGGTCGCGCCGAGCGCGCGGAACGCGTCGAGGTGCGGGTCGAGCCGCCGGCGCCCGATCACGTCGCCGCCCGGGGGAGGCATGTAGGCGTGGCCGAAGCGCGCGAGCAGCGGTCCCGCGAGCAGGAACGATGCGCGGATCCGCTCCGAGAGCTCGCGATCGACGATCTGGCTGTCGACGGTCGAGGAGTCGACCGACACCATGCCCGGACCGAGCCACTGCACGCGCGCGCCGAGCGACTCGAGCAGTAGCAGCATCGCCTCGACGTCGCTGATCCGCGGCACGTTGCGCAGGATCACTTCGTCCTCTGTGAGCAGGCACGCCGCGAGGATCGGCAGCGCACCATTCTTGTTTCCGGCTGGGTCGATCGTGCCAGACAGCGGCACGCCGCCCTCGATTACAAACTTCTCCATCGGTATCGGTGGCGCAGTTGATGTGAGGCGCTGGATTTCCAGCGTACCCGGTGCAGCTGCACCGGGAAGTGCGGGCTGTGCGCTCTGCGCACAGCCGAGACTGTCGGCCGCCTGGCCCAGTCCCGAGCGCTTAGCTAGGGTAACAGCCATGCAGGATGAGTTTTCGCGTCAGGCCGCCTGGGACCTCCTTTGCGAGTGGACGAAATCCGACTCCCTGCGCCGCCACATGCTCGCCGTCGAGGCGGCGATGCGCGCCTATGCCCCGCGTTTCGGCGGTGATGTCGAGCTGTGGGGGCTCACCGGCCTGCTCCACGACCTCGACTACGAGCGCTACCCGGATCTCTCGGATGGTCATCCGCGATACGCCCTGCGTGAGCTCGAGGCGCGCGGCTATCCGCCCGAGTTGGTGCGCGCGGTCGCCTCACACGCCGATTTCCTCGGCGTCTCACGGGATACGCCGATGGAGAAGGCGTTGTATGCCGTGGACGAGCTGTGCGGGTTCGTGTTGGCCGTCGCCTACGTTCGGCCTGAGGGTCTCGTCGGGATGACGCCGAAATCGGTCAAGAAGAAGCTCAAGCAGCCTTCGTTTGCGGCCGCGGTCAACCGCGAGGAGCTCCGCCACGGCGCCGAGGAGCTCGGCGTCGACTTCGACGAGCACCTCCAGATCGTGATCGATGCGCTGACCGAGCGGCGCGACGAGCTGCTCGAGCCGCGCGACGCGGCCGCGGCCTCTGAGCCGCCGGTCTAAGGCGCTGTGAGATCACCGTCTGAAGCGATCCGGATCGTCGTCCTCGAAGGGGACCAGACGGGACAGGAGCTGCTCGAGCAGTCACTCCGCGTCCTCGATCCGGCGGTGATCGAGTTGGAGGTATTGCTCGAGCGCTTCGATCTCTCGCTCGAGCGCCGCCGAGCGACCGCGAACGGGGTCGTGAGTGATGCCGCGGCGGCGATGCGCGAGGCCGGACTCGGCCTCAAGGCCGCGACGATCACGCCCGAAGGCGCCGACGACGTCGGATCGCCCAATCGGATCCTGCGCGAACGGGTGGGCGGCAAGGTGATCATCCGCACCGGGCGACGGCTGCCGGGGATCACGCCGATCGCCGGGGTTCACCACCCGATCTCGGTCGTACGCATGGCGGTCGAGGACGCCTACGGCGCAAAGCAGTGGCGCGAGGGCGATCCGGGTGCGCCCGACGAGGTCGCCTTCCGAACCGAGCGGATCACCCGGTCGGTGTGTCACGCGGTCGCCGAGTACGCGTTCCGCACTGCGTCGAAGCTGCGAGCGCGGGTCTACGGCGGCCCCAAATGGACCGTGTCGCCCGTGTACGAGGGCATGCTCAAGGAAGAGCTCGACGCCGCCGCCGCTCGCCATCCGCAGGTCGCCTACCAGCCGGTCCTGATCGACGCCACGTACGCCGGCCTGCTGTCCGGCGCGACCGACTCCCCGCTCGTGATTCCGGCGTTGAACCGCGACGGCGACTGCCTGTCCGATCTCGTCCTGCCGATGTTCGGCTCGATCGCCGGCGCCGAGTCGATCCTCCTGGCGTTCGACGAGCATTACGAGACGACCGTGGCGATGGCCGAGGCGCCGCACGGCACTGCGCCTGCGCTCGAAGGCAAGGATCTCGCGAATCCGCTCGCCATGATCCTCGCCTGCGGGGCTCTCCTGCGCCACGCCGCCGACCGGGCCGGGGCGCCGGCCGAGCGCGCCTCGCGGGCCATCTACGAGGCTGCGCTCGAAACGATCGGCGCCGGCGTGAAGACGCCCGACCTCGGCGGTGGCGCGGGCACAACCGAGTTCACCGACGCGGTCATCCAGCGCGTGCGCACCAAGCTCGATGTATGGTCGTCGCTCGGGTCCGCCGCCTGAGCCTGGCCGGCCTCGGTCGCCCCCGGCCGCCCAGCTCCGGCCCCAGCGGACCACCCGGGACCGGGCCGAGAAACGCACGACATCTGTTCGTTTCTCGGCCCGGTTCCCGGCGCCTCCGGTGGTCTCGGCCGCGAATCGCCTGCCGAGCTCGTTCCGTCCGAGCCCCGATCTACTCTGTCGAACATATGTTCCAGTCTTCTTCCAACCGCTGGCGCGCCTGGCTGAGCCGCTTTGAGGACATCCTCGGCGACCCGTCGGTCGACGCGCCGCCGCACCCCCACCGTCTCCCGCTGCACTGGGAGCGAACCCGCCGCGCCGGCGCCGTGCCTGCCCGTCCAGCCCATTGCATCTCGCCGGTGCGTCGGACGGCGGACGTCGCTACGACCGAGCGCGACCGGGCCGCTGAACGCCTCAGCTGACGTCCACTGGGGTCAACCGGGGCTCGCTACGCCTGCAGCGACAGGTGCGCAGCGGCATGCTGGGCGGCGCGCAGCAGCGTGATCGACCCGCTCGGCTCGCCAGTGGTCGTGTCCGAGTGAGCGCTGACGAGGCCGAAGACGACGATCAGGAAGGTGCCGAGGCCGAGCACGACACAGATGATCAGCAGCACCAGAACCTGAGGGTTCTCGCGGAAGAACTCGCGGACGTCGTGCATGCTCGCCTGATCGTCGCACGTCGCGGGTCGAGGCGCCGGCCAGCATCACGGGTGGCGCCGAGCAGCATCACGGGTGGCGCCGGCCAGCATCACGGGTGGCGCCGGCCAGATGATCGCTCGTGAACCGCCACGCTGGTTCACAGCCTCGCCCGCGAAACTCGAACCCCTGCGCGCCCACCGGCCGAGCCCTCCACTGCCCGATCTGGCAGCATTAACCGATGCCAGCATCACAACCCATCGGCGAGTCGATCACTCGTGAAGGCCTCGCAGCGCTCAAAGAGGAGCTTTACGAACTCGAGACCAATGGGCGCCGCGCGATCTCGCAGCGCATCCTCGCCGCTCGCGAACTTGGCGATCTCAAGGAGAACGCCGAGTATCACGCAGCCAAGGAGGACCAGGCCCACCTGGAGACGCGCATCAAGCGCCTGCGCCAGCGACTCCGCAATGCGGTCGTCGAGGACACACAGACCGACCACCCCTCCTTCACGTTCGGCCGCACCGCCGAGGTGCGCGACGAGGACACCGGAGCCGTCCATACGTGGACGATCGTCGGCTCAACCGAGGCCAACCGAGCCGAGGGCAAGCTCTCCGCCGCGTCACCCGTCGCCAAGGCCCTGCTCGGCCGCGAACCCGGCGACCTCGTCGAGGTCGAAACACCGCGCGGTCAGCGCCGGCTGCGCATCGAGAGGCTCGTCTGAGCCTCCCCGACACCCGCCACGGACTGTCGACGAACCACGTCGACTTCGGTCACGGTCGCGGGCAGCCGTGTCCTGACCGCCCGACGAGCCTGACCGCCTGACGAGCCTGACCGCCACCGGCCTCCACGGCCCGTGACCCTCACCGCACCCGCCGAGCCTCACGCGCCACCGGGCCAACGCCGCCCAGAACACCAACGACCCCGTCGTCACGGGCTGTGACGGACGGGGTCGGGATACAAAAACCGGCGGCGACCTACTCTCCCAGGCCCTTGCGGGCCAAGTACCATCGGCGCTGAGGGGCTTAACGGCTCTGTTCGGAATGGGAAGAGGTGTTTCCCCCTCGCCATAGCCACCGGAAACCGGTAGAGACCGGGCTACGCCGCAAGCGGCATAGCCTCAGGAGAAATCAGGGATCTCTCCCGCCCTTGGCGGGCCTTCAAAACCACACAGTGCCAATGCACGGATATCAATATCCGTCAAGCCCTCGACCCATTAGTACCGGTCTCCTACAGATGTCACCATCTTTCCAGATCCGGCCTATCAACCTGGTGATCTTCCAGGGGTCTTACTCCCTCTAGGGGATGGGAGAGCTCATCTTGAGGCCGGCTTCCCGCTTAGATGCTTTCAGCGGTTATCCGATCCGCACGTAGCTAACCTGCGGTGCCCTTGGCAGGACAACAGATACACCAGAGGTGCGTTCATCCCGGTCCTCTCGTACTAGGGACGAATCCTCTCAACTCTCCAACGCCCACGGCAGATAGGGACCGAACTGTCTCACGACGTTCTGAACCCAGCTCGCGTACCGCTTTAATGGGCGAACAGCCCAACCCTTGGGACCTACTTCAGCCCCAGGATGCGACGAGCCGACATCGAGGTGCCAAACCGGGCCGTCGATGTGGACTCTTGGGCCCGATAAGCCTGTTATCCCCGGAGTACCTTTTGTCCGTTGAGCGACGGCGCTTCCACTTGCTACCGCCGGATCACTAAGGCCT
>DATKOY010000140.1:0-6928 GCA_035524415.1 Solirubrobacteraceae bacterium | reverse complement strand
GCCTTCTGGGCGGCGGCGATCCAATCCGCCGGCACACTGTTCTTCAATGTGACGACCTACCAGGCGCTCCACACATCCCTGTCCAATCCCAACTACAACAGGCTCGTGTGGCGACCAGACGCGCTCGGCTCGATCTGCTTCCTGGTCTCCGGCGCGATCGCCTATCGCGCCTCGGCGCGGCACGGCTGGCTCCCCGCACGCGATCGGCCGGGCTGGTGGGAACCGGCGATCAACCTGCTCGGTTGCATCTTCTTCGGGATCTCGGCGATCGCCGGCTACCTCGTTCCCTCGACCGGCTCCGTCCTGAACCTCGCCGCCGCGAACTGGAACACCGCGCTCGGAGCCGCGTCCTTCCTGACCTGCGCGTTGGCCACACTCTTGACCGGCCACACGCTGAAGTCGCCTCGCTTGCAGCGCCTGCACAAGTTCGAGCAGATCGTCAAACGCGATGTCGAGCAGACTGTCTGATGACACCGTGAGACAACGTGATCACATCCTCGATGTCGATGTAGTCCGAGATTGCACGACGCGGACCAGTCTGATCGTCAACTCCCGCCCCTCCCGCCTTGTCGTCAGCCCGTGCCCCGCCTTGCCCTCGCCGTTGCAACGCGCGGGATCCGCGATTCTCACTGCTGCGTAGACGGCGCTTTGGCGAATCACGCGGGTCAGGGCGCGGCCGATCCAGCCCATGCACTGGGTCATGCCCCGGTCGGTTCACTCCTGCCAGAACGCGCCACGTTCAAGCCCCGGCAGACGCGGTCTCGAGCACGCCGCTGATCTTGAAGCTCGCTGAGACGACGCGTGACGTACCGACGATCGGGCCCAGAGCCGTAAGGATGCCGTGAACTCAGTCCAACGTGACACTAGTAGCCTGGCGGGCCGCACCGAGACTCATCAGGCACGACTCGGATATAGCGTCGAGCGCAGCTAGCCGGATGAGCACCACCGTGTCGCTGTCGAGGCCCGAGGCCTCGAGCGCGTCAGCGCCGATGGGTGCGATCAAATCGGTCATCTTCTGTCAGCGAGCTGTGCCGTCGCGGTCATCTCCGAATTGGATGACACCCGAATCGGGCTTCGGCGAGGAGGGACGAGGTGTTGGTCGCGAGGTGTCGCGGGCGCCCTGCGACCGTTCCTGTTGCGCAGCGGCGATCGAGAGCTGTTGGACCTCGATCACGCGCGTGTGCGCGAGCCAGTCCGGGAATCCCAGTCGCTTGAACGGGATCGGCACGAAACCCCACGGTAGCGGCAGCATCGCGACGTTCATCCCGATCCAGCGCACCACCGCGCGGATTGGCTTGACCTTCTCCCCAGTGGCCGTCACCAACCGAACCTGCATCAGGCGAGCACCTGGCGTCTGGCCGGTTACCGACCAGAATGAGACGAAGTAGGCGGCCGTCCAGAGAACGTACACGCCACCGGCGATCGCTACGAAGAGCGGCTTCAGATCCTTCGTGATCGGAAAAATCGAGGCGATCAGCTGGGCGCCGAGCCCGGTGATGATCGCCACCAGATTGATGATCAGGAGATCCACCGCCCAGGAGATGATGCGTGTCATCAGCCCGACGTACGGCACGTTCTCCTCGGGCGTGGTCTGGATCGCTGTGTCGCTCTCGGGCGACTCGGGTGTGCTGCTCATCGGGTGTGCTCGTCGGGATTTGTCGGGGCTCGGTTGCCCTGGCGGCGCACGAGCCGGCGAGCGGTTCGCTCCAGCCGGTCGTCGGCGGTGTGCGCGCGCTCCCGCAGGGGTGCGGTCACGTGATCTGGGATCAGCTTGGGGATCGCCACATTGACAAGCCATGTGGCCATGCGGGTGATGCGACCGGGGTGACCCACCTCATTCGCTGGCGTGACCGGAAGCGGCGTGTTGCCGTTAGGAGACGTGAGTGGGCTGTCCATCGTCGTCGCCTTGCGTCGGGGTCTGCGGCGACTCCGTGGGATGGCGACGCATCAGGCGATCAGCGGCGCGCTCGAGGCGGCGGTCGCCCTTGCGTGAGCGCGCCCTCACGGCGTCGCCGACCTGATCGGCGAACCCAAGGCCTTGCTGCGAGACCGCCGCCCTGACCGACGGGCTCGCCGCGATCACGTCAACGAGCCGCCACAGCCCGTCGCTGGCCAGCAAGCGATCGACGAATCGATCGAAGAGGCCGCTCTCGAAGAACGTATCGATCAGTTGCGTGGCGCCGTCGCTGCTGACCACTTGCGCGACGATCGCTTGCAGGCGGTCGCTGGCGAGCAACCGCTCGAGCTCGCCACTGTCCAGCAGGCGGTCCACGGCGCGCTGCTCTAGGTTGATCCCCGCCTCGGCGGCGGCGCTGACGGCACCCATGAGCGGTCTCAGCGTGGCGGCGGCGGCGCGCCCACCGATGTCCGTGAGCGGCTTCAGAGGCCGCAGTCGAGAGGTCCGTGTGTCGTTGTCGGCCATGCAGATCCACTCGAATCCTCGCAGGACGGGACGCCGCCGCCTCATCCGATTCGGACGATGTGCGGGGGGGCTCGTTTCGCTCATCGTCTTGCGACGAATGGGCGTGGTCAGGCCTGACTGGTTGGGATCGTCTACACCGAGCATGATTTGCGCCCAGAATCCTTCGGCCCCGCCACGAGCCCTCAACATCAGCAGCGATCTCGGCCCTGCCCGCTCTTGCTGGTGCTCGCGCAATCCGATGCGGCTCTCTGGAACAGTCTGCGAGCGCCCCTTTCGTCCGCGCTGCCGCTCCTACGCGAGCCGAGCGACTCAACTAGTGGGAGTCGGCGACAACCAACATGCATGCCGGTGCCCCCGATTCGATACTCCTGCTCTTGTGCTGCGACGAACATCATCGAGCGCCGGTCCGCGCACCCGCCGAGCGCGGATCGGGGGGAACCGACGTTAGCGGTCCAGCGGTTAGCGCTGCCTATGCAGACGGCGATAGCGATTTCGGCAATGCAGCTGCGTGTAGCACGTGGACCGCCCGCCGGCCGTGGCGCCTCTCGCTGCTGCTTCCATGCGACTCGACAGCAGGACGACGGCCGCGCCGGTCACATGGCGGGCTGCTGCTTTCGCCTGAACCCGACACTGAGCCACGATCAATCGGTGGCTTCTGAGTTGATCGAAGGGGAGCAGTCTGCGCGGCGGCCGCCGACCGCCGCCGTGATACGCCTCGTTTTCGTCCATCCCGACAGCGGCCTCTAATTGGCAGCCGGCGGGTGCCAATAACACGGCGCTGTCGCTCGCTACGGGCGCGGCACGAGCGGCTCAATTGCGGCGTTGCTGCGGCGCGCTCAGTAGCCGTGCCCGCTGTGGGTCGGCTGGCGGACAGGCCGGCCGGCGCTGCGCGAGCGCAGATCCGTGATCGACGCATGGAAGTCGTCGGCGAGCGCGTCGGCGAGCTCCCGTGACTGATTGATCTTCACCAGCATCCGCAGGATCTGCTGGTCGTCGTTGGCCGGCGGCAGCTGGTAGGCGGGCACCATCCAGCCGCGGCGCTTGGCGAGCTCGCCGACGAGGTCTGAGCCGGTGAACGGCTCGTCGTCGTGGACGCGGGCGATGACCAACGGCAGCCGCGGCGACCCTTCGATCAGCTCGAGCGCGTCCTCGGCGCCAAGCCGTGTGGCCAGTGCGGCGCTGTTGGCGTCCATCGCGCGGACCAGCGAGGCGTAGCCGGCCCGGCCGTGCCGGATGAAGTTGTAGTACTGGGCGAGGATGAAGGCCGAGCTGCCCGAGAAGTTCAGCGTGAACGTGGCATCGCGCTGCCCGAGGTAGTCCTCATAGAAGACGAGCTCCTCGGGGAGCTGGCGGTCGTCGCGGAAGACGAGCCAGCCGACGCCGGGATACACCAGCCCGAACTTATGACCCGAGACGTTGATCGACTTCACCGAGGTCAGGCGGAAGTCCCACGCGAAGTCGGGATCCGAGAAGGGGAAGACGAAGCCGCCGCTTGCGGCGTCGACGTGCATCGGCACCTCGAGCCCACGGCCGGCCAGTTCTCGCAGCATCGCGTCGATCCCGGCGACGTCGTCGCAGTCACCGGTGAACGTCGTACCGACGATGGCGACCACCCCGATCGTGTTCTCGTCGATCCGCGGCGCCAGCTCGTCGGCGCCGACGGTGTAGCGCCCGCGCGCTAGCGGCACCTGGCGCGGCTCGACCTCGAAGTAGCGGCAGAACTTGTCCCAGACGACATGCGCGTCGGCTCCGTAGACCAGGTTCGGCCGGTCGATCGGCTTGCCCGCGGCGGTGCGGGCCGCCTTCCAGCGCCACTTCATCGCCAGCGCACCGAGCATCACGGCCTCGGAGGAGCCGGCGCACGCGGTGCCGGGCGCGTCGGGCTCGCCGGTACCGTGAAAGAGACCGTGGAGCATCCGCACACAGCGTCTGGCGAGCTCGGCGGTGCGCGGGTACTCGGCATGGTCGATGAAGTTGCGATGCAGGTTGGCGGCGATCACCTCGACCGCTTCGGGCTCCATGAACGTGGTCACGAAGGTCGCCAGGTTCTTCGCCGGGTCGCCGTCGAGAATCGTCTCCGACTCGAGCAGCGCGAGCGCCGTCCTCGGCTCGCGGCTGTGCTCGGGAAGGCGACGGTCGATCGCCGGCTCCGTGAGGTACCGCTCAGCGAAATGCACGTCGAATCCGCTGTCAGCCGCATCGTCGGGCCGCTCGTTCTTTGTCATTGCGATCTCCCAAATCTGGCTTGCAGAGCAGCATGCGACTCTCGCGCACACCCTCCGGGCAGTCCAGCAGACGAGGGAGCGTGTCGTCACGCGGTGCCGCACGATGGCACCGGTCGCTGCCCCGGCCGCGGTCTCGCTCAACGACGAGGTCTCGGCCTCGCGTCTCGAGCATCCCGGGCAGCTGCGGCGCGAGCGGCTGCCCGGCCAGGATTCCGGTGGCCGACCGCGCGCCGCGCTCGCCGACACGCGGTCGGGGCGGCGGACCCGCTGGTTGCGATGAGATCGCGCGAACGAGACAGCGCCGCTCGAGCGTTGCCGGTTTCAGGTTCGTTGCTTGATCCGCGCAGTCCGTGGAAGCCATCAGCCGTGCCGAGCGCATGGCATCGCGTCTTCGTGGCTGGCCGGTCGAAGCCCTGCATCACGCCCCCGATGGCGAAGCAGAGCGCGCCAGTCAAGGTCCCCCGGTTGGCCGCGTCCACGTTGTCCTCGCTCGCCGTCGCCGGGCTAGTGAACGCAGCGAGTGCGGAGATCATGAAAAGGATGGATCCGATCTGATTGATCACAACGATCGACCGGCCGAGATCTCGCCGCCGCAGGCAGGGCCGGAAGCGGTGGCAGGTCTCGGTCGCCACGAGATGCCCCGCGATCAGAAACAGCACGCGCCCGATCACCTCGGGCGCCCAGATCAGCCGGTTGACGCTTGCGTGGTGAGCCCCTCGAGAAGGAGTCGGTCAGGTCTACCGCGAGCGCCAGCGTCCCGACGAGCAGCACGAAGGTGCTTAGCCAATCGATCCGGTATGGCTCATAGGACCACCAGCGCCAGCGTTCCGCGTTGAACACCCTTCCGGCCGCCACGCCCCGCAGGGCGCTAATCGCTCCGAGTAACGAGGCATAGGCGCTGTTGAAGTGAAGAACAGTCCCCGGCGAAATCGAGGCCGCCGTCGTTGCATCGCCAGAGCCGACCTGCGCCACCGCAGCGCCGGCGGCAAAGAGCGAGCCGCCGACCGTGAACGCGGCAGCCGCCAATGAACGCGGCGCGGGCGCCCGGCGACCGCGACTGGTGTCGGCAGCGTCGCTATCGTGCCGGCCGGCCCCGTCCCGCAGGGCGATCGCGCCACGCTTGCGAGCCAGCCGTGAATCCCAGGTCGCCTCACCGCCTCCGGGCAGCCGCCATGTGAGCCGGCTGGTGAACGGCCCGGCGCCATCACCGCGGTGCAGCGTCCATCCCCGTTCAGCTTGAAAGCAGCCCGAGACCGTTCCGCAGCGCGCCGTCGGACTCCTTCCTCGGTCATCGAGCGCTCGCCTGCCCGGCGCGGGGCTCCAGGTCACCACGGGGTGCCCCGCATCGAACAGACGGTGCGGCGAATCGGGACCCGGCGGCCGCAACCCACCCCGACGCGAACGGTCGAGGCACACTCACGACCGGAGCCGGCGGCGACGAACACTGTCTATCGGCCATCCCTAGCTCCTTTCGCGGCCGGCGTCGAGTTCCACCGGATCGCCTCGCTCGAGCGCAGCGGGTCCTCCTGCGGACCCATTCATCCCCCTGAGCTCAGTCCCATCACACCTGACTGGCAGACAGATCGAGGCCCACGCTCAGCCATCGTCAACCGGCGCCTGCAAGGAGGACGAACGCAAGACCAACACCAGTCAGTCGACACGACCCCACTGCGCGTCCGACCGCCACCCGGCGAACGGCTCTTGCGTCGGCTTCCGCGTCCCCATCGCAACGCAGAATCGCACTCCCCGAAGCGGGCGACGAGCAAGTTGTCGCCCGGTCCTGCAGTACCAAGCTCAAGCGACGCCACGATCGGCGGCACAGGTGGCGTCTCCGCTTCGCCGCAAGAGTGCGTTGGGACCGTCGCTCCAGACGCTCGCCCTGGACGACTTGCGAGCGTCCGCCGCCGCGTCGCGATCAGAGCGCCGCTTCGCCTACGGGAGCGACAGCGCCGTGTTGTTGGCAGCCGCCGGCTGCCAATTAGAGGGCGCTGTCGAGATGGACGAGTTGGAGCAGCGCGTGTACCGGCAGCGATGAGATGACCGCTCCGCCTGGCCAAGCGACAGCCCGGTGATCGAGGTCGCAGCGACCCTCGATACGTCTGTGCCTACGCAAGATCTGATCCGGTGCTTGCCCGGAATCGACGGTCCAGGAAACCGCGGGGCCGCTGTCGCCGTCGCCCAAGAGACCAGCGACCTGCGCCCGCGGCGCCCGCGCTCCGCTCGCAAAGGAGCAGTGAGCTGAGGGCCGGAACGGGCACAGTGCGTGGCTGCTATCGGACAA
>DATKOY010000139.1:0-8854 GCA_035524415.1 Solirubrobacteraceae bacterium | reverse complement strand
AGTGGGCAGCTACGCGGACAGTTCGTCGAGGAGCGGGCCGGGGCTGCTGCTGACCGAGACCGCGGGTAGCTGGTCGAGTGTCGAGGCCGCGGTACCCGCCGACGTTACGGCCGCAGCTCCAGCGGGGGCGTCGTTCATCGTTGGCTCGGTGTCCTGCGCCTCGGCGGGGAACTGTACAGCTGTGGGCAGCTACTTCTACAGCGCCCCCACAGGCGAACCACCGACGGACGCGGAGGAGGACGCCGCGGATTCCGTGCTCTTCTCTGAGACCGACGGCACGTGGGCGGCAGGGGTTGCGGCGCCTCTACCCGCCTACGCCACGGGTGGCGACGTCCAGTCGGTCTCCTGCCCCTCGGCAGGCGACTGCGCCGCCGTAGGAAGCTACAGCGTCAACACCGGCGGTAGCGAGGGTCTACTACTGACCGAGGCCGGAGGGAACTGGGCGACGGGTCTCGCGGCCTCCCTGCCTCCGAACGCCTCCCCGCCCCACCTGGCCGCCCTTGACGCGGTCTCATGTCCGGCCGACGGAAATTGCGGTGCCGCCGGCTATTACTCCACGACTTCAGCCACGCAGGGCCTTCTGATCGGCGGCGAGCCCGCCCGCGTCACGGTCGACGTCGCGACGAACGGAACCGGATCGGGGACAGTGGCCAGCCCTTCGAGACAGATCGACTGCGGATCAACCTGCTCGGCCTCGCTCGAGGCCGGAGTCTCGCTGACGCTCACCGCGACCCCCGCCGCAGGCTCGCGATTCAGCGGCTGGACGGGCGGCAGCTGCTCAGGAACCGACAACTGCCCGGTGAACACCGATCTCAGCACTCAAACCGTAACCGCCACCTTCAGCCTCCTCCCCAAGCCGTGCATCGTGCCCAAGCTCAACGGTAAGACACTCACGGCGGCAAGACGCGCCCTCAGAACCAACCACTGCACCGTAGGCAGAGTCACGCACGCCACCTCGCACACGGTCGAGAAAGACCATGTGATCTCGCAGACGCCCAATCCCGGGAGACATCTCCACCACGGGGCACGAGTCAATCTCCTGGTCAGCAAAGGCCCACACCAGCGTCGTTAGGCGCCGCACCGCGTCAGGGGTCATTCCGGCACTTGCCGCCATCGCTCGATCGACAGGTGCGGGAATGCCGCTCGCGGACGCCCGTAGGGAGCTTCCGCCTCTGCTCGTTACCCTTCGCCTGCATCAGGACCATCCTCCTGCTGCCGTGGCCCGGACGTTTGCGCGTCGCGGGCCTTTTCACTGGCGCACTGGCGCGCGCCACGGCCGGACTTTGCAGACTGGCGCGCAGACTGGCGCGCAGTGAGTTCGAGGCACTTCCACCGTTCTCTTTAACGACAACAAAAGAGTCTGATTTGCAGGGACGGAGCGGCGCCGGAGTCGAACCGACCTAGCCGTGGGCTGCACGACCGTACGGGTTTTGAAGACCCGCTGGGCCACCGGGCCCGGCCGCTCCGAGATCACACTAGATAACTCGGAAGTAGCGGGGCGACGGCGATCTTGAGGGGGTCGGCGCGCCAGGCGCTGCGCCAGTCGCGTACATAACGGTAGGAGGAGAATGGCCCCGGCGTTAAAGCGATCAGGGCGAACGATGCGTAGGGGCTATCGTCCGAGCCGAGTGCGTCGGCGGATGCCGAGACGCTTCTGGATGGCGCGATCCTCCTCACCGTCCTTCCTGGCCGCCCAGACAAACGCCCAGAAGACAACCGCCAGTGTCAACACGCTGACGGCGCCAAGGACTATCCCGAGGAACGTACTCATCGCGGAAACGGCGTGCTACATGCGAGCGGTGACTTCGAGTGTGCGCGGCTCGAAGCGGTCGACCACCTCGCGGAGTCGCGCAACTCGTTCGTTATAACCGGAGAGCGTCCGCCAGTTCTTCACCGCGGCGACGCTCTGCCACGCTCCGAAGCTGATGAACGTGCCGGGGTTGTCGAGGTCGTGCAGCAAGAGCGCCGGAGCGTCCAGGCCCTCTCGGTGACTCCACTCCGCCCACTCACTCCAGCGGCGCACGAACTCGTCCTCCAGGTCGGGCTTCACGCTCCAGGTCGTGTGGGTGTAGTGGGTCTCCACGGCGTCCTCCTCCCACGCGGGTTGGCGTAGATGCGCAGGCCGGGTCGAAGTTCTGGCTACCAACCCGGCAATCGCTCAGATCGTACGACCTTTCCGGGTAATCACTCGCCGCCTGGGCCAGTCTTCCGGAAGGACCCTGACGGTGTGACGATCCCACGTGCGGCGGCGTACTCTTGGGGAGATGCGTGTAACGGCGACGGCTGCGCGGATCATCTGACGATGCGGCGTTCAAGGCTCGTCGGATTGCTCGTGACTGCTGCAGGAGTAGTTGGGGTGCTCGTTGCATCGAGCGCGGCTGCGGTGACGGCGCCGCGAACCGTTGCGCTGCATCTCACAGTGAACGGATCGGGAACTTTGCGCGTACCAGGGCACCCTGCCTTCACATGTCATGCAAGCCCGACCAGGGCCCATTGTCGACGCACGTTCCAGGTCCGCAAAGGACTGCGAATCGTGCTCAGAGAATCGCCTGCGAGTGGCTGGAAGCTGTGGAAGTGGAGCGGTTTGGCCTGTCACGGATCGGCGGCGAGCTGCTCACTGCGAGTGAAGGCCCGGCGGTTCGGTTTCGTCACGGCGTCGTTCTTGCCACCTGGTGACCGGCTGAACCCGTATCCGCTCGGAGCGGCGGCCAACCTGAGGGGTGGTGGATGGCAGATGAAAGTGAATTCGGCAACGCTGGAAGCGACCGCGGCGGTCGATGCTGTAGTCATCAACGGGCAACCTGCGAACTCTCCACCGCCACCCGGTGCTCAATACACCCTCGTCAACGTGTCGATGACCTACGTGGGCAGCGGGTCGAGCAGCCTGGAGAACTACATCTTCGGGTGGATCCGCGCGGAAGGACACAAGAACGCGCCGTATCCGAATTACTGCATCCCACCGGGCATTGACCTCGGTTCTGTCGACCAGGTCTTCTCCGGCCAGACGGTGACCGGGAATCTCTGCTTTGAGATCTCCTCAAACGACGCGGCAAGCCTTCTTCTCAACGGCGGCGATGATGAGATGACCGGGCTGCCCGTCTGGTTCGCGCTCCGCTAGGTAACGCGACACTCGGCTGTGCCAGTGCTCCGGAGGTGACCGTGGAGAGCCGATTGAGTTTCCCACCGTGGTTCGACTTCGGATCAGAACGGTGTTGAGCTTTACCGAGTCGTAGAGTGGCGTGGTGGATGTCTTCGAGGCGGTGCAGGCTGCCCGCGAGCGGCACGGCGTGCCCGGAGTCGCGGTCGGCGTATCCGAGGAAGGGGTCGAGCGCCACGAGGCCTACGGGGTGACGAGTCTGGATAGCCCGCTCGATGTGACGCCGGACACGCGCTTTCAGGTGGGCTCGATCACAAAGACGTTCACCGGCACCGTGATCTGCGAGCTGGTCGCCCGCGGCGACCTCGAACTCGACCGGCCAGTACGCGAGTACCTGCCGGACCTGGTGCTAGCGGATGCCGATGCGACCGAACGCGTAACGCTGCGGCATCTCCTTTCTCACACGGGCGGCTGGTTCGGCGATTACTTCGACGACACGGGCTGGGGTGACGATGCCATCAGCATTTACGTCGAGCGGATGCGGGAGCTTCCACAGCAGACGCCCGTGGGCTCGTTGTGGGCGTACAACAACTCCGGCTTCGCCCTCGCAGGGCGCGTGATCGAGCTGGTTACCGGCAAGTGCTACGAGGATGCCGTCAAGGAGCTTGTCTTCGATCCGCTCGAGCTCGAGTCGACGACCTTCTGGCCCTGGGAAGTGATGACGGAACGGTTCGTCCTCGGCCACGTCGGGCTGGGCGAGGAGCGACAGGTGGCCCGCCCCTGGCCGGTCGGACGGTCGGCGCATCCGGCCGGCGGAATCGTCTCCACGACCCCAGACCTTCTCCGCTATGCACGTCTGCACCTCGCGCCACCTACGGCGCTCGCGCCGATGCAGGAGCCGCAGGCGCCGGCAGCCGAGGAGGGTGAATGGGTCGGCCTGACCTGGTACGGCGAGGATCGCTTCGCCACGCTCCGCCACGGTGGCGGCACAAACGGCCAAATCGCCATGCTCGTGCTCGCGCCGGCGCGTTCCTTTGCACTTGCGGTGCTCACCAATCACTCGCCCGGCGGGGTGCAGGTCGTCGACGCAGCGCTTCAGGCTGTCGGGCTCGCAGCGGGCGAACCGCCGGCGATCGCCGCCGCACCGCTCGCCGAGTACAGCGGCGTCTTCGAGACCGCGCTTGAGCGCCTGACACTGACGCCGCTGAACGGCGCCCGTATGCGGCTTGAGGGCGAGTCGCGTGGCGGCTTCCCGACAAAGGACTCCCCACCCGGTCCACAGCCGCCACCCGCGGAGGTGTTCTTTTACTCCACGGATCGCTGGATCGTGGAGAGCGGACCCTGGAAGGGCGTACGAGGGCACTTCATTGTTGACGACGACGGCGCAGTCCGCTGGCTACGCGTCGGCGGCCGGCTTTACGAGTCCTCCGCACGATCTCGTACCTAAGCGCACTCGCCTGGGCCAGTGTTCCGGGACCTCTGAGCGCAGGCCGTGCCCCTGTTTCGGATACGCATGTCGATCCGGATGGCGGTGTGGCTCAGCGCGATGAGTCGCTTCGGCCACCAGGGACAACTACCGCTCCCGGTGGTCATGAACACCACCTGAGTCGGCGAGAGCCTCATGACCCCGCTCCCACGAAGTTGCCGCGGTCTGACCATCGATAGACCGTGACCGCTGACCTCGACTCGCGGATGCGCGATCACCAGCGGGAAACTTGCCTCGGAGCTTCGCGTGGTCGAGTGTGGTGCCCTCGGAGTGGTGCCGGCACAGCCGCTCGCCAGCAGAACGGCGCAGATCAATCCAGCAGCGGCGGACGAGGATCGGCTCATCGCACCTGAATGTACGACGAGGGCACGCGGAATCGTCACACCCGGGCTGGAGCGCGGCGGCCTGGGCCAGTGTTCGGGAATGACTCTCGATATTGCCTCGTGCGGTTATGGGCTGAGCGTGTAGCGACGGATCAGGATGCCGGTTTTGGGCGAGGTGGCGAGGGCGTAGATCTTGTTGCCGGGGCCGACGCGTACATCCGTGAACAAACAGTCGCCCCAGATCCGGAACGGGAGCGAAGTCTTTGCGTCGAGGCCGTTGCTGTCCAGCCGGACGAAGAAGTGCTCAAGCGTCCCTGGCCCGGCTGTTGGGGCCAGGTCGGCGACGATGCGGCCGTTGAGCAGTTGCGGCTCGAGCATCCACCCGCCGATGGCTGTCTTGCTCGTGATGCGCCAGCCATGCAGGAGGCGACCGAACCGGTTGACGATCGCGAACCGCTGTTCCCGTGGCATGAATCTCCAATGGGCCGGCGTGTAGTACTCGGCGATGAAGTGCCGATCGGCGGGGGCGGGTTCGTAGCCCCAGATGATCCGGTTGAACTGTTGTGCCGGTGGGATCGGCTTGCCGGCTGCGGTGGCGAGCGGCATCCAGCCATAGCTGGGCGTGCCGGTCGTTTCCAGGCCCGCTGAGTCGACGTGCGTGTAGAGGGTGCCGTCGGAGCCGACCCGGAGCTGCCAACCCGACTCTGGGAGACCATCGCCGGAAGGTGGTGCGTACGAGTTGCTCTTCCAGAGCACCTTGCCCGTCGTCGCGTTGATCCGGAAGATCTGGAAGCCGGCCACGGCTCTCTGGATGCGGGTCACATAAAGGGTGGCCTTGGGTCCGAAGGCGACGTCCTCGAAGCTGACATCGTTCCGCCCCTGCGTCGGGAGCGGCACGCTGCGGACGGGCTTGTTTGGCTTGCCGGCTTGCCAGACGAGCATCCGGTGCTTCCAGGTGTCCTCGAGCCAGATCGAGCGGTCGCGCCCGACCAGGAACGTGTTCGGGCCCTGCTGGCCCTGCAGCTCCCAGCCGACGTTCTTCGCGCCCGCACGGGCGACAACAGCCTCCGCGGCCTGCGGATGACCGAACCGGTAGCTACCCAATCGCACCAGGGTCGGTCGGTGCATGATCCAGGAGGTCTGGGGCCTCTTTGCGCCCTTGGCGGGAATCGTGAGCGACGCGCCGCTGGCGGGATCGTGCAGCTGCGCGTAGTAGAAGAGCCGCGCGCCATTGAGGAACCGGGCCGGCAGCATCAGATGCAGGCTTGGGTGGCGGCCGTTCGAGATGTCCACTCCCAGCTGCAGCGGCAAAGCCGTGAAGGCTGACTGCCTGTCACGCCGCACATAGAGCGTCCCCGTCGGCTTCACCACCCCAGGGGTCTGGATCACGTACTTGACCTGTGCCTGGTCGTTCGGCACCAACAACTGGGACAGGCTCGCCTGGGAAACCGTCAGGGCTACGACCGAACGTCCCGAAGACGCAGCCGCAACGACGAGGACCAGAACGGCTGCCCCCAACAGAGTGGAGAGCCTCCGCATGAGTACCGCCTCCTCTGGGCTAGCGCGCCCGAAGCTGGGCTGCCTCGCGGGCTGCGCAGCACAAGCATCAGGCTCAATGGCTCCGCCCGCATCAGCGTTTCCACGGATCCAGAGCAACGTCCGAAATGCTGGTGCGGTCGCCCGACGCCTTTGGACCCCCGCCTGGGCCAGTGTTCCGGAATGACCCTGAGCCTGCGCCTCTAGGCCGCTCGCCGGGTTCTTCTCGCAGCCCTTCTATCGGCGGAGGGGCCGTGATCGAATGGGTCCGTCTGCGTTAGGACGCCGTTAGCGTTCGGGCATACGCTGTGAGCATGTTCCGTCGTGTTCTCGTTGCGGCGTTCGTCCCTGTTGTCTGTGTAATCGCGGCCGCTTGCGCGTACGGCTCGGCGGCGGCGACCACCAGCGTGTCGCCGTGCCGACAGGTGAGCCAGCCGATGTGGTCGCCGGACGGGACGCAGATCGTCTACGCCGGAAGGCGCTGGCCTCCGGTGAAGAACCGCAACCCGATCTACAGCTTGCACGCCCTATGCACGATGGGAGGCGACGGAACGAATGCGCAGCCGGTTCGTTACACGACCTGCAGCGGGCGGCATTGTCCGGAGCCGCCCACGCTGATCGCCTGGACGCCGTTCGGGATTCTCTACCAGAGCGGCGGTGGGGTCTTCCGCATCGTGCCGGGCAACAAGCCGCAGCAGATCGCCAGGCCGAGCGCGGTCGGCTACGTGACGAACCCGGCGGGTACGCGTCTGGCAGCCGCACCCTATTACGAATGTGACACCTGCGCGGGGCCGCTGACGATCTATGACGCCCAGACGGGTGCTGTCGTCGGCAAGGTTGGCGGTAAGAAGCTGGGCAACGTCGATCCCAGTCTCTCGCCTGACGGATCGTCGGTGGCATTCGGCCGCTTCACATCGAACCAGACCGGCAAGTCACTCGGTATCTGGGCGGCGCACACCAATGGCAGCAGTCTTCGCCAACTCGTGAAGGTCGGCCTCCATCCCCTTTGGTCGCCGACGAGCGCCAAGGTCGCCTATCAGGCTCAGGACGGTTCGCTCCATCTCGTCCCCACAACCGGTGGCAAGAGCCGGACACTCGTCCCAAGCAGAGTCGAGAACGTGTTTGGCTGGTCACCGAATGGGCGCTATGTCGCCTTCGCGCAGGCGGGCCGTAACGGCGCCAGCAAGCTGGCGGTCGTCAATGTCGCAACGCGGAAAGTGCGGACGCTGCTCCGGCTCAACGCCTCGCCGACAGCCTCCTGGGCGCCGGACTCCGTTCAGCTGGTCGTCAATAGCCTGCCGCACAACGCGAAGTGCGGCCCGACCTACCGGGTGTCGCTCACCGGCTCGGCGCCAGTCAAGATCGCGTCCTGCACAAGCTGACAGCGCCCTAGCGCCGAGTTGGATCTTTGCGGATCAGGTCGCCCACATGTCCTCCTGACCCAGTATTTCACCAGGCTATGCCGCGGTGGGCTGGGCCAGTGTTCCGGAATGACCCCTGAACACTCCTGGTCTACCTCCTCGGCCTAACCTGCCGAGATGGCGCGTTGGACGGTAACCCGGATCACGACGATCCCGACAGTCTCAGACAGCGGATCGGACGATCCCGTCTGGTACCCGCTTCAGCACGCCATGGGCATCGAAACGTTCGGAGTCAACGTGTTCGTGGCGAATCGTCTCGACCAGATGCTTGTCGAGGAGCACGACGAGCGCCAGAGCGGGCAGCAAGAGCTGTACGTCGTTCTCGAGGGATCGGCGCTGTTCCGACTCGATGAAGAGCAGGCCCGACTGGATTGCGACACAGCCGTCGCGGTCACCGATCCCTCCGTTCGGCGCAGCGCCAAAGCTCTGATCGCGGGAACGACCTTGCTGGTCATCGGCGCAAGCGGCGGCAGGTTCAGCTCGACCTGGAACCCGGCCCACTTCAGGGACATCCCACGACCAGGCTAGAGCGCTCTCGGCTGGGCCAGTGTTCCGGAATGACGCCTGAGCGGGCAGTGCCGGCGCGAGAGTCCTACCTGGCATCATTCGGGCCAAGCGGCTAACACGCGAACCCGGAGGGAACCGGCATGGCAACGCGGACTTGGGTGATTATCGGAATCGTTGTCTTTGTTGCCCTGCCCGCGCTCTGGCTGATACTCCAGACCGCAGGTCACTCGTCTGGCTGATCGCCCACCGGTGACAGGTCTCTGGCCTGGGCCAGTGTTCCGGAATGACCCCTGACCGCGACTATGTGGCTTCGTCGGAGTGGGGTATTGGTAGCGCGGTCGCTCCTGACAAGCCTGTCGGCTTTGGCCGACGCGGCTCGTGAACGCCGAGGCCACCCTCGGCCTCCGGCTCATCAGAGTCGTCGAGACGATTGAAAGCCTTGCCAGCGTAGATCCGCAGGCTCTCCTCGAACTTGTAGCGCCGT
>DATKOY010000138.1:0-10850 GCA_035524415.1 Solirubrobacteraceae bacterium | reverse complement strand
ATGTGAACCTGCGCCGCCCGAAGGCCTCGGAGCCGGAGTCAGTCGTCGCCGAAGAGGTCACGGTGGACGGCACCCCGGACGCAGCTCTCGATGCTGTCGCAGCGATCCTGCGAGCGCTGCGGGATTCGGCCGGCCGTGACTCGGAGGCCGCGAGCAAACTCGAGGCCTGGGCTCGCCACATCCTCGTCCTGGCCGCGCCACCGGACTCAGGAGACGCCGCCTCTGTTCGGCGCGACTGGGCCGGTCTCAGCCGTCATGTCGTCGCGCACGTGCGTGCCGACCATGCCGCGGTGTCGCGCTCGATCGGCGATCTTCAGGACGCAATCTGGTTGGTGGTCGAGCGTGTCTCGCAGGCCATCGTGGGCGACGCTGCGTCGGATACCTTCGCCGCGAGCCAGCTCGAGCGGCTACGTGCAGCCGTCGGCGGTGACGCAGCGGAACTCAAAGCGACGGCGCTCGAGACTGTTCAGCGGCTCTCGGAGATCATCGATGAGAAGAGCACACGACAGCACCAACTTGCGCGTGAGCTCGGCGAGCGCGTCGACACCCTCAAAGTCAAGCTCGAGGACACTCGCCGGGAGGCGGATATCGATCCGCTCACGAAACTCTGGAACCGAGGCGTGTTCCAGCGCGAGCTCCCCCGCGCCGCCCAAGTGCGGACCCTGATCGATGAGCCGGCGTGTCTGGCGATCGTCGACATCGACCACTTCAAACGGATCAATGACGTGCACGGGCATACGACCGGCGATTGCGTGCTTGAGGCGATTGCGAGCACTCTCGTCCGCAGCTTCCCCCGCCGCTCGGATGTCATCATGAGAGTCGGTGGAGACGAGTTCGCCGTGATCCTGCGCGACTCGACCGCCGCCGACGGCGGCCGGCTCGCGGAACGTCTCCTCGCGGCGGTGCGACAGCTCGAGGTACCTGGACCTCGCGACACCGTGAACGTCACGGTGTGCGCCGGTGTTGCCGAGGCGCTCCCCTCCGAGCCGGCGGACAGCTGGTTCGCGCGCGCCGACCGCGCTCTGTACGAGGCGAAGACCGAAGGGCGCGACTCGGTGGCGATCGCCCCCAACGAGTTGGCGGGCCGCTCCGAGGTCGCCGCCTGACGCTCCGCTGAAGTGCGCTGGCCCGGATCGTCGTGAGACCGTGGCGCTTGACGCATCAGATCGCGCGACCCGCTCGCACCGCGACCAGCAGCGTGCTGATTGACGGGTCGAGCAGCCGCTCCTCTTTCGGAGCAACCACGAGACTCGACCGCGCCGCCGGCTGCCGCCCGTCCATGTGAATGTGTCGGTGACGCGCCGGGCCTGCGTGCTCGCGATCGGCACGCAGGCGGCGACGGCCGCGACATGCCCGACGGGCTGGTCTGCTAACGGCGCTGGGACCCTGTGCAGTATCGCTCTCTCAAAAGCCGGCGTCTCCACGGTCGCCGTGCCCGCGGGGGTGACGCAGCTCAGTGCGAAGGTGTGGGGCGCCAACGGCGGCTCGTGGGACCACGGCGCCTGCAATGGCGTTACCGGCGGGATCGGCGGCGGCGTGATCGGGACGTTCACCGTGACCGGCGGCGAGCAGCTGAACGCGCATCAGGCTGGTCGGCCACGCGGCAGCGGCACCGCGACCTTGAAGCTGCTGGACATCTCGACCTGCACCGATCAGTGCTCCACCGAGCCGATCCCGTACCCGTTGGGGTACGCTCAGTACAAGCTGTTCCTCCTGTTCTCCGAGGTCAACCGGAGCCACGCCCCATACGAGTTCCCCGTCGGGCAGTACACGTTCAACGCCGCCAAGAAGGTCGGCGAGACGCCGATCACGTTCAACCCGCAGTACTGGCTCCCAGAGCAGTGCACGAAGTACGGGTGCGGCCCGCAGGTGATGCACTGACCGCGAGCCCGACCGGTGGACGACCGGCGGCACCGCCTCGGGCTTGCGCTCATAGCGAGCGCGACCGTCGCCACGACAGCACCCGGCGGGGGCGTCTCGCGCCCTGCGCCCCGGGCGCAATGCGCGACACTTCGGGCGATGGCCGTCGTGACCGGGACAACTCGCGGGGTGGTTGGCGTGGCGACTGTGGCTCGGGCCGGTGGCCGCTGAGATGGCGGTGAAGGCGTGCTTGAACGGCGGACGAACACGGGCCGAGCATCCCGCGGTGCCACAGTCGCCGGCTGAGCTCGCCGCCGACGCGATCGCTGTGCGGCATGCCGGAGCGTTCGCCGTGCACGTGCATCCTCGCGATTCCGACGGCACGCAGACGATGAAGGCCGTTGCGTGCGACGCAGCCGTCGAGGCGATTCGTGCCGCCGTTCCCGGCATGCCGGTTGGGCTCTCCACCTCCGAGGCGATCGATCCCGACCCGTTCTCTCGTGCTGCTGCGGTGAGGAACTGGCGGCGGCGACCCGACTTCGTCTCGGTGAACCTCGCTGAACTCGGTTGGGCGGGAATCGTCCGCGCCGCCTTGCACGCAGGCATCGCGGTCGAGGCGGGACTCGGCACGCCCGCGGACGCCGAGGAATTGGCGCGCAGCCCGTTCGCCCATCAACTCGTGCGGGCACTCGTCGAGGTTGATGGTGGCGTGGAGCAGGCTCAAGCGATCGCGGACATGGTTCCCGACGGGATCCCGCAGCTGTGGCACGGCTACGGTGAGGAGACGTGGGAGGTCATCTCGGCGGCCGCCAGTGCCGGCATCGACGTGCGCATCGGCCTGGAGGACGTGCTCGTGTTAGCGGACGGCCGGACCGCCACAGACAACGCCGAACTCGTCGCCGCGACCGTAGAGCTGATCGGCCGCCAGGCGTAGCCACCCTGCACGCGGCGGCGTCGGCCCGGACTTCGGCGAGTTGCGAAAACGCGTTGCCGGATGATGCGAGCAGGTACGGCACCGCCACGAACTCGTTGCGCAATCGGCAGGCGAGTACGAGGCGGTCACTTGGCGGGCGGCGTGGTGGTCCCGGCTGTGCTGCTGCCGGCGTTCTTGTAGATCGTCGGGCTTGCCTTATCGACGGGCTTCTGGAAGCTGAAGTCGGCGATCGCGGCTGACGGTGTCGCCGCGGTGAGGAGCACGGCGGTCGCGGAGACGACGATGCGCTTGACGGTGGTGGTGAACATGCCCGGCTCCTTCGCGAGACGTGAACTCGATGTGAGTCGAACCATACGGCCGGGCTGCCTCTCGATCATCGGCAGTACCACCCATCTTTCGCGCACGGGTCCCCATCTCTTGGAGCGTCAGGGACGGCATCGTCGGCTCGGCGAACGCGGCGATCTGCCGGTGCCTCGTCCAACAGCCCGGGTCGAGACCTCCATCGGCTCCGCCGCGATGACGAGGATGCATGGCTCGGGCTGCGGCGGCACGCGCGCCCGGCGGCAGGCTCAGCGCGGCTGAAGGCGTCGCTGGGCGCCGTCGTGGGTCCAGCTGAGGATCAGCGAGTCCTGGTCGAGTGTGACGTTGCCGATCGAGTTGCCGTGGCCGGGCGGCGCGGTGTCGACCACACGCGTGCCCCGATCGTCGCGAGCGTGGAGCTGTTCGGAGATGCAGGGTGCTGGCTGCCGCTCGCAGCCGGGAATGTCAACCGGTGCGCTCGCCCACGTGCTCGCGCCACCGGTCGGATCAGTCGAGGTCAGAATGTTGCCGAGCTCGTCGCCGGTCACGCATAGCGTGACCGAGCTGCCGCTGATCGATCGGTGCCCGACTATCGGCGGTATCTGGCCGGCGAGCGTGGGCTCGTCGCGCATACGATCGAGAACCACGAGCGTGTCGCGCGGTTGTTCTTGGCAGGGCGCGAGCAGCTCGGAGTCGGATTGGGGTTGGAGCATCTGGCGGCGCAGGATGTGAGTGCGTTCCTCGCGTCTGAGTGCCCGAGGCGCAGCGTCTCCGGCGCCCGGGATCTGATCAAGGGGCTGCGCGGCCTGTTGCGCTACCTGCACGTCGCGGGCGTGATCCCGACGCCGTTGCAGTGGGCGGTCCCGACGGTCGCGTTCCGCCGCGGTCACAATCTGCCGCTCGGCCTCTCACGAGCGGAGGTCGCGCGGCTGCTGGCGAGCTGTGATCGCCGGCGCACGGTCGGTCGTCGTGATTACGCGGTGTTGCTGCTGCTCGCACGGCTTGGGCTGCGTGCGGGCGAGGTCGCCGCGATCGAGCTCGAGGACATCGACTGGCGCCGCGGCGAGTTCCGGGTGCGCGGCAAAGGAGCACGCCTCGCGATGCTGCCTGTGCCCGTCGAGGTTGGGGAGGCGATCGTCAGCTATCTGCGGCGCCGTCCACAGCAGGGCAGATCGCGGGCGGTGTTTCTGCTCGCCTGCGCTCCGTTCTGCCCGCTGACTGGAGGCACGGTCACGGGGATCGTGCATCGCGCGTGCATTCGCGCCGAGTTGCCGGTGGTGCACGCTCACCGGCTGCGGCATACCGCCGCGAGCGAGCTGCTGCGGGCGGGTGGGTCGCTGCCGGAGGTCGCGCAGGTGCTGCGACACCGCCAGCTCGCGACCACGACGATCTACGCCAAAGTCGACCGCCGCTCGCTGCGGGAACTCGCGCGGCCATGGCCGGGAGGTGCGTCATGAGCTCGCTGCGGGACGCGGTCAATGGCTATCTGGCGATCCGTCGAAGTCTCGGCTACCACCAGGAGACAAACTGATGCACCCCAAATGCAGCCTCGCATCCGGGTGACGGGCGACGGGGAGGGCGGCCAACGGTCATCGCAGAAGTCGGATCGAACAGCGAGGTACCGGCGCGCTCGCGAGGCGGCTGTCGCCGGTGAGCAGCTCGCAGCCGAGGCCCTCGGCCAGCGCCACGTAGGTTGCGTCGTACGTCGTGAGGTTCGCGCGCAGCTCGTACGCACGAGTCATCAGAGGAAGCGTCGGGTAGCGATCGAGGTCGAGTGCCTGGAGGTCCTTGACCGCCGTCGCAAAGCGGCGGTCTGTGATCGTCTTTGCGAGCCAGCGCTTGCGGAGCACGGCCACCGTCTCGACGTCCACGAGGTCGGGTGCGGCCAGCGCGCCGGCTTGTGCGCGAAGCTCCGTGCGAGCCAGGCGGCCGTCGGCGGCGTCGTCACCGATCGCGTTGGCGAGGACCGAGGCGTCGACGACGATCAACGGCGCTCGTCGTGCAGGTCCTCGGCCGCCTGGGCGAGGCCGACCTTGCCGCCCCGCCGCCGGTCGATCCGGTCGAGCACCTCATCGATGCTCGGTCGCTCCGCGATGCGGCGCAGCTCCACGGTGAGGAACTGCTGCAGCGACTGTCCGTTGCGCTCGGCCCGGCGCTGGAGCCTGGCGTGGACGTCTTCCGGGATGTCTCTGACGAGAAGGTTCGGCATGCTTACAATATGATAGCACGCTCTGGTACGGGCTATTGCCGTTTGAGGCCTGCTGGACGGCTTTCGCCGCGGATGGCGCAAGCAGTACGTCGAGTTCCTCGACGCCGGCGTGCCATTCCTACTCAGCGCCATCCTCAATGCTGGAGGCGAGGCCCCTGTCGCCGCGATCGAGGAACTCGTCTGGGACCGGGTGGCAGACGCGTACGGCTACCAGCTCGACGATACTGCCGAGCGCCGGCACGTCGACCGTTTGGTGCAGGGGATCTTCGCCCAACTGGCGGACCTCGGAGCCGCGGAGGGCATCGACCAAGGCTTGCGGCTCACCGAGCTGGGAGGCGCGCTGGCCGCCGCGGCGAGCGCGATGCTCGACGACGACGACGAGTTGTCGCAATAGCTCGAGGCAGCCCGATTCGCCGACTGAGCCTCCAGCGGCCGTCATGCACTTTAGAAGGGAAGATCGTCGTCTCGACGCCAATCGTGTGATTCGTCGCTCGGCGAGTCTGCGTTTGCGAGTAGCCCGGCGTCGCCCAACGCTGCGACATCCAGCCCCATCGCTTCGAGGTCCGTGCGGTCGAAGTCGCAGACCCGCAGTCCGTACGGCGCGCCCCCTGATGTGAAGCCGGCGACCCAGATCAGCTCGCCGCCCCATTCGATCCAACCGCTGTCTGCCAACCGCTCCGCCTCGGTCCGTTCGAGCTGCTCATCGCGCCCGCGCCGGCCGGGGCCTCGCGACCGAGGATGGCGCCGGGAGCGCGCTCGCGATTTCCGTGACATGCGTGCAGCGACCTTTGGCTTCGCCGTCCGGGACCGCCTGGACTCTAGCCTGGTGTTCGGATACGCGAACGCGGTTGACGCTTCTGTGACGCTCTCATCGTTCGGTCCGCAGCTCGCCGTCTCGTGGCTGTGATGAGCGCGCGGTTTCGAAATGGGCCGTGTCCGTGCGGGAGCG
Organism: Solirubrobacteraceae bacterium; assembly: GCA_035524415.1. GTDB lineage: Bacteria > Actinomycetota > Thermoleophilia > Solirubrobacterales > Solirubrobacteraceae > Palsa-465. Next base: position 4,598 of record DATKOY010000138.1, on the reverse strand, counting down.
GGCGCAAGTTCAAGCGTCGTTGCGCGGACGCGCTCGATCACCCCGAGCGCGTTGCGCAGCAGCACGATGCGGTCGGCAGGCGGATTCAGGCGTGGGCATTCGAGCACCACGGCAACGCGATGCGGGACGCGTTTGCGGAGATCACCAGCGGCTCCGCCGACCGGGTGCTCGGCGAACTCGACGTGCAGCTGGTCGGCTCCTGGATGTTCAATGACCGCCAACTCCCTGACGGCGGGACGGCCGCCGAGCGTTGCACGGGGCGCGACGATCTGCCGGCCGGCGAGCGCGACGTCGCCCGCAGGATCGCGGCGGCGCGGCTGCGTCTGCTGCGCGTCGTCGGCGCAATGCCTGGACGCTGGATTGATCTGTGCGACGTCGCTGTCGGGGGCGAGGTGGTCCGCGCGATCAGCCACGACGTCTCGCGGCATGTCCGGCAGTACGCACTGCTGGTCGGCAGGCTGATGGACGGGCCTCCTGCGCCCACGTTGTGGGGGCCCGTCGGGTTCCTCACACGTCAGAGCGGGGGCGAGTTGCGCGAGTTGCTGCAAACGTACATCGATGCGCGCGGGTTTGACGATGCGGCAGGTGGCCTTGCGGCTGCGATGCACGCCGCCTTGCGCGAGATCACGGTCATGCTGGCACCGGCGCTGAGGACCCTGAACGCCAGCCCGAAGGCCGCCTGATGGAGCGCGCAGTCGCTCCAGCAAGGGTCGCGATGGTCGAAAGTGATCGCGCTGCGATCATACGGGCTCTCGCTGACGAGGACGCGCTACGAGTGTTCGCGCAGGTTGTTGCTGTGACCGGCACCGGCCGGCCGCAGCGCGCAAAGCGCGAAATCAGTATCGGCTACGTGACCGCCCATGGCGTCTCGCGATCAGACGGGGCTGCCGGTCAGCAGTGTTGTCGGCGCCGGCCGACGGCTGACCGAGGCCGGCCTGACGATCGCAAGAGCGGACGGGGCGAGCTGGCGCACTGATTTCGAGTCGCTTTGCCGGGCGGCAAACGTCGAGCGCGCCGCGTTATCGGCTGACGCGGCTCAGGCCGCGTCAGCGCCAACCGGCCCAGAATCACCGCGCTGCTCTGGAAGCGGCTATGTAGACCGCGTCGACGGATAGGTGCTGCACTCGGTGCTACACTAGCCCGTCGTGCCGACGAAGAAGCATCGCTACACCATCACCGGCGACGAGGACATCGAGTCCGCGCTGCGCCGTGGCCGGCGTCGCTTTCCGCCGGGAACGCCTGACTCGAGGATCCTGGCTTCGCTGGTCAGCAAGGGGGACGAGGCTGCAGAGCGCGAACGGGAGGCGGAGACCGAACACGAGCAGCGTCGGCGCGCCGCGGCCGACCGTCTGGCGGAACGTTTCCGTCGCCCGGACGGGTTCGACTACGGCGCGCTCGCCGAGGCCTCCGACCGATGGCTGCGCGAGTAGCCGGGTCCTTCCGCGGCAGGGATCTCGTCGTCGACAACTCCGCCTTTCAGCGCGGCGGACACGAGATCGTCCGCGATGAATGGCTGCAGGCCCTCCAGGACGGGCGCCTTTACCGCACGCCAATCCTCGAACTGGAGGTTCTGTACAGCGCCCGAAACGCGCGCGAGTACGCCGAACTGCGGCAGGAGCTCGAGGCGCTGCGGCCGCTTCAGTTATCCACTGCGATGGTCGACGCAGCGCTCGGCGCGCAGGCCGAGCTCGCCCACCATGCCGCGGGCTTTCACCGCCTGGCCCACCAGGATTACCTGGTCGCATCGATCGCGGCCGCTCACGGGCTCGGAGTGCTGCACTACGACGCCGACTTCGATCGCCTCGCAGAGCATTCCTCGCTGGCATTCCACAGCGTCTGGATCGCTGCCGCCGGCGCGCTCGACGCGCAGGGAACCGATCCGCTGCGACCGCATCGAGCAGCCGTCACCCTGGCGCTCGGCCAATTCAAGGGCGATCGGGCCCGCGAAGTACTCGAGCGCGTCCTCGACCTGCTCGAACAGGAACTGCACGCCAACGGTCTGCAATCACCCGCACGTCCCTGAGCTTTCCCGCCCACAGGAGTCCAACCTGCCCGTCGAAGCTGGACCCACTCGCGGCGGCGGCCCGCGAAGGCACCCCCTCCCGAAGGCGACGCACGCGGCTATCGCCGCTCCGGCCTCGCCCCTCGGGGCTCGGCCTTCGCGACGACAGCCGCATCTTGGCATCCCCACTGCGTGCCGCTGGCGTCAGCTGCCGCAGTCGATGCGAACACGCCAGCCCAAGCGTGTCGCCCTCAGCACTGAGTTGACAAGTGACAGTGTCTTGTCGACCACGGGATAATCCGTCCCCGACGGGTTCAACCCGCGCGGCGAGGTCGAGGACGATCGCGAGCTCGAAAAGATGGCCGAGTCGATCCGGCGGGACGGCTGCCTGCAGCCGATCCGAGTTCGCGCGACCGAGCATGGCGACTACGTCCTGATCGCTGGGGAGCGTCGCTACCGCGCGGCGGTCAAGGCCGCGGTGATGGAACTGCCCGCGATCATCCGTCCGGCCGGCGCCGGTGACGAGGAGGAGCACGGCGATCTCCTCGTCGAGGCCCTGATCGAGAATGAGCTTCGCCGGAACCTCGATCCGGTCGCTTGCGCTCGCGGATATCAGCGGTTGGTCGACTCGGGCCTGACGGTGAAGGGCGTCGCGGAGCGCCTTCACACCTCGCAGGCGCGCGTGCGGGAGCACCTGCGGATTCTCAAGCTTCCAGAGGACCTCCAGCAGAAGATCGCCGCCGACGACCTCCCGTTGCGCGCAGTCAAACCGCTAGCCAAGCTCGAGAGCATCCATCCGGGGCTGGCGGCCGTGGCGGCCGAGGAGGTGCTGAAGCCGCGCGACGCCTACGAGGCGTACTCGTGGGCCGATGTCGAACGGGCGCCGCTGGAGGTTGCACTCTCCGGCGCGGCGCTGCCAGACGGCATTTACCGCGCTCACAGCCCGTATCCGCTCACCGCGTTCTCGCTGGGCGACGGTGCGAAGAAGGACCTCGCTGCGCTCGAGCGGATCCTTGGCCGGCCGCTGGGGGAGATCCGGTTCGACGCGACCGATCTCGAGCAGGCACGGTCGCTCGGCGCTGCCCACGGCGAAGGCTGGCAGTCGATCATCGTCGGTGGCGACATCGCCGAGCGCGGCGCCGGCGGGAGCCGGACCGACGACTCCGGCGGTGCCGTCCAGGGCGACGCGGGCGATCCGAGCGCGGATGGTGGCTCTGGGAGGAGCTGGAGCAGCGCGGCGCGACGATGGCGGTCAGGCCGTTCTCGGGCCGCTCCGGGCGGGGCGGGAGCACCGCGACAATCACGCTGTCCCGCGTCGGGGCGAGGGGCTGGTCGACGTCGAGCAGTGGAGCTCGCGCGACGAGCTGGCGTACGCGCTGGAGCGCCGGTGTGGGATCGGTTCGGGTCGTTCGCCGGGCAGCCGTTCATCCGCGGCGAGGTTATGGGCGGGCGAGAATCGCACGGTTGTGATCGTCAATCGTCGGCAGGCGCGGCGATCGGCCGTTTGAGGAGGTCGTCGCGTGACGGGTCGCGGACAATGCTCGGTTGGCGCCGCCGCAGCCCGGCTGTCCGAGCGCGGGACTCGAAGCAGCGATCCAATCTCGTCCCTGGCCGCGTCGAGGAGCGCCTCAACGATGGGCCTGACCTGCAGATCCACCATGCCGGCGGCGGCTCCCTCCAGCTCGTAGACCAGATCCGCCGCATGGCGGCGGAAGTACGTCAGCGCCGGCAGAATCCGTGGTCAGGCCGCGAGGCGCCGGCGCGCCTTCTGCACCGAGGGCAGCGCCGACTTGGCGCGCGCAAGCGGCCGGGCGCGTAGGTCGACGCTTGCGGGCTTCGCCGCGATCTCGATCTCTTCGCCGGTTGCTGGGTTGCGGCCCTTGCGCTTCTTCTGGGCCGGCTTCACGCGGACCGTGAGCTGAACGAGACCGCCGATCCGCACCTTCTGCGCGTTTCCGAGCTCCTCGAGCACGACGTCCTCGAGAGCGGCGAGCGCTTCGTGTCAGCCTTGCTCAGCTCGGTCCGATCGGCGACAGCCGCGACGAGCTGGGTCTGGGTCAGGGCCACAGTATTCCTCCAACGATCGATGGTTCCGGGAGTAGCCGCGGCATTCAACCACGCCCGACCCGCTCGACCGTCCGGTCCGAGGCGGCGTCGGGGTCCCGGACCGATCTCTCCTGGATCGCGGTCGCAAGCAGAAGCCTCGCGCTTCGGCGGCCATAGTAGTGCCTGCGTTCCAGAGCGTCACAGATTCCCGAGGCGATCGAGTCTTCTGCTTTCACGCCCGCGGCCGCTTGCTGGGCATCGGGCGAGCCGCTAGCACCGCGCGGCTGCGGACTTGCGCTTCGTCGCCATAGGAATAGCGCGCCCCGCGCCGGCTGAGCGACGAAAGGACTCGTCCGGCGCTGGCGCTGAGAGCCTCGGTGGGCACAACCATGAGCACGGCGAAGGTGCTCGAGCCCACTGTGGAGGGGACACGGGCATCCAGCTATATGTGCAGATGCACCATGACGCGCTCAGAGACCGCGACTCTCGCTTCGCGTGACGAAGCGATCGTCTCAGGCCGCAGAATCCGTGCGCTGCCGGTTGTCGTCCA
>DATKOY010000137.1:0-18891 GCA_035524415.1 Solirubrobacteraceae bacterium | reverse complement strand
CGAGGTCGAGTCATACGTCGCCGTCCCGCTCACGAAGCTTCCAGCCGACCCCGGCACCGTGTGGAAGGTCCACGTCGACCGCGGGAAACCCTCGAGCTTGAAGCTGCTCGATGCCTGACGAAGGCGCTCGTCCGCTCTAGCGGCTTCCGCAGCCGCGTGGCGTGGCTCGTATCGGCGTCGTCCGTTGGCACGATCGCAGTCGCCCGACACCTGCTCTGCGTGGGCCGCGGGCATCTCGGAGGGAGATGCTGGCTCCCCCGCATGGCGCGGATCTCGCGTACCGCGGCCGCCGTCGAAGCGGAGACCCGTCGCACCGACTCCCGGGAGACGCACCTGCCGCGCAAAGGGGCACGCTAGCGAGACTTCTCAAGATGCCCGTCGAGGGGCGAAAGCAAGACCGCGGGGGCTGCTGGTTCCATCGGAGGCTGGCTTGTGAATCCCCGTCCGCCCGACGACCCGTCCGAGCACGCAAAAACGGGCCCGCCGTCCGACGGGCCTGAGTGAGCGTGCTCGGTTGTCAGCTGCGGCGCGCAGCTTGCTTTCCCCGGAGCTATGGGAAAGGTGGCGGTAGCCGTAGAGCGTGTTCCGCTGCCCGCCCGGGCGCAGTATCCGGGTCGGCGGCTGGGCAACGCGAGCGCGGCCTCTAGCGTGCCGCTCGCGTCGTTTGAGCGCTTAGAGGGCTGAGCGTTCATTGATGGACGTGGGCGCGTTGCCCCTCGCGGTCGAAGACCAGGAGCAGCTCGGCCGGACCGTTCACGGCCGTGAAGGCGTGTGGGACCATGGTTGCGAACTCCGCCGCCTCGCCCGCGTCGACGTCGATCTGTCGTTCGCCGAGCCAGAGTCGCACACGTCCTTCGAGCACGAGGAACCAGTCATGGCCCGGGTGTACCCGCTGGTCGGGTCGCGCACCGGTCGGCTCCAGGCGCATCTTCATCGCGACCGTACGCCCGTCCGGACGACTGAGCGGCCATGTCGTCCGCGCACCGTCGTTGTGCGCGACGGGTCGGATGACGACATCGTCGTCGGTGGGTGTTTCGAAGAGCGCGTCGAGGCTCACCTGCAGCGCGTTGGCCAGCGGGACGAGCACGTCGAGGCTGAGTGTCCGTCTGCCCGTCTCGACGCGACTGATGGTCGAGGGGCTGAGGTTGGTGCGCTCGGCCAGCTCATCGAGCGAGTACCCAAGGGCGGTCCGCAGGCTGCGGAGGCGCGAGCGCGCCAGCGCCTCGATCTCGGTAGTCACGGCCATCTTCGGATCGTGACGGATCTTGCAGATTCTGCAATGGCACTTGTAGATAACGACGGAACGCTTATCGTCGTCCGCATGACCCAGCATCCCGAGCACCACCACCCTTCCGCCGAACCTCATCCCGTCCTGGAGCGTCATTGCGACGTCGCCGTGATCGGCGGCTCGGCCGCCGGGCTTGCGGCTGCCCTGCAGATCTCGCGCCAGCGGCGCAGCGTCATCGTGGTCGACGACGGCACCCCGCGCAACGCGCCTGCCGCGCACATGCACGGCTATCTGGTGCGTGAGGAGGTCGCGCCCAGCGAGCTGAGGGCCATCGGGCGCGAGGAGGTGCGTACCTACGGCGGGGAGGTGCTCTGCGGCCGGGTGCTGGGAGTACACCCCCGCGAGGACGGTCGGTTTCGTCTTGACCTCAGCGGCGGGCACGCGCTGATCGCTCGCCGCGTCCTCGCGGCGACTGGTCTGACCGACGAGCTGCCCGCGATCGACGGTCTGGCCGAGCATTGGGGACGTGGCGTGATCCACTGCCCGTTCTGTCACGGCTTCGAGGTGCGCGACCAGCGCCTGGTGCAGATCGTCACCCACCCGCTTGGCCTGCACCCGACCCCGCTGTTTCGGCACCTGACCGACCGGCTGACCGTCGTGCTGCACGATCTGACCGCGTTCGGCGACCCCTCCGTCGAGGCCCTTGCCGCGTCCGGCATCGTCATCGAGCGCTCGGCGGTCAGCCAGATCCTCACCGGGCCCGACGGGGGGGTATCCGGGGTGGAGCTCGGCGACGGCCGCGTCCTTGATGCCGACGCTGTCGTGGTCGGCCCGCGGTTCAGCGCGCGCGTCGACATGCTTGCCGGCGTCGGGCTCACTACTACCCCGCATCCCACCGGGCTCGGCGGCGTTCTCACAGTCGACCCGCGCGGCGAGACCGCGGTGCCCGGGATCTACGCGGCCGGCAACGTCACCGACCCCAGCCTGCAGGTGCTGCCATCGGCCGCTCAGGGCAGCCAGGTGGGCGCCATGATCGCCTTCAGCCTCGCGGAGGATGATCTGCGTGACACTGCCCGAACCTCCGGCGAGGAGGCCGACTGGGACCAGCGCTACGGGGGCCGAGAGAGCACATGGAGCAGCAATCCCAACGGCACGCTCGTGCATGAGGTCGCCGGCCTGGCTCCGGGCCGAGCCCTCGACGTTGGCGCCGGCGAGGGTGCCGACGCACTGTGGCTGGCCGAGCGTGGCTGGACGGTGACCGCGACCGACATCTCCGGCAATGCGCTTGCCCGCGCACGCGCCGCGGCCGAGCGCCGCGGGCTCGTCGTTCACCTCGTGCGCAGCGACGCTAACGATCCCGCGCCGTTCGACGCCGAAACCTTCGACCTTGTCTCGTTGCAATACGGCTCGTTCAAACGCACACCTGACCAGCGCGGTCTGCGCAACCTGCTCCGCGCTGTCGCTCCCGGCGGCACGCTGCTGGTCGTGCACCACGATCTCACCCCCCTGCGCGAGCCGGTGGACGTGGCGACCCAGACCCGAATGTATGACCCGCGGGCGTTCGTCGGGATCGACGAGGTCGCCGCCGCGCTCACCGCCGACCCCGACACCTGGCACATCGAGATCCACGAAACTCGGCCACGTCCTCCCGGCGCGGCCAGCAACCACCACGTCGATGACATCGTGCTGCGCGCGGCTCGGCGAGCGATCTGACCGCGCCGCCCCGGATCTTGCTCGCGCCGTCACAAACGAGGACTACGCGACGAGGCTCGGGACCGAAGTGCTCCTCGCCATCGGCAGGTCTGTCGGGCTGGGCGCCGCGCGCGGACGGGCCGGGCGTCCTGCTCGCCGCGCAAAGGGGGATCTCAGGCGTGCGGGGGCGGAGATTCTCGTCGGCGAGCGAAAGCAGGTCGGCGGTGTCCTGTTGCCGACGAGGCTCGAGCTGTAGCAACTGGATTCGGGCTCTGTGTTAGCGCGTCTCAGTCCGGCAGGTCGCCTGTGCGGCTTGATTGGCATCCAGACCATGGCGCTCCTGTTTCCTCTGCGTGCAGTCCACCGACGTTACTTCGGCGTCGTGATTTGAGACGCTGCGCCCGATTCGATTCTGGGCGTTCATGGTTACTCCCGTCGTGGAGTTGGGGCAATGGAAGAGGAGTGCGCTGCGCACGTAAATTTCCCACGGTTACCGAGAAAGACAAGCAATCGATGTCGACCTCCATGAAGATCGGTACCTACACAGGCAGGCCGGACACACCCTCCACACGGCCACGACGGAAGTGGGGCTGATGCATAGGTAGCTTTGACGCTGGATCTCGCGAATTTTGTTCGGCCCGGCGAGGCACGCGCAGGGGGCTTGTGGAGCGGTGGGTTGCGGCCTGACTAGAAGCGAGCGTGTGGGAATGGGTCCCGTGAGTACCTGCTTGGTCGTTGTGGGGAGGCGGCTGTAGGTTGCGGGTCATGTCACATACTGTTCATGAAGGCGAGCACGCGCATGTCCATGGCGATGGCTGTGGTCATGTTGCGGTGCGGCACGACGATCACGTCGACTATCTCCACGATGGCCATCTTCACCACCAGCATGGCGACCACGTGGACGAGCACGTGATCGCGGTCGATGCTGCGCATCCGGACGGCCATACCGCGCCGATCGCCTGTCCCACGGATCACACGCACGGCGCAGGGTGCGGGCACGAGCCGGTGCCGCACGGCGATCATCTCGATTATGCGGTCGGGGGCCGTTTGCACCATCCGCACAGCGATCATTGCGACGATCACGGGCCGCTCGAGGCAGCCTGAGCGCAGCGTTGCGCGGGCGTGCCGCTTGAGTCTGAGTTGGGGCCGGGGCTCAGCGGCGCGTGCCGCGCAGTACGACGTCGTGCCCGGTGAGGTCGATCCCGAGGCGGTGGGCGACAGCGTTGATCGCTTGCTCTAGCGCGTCGTCGCTGAATGCCTCGACGCTGCCGGTCGTTTCGTCGACGAAGTGGTGGTGGTGCTCCTCGGGGTCGGCGATCTCGTAGCGAGCGATCCCGTCGCGGCCGTCGAGGCGGTGTAATAGTCCAAGCTTGAATAGCTCGTCGAGGACCCGGTAGACCGATGTGGTCGAGCCGCTGCCCTGGCTACGCAGGAGGTCTGTGATCTCCTGGGCGGTCAGCAGGCATTGGCCCTCGCGGGCGAGTAGCTCGACGACTGCCTGGCGCGCGGCGCCGGTTCGCAGGCCGGCGCTGATGGTCCGGCGTTGGACGTGGGCGAGCCAGCGGTCTCGGAGCTGTGAGTCCATCACGATCGCATTCTAATGAGAATGGTTCCCAGACCCGTGAGGGGTTCGCGATGGTAGACCAAAGGCGGTTGGGTGCAGGACCCCCGGGCGAGCGCTGTAACCGCCTGGGCCGGCCAGCGCAGTCCTATCCGACCCACTCATGTTGTTAGGAAATGAGACCCATTCCCAACAACATAGCATTCGGGCTACCAAGAACTCGTCATCGAACCGGCCCGCGACATCAAGAGCCGAGCGCCACGCCAATACGCAACCTCGACAGCGACAATCGATCGTCCGCTCGCCCGCCGACGCTTGGGCTCGCTAACCGGCCCGTCTCGCCGACCGGCCAGTTTCCGGCGGCTGTCATCCGGTCGGTCAGCGCTGGCCAATCGGTAGTCGAGCTTTCCGCGCAAAGCAAGGCATCTGACGTCGAGGTGCAGATGTCCGTCAGGGAGCAAAGGCAGGTTTGCGTCAGCCCTCGCGTAGCCGGACCGATGCGTGCCCCCTCACGCCTCGAGCAGCAGCGCGGGTGTCGGCGCCGTCGTGACCGCTTTGGTGCTTGCAGCTTCGTCGAGCTTCAGTTAGCGCCGAGAGCATCGATCGGACCCGCGCGGCTGCGATGTGTGGCGTGTGCGCTTGTGGCGAATACGGGGGCGCGGCATCGGCACCGGCGAGATGCACGCGCGGAAACGTAAGCAGGGGACCGCGATCTGCCGGTTCATGATCTCTGCGCCCGCGCGCACGCCGCGGCGCTGATCTCGGTGGCCCACCGGCCGGTTATAGCGAGAGCACACATCGCAGCTCGGCGGGCGGATCTTGACGCGGCTCCTGTTATCGCGACAGAGCAGGTGCGCCAGGTCGGGCGATCACGACGCCGGCCGGGCCAACCACCCGACCGTGCACGATTCTGGCGACGAGGGCGTCTCTCGCGAGTGCGGGCTCCGGCTCAGCGCATCGACAGGGCCTGCCACGACGCCGTGGGCAGGTCGACTACACGGCCCCCTGTTCCAACGCGCGCTTGAGCCGTCGATGGAAGCGACGGAACGCCAGCGCGGTCACGTGCTCGATCGCGCGATTGGCGATGCGTGCGCGGCCGGGCAGGTGGGCGAGTGGTGTGAGCGTCACGCGCGTGCCGCCGGCCGGCGTCGGCGCGGACTCCCAGCGACCGTCGACGGGCGGCGCCTCGACGACGCGAATGTGAAACACCCGGCCGGGATCGTGCTCGACCACCTCGGTCAGCTCGACCCGCCGCCGGCCCATCGCCTTATGGACCTCGCGGAAGCGCGTTCCGGCCCGCACCGGCCCCTCCGTGAGCTGCTGCACCTCCTCGGCGTCCTGCCAGGCGGACAGCTTGGTGGGATCGGTGACGAAGGCAAAGACCTCGTCGGGCGTCCGCGCGATCTCAACGATGGTGCTCGCCATGGCGCGACTCTAAGGCGACCCCGCGGTGCGCGCAAGGACTTGCCCAGACCGCTCGGCGAATTGGCGTGCACGAGGCCCCCGGCGGCTCTGAATGCGCGCGGCACCTCCTATGCGCGGCCTCCGGGGTGCTCGCCGACCCGGCGACCGCTGCGACGCCCGGAGCCAGCCGCTGAGGCACGGAACCCGCGCAAGGCGAGGCTGTCGTCGCGACGCCCTGGATGTCCGTCGCGATGTGAAAGGAGGTCGCGATGACGGCTTTGCCGGGCCGCAAGAAGCGCCGCGAATCATGGGTTCCTGGCTGGCGATCGGCAGTTCGCAGTGCTCACGGCAAGTGGTTCGCGCTCGGCCTCGTCTGTGCGCCGGCTCGCGTCAGCCAGGCTCCCTGGAGCGGGGGCGCCTTCGGTGGCGCGCTCGGGTTCGACTAGGTGGTGTTGTAGGAACTTGATCTGGTCGGCAGCTATCAGATCTAGGTGTTCGGGCCAGAAGCACTCGAAGTGGTCGATCGGGTAGCGCCTGAGCTCGCCGCGGGGTGCTTGCCTCGCGGTCTTCTCGATCGCCGCGAGCGGCACCATCGCGTCGTTCTCTCCGAGCTGCAGCAGCACTGGCGCGGCGATCTGAGAGGCCCGGCGCACAGGGCGGTAACGCGCTACTCCCCAGAGCCCGGAGCTGCTGATTTCGTTGCGCCAGCCATTGCCGGCTGCCAGCCGCGTGAATCCGGGCAGCGCCTCGGGGGCAAGCAGGGCTGCTAGCTCGCCGGGCGCTCCCGCGACCTGCACCATCAACGGCCGTCGGCCGATCGTCTCGCGCAGCGCGCGCCCCGTCAGCCCGAGCACGACCTTCGGGGGTGCCGGCGCGAGCGCTAGGGGAAGGCCGTCCGTCATCGGTACGAGCGCGACAACTGCGGCGATCCGGCGATCGGTTTGCGCCACGCGCAGTGCATGACCGCCGCCGAGCGACATGCCCCACACCGCGACGCGAGCCGGGTCCACGCCGTCGAGCTCTCGGGCGGTCTCGACGGCGGCGCGCCAGTCTTCGATCTGCCGTCGTATCGAGAACCATCGGCGCGGCTCGCCGTCACTGTCGCCCCAGAAGCGGTAGTCAAACGCGAACGCCGCGAGCCCGGCGGCGGCGAACCGAGCTGCGTAGTCAGGGATGCCGTCGCGACGCGTCAGCGATAACCCGTGACCCATTACCACGCAGGGAACCTCCCCCGTGGGCTGATCCGGTCGATAGAGCGTGGCTGCGCACCGCACACCGTCCACCGCAAGTGTGAGCTCGGAGGCGTTCACGGCGCGGCCGTCGCTACGGCTGTCCCGGTGCATGACGGGTACCCGATCAGTACGTGACCTTGATTGTGAAGTCGGTGTTGTTGCCGACGTTCTTCGGCGTGAGCACTCCGCGTGCGTGCTGGTAGATCCCGGTGCCTCCGTTGATCGGAGTCGGGGAGACAGTGTTTGACAGCGTGAGCGTGTCGTCGTTGGCGAGGAGCATCGAGCCGCGGATCGCGATCTGACCGCTGCACAGCGCGCTCGCACCGCTGGCGGTCATGCCTGTGATCGTGCAGCGAAGATGGTCCGAGCCGGTCGGCTTGGCGGCGTGGTGCTTGTGGTTGCCGGCGTAGTCGACCCCGGTGTTGTCGAAGGTGTCGCCGACCGCCGGGGGGGTGTTGGGTGCCAACGGGTGTCCCTGGGCGTCGAGGAACGTGCTGCTCGTCTGGCGCGAGAAGATGTGCAGCGTGACGGTCTTGGCGCCGGCTGCGGGGGCGATGACGGCCAGCGTCAGCAAGGCCGCTGCCATGACCGCAACGTGTGCCGGCCGGGTCGTCTTTGGATCGCGGAGTCGGCGTGTGAACCTGATGATCATGATTGGTGCTCCCCTTGGATTGGAGTGACGGTTGGCGGTCTCGCCGCTGGGTCAACGGCCTGGTACTTGCTGGCTCGATGCCCATGCAGCGAGGCGAAGGTACGCCTCCGCCGGACCGACTACATCTGGCAGATGGCGTATTTCGCAGCGCACGTCGGGCCGTTGGCTCCGGCGTCCGCGGCGCGCCCTCTTGACCGCCGCGATCGGATGGCGGGAGGATGGGCCGTGATCGTGCGGCCCATGCGGCCATATATGCCATCTGGCAGATGTATGCTCGGGTCGGCGGCGTTAGGTTCGGCCTATGCGATCTACCGATCGGCCGATGATGTGGACTGACCCGCCGCCAGGTGCCGGGACCTCCGAGGCGCTGCGGTTTCATCTGCCGGCGGGAACGGTGACGTTCCTGATGAGCGATATCGAGGGGTCGACGCGGTTGTGGTCGGCTTTTCCGGAGGCGATGCGACTCGTCGTCGCTGACGTGTACGCGATCATCGATCGTGCGGTCACGCGGTACGACGGTGTCCGGCCCGTCGAGCAGGGCGAGGGCGACAGTGTCGTGGGGGCGTTCTCTCGGGCGTCGGACGCGCTTTCGGCAGCCGTGCAGGCGCAGCGCGAGCTGCGCGCGTTCTCATGGTCGGATGGGATCGACGTGCGGGTTCGGATCGCGCTGCACACGGCGGATGCCCAGTTGAGGGACGAGGGCAACTACTTCGGGCTCGCGCTGTCTCGTTGCGCTCGGCTGCGCGCGATCGCGAGCGGCGGTCAAACGGTGCTCTCGCGCGCGACCCGCGATCTCGTCGTCGATCAGCTACCCGATGGGGTCGAGCTCCTCGATTGCGGGACGCACCGGCTGCGCGATCTGGGTCGGCCTGAGCACGTCTTCGCGCTCGTACACGAGGACCTCCCCGGGGACTTCGGATCGCTTCGGTCCCTGGACACGTTCCCGAACAACCTGCCCGATCAGCTCACGAGCTTCGTCGGACGCGCCGAGGAGCTCCGGGCACTCCGCGCCGGGCTGAGTGAGACCCGACTGCTGACACTGACGGGGGCTGGCGGTGCGGGCAAGACACGGCTTGCGTTGCAGCTCGCTGCTGACTGTTTGGATCTGTTCTCGGAGGGTGCGTGGTGGGTCGACCTCGCTGCGGTCGGCGACCCGCAGCTCGTCAGTGATGCAGTGGCGGCTGCACTCGGCGTGAGGCCATTGCCTTCGATGTCTGCGCTAGAAGCCTGCTGCGCGCGCCTCGCGACGTGCAACGCCTTGGTGCTGCTGGACAACTGCGAGCATCTGCTACACGCGTGCGGCGAGGTCGCCGAGACGCTCCTGCGCTCCTGCCCGAACGTCAGCGTGATCGCGACCAGCCGTACGTCGCTCGGAGCAGCGGGCGAGACCGACTGGCGGGTGCCGTCGTTGTCGCTGCCGCAGCGCGAGCGCGAGCGCGAGTCCGTGCAGGCCCTTGGGCAGTTCGACGCCGTCCGCCTGTTTATCGAGCGCGCGCGCAAGGCGCGCCCCAACTTTGCCGTGACCAACGAAAACGCGCCGGCGGTCGCGCAGGTCTGTGAGGAGCTCGACGGACTGCCGCTCGCGATCGAGCTGGCCGCGGCGCGCGTACGGATGCTGTCGGTGGAGCAGATCGCCGCGGGTCTCGGGGATCGCTTCCACTTGCTCACTGGCGGCACCAGAACCGCCCTGCCCCGCTATCAGACATTGCGAGCGTCGGTCGACTGGAGTCACGAGCTCCTGTCCGATCCCGAACGCGCGTTGCTTCGGAGACTGGCGGTGTTCGCGGGCGGGTTCACCCTCGATCTGGCCGAGAGCGTGTGCGCCGATGAGACGCTCCCACGCGTCGCGATCCTTGATCTGCTCGCGTCGCTGGTAGACAAGTCGCTCGTCGTAGCCGAGGAGCGTGTCGGAGCCGTGCGCTACCGGATGCTCGAAACCGTTCGCCAGTACGGCGTCGAACGGCTCGATGAAGCGGGCGAGCTCGGCGCGATGCAGGACCGCCAGCGTGACGGGTTGCTTGCGCTGGCCGAGCAGATCGCGCCGGCTCTTCACGGCCCCGGTCAGCGCGAGTGGCTAGACGTGCTCGACCACGAGGCCGCGAACCTTGCCTCCGCGCTCGATCGTGCCCTTGAGACCGATGGCGACCTTGCGCTGCGCCTTTGCGTGGTCTTGACGTTCTGGTGGAAGCTACGTGGCCTCTTCCAGCCTGCTGAGCGAGGCTTCGCGAGGGCGCTCGAGGCAGCGAATCACGCTCCTTCCGAGCTTCGCGCGCAGGGGCTGTTCGGTCGTGGCTACCTCGCCGCCTACGCGCTCAACATCGAAGTGGCACTCCGAGATCTCGAACAGGCTCGCGGGATGGCCGAGGCGGTCGGGGATCAGTCGACGCTCGCGCGTTCGCTGATGATGATCGGGTGGTTGCAGTTGCTCACCGATCCCGCCGGCAGCCGGGCGATGAGCGCGAGTGCGCGGGACGCAGCCCGGCGGTGCGGAGACGACTGGGCGCTGATCACATCGATCGTGAACCTCGCCTACACATACGGTCTCCGCTACGAGTATGACGACGCCGAACGACTGCTCGACGAGGTGCAGCCACTCACCGATGAACATGGCTACCTCGAGTTGAGCGCGTGGCACTGGCTCGGAAAAACGCTACGGCCGTACTCCGCCGCCGATTTCGACCAGGTCCGTGGCTTTAGCGATCGCGCGCTGACTGCCTCTCGAGCAGCGGGCGAGCCCACGACCGAGGCGCTTGCCCAATGCTTCCTTGGCGGGCTGGAGGTGATGCGCGGCGATCCCCGCGCCGCGATCGCGCGACTGGAGCCGGCACGCGCCCGCATGGTCTCGGCCGGTGCCGGCCTGGGGTTAGGAATGATCGAGCCGTACCTGGCGCACGCCCGCGCCGCCGCCGGCGAGATCGAGGAGGCCCGCAACGCGCTCGAACAGCTCGTCGCGACCGGCGTGGACCTCGGCTTTCTGCTCAGCAACGCGACCGTCAACCTCGCGGAGATCCTGCGAGTCGACGGGCAAGCGGTCGCATCACAGGCCCGTGCGGAGGAGGCATTGGCGATCGCCGAGCGAATCGGCAACGTGCCGACGATCGCGTTCGCCAAGGAGATCTGCGGTCGTCTGGCGGCCGGCCGCGAGCACTGGACCGACGCCGAAACCCTGCTGCACGATGCCCTCGCACTTCGCGTCGAATACCGGATCCTCCTGAATCTTCCACAAACGTTCGATGCGCTGGCCGAAGTCGCCGCCGGCCTCGAAAGCTACGAAGAGGCGGCGCGGATGCTCGGAGCGGCACAGCGAGCGCGCCTCGACCTCGGGCTCGAACGGTGGCATCCGGACCGCGCCCGGTTCGCCCAGCTCGAGGAGAGTCTCCGTACAGCTCTCGGCCAGGAGGGCTCAGAGACCGCGCTCTCCTCGGGCGCCGAGCTTTCGCTTGATCAGGCAGTCGCCTGGATCCGTCGCGCGCGCGGCGAGCGCAAGCGCCCAGCCCGCGGATGGGAGAGCCTCACACCCACCGAGATCCGCGTGGTCGAGCTCGTTGCAGAGGGGCTCACAAATCCTCAGATCGGCGAGCGGATGTTCATCTCCCGCGGCACCGTCAAGGTGCACCTATCCCACATCTTCGCCAAGCTCGGAATCACCACCCGCGCCGAGCTCGCCGCCGAAGCTACACGCCGAGCCATCGTCCCGTAACCCTGGGCCAAGCACAGCCCGATCTCACGCACGACAATCTCTATCGCGTGCGAGACGAGAACCACTCCCGGGCTCGGCAGGAGATACTCTCGTCGCCGATCGGAGGGTCGTCCTAGCTGAGCTAGTTGCGACGTCCAGTGACCGAAGCAGAACTGTGCTCCCGTGTGGCGGGGGGCGTCCTGCTCCTCGCCAGATTCGTGCACGGTCGGGGTGGTTGGCCCGACCGGCGTCGTGATCGCCGACCTGGCGGCCTTGCTCAGTCGCGATAGCAAGAGCCACGTCGACGACCACCCACCGAGCAACGAATTGTGTTCGCGCCACAACCGGCGGCCGGGCCTCGAGACCGGCGCCGCGACGACGATGCTTCCCGAAGCGTCTACGACCGGCAGGTTTCGGATGCCTGTCGGGCGACGAGAGCAGGGCGACCGTCTCGGCCGAGAGACCTGAGTTGCGCGGAACTCGAGACCCGTCGGCACCGATGCGGACTGCGATCCCCACGAGCGACTGCTCGGACGCGCTCGCGGCGCAAACGGGGGAAGACGGCTGCGCGCCCTGGTAAGCCTGCGAAGCAGCTTCGCGACGCGAAGCCAACGCGGTCTGAAAGCAGGTCTGGATCCCGAGCCGCATGACCGGGGCCGACTGCCGCTCACCTGGCGCGATGCGGGAGCGGCCGGAGCCGATGACGAAGCCACGACGGCCGCTGCTCCTTCTCGTGGCATGAAACTTCAACGGCAGGAACCTCGGGTCTGGTCCCGTACCTAGGAGTCACCGGGCACAGGGGTTCTTTGTTGTGGAGAACGCGGTCGGGTACGCCGGTTTGGACGATGGGCTTCGAGCCCGTGCTTTTCGGTGGCGGCCCCTGCGACTTGCCCGGATGCGCTGCGAGCGCGTATCGGTCTGTGTCGTTCGCCCACTGGTTCTCCGTTCGTGACCCCAGCTACCAAGTGAGGTGAGCGGTGAACAAGTTGTTGTCGCGGTCGTTGGGCCGCTGCGTTGGGCTGGATGTGCATCTTGAGTTCTGCCAGATCGCGATTTGCAAGGAGGGGAAGGTGTTCTCGGCGGGCAGGGTGCCGTCGACGCCGGAGGGGATGCAGACGCTCATCGAGAGTCTCGATCCGAACGATCGGGTCGCGCTGGAGGTGACCGGCAGCTCGTGGGAGATCGTCCGGCTGCTCGAGCCGCACGTCAAGCAGGTAATCGTGGTCTCGCCGGGCGACACGGGCATCAGCCAGGCGCGGGCGAAGACCGATCGGCTGGACGCAAGGACGCTCGCGCGGCTGTTGTGGTCAGGCGAGCTTGAGGCGGTGTGGGTGCCGCCGGAGTGGGTCTCGCGGATGCGTCGGCGGCTTGGCCGCCGCGAGCAGCTGGTCCGGGCGCGCTCCCGGGTCAAGAACGAGCTGCATGCGGTGTTGATGCGCCGGCTGAAGGGTCGCCCGCCCGTCAGTGACCTGTTCGGCGTCAAGGGCCGGGAGTGGCTCGGATCGCTGCCTGAGGAGGAGGACGAGACCGTCCAGGCTGGTCTGCGCCATATCGAGTTCCTCGACGCAGAGATCGAGCAGGTCGAGCGGCTGATCGCGAAGGAGGCGCTCGAATCCCCGCAGGTCAAGCGGTTGATGACGGTCCCGGGCGTCAACGTCATCTGCGCCGCGATCTTTCTGGCCGCGGTCGGCGAGGTCCGCCGGTTCAAAGGTTCCCGCCAGGTCGTCGCCTACCTCGGCCTCGATCCGCGTGTCTACCAGTCCGGCAGCTCACCGGCGCGCGGCGGGCGGATCTCAAAGCAAGGCTCCCCGCAGGCGCGGTGGGCGCTGGTCGAGGCCGCCCGCTCGGTCGCAAGGCAGCCCGGGCCCATGCACGCCTTCTACGAGCGCCTCCGCGCGCGCAAAGGCCACAACGCCGCGATCGTCGCAGTCGCCCGCAAGCTCGCCGCTCTGTTCTGGTGCATGCTCACCCGCCAGGAGGACTACGCCCACCAGCAACCCTCGCTGACCGCCCAGAAGCTCCGCCGCCTCGAAGTCCTGGCCGGCGCCCCCACCCTGAAGGGCAACCCCACCGGCGTGTGGGCCACCCGCGAGCGGATGCGCCACGCCGAGAAGCAGCTCGCCGCGCAGGCCGAGGCCTCCTACAAGCGCTCGGTCGCCGACTGGCAAGCAACAATCGCCCAAGGGCAATGGAAGCGGACGCGAGCGCGTGACACCGGAGCGCGCATAATCAAGGCCCTCGAAGGGCAAGTCGCGCGGCAGGCCCACAAACCCCAGACGCCTGCACTTCGACACGTCATCGGCTCGCGCCCACCAACAACCTAACGCACCGTGACGACGTCGCCACCCGCGACGAGAGCCAACCGCGCGCAAATACCGGCCGCGATCGCGCCGATCAAGCCGAACGCCGCCCGACCGAGCTCACAGGAGGCATCTAACGCCTGGCCCACCCCTCCACGACCAATACCTCACCCCAAACAGACGCAAATTCCGGCCGAAACAGCCACCCCACCCCTTGATTTTCATCGGTCGTCCAAGGCGAGAGTCGCTGATTGATCGTGAACCGTCCTGCTCAGCCTGCGGGAGCGATGGTCGTCATGCCGGCCGTCTCGCTTGCGATCGGCCGGGGACCGGCCGGCGAGTTAGCACCGGCATCGTCTGACGGTGCCACGCCGCGCGAGCTTGTCCAGCTACCGCATCCCACGAGCGGCCGGCGTACAGGTCCAGGGCGCGGCCGGCCTGGACTGTGAACTGGGTCCGGCAGGAAGATCCACGAGTAGAATTGCCACCGCCTGATCGCGTTCTCGGACAGCCTGCGCCGCACCGTCATATCGGAGATCTCCTCGCAGATCTGACGCGCAGCGACCGCGCGCGTGAGCTCGATCGAGGACCGGCGCGCCAGAAAGAACCGGATTCGCGACTGCGACGCAACGTCGTGACCGCATCGCCGGCGGGCGGCGGTCTGGTCGTTCGGCATGCCCTGCGCGGCCATGCATCAGCGTCCCGTCATGAGACAACGGGATTCCGATCACGCAACCGCCCAGCGCGGGCGCTGATACGGTGCCTTACCTACGAACAGGAGTACTCGACGCGAAGCCTCGCTACGGAATCAGCGTCAGTGTGATGTCGTAGCCGCCACTCGCCGACGCACTCGGCTTGTCGGGCCAGCTCCCGCCCACGGCGACGCCGCAGTCGATGTCGAACAGGTACTGGCCCGGCTGCAGGGTGCCGGACTGATCGACGGGCACCGACAGATTGCCGGCGCTCGTGCCCACGGTCGGAATTGCCTGCTTGAAGTCGGGCAGGGTGATGGCCGACACGCTGGCGCCGCCTCGGTCGGCATCCGACACTGTCAGCGTGCCCTGCACGCGGTAGGCAACCGGGCTGTTCTTGACCGTGAACTTTGGGCGGAGGGTGAAGTCCCCCGCCCCGCCGCCACTGACAAGGTCGCCGGTGACGGAGCCGTCGCCGCTGACGGCGCAGTGGCCCGTGTAGGTGACCTTGCCGCCCGAGGTGCTGACGGACGCGGTGCAGTTCGCCGAGGCGTGCCCGGTCGCCGACTGGGCGGCGCCCCCGTCGGGCGTGTACGTGTCGCTGGCCGCGGAGTTGAAGCTCAGCGACACAGCGTTGTCGAGCACGTCCTGCTCCTTGGAGTCGAGCATGCCACCGTTCTGCGGGTCGTTCGCGCCGGCGGAGGAGCGGCAGAAGTTGTCGGGAGTGAGCACGTCGATGTTGCTGACGCTGCCGCTGCTCGCGTGAACGGTGGTCTGATCGAGAATCGGCCCGCCGGCGCCGGCCCGGGCGGTGATCGT
This sequence comes from Solirubrobacteraceae bacterium, assembly GCA_035524415.1. Taxonomy (GTDB): domain Bacteria; phylum Actinomycetota; class Thermoleophilia; order Solirubrobacterales; family Solirubrobacteraceae; genus Palsa-465. Next base: position 3,632 of record DATKOY010000137.1, on the reverse strand, counting down.
GATCGTGATCGTGGACGCCGCGGAGGCGAGCGTGCCGGTCGTGGACAGCGTGCCGGCGCTGTCAGTGGTGCCGCTCGCGGTGCCGACGGTGCCGCCGGTCGCGCTGAGCTCGATCCGCACTCCGGGCTGCGGGGCGGACTGGCCGGCGGCGGGGAAGTCCGGGCGCCGGACACTGATCTCGAGCGGTTGCGGGGTGCCGGGAATCGCCGTCGAGGCGAACGTCGCGGCCAGCTTGAGCTTCGGCAGGCAACGCGGCCCGAGCTGCTGGTCGCGGAACGGCCTGTCGCCGGTGTATAGCGGCGAGTAGGCGTAGTAGCAGAGGATCTGCAGGTCGCTGACGCCGGTCTCGTCGAATGTGACCGGGATCGTCAGGATCGTCTGCGTCACGGTGCTGAGGGTGCTCGTGCCCCACAGATGCGAACCGGTGCGGTCGAGGTCGAAGCGGGCCTTGGTGTCGCCGCCGGTGAAGCCGTCCCCGTTGAGGTCGAAGCGGCCGTAGTCGCGGTCGGTCGGGTGGATGGCGGCCCCGGCGGGGTCGAAGTACGCCGGCAGAAAGTCGCCGAGGTCGTTCTCGTTGAAGCCCGGCCTGCCCAGGTCGACGCTCGAGTCGAGCAGCGCCTCACGCGTCGGCTGGTCGCCCGGGAGCGGCGCCTCGGTTGTGTCCAGCGACAGCAGCGCAGCGTACGCATCCACCGCCGGCGCGGGCGTCCGCGTCTGGTCACACCCGGCATCGGGGGACAGCACCGCCAGCGGCCGCTGGGCGGTGTCCTTGATCAGCGACGCAAGCTGCTGCGGCGACAGCCGCGGCTCGAGCGTCCACACGTACTCGGCCAGACCGGCGACCTGCGGCGTCGCGAACGACGTCCCGGCCTCGAACCCGGCCCCCGCGGTCGCGCCGGTCAGCGTCCACAGGCCGCCGACGCCGAACACGTCGCCGACCGCCGAGATGTCCCCGGGCCGCTTCGAGGTCGCGTCGAGGCAGTCGATGCCCGCCGAGCCGGCCGCGGCGTCCTCGGCATAGTCGCCCTCGACGACGATGACGTTGGTCAGGCTCGGGAGCCGGCCGCCGCCGGCGGCGGTCACGGCGGCGAGCAGGTGCGCCGCGTCGTATTCGCTGTTGCTCGTGCTGTCGAGCGGCCCGCCGGAGTGCAGGTTCCCGGCGCTCGAGATCTGCAGGAACTTGCGCTCGAGCCCGGCGCCGGCGACGCCCGCCGACGCGGTCCCCCGAACGTCCTCGATCCAAGCCCGGGCCGCGCCGTTCAGCGCCGCACCTGACGGGCAGCTCAGTCCGTCGGAGCCGCACGAGTTGAGGCTGGTATTGACGACGACGTTCCCAGGCGCCGCCTTGATCGCCTGGATCAGCGCCTGGTCGACCAGCGGGTTGGTCGTCAGCCCGTTGGTGACGTCGACGACGCGCATCTGCGAGGTGCCGGGGAAGATCCCGGTGACCTTCCCGCGATCGGTCGCGGCGCCGCCAAAGCTTCCCGTGATCACACCGGCGACGGCGTACCCGTGCGTGTCGGCGCGCGAGCCGAACATCGCCGCGGTCAATCCGGCGGCGTCGAGCGCCACGTCCGGCACACCCCCGCCGAAGAAGTCGGCAACCACGACCGTCGGGCGGCGGCCCCGAGCGATCAGCGCGCGCGCGTTCCAGGCCGCGGGAGCGCGGATCGCAAACTGGCCGGCAAGCTTCTGGATGTCGCCGCTGCTGCTCGCAGCCAGATTCGACGGCAACTCGTCAGCACCGGCGATCACGCCCTCGTTGACGTAGCGGACCGCCGTGCTGTGCTTCACGCGGCCGATCACCCCATGCAGGCCCGCCAGCGTGTGCGGGTCCGGGATCCTGACCTCAAGCACGGCCACACCGGCGAGGCTCGAAATAATCTGGCCGCGGATCGACTCGAGCAGCGCGTCGATCTGCCCAATCCTCGCGCCCGGCGCGAACGCGATCTCGATCATCGTCCTCGCCACCAAGGGACCATCGCGAACCGTCTGGTCGCGCCGGATCCCCGGGCTCTTGCTCGCGGTGTCGCGCACGCTCGCCAGCGCACGGGCGCCGGGCGGTCCGGGCAGCACCCCAGGCGCGTACATGACGCGCCGCGTCCTTACCCGGGCGTTGCCGGCACGGTCGACCGCCCGGAGGCGGATCGCGTTCGAGCCCCGGCGCAGCTTGACCAGGCAACGCACGCGGCCCTGCCTGACGGCGGCCGCACGGCCACCGCACGTCACCCGAGCAACCCCAGACCCCCGATCGGACACCGTCGCCGTCACCGTTACCGGCGACACCGCCAGCCACGCACCCGCCACCGGGCTCCGGATCGACAGAGACGGCGCGGTGCGGTCGACTCTCACATGCGCGGAGGCGGCCGCGGCCGCTAAGAGCCACGCGCTCACGACCAGCGCACAGGTCCGACTGTGAGGAGCCCCGTCGATCATCAACACCCGAAAGTCAATTAGAACGGGATACGGGCGGGAAAACAAGACGGTTCGCGTTCACAACCTCGGCGCTCGTGAGCTCCCGACGTTCGCATCGAACGTCTGGACCCCCGCGCCCGCGTCTGCGTTGGCGTCCAGCAGGCAGATGCCCGGCCGCGACCGCTCGTGCCGCCACGCTAGACGCGACCACTCACGCTCCGCTCACGGAACGAACCGCCGGTCGCGCCGACGGCGCGCGTACATGATCGGCGGCGGATCGGCCGCATCGCTCTCCATTCTGCCGAAGCGCGGACAGGGTCAGTCGTGAGTACTCCTCCCGACGGGGCCCGAGCACACCAATCGCAATGCCGTCAACGCTCGGATGCTCCCAGGCAAAGCAGCTACGCGAGGACTCGCATCTCACCGAGGTCGCGATCGGACGTCAGTCGCTGGGTTGTGCCGATCACACCGCCCGTCGTCGCCGACCAGACGATCCTCTCCCCGTTCGCAAGGAGCTGCGCAAGCCAGGGCCCGCCGTCAGCCTCACTGCCGGTGCGAACGAGTTGCGCTTCTACTGGTAGGGCGGCGTCTTGACGGCGTTGCTCCGCCACGGTTTCGAGGGCGAGCTCGCCGGCCCGCTCGCCGGCTCACGACGGGCCAGCTAACGCCGGCCGAGCGTCACAGCGGTCGTGCGTCGTGCTTGCACCCGGGCGTCGACGCAGGCGAGCTGCAAACGGCCGGCCCGCTCGGCGCTGTGCTCCCTTCCTGAAAGAACACCAGCCGCGATCCTGGCGAGGATCTCTCGTGCTCAGGACGAGAAGGAGCGGTCCGGTGCAGGACTGCCGCATTCCGGCTGAGCGACAGCCAGCGGCGAGCGCGGCGCCCTGATAGGCCAGGGGAACGTGACTCCGCGCTGCCCCGCTTTCATGTGTGCGCCGCCGGGCGCTGGCAAACCCCGCAATGCGTTCATCTCAGGGAAGGCGCCGACGCCACGAGACGGCCGGAACTCCCCTGGGTTTCGCCAAAGGTGAGCATCTCCACGCTGCCGCCGTGGCCGGCCACGTCGGCGGCCCTGCTTTGATGCGAACTCGCGTGCGAGCGTTTGCCGTGGGACTGCCCCTCAGCTAGCGGTCGCGGCGCCGACACCGAACGAGCGCTTTCCATGAATGCGATCGCCGGCTCCGGCACGAGCGGGACGATCCCAACGGCGACGTCTG
>DATKOY010000136.1:0-16955 GCA_035524415.1 Solirubrobacteraceae bacterium | reverse complement strand
GCGGCGTACGCCGCGCGCTATGTCGCGAAGAACATCGTTGCGGCAGGACTCGCCGAGAAGTGCCTCGTCCAGGTGTCGTACGCCATCGGGGTCGCCAAGCCGACGAGCGTCATGGTGACGACCTCCGGTACTGGCGTGCTCCCCGACAACCGGCTCGAGGATCTCGTCTGGCGCCATTTCGACCTCCGGCCGAAAGGCATCGTGCAGATGCTGGATCTCCTGCGACCGATCTATCAGAAGACAGCGAGCTACGGGCATTTCGGTCGTGCCGAGCCGGAATTCACGTGGGAGCGTACTGACCGGGCGGCCGCGCTTGCGGCAGACGCGGGGCGGCAGCCCCGGGAAGCGATAGCCTGAGGACGAGCCAATGATGCTGTTCAGCGTCGGTGACCGCGTCACGCTGACAAGTGGCGCCCACGGGACCGTGGTCGGCGTCATCGAACGACGCGAATTCGCGCGCAACCTCGAGGCCTGGCGCTGGACCTCGCTGTCCGGCGGCCTGATCATCCTGCAGGACGATGGCGTCTTCACCCACGTGCGCGAGCCCGCGTACGACGTGCATCACGAGGCGTCGTAGCCCCGATCGCCGACGCGATCCAGCGCCGGCTCCACGCTGGTCCTCGCCGTAGCCCCAGGTCCGCTACACTCGCGACGTCCGAACGCCGCCGTTCTCGCGCGAGTCCAGCCGATGCGAAGCTCACCCATTCCGCCGCCTGTCTGGATGCTGCTATTTGGCCTCGCCATGTGGGCTGCAAACCGCTTCGTCCCGCTGCTCACGCTGTTCCCGGACCCGTGGCGCCGACTGGGCGTCGGGCTGATGCTGATCGCCCCAATCGCGCCTGTGACGGCGTTGATTCAGTTCAGGCGCGCGCGGACCACTGTCAATCCAATCGCGATCGACACGGCGAGTGCGCTCGTGACCGACGGCATCTACACCTGGACGCGCAACCCGATGTACCTGGGACTCGCGCTGCTGCTGGCCGGGTGGGCCATTCATCTCGCCTCGCTGAGCGCTGCGTTTGGGCCGCCTATTTTCGTCGTGCTCATCCAGCAGTTCCAGATTCGTCCGGAAGAACAGGCCCTGAGGGCCAAGTTCGGCGATGAGTACGACCGCTACGCGCGGCGGGTCGGCCGCTGGTTCGGGCGCGGCGCGGCGTAGGGACGGGCGGCGGCGCGCCCGTTTCGCGTCGCGGGCGCTGTTTCACTCGGCCGCTTCGATCGCACCCACCTTTTCCAGCGGAGCCTGGCCGTCGCGCCATTCCCTGACGACTGCCGCGATTGGCAGCGCCCCGCACACGACGTACGGGATCGCCGCCAGCGTTCCCGGAGTGTAGCGGCCCAGGGCCACCGTCTCGACAAGGTGATGAATCTCGTTCATGGCGCGGCGGCCCCGCCCACTGGACGAACCGCGCGATCTTAGCCTCTACCGTTATGGGCGCATAACCAAACGACGCTGTCGCGAATCGACCCGGCGCCGCTACCATCTGGACGGTGTGGATCAGGCTGCCGTTTGCACGCGCGTCGTCGCCAGAGTCGCGAGTCCGATGAAAGCCGCGTTGGCCCGCTTGCTGCCGAATGATGTCGAGCCGGGCGACCGTGGGTCGCTGGACGACATCAATCGCGCCTTCGTGGCGCTCGCCGCAACTGAGCGCGTCGAGTATGCGTTGCGGCTGCTGCCTGGCGCTCACGTGCTGAGTTCCAGCTTCGGCGCGCAGGCGGCCGTGATGCTGCACTTGGTCACGCGCGCCGCCCCCGCGATCCCGGTCGTGCTGATCGACACGGGCTATCTGTTTCCCGAGACCTACCGCTTCGTCGACGAGTTGACGACGAGGCTGCGGCTGAATCTGAAGGTGGTGCGCTCCGACGTCTCGCCGGCCTGGCAGGAAACGCGCTTTGGCAAGCTGTGGGAGCAGGGCGTCGACGGCATCGACCGGTACAACCGCATGAACAAGCGGGAGCCGATGGAACGCGCGCTGCGCGACCTGTCAGCGGAAACGTGGTTCTCGGGGCTTCGCCGCCAGCAGGCGGCTACGCGAGCGTCGGTGGCGCCGATCGAGTATCGTCGCGGCCGCTACAGGGTTCACCCGCTTTTCGACTGGACGGACCGTGACGTCGGCCAGTACCTCGCGCAGCACGCGCTGCCGTACCACCCGCTGTGGGACAAGGGGTATCTGTCGATCGGCGACTGGCACACGACGCGGTCGCTGTCCGAGGCTGGCTGCGTGGAAGGGCTGCGCTTCTTCGGGCTCAAGCGCGAGTGCGGCCTGCACGAAGGCTGAGCGCACGCTCAGAGGCCGACCAGCATCCGTCCGCCGACGAGTCCGAGCACGATCGCGAGCAGCGTGCGAGTCACGCGCTGCGGCAGTCGGATCGCGAGCCGCGATGCGATCAGCACCCCGGGAATCGAGCCGATCAGCAGGAAGCCGAGCACCGGAAGGTTCAGGTGCCCAAGGGTCGCGTGGCCGAGACCGGCGACAAGCGTCAGCGGCAGCGCGTGCGCGATATCGGTCGCGACGAGGCGATCGTAGGTCAGGCGCAGCGGATAGAGATAGAGGAGTGCAACGACGCCGAGTGCGCCCGCGCCGACCGAGGTCAGCGTCACGGCTGCTCCGAGGAGTAGGCCGGTGATGATTGTGAGCGCCGGCGTCCAGCGCTCGGTCCGACGAAGCGAGGTTGACGTCACCTTGAGCCCGAGGCGGCGCAGCGACGCCTGCATCAGCATGCCGAGCGCTGTAACGACGAGCATCACGGCCAGGCTCTTCATGATGAGCTGGTCGACGCCCGCGACAGTGCCTCCCGAGAGCCAGAACCACAGCAGCACCGCCACCGAGGCCGGCAGGCTGCCGACTGCGAGCCGGCCAACGACCGGCCAGTCGACGCGCCGGCTGTATCCGAAGGATGCCGTCGCAGCGAGCTTGGTGATCGACGCAAAGATGAGGTCGGTACCGACCGCCACCGTAGGCGCCTGACCGAACAGCAGCACCAGTATCGGCGTCATCAGCGAGCCGCCGCCGACGCCGGTGAGACCCACCAGCATGCCGACGAGGAGGCCGGCGGGAATGTAGAGGGCGTAGTCGAGCATCGCAGACCAGTGTAGCGCGCACGGAATCGGTGCGGCGCCCGCCACAGTCGGCCGGGCCGCACGGCTGGTTATATAAGGATTCGGCCCGGTGATGGGGCAAGGTTGCGGGACCGTCTTGCGTCGACGTTGTCGCCGCACGCCGACTGTGGATAACGGGAATACGTGTCGCCTGCCGTCGGATGCGTGCAGCCGGCGATCGCTGAGGTCGACGGTTTGACCACACGACGAGCCGACGCTAGATTACTTGGATGGTCGTCCGGCTGAATCGCGTCCAGCAACTGCAGCGCTGCGTCTGTGCGGCGTTTGCGCGCGTTCGCCCCGAGACCTGATCACTCCCACTCGTTTCGGATTCGACAGTCGCAAGCCCCGCACCCGGCGGGGCTTCGCCGTTGCTCCGTCCGGTCCTCACTCATGACAGGAGCACTGACCATGATTCACCTGACCGACGAGGCGATAGAGCGCATTGGCCGCGGCCTCATCGACCGTACCCTTCCCAAGCCCGAATGGACGCACGCAGCGCATTTCGCCGCCGCGCTCTGGTTGCTCAAACGTCCCGAGCACGACGCGTACGCCGAGATGCCGCGCCTGATCCGGGCCTACAACGAGCAGACCGGCGTCGCGAACACGGACACGAGCGGCTACCACGAGACGATTACGATCGCCTCGCTGCGCGCGGCAGTGTCATGGCTTGCTGCGCGACCGGATGCGAGCCTGTCGAGTGCGCTCGCGGCACTCCTGTCTTCGCCCTTCGGGCGCTCCGACTGGCTGCTCACGTACTGGTCACGACCGCTGCTCTTCTCCGTCGCGGCGCGTCGCACCTGGGTCGAGCCCGACCTGCAGCCGCTGCCGTTCTGACTGGCTCCCGGCAGAAGCACCGGGCAGCCCGCGAAGGCGGCTTCATTTTGCCGGGCGGCCTGTCGAGCTCTCGGCCGAGCGCTTCACCGTACACGTACCGCCGCGGCAGCCCGAGGGCGGGTACGCGCTGCTCGTGTTCGTGCCTCCGTGGCAGGACGCAAACCTGCCGGACGGGTAGGGACGGGTGTTCGATGAATTCGGCGTGATCTTCGTCAGCGCCGAACGCTCGGGAAACGACGAGATGGCGCTCGCTGGCCGCGCACCCCATGTACTGCTGGCCGCGCACAACGTGCTGCGCCGCTACTCCATCAATTCCGAGCACGTGTACGTCGGCGGGTTCTCGGGAGGCTCGCGCGTTGCGCTTCGGCTCGCACTCGGCTATCCGGACAACTTTCGAGGCGCGTTCCTCGACGCCGGGAGCGATCCGATCGGAAACCCCGACGCCCCGCTTCCGCCGCGGGAGCTGTTCCAGCGGTTTCGCCGGACGTCACCCCTCGTGTTCGTCACTGGCGAACGCGACCAGCCGCACGCTTACGATCAGCTCCGAAGCGTGCGCTCGCTGTACCGCTCTTGCGTCTCCAACCTCGACGACTTCATTCAGCCGCGCCTCGACCATGAGGTGGCACCTCCCGAGGCGCTGAGGCGCGCGCTGCGCGTGCTTCTCAAGGGCGTCGCCCCCGCGGGTGCAGCGGCCGAAGCATGCGAACGCGCTCTCGACTCCGAGCTCGCTTCGGCCCTCCACGACGCGGAGACGCTGATCGCAAGCGGGCGCCGACGGGGCGCCGACGATCGGTTGATTGCGGTTGATGAGCGCTTCGGCGGCCTCGCGGGACCGCGAACCGTGGAGCTACTGGCGCCCTGAGGTCGGCTGCGCCCAGCCGCGGCGGCCCGAATCGCCCCAGCGAGGCCCTAAGAGGGGTGTTGCGGGACAACGACGAACCGGGTCCTGGTTCGGTTCCCGCCACATGCACCTCTCGCTCGCGGCTGTTGCAAGCCGGTTTCAGCGCACCTACACTCGGATACACAACAGATAGCGTCGTTGCGAAATAGCAACGCGCGAAGATAACGTCCATCGGGTCTCGGACGCGCGCTGCGACCGATGTTGCGGGCGGGTCCGGATCCGAACTGAGGGGATGGCGGAAGAGCTTGACGGGAATCCGTCGCCGCAGCCGCGTCGGCCAATGGCGCCTTCGGGTCGTGCGACGTGTCCAGGCCTTGGGGAGTCGCGGTCGCCGCTATGGCGCCGCGACGAATGCTGCGAGTCGGGGCATCGGATGGGTGCGCCGGTCGCGTTGACGCTCGAGATCCAACAGGGAGATCACGCATGAAGCATCTCTTGCCACTGGGGACCTTCGCTGTCCTTGCGCTGGCCATGAACATGGCCGGTGCCCAGGAAAAGCCGGCTGCTGGCGCGAGTACGGCTGGGTCGCCCGGCAGCGAAATCGGCGAGGTAATCGTGACCGGTACGCGTCGTACCGATCGCACCGTGACCGATTCCGCTTCGCCGGTCGACATCATTTCGAGCGCCGAGCTGCAAACGCAGCCAGCGGCGAACATGCTCGACCAGCTCAAGAACGTCGTCCCGTCGTTCTTCGTCGGGCAGAACACGATCTCGGATGCGTCGAGCCTGGTGCGCGCGCCCTCGCTGCGCGGTCTGCCGTCAGATGAGATTCTCGTGATGCTCAACGGGAAGCGCTTCAACCGCTCGGCGCTCGTCCAGGTCTACGCCGGCGGCGACACCGAGCTCGCGTTCGGATCGCAGGGCTCGGACCTGTCCTCGATCCCGTCCATCGCCGTCAAGAACCTCGAAGTGCTCCGCGATGGCGCAACCGCGCAGTACGGGTCCGACGCCATTGCCGGCGTGCTCAACTACGGTCTGCGCGACGATGCCGGGTTTGAGGTTCAGGCCCGCTACGGGAACTATCAGGACCACAGCGACGGCAAGAGCTACCAATACGCCTTCAACGGTGGCCTCAGGTTCGGTAACGTCGGATTCGCCAACCTGTCGGCCGAGTACGACGACGACGGCCAGACCAGCCGCGGCGTTACGCGCCCGGTCGCAGCCGTATTCGCCACCGAGAACCCGACCCTTGCCAACCAGCTACCCAACTATCCGCTGCCGGCGCAGATCTGGGGCCAGTCGCCGAGCCGCGGCTACAAGCTGCTTCTAAACTCGGCCTTCAATGTCACGGACACGAGCCAGATCTACCTGTTCGGCAATGTAGCGTCCAATCACACGGACGAGAGCTTCAATTTTCGCTCGTCACTGATCGGTACCCGCCCGTTCACAACCACGACGGGTGACGTAATCGACATGGGCGGCCGGTCGTTCTTCCAGCACCCGTACTACCAGACGCAGTGCCCGGCGGGAAACGCAACCTGCCCGTCCGGCGCGTACGTGGTGGACAACAATGTGTTCAATCTGAGTTCCATTTATCCGGGCGGCTTCACGCCACGATTCGTCGGTGACTCCAGCGAGGCGTACGGAACGGTGGGCTTGAAGGGCAAGACCACGGACGGCGTCGGCTACGACCTGTCCGTGTCCTCGAGCGACAACACGCTCGACCTGTCGATGTACGACTCGATCAGCCCGTCGTTCGGCGGCGCGTCGCAGACGAGGTTCGAGTTCGGCAAGCTGATCCAGAAGGAGTTCGACACCAACCTCGATCTCACCTACGGGATCAACGCTGGCCTGGCGAGCCCGTTGACCCTGTCCGGCGGGTTCGAATTCCGTCGCGAGGAGTTCACTGCGACCCCGGGTGACGACCAGTCTTGGGATTCCGGCCCGTACGCCGCGCCGCACCCCCTGTACGTCCAGACCGCGCCGGGCGTCTACACGTCCTGCGCCAATCTGGCACCGGCCGCTTGCCCTTACGGCACGAGCACCGTCGCGGAATCGCCGGCGGCGAGTGGCTACGGTGGTACGAGCACGCTCTATGCCGGGTCGCATAGCCAGAACAGCCACGGCGTCTACCTCGGCCTCGAAGGCGACGTCACCAAGGAACTCAGCGTCGGATCGGCGGTCCGCTACGAGAGCTACTCGTCGTTCGGCAGCGCCACGGTGGGCAAGCTCAACGCGATCTGGCACATCAATGACATGGTTGCGCTGCGTGCCACCGCCGGCAGCGGCTTCCACGCGCCGTCGCCCGGACAGAACAACACCCAGGTGCTGACGACGACGTTTTTTCAGGGAACGTCCCTGCAGCAGGGCACGTTCCCGGTCACGAGCGCGGTTGCTCAGTACTACGGGGCAAAGCCGCTCAAGCCCGAGCGATCGACGAACTTTGGCGCTGGTATCGTGCTGAAGCCTACGAGCGACCTCACGGCGACGATCGACCTCTACAAGATCAACGTCCGAGACCGCATCTTCATCTCGAAGAGCTACACGGTGACTGACGCCGACATCGCCGCGCTGCCCGAGCTTGCAGGGGTCGGCGCTGGCGGTTCGGTGCAGTATTTCACGAACTCGCTGGACACCTCGACCAAGGGTGTGGACCTCGTCGGCACCTACCGCACGAACCTGGCCGGCGGCAAGCTCAACCTCTCGCTCGCCTACAACTACAACAAGAGCGAGGCCACGAGCTACGACCCTGCGGCGATCGGCAGCTACCAGCTCATCGACATTCAGCGACTCGCCCCCAACCATCGGGCGACGCTGTTCGCGAACTGGGCGCTCGGCAACCTGTCGCTCAACTTGCGCGAGAACTACTATGGCTCATGGGTCGACGCGAACGACTACCCGACTGCGCGCGACACTAATGGCAACATCACGGCCGGGCAGGAGTTCGGTGCCAAGTTCACGACCGACCTCGACGTCAGCTATACGTTCATGGATCACTACATGCTGACGGTCGGCGGGAGCAACGTCTTCAATACCTATCCTGACAAGATCGCGGCGTCGCCGGACAACCCGCTGTTCACGCTGACGGGCGGCACGCTTGACGGCCAGATCTATCCGCGCAACGGCGGTCCCTTCGGGATCAACGGCGCGTTCTGGTACGCGAGCCTGAGAGTGCAGTTCAAGTAGAAAGCGCTCGATCGACCTGGGCGGGGGACCAACCGGTCTCCCGCCCTTTTTTGACGCCGTTGGCCCTGCAACTTCTGCGAGCGATCGAGCGACGGCGCGACCGGTAGCGTCTATCGCGTCCGGCCGAGCCCGCCCACGCGTTCCCGCACCGGTCGGCGGGCTCACAAGCGCTCGCGCAAGGCGTTTGCTATCGAAACCTCATGCGCATCCTCGCCTGTCTCACTCGCGATCTCGCAAGCAGCCTGGCATTCAACCGGCTGCTTCCGGCGCTCACCGGTCACGACGTGCTCGTTGGGCTCTCCGAACGGGTCGGCGCTGCGCAGTCGCAGCAGGCGGAGCCCGCGGCACGCATTGAATTGCGGTGCGCGGAGCAGTCTCTGCCAAACGACGTATTCTTTCCGATCCTGGAGCGGGCGGGGCTGCCGGACACGGGCACGCGCTACCTCTCCTTCGGTGAGCTGGAACAGCTGCGCGGCGTTCCGACGGTCTCGCTGCCGAATGCAAATGCCCCCGCGGGTCTCGAATCTATCCGTCGTTTCGCTCCCGACCTGATCGTCACAATCCGCTACGGCTCGATCCTCAAGAGTGCGGCCATCGCGATCCCGCGGCACGGCGTGCTGAACCTCCATTCGGGGCTGCTGCCTGCGTATCGCGGCGTGCTAGCGACGTTCCGCGCGCTCATGAACGGCGAGTCGGAGATCGGCTGCACGCTTCACTACATCCAGGACGGCACCATCGACACCGGCGACATCGTCGGCATCCAGACGATCCCCGTGCAGCGCGAGCGGTCCCTGCTTTGGCACGTACTCGCGCTCTATCCCGGCGGCATCGGGCTCCTGGCGGCAGCCGTCGGAGATATCGCGGGCGGGCGCTCGCCGCGCCGCACGCCGCAGCCCGCAGGGAGCGGCGCGTACTACACGTTCCCGACGCCCGACGAGTGGGCCGAATTCTCACGCCGCGGTTGGCGGATTGCCGACCCGAGCGATCTCGCCGAGGCTTTTGCTCATTACACGCGTTGAGACGTGCAGGAACCGGCGGGCCGATCACGACGGTCGATCTGCCGAAGTTCCGGCATCGGGCGCGGCAGGACGACGCAATCAATCGCTGTGCGAGCTTGCACGCACGCGCAGTGGCCAGCCGCGGTGATCGCCTGAGCTAGGCGTCGCGAGGTCGAATCTTGTGACGATCGCGCTCCAGCTGACTCCGGGCGGCGATCCGCGACGATTCGATGCCTTTACGGGCCAGCGCCCGGTTTAGGCGCGCCCGTCCGGGCGGCCCCCAGGAACAGCGGCGGCCGGACTCGAGCGCAACGCCGTTTCACTCCGGCGACCCGGCCCGCCTACACTTGCCGCAGCCACCGCGCGGGGTTCGAACGCCGTGCGAAGCTGGCGTGTAGTCGCGCGACCGAACGCGCCGGACCGCCATCGGGAGTTGAACGTGACTGAGTCGTCGGTTGGTGTCGCACTGCTCGGAACAGGACTTCTCGGGGCTGCGATGGCGCGGCGACTTCTCGAGCGAGGCTTTGCGCTCACCGTGTGGAACCGCGACGCAGCCAAGCTGCGACCGCCCGTCGGGCTTGGCGCGCGCGGCAGGATCGCCGGCCGAGGCGGCCCGCGCTGCAGGCATTGTCTGTCTTTGCGTCACGAACGCCGAGGCCGTCGGGGATGTCATGTTCGGGGCGTCCGGTGTGGCGTCGGCCGGGACGCTCGACGGCCCGCGGCTGATTGTCGACTTCTCTACGATCGGCCCGGACGCAACGAGGCGTCTCGCCGAGCGGGCGAGCGCAGTCGGACGCTTTGCGTGGCTCGATGCGCCTGTATCGGGCGGGCCCGGCGGAGCAGCCTCCGGCGAGCTGATCATCTTCTGCGGCGGGACGATCGAGAACATCGATCGCGCCCGGCCCGTGCTGGACGCACTTGCGAAGCGCGTCATCCGCGTCGGGGAACTCGGCGCCGGCCAGACGATGAAACTGTGCGACCAGCTGATCGTGTCGGCCGGGCTGCTGGCGATTGCCGAGGCGATCGCGGTTGGCCGTGCGGGCGGAATCGATGGCGGGACGATCCCTGAGGCCCTCTCGGGCGGCTACGCCGACTCCGCCCTGCTCAGGCTCTTCGGCCGGCGAATGGCGGCAGGCGTCTCGGGGCCGCGCACGGGGTCGGTCGGCACCATGCGCAAGGACGCGGAACTCGTCGACCAGACGGCGCGTGCCCTCGGACAACCGACCTGCATCGCTGCGGCCACCGCGCGCGCCTACCAGCTCGCCGGCGGGCATGGCCTCGGGCAGCTGGAAATCTCGCTGCTTCCGGAGTTCTACGCACTGCTGGCGCGCGAGTCTGCATGCTGAAGCTGGCCGCCAACCTCAGCATGCTCTTTACGGAGTGGCCTCTTCGCGATCGTTTTGCTGCCGCCCGCGACGCGGGATTCGACGCCGTCGAACTGCAGTTCCCGTACGCGGAACCCGCGGACGTCCTCGCGCGCGCGGCCGAGGCCGCGGGGATTGAGGTCGCCCTGATCAATGCCCCGATCGGCCCGGATCCCGCATCTCTGGGGCTCGCTTGCCTGCCGGGCGCGGCCGATCTATTCCGGTCGGAGCTCGAGCGCGGATTTCGTTACGCGATGGCGCTCGGCTCGCCGTGCATCAACGTTCTCGCGGGTCGAAGTGGCGCGGCGGATTGGGCCGAAGGCCTCGACCGTGTGGTCGAGCGCCTGGCGATGGCTGCCGAGCTTTGCACCGCGCACGGCGTCACGCCGCTGCTCGAGGCCTTGAATCCGGCTGACCGCCCCGACTACTGCGTGACCGACTTCGAAACGGCGGTGTCGGTCCTTCGCCGGACCGGCGCCCATGTGCGCCTGCAGTTCGACGTCTACCACGCCACGAGGATGGGCCTCGACCCGTGCGAGGCGTGGGAGCGCTGGCGGCCGCACGTCGGACACGTGCAGATCGCCGACTGCGCCGGACGTCACGAGCCCGGAACCGACCGCGTCGACTGGCGCGCCGTCTTTAACGCCATCCGCGCGTCCGACTACGCTGGCTGGGTCGGCGCCGAATACGTGCCGCTGAGCGGCACGCTTTCCGGCCTCGGCTGGCGCTCGCTCCTCGCTGGGGTTACGACGACGTAGCGACTGCCGCGCGAGTCGTGAACGAAAGTCAGCGACGGTGCACCGTCGCTCGCTCCGCCGGCGAGCGCTATGCAATACTGGCACCGCCGCATCCACACGGGCCGCCGATCTAGTGAAGACCGTTCGGGTTCCGGATCTCATGGAGGGCGTATTCGCCCGCGCCGAGGAGGTCGTCTCGCGCTTCTTCAGTGAGCGGGTCGACGATCCCACCCGCGGCACGATCGAGATCCACGGCGAGCGCTACGTGCTGCTGCGCGCCGCGTCGCTGTCGATCGAGTTCTTTGACCTGGTCCGGTCCCTCTACGGCGCGGACCGCCACGCCGAGGCCGACGAATTCTCGCGTTCGATCCTGTTCGACCTCGCGCACGCGATGGGACGGACGGATGCCCACGATTTCCACGACCGGATGCAGCTGACCGATCCGATCGCGCGGCTGTCCGCGGGACCGGTGCATTTCGCGCATGCCGGCTGGGCCTTTGTCGAGATCTCTGCGGAATCGCGCCCTTCGCCGGACGCCGACTTTTGCCTCGTCTACGACCACCCGTATTCGTTCGAGTCGGATGCGTGGGTGCGCAGCAACCGGCACAGCGACGTGCCCGTGTGCATCATGAACGCCGGCTACTCTTCGGGATGGTGCGAGGAGAGCTTCGGTCCGAAGCTGGTGGCGGCGGAGCTGCTGTGCCGCGCCAAGGGTGACGAGACCTGTCGTTTCGTCATGGCGCCCCCGGAGCGAATTTCGGACCAGATTGCCGCCTACGTTGCAGCGCATCCGGACATCGCACCGCGCGCAGCTCATTTTCGGATTCCGGACTTCTTCGCGCGCCAGCGCGAGGAGGAACGCCTGCGCCTGCGACAGACGGAGCTCGAGCGCGAACTGCGGCACACGCAGAAGGTTGAGGCCCTCGGGCGTCTCGCGGGCGGCGTGGCGCACGACTTCAACAACATCATCGGCGTCGTGCTCGGGCAGGCGGCGCTCGCCCAACGCAAGCTCGGTCCCGGGCACCCGGTTTTCGCCGACCTCGCGCGGATCATCAATGCCGGTCAGCGCGCTGCAGCACTGACGAAACAGCTCCTGACGTTCGGCCGCTCTCAGGTCGGTCGCAACGAGGTGCTGGACCTCAACGTCGTAGTCCAGGAAACCGCGCAGATGATTGAGCGCGTGATCGGCGATGACATCGTGCTGCGCCTGACTCTCGCGCACGACGCCGGCAACGTCTGGGCCGACCGCTCGCAGCTCGAGCAGGTACTGATGAACCTCGCCGTCAACGCGCGCGACGCCATGCCGAACGGCGGTCAGCTGCTGATCGAGACCAAGCGCGGTACGGATTCCAGCGTCTCCCTGACGGTCGCCGACACCGGCGTCGGGATGGAGGAAGCCACGCGGGCGCGTGCGTTCGAGCCATTTTTCACGACGAAGGAGGGCGCCGGTACGGGTCTCGGGCTCTCGACTGTCTACGGGATTGTCACCGGGGCCGGCGGCACGATCAGTCTCGATACGAGTCCCGGCGCGGGCTGCACATTCAGAATCACCCTGCCGCGACTGACCACCCGCGCCGAGGAACGCGAGCGCCCGGCCGCGACCGCCATCGGGCCGGGCAGCGGGACCGTTCTGCTCGTTGAGGATCGCGACGACCTTCGCAGCATGCTGCTCCAGGCGCTGACGCTGAGCGGCTACGAAGGCATCGCGGCCCGCGATGCCGAGCACGCGCTGTCGTTGCTGGGCGATCCCACGTTTCGGATCGACGTGCTGCTGACCGACGTCGTGATGCCGGGATTGAGTGGCGTCGAGCTCGGCGCCCGGGCGACTGAGCTGCGGCCCGGGCTTAAAGTCCTCTACATGTCCGGCTACGCGCCCGATCCGCGCCATCGAGCTCTGTTTGCCAGTGACCGCGCAGCGTTCCTTCCGAAGCCATTCACGCCCGATGAGCTCACCGCGCGCCTGAACGAGCTCGTTGGTAAGCGGCCGGCCGGCTGATTTCGCAGCCCCGGATCGTTCGACACGCCGAGGGGATGGTGCACCGCACACCGCATGCGCGGCGGCGCGGGCGCGTAATCGCCGCGCATCCGGAGCGCGACTGCCCATTACGCCGACTCGACTCCGCCCAACGCGCGGGTCGGCGTCAGGCGCGCTCCCGAGACAGCTCCGGCAGCGCAGGCGGTCGCGCCGCTGCCCGCGCAGCCGGGCGCGCAGTCTTTGGCTGCAGCGCCTTCGGCCAGCCGCGAATACGCCCGGGTACGGAGGCGTCGATGCCGCCGAGCGCGTAGGTCCGGTAGCAAAGGTCCTGCGACAGGGACGAGCGATCGCGCTGTTCCGGAAGCGCCGCGTACGGGATGGGCTTGCCGACGATCATGCGGATCGGCGCCTTGAGGCGCCGCATGTTCTCGCCGAGCAGCATGCCCCAGCGCAGCGTCACGCTGATGTGACTGGCGATCTGGAACAGGCGGCCGTGCTGACCATCGAACCAGACGGGCAGCACCGGGCACTGCGCGCGGGTCAGCGCCTGCGCCGCAAACGGATGCCATGTGAAGTCCATCGCCGGAGTGCGGCCCCATCGATCAGGAGAAGTCGAGATTCCGCCGGCCGGGAAGATGATCAGCACGCCACCGGTGTCGAGCGTACGCCGCGCTTCACTGCGTGCGGCGGCGTTCACCTTCTGCGCGCGGCGGGTACCGGACGCATCGATCATGATCGCGTGCTCGCCCATTTCCGGAACGTACCGGCCGCTGTCGAGCATGATCCTGAAGTCCTGGCGCACCTGGCTGACCAGCCAGCACAGGAGTACGCCGTCGAGAATCCCGAACGGATGGTTCGCGACGATCATCACCGGCCCGTGACGCGGAATGTTGTCGATCGATTGCGGGTCGAGCACGACCTTGATGTCGAACAGGCGGATGACGTCGCTCCAGAAGGCCCCCGGCGGGCGCGCGTGCGCGCGGTAGCTGTTGTAGCTCTTCTGAAGCCGCAACTGACCCGACGCCGCCTCGATCAGGCGGATGAGTGTTCTTCGGGGCCAGGGGATGGTCGAGTCGGACATCGAGTAGGCGTTGTCGGGCATTGGGCTACCGTGGTGTCGAAGTCGTTGCGAGAAACGTCGAGCTTCCGGCGTTCGCCGGACGTGCACCGGTCGCCGTTCGTGCCATTGCCATCGATGCGCGACTCCGGACGTGCTGCAGTGCGTAAATTAGGCACAAGAATTGCTACGGTTTCATGAACCGCGTCCGCCTCCGTTTGCACACTGTGAAGTTCAGCAATCAGCCGCGCGCTGAACTCCGAGCGTCGCGGTGCTTAGCTGGATGCCGGGCCAGCCGGCGTGGCCGAGCGGGAAGGCAGCTCGATCAATCGGTCGCCTGCATGCTTGCCGCCGGCGTCGCGACGGCTGCCGAGCCGCCGCCCATCGAGGTCCTCGCGGCGCGTCGGCTCGGGCGCCTCGTGGGACTTCGTGCCGGCCGGCCGCGTGATACTCGTCTACGGGTCGGCACGGGATGCGCCGATGAACGATACGTTCTACCTGCACCACTCGACGACGTATCGCGATCTCATCCGTGCACAGCTAGGTCCACCTGCGTCCAACTGACGGTGATCGGCTCAGCGATGGCGGCCGGGCGAATCGCGATGGCCGAGCCGATGCCGCGGCGCATTCGGTCGGCGTAATCTTCGCCAATGCCTTCTATAGCGATTGCGCGGGCGTCGCTAGGGCCGATCGTCAGATGCCTGGCCGTGCCCTGCGGATGTGCGATGGTGCAGAACCACTTTCTCTATTTTCCGGATCGCGCGCCCGTAGCGGCACTCGTGTCGCCCGAGCTGCGCGCATGGCCGACCGAAGAATCATTCCGTGGCTTGATTGCCACACCGGACGGATCGGTGCGCGGCACGGCGATCGTGTTTCACGGCAACGCAGGTCACGCCGGCCATCGTGCTTACTACGCACGGGCGCTGACCGCACTGGGCTTGCGCGTGATCCTTGCCGAGTACCCGGGCTACGGACCGCGCGACGGCACGCTCAGCGAGAACAGCCTCGTCAGCGACGCGGAGCAGACGATCATCCGTGTGCAAGCGCTGTACGGAGGTCCAATCGTTCTCGTTGGCGAGTCACTCGGCGCAGGAGTCGCCGCCGCCGCGGCCGGGCGCCAACGGGCGCGCGTCTCGGGCCTCATCCTTCTGACGCCGTGGGACCGACTCAGGTCAGTCGCCGCCTATCACTTCCCGTGGTTGCCGGTCGGCCTTCTGCTGACCGACCGCTATGACAGCGCCGAGAATCTTCGGGCATTCGAAGGGCCGGTGCTCGTCGCGCTCGCGGAGCGCGATCGCATCGTGCCCGCCCGGTTCGGAAGAGCACTCTACGAGTCGCTGACGGGACCGAAGCAGATGACGATAGTGTCCGGGGCCGATCACGACGACTGGCACGATCGCGTGGACTTCGGGTGGTGGCGGGCCGCAATTGATTTCGCCCTGCCGCGTCGACCGAGGGCGACTGCGTCCTGAAGTCGCACCGTGCGCCGGTGGCCGGCTGCGCGGCAGCGATCACACTATATATAGGGCAGGGTCGGCGAGATTTGACGTAACGCGGGGACCCGCAGCCCCGATCTGCGACTCGCCGACTGACCTCGCCAGCGTCTCGAGCTCCGACGCCTCAGCAAGAGCCGGTTTCGCGCCGCAGGCGACGAGCGGCTGAGGCCAGCACAGCCCATTGCCAGCCGAGGCTCGCGGTCAAGCTCGCCGGAAGAATGGCGAGCCACCAGACAGTCTCCCAGGGCGCGAGGACCACGGTTCCGACGACCGCTCCGGCGAACGCCACGCCGTAGCGACGCGCGCGCTTAGCGAGCGTGATCGCGTTGAGGCCGGTGTACGCCGCGAACCGCGCGGTCTGCAGCACTTCGATCTCGAACTCGGTCGGCGGCGGCGGGGTTGGACGCGCCCGGGGACACGGGCATTGGACGAGCAGAGGCTGGCCCTTCACGGGCGCGCGCACGGGGCGGGTCCTCGCATGTGCAGAGGAAGGAGCGGACGATCCGGCGTCGCGCACGGCTTCGCTGATCGCGGGGTTCGAACTTGGCATGCCTGCTCCGGCATCGAGGTCCTTCGACGATGCCGGTGCACAGCGTGCCACTCGTAATGTCCGGTTGATCTGCGCGCGATCACATTCTGACGCACTCGAATTTCGATTCGCGCTCTCGCACCCAACCGTGCGGGTATTCACGCGAATCGCTGTTGCGTCGTTGCGCAACGCTCACCTCGCGCGCGGTCCAACGTGCACGCGCAACGGAGCATTTCGATGAGCGGTCGTTAAGTGAAAATCGCAGCCCGGTATGCGCGCGGCGTTCGACGATGCGCAGTCGCCTTTGCGCGTCACGCGCGGCTTCGTGAATCTCCTTGATTGCGGGGCGATTGTCGCATTCGCGTCCGATATGTTGCGGCCACACGGCACCGCGTCAAACCGGAACCTGTTGCTGCGTCGCAGCGATCGGTCCTGCGTCTAGCGCGTGGCGTCTCCTTCGAGCAGCCCGGCCACTTGCTCGCCGATCGCGAGGCATGCCGTCAGGCCGGGCGACTCGATGCCGAAGAGATTGACGAGCCCTGCGACGCCGTGGTGCTCGGGGCCGTCGATGCGAAAGTCGCTCGGCGGATCATTCGGGCCATAGATCTTTGGCCGGATTCCCGTGTAGTCGGGCGCCAGTCGCGCCCGATCGAGTGCCGGGTAGTAGCGCTCGATCGCGGTCGCAAACGCCTCCGCGCGGTCGCTACCGAATCGGTAGTCGACCGAGTCGACCCACTCGACGTCGGGCCCGAACCGCACCCGGCCAGCGGCGTCCAGCGTCGCGTGTATGCCGAGGCCGCCACCCTCGGGCATCGGATAGACGAGCCTGCGAAAT